>JAZQML010000024.1:0-46597 GCA_045543395.1 Alistipes sp. | reverse complement strand
CTCGTTTAAATCGGTCAATCTGTTGTTGATGCGCACACCTGCCGAAGCATCTACCGTATATACGTGTGGCAGACCCTTTGCTGGCGCACCCGGAAGGAAGAATCTGTTGTGGCCTTGTGTCATCTCGACCTTCTCGTCAAGTGTGAGAGTCTTCAATACCTCATCAGCCTTACCATAAGCCTCGTCCCACGACATCATTTCCATCTTCTTCTGGGCAAATGCCGATGTTGCCAACGCTACGGCAACAAACCAAAGAATCAGTTTTTTCATAGTTTATATCTTGATTAATTTTAGTTTGGTTTTACTCTTTTTATATGCAGTAAAAACGATTTTACTTAATGCCGTGCTTTTTGAGAATTCTCATAATTGGCTTTTCGATAGACTGCGCCCAACGGTGATAACCATATGAGTATGGGTGAATACCATCGGCAGAGGTTAGGTGGTCCGTACCTGTCTGGTTAGGTACATTGACAAAATAAACATTCTTATACTCATTAACTATCTCGGCCATAATCTTCTCCACATAGTCGGCAGTCTCCTGCTCCTTCTTCTCGTATGCAGGACGGAAGTTACGGTTTTCACGATAAATGGTGCTTATAAAAATAATAGGCATATTAGGGTTACCCTTGTGTACAGACTCAATAAATGGACGAATACGCTCACCGATTTCATCTATTGTTGGGTTAGAGAATGCATCGCAAATCAATGCATCAGCCTTGGTTTCACCGAATGCCTCGCCAAGATAAGGCTGCAACTTACTATTACCCGACATACCGAAGGAACAGAGGTGCAAGTTGGTAGAACGAGAGAGAAATGCAGGCCAAGTCAAACCCGCACCTGAAGCATTCTTACCGTGAGTAAAACTTGAGCCAAACACTGCGATGTTGTAGCGGAATGGATTGGTCAACTTCTCGATAGAGGCATTTGCATTGACGCCTATTTCAAGCGCTGTAAGTTCCGAGTAGAGAGGAAGATATATAATGCACTCCTTCTCGCCCTCTACCAAACCGCTAATAATGCCCAATGGTTGATTCATCTGCTCGCGATTTTCTTTGAATGGAGGCAGTCTGCGAGCCTTTGATGCAGCCCACGTCCACACACCCTTCTCATTTTTAATAAAGAGGTTAAAACCTGATGTTGATGCAAGCGGAGAATAAGCATCCCATCTGCAATTGTCACCATAAGTAGCCTTAACATAAATATCCGACGCATTAGTCTTGAATGCGATAGCCAAACCCGAAGCCATTTTGAGCAAATTACTCTCTGCTGTCGATATGCCCTTAATATTCTGAACCTCCATACGGTGGTATGGATTTGTGGTCTCGCACAACTTTCCAAGTATTGTGAGTTCTGTCGCATTTACATAATTAAGATCCGTAGTCTTATTTGACTGTGCAGATACATTAATCACTACAAAGAGTACGCTAACAAGGATAATTAGTTTTTTCATAATAACTTCGTGTTTGATATAGTGTCAATACTGTTATCTTAACTATTTTTCGAGTCGTGAGAGTTGAGCCCAAAGAACCTTCGGTATTCTATTACTGACTGTTGTAAATAGCGCTCGACCATACGAGTGGATATCTGCAATCGCTCTGCTATTTCACGATGTGTAAGACCTTCGATGCGGCTCAAATAGAATATCTCTCGCATTCGAGGCGAGAAGGTGTCAGAATATCCGATAATATCCTCTATGCCAACAATATCAACAGGCTTTTCGTTCGTTTCTATTGTTCCTTCATAGTCCAACATTGCGAGTGTATCCCAAGCCGAAGCAGCATAATCATCAGTATGGACTGCCAACTTGTCGAGTTTGTTGCGAGTAAGATGATTTAGTGTTCTGTTTCGGACAATTCGGAATAGATATCCTGCCGCCTTATCGGTCGTAATATCGGCTCTTTTTTCGATGAATTGACAGAGCGCATCTTGGAACAAATCTTCGGCATCACAAACCTGCGTCTGCTTGCCGAGGAGTTTGCGGATATAGGCAATAATACGAGAGTAATTGCAATGAATTAACTCACGAATTTCCTCCTCCGAATATGTGAATTTGCTCTTCATTTCCGGCTTGTGTCTGGGGCAAAATTAGGTAAAATTTCGAGAGTTTGGTCTAATTTTTGCAAAAAATCGCCACTTTTTTCACAAAACAGGTTCGGGTTTTTCTTTTTCTGTGTCTATACTGTTGTAAACAGTAAAATTGCAAACAAAAAATCAGAAAAAATATGTCAAACTGGGATGTAAATATCGAAATTCTCATTCGCAAGTACACAAGCGGAACGCTCTCGAATAGCGAGGCAGTCTATCTTGCTGAGTGGGTTAAATCATCAAAACAAAATGCGGAGCGTTTCCGCACCACCGTTCGTGCTATCGAGCAGTTGGAGTCGCAGCGCACTGCGCAGGCGGAGAATTTTAGCAAGCGAGTAATTAACAAGGCGTTCAAGAAGGAGGCTCCACGCAAGGTTGCACTATTGCCACAACTCAAAAATCGTTGGCAGATTGCCGCCATCAGTTCGATGGTAGCCGTAGTTGCGATTGTTTTGGGTTTCTCAATCAGTTATAACAATGCAAATAATGCTGAACAACTCGTTGCAGAGAGTTCTCCCATCGAAAGTCTTGTTTCTACTTTGGAGTACTGCGCTCCAAAAGACGCGCCTCTACACATTGCTCTCGTTGACGGTACGCAGATTACTCTTAATCAGAACTCTCGTCTTACTTTGAGTGCCGATTACAACGCTACTGCACGAAATGTAATGCTCGATGGAGAGGCCTACTTCGATGTAGCCAAGAGTGACAAGCGTTTTACAGTTACTGCTGGCGACAATAGTTACATCGTACACGGAACAAGTTTTAATATCAACTCTTATGCAGAGGATAAGTTGGCAATCGTAACTCTCCACACGGGTAAACTCGAAGCAAAAATTGACGCTCAATCTTATATGCTCAAACCGGGAGATGAGTTGCGAGTTGATGACAAGGTAAAGAGTGTATCGAAGCACGTTGTTAATACCGAGAATTCGATAAGTTGGATGAATAAGCAGCTTACCTTCTCTCGTTTGCCTCTCAAATTTGTTATTAAGCAGATTGAGCACAAGTACAATGTGAAGATCAATATGCACAGCGACATCGAGGATATCCCTTATACGGGAGAGTTGCAGAACGAGGATTTGAAGTCTGCGTTGCATCTTCTCTCTATCACCGCCCCTATTTCGCTCGCTGTTACTGAGTCGAACAACGAATTTTATATAACAAAGATGTAATATGACACCAAACACAACATTACCAAGAAAATTGCATGTCGCTCCATCGCAAAAGGTGAAGCATTCAATTATTTGCATATTGGCACTTATCTTTCCAACTATCTCCCTCTCGGCACAACCGAAGTGGGAAAAGTTAGATTTGGGTCCTTACGTAGAGATTCGCCAGCAGGGCGGTCGCACTCTCGGCTACAACCAAAATTCGGGTGTCAAGATTTTGGAGGTTGACGGCTTTGCGTTCAAAGACCTCAACCGCAACGGCAAACTCGACAAATACGAGGATTGGCGGCTTTCGTCCGAGGAGCGTGCCGAGGATTTGGCTTCGCAACTCTCGTTGGAGGAGATTGCGGGTTTGATGCTCTACTCGTCACACCAGGCACTTCCTGCTCGCGAAAGTGGTAGTAATAAGAGTACCTATAATGGCAATGTGTTTAGCAAGTCATACGCTTCGCCAGCCGATTTGACCGATCAGCAGATTGAGTTTATCGTTAAGGACAAGGTGCGCCACATCTTGATTACCAAGGTGCAGAGCCCTTATGTTGCAGCCGAGTGGAACAATAAGGTGCAGGCGTTGTGCGAGAGCCTCGACCACGGTATTCCTGCCAACAACTCGTCGGACCCACGCCACGGACTTATCTCCGACGATGAGTTCAACGCAGGTAGCGGAGGTAAAATCTCGGTATGGCCTGGACTGCTCGGTATGGCGGCGACATTCGACCCTGCCATAGCAAAGCGCTTTGGAGAGGTTGCCTCGACCGAGTATCGTGCTTTGGGTATGGCGACAGCCCTCTCTCCTCAGATCGACCTTGCAACCGAGCCTCGTTGGCGTCGTGCAGTGGCGACCTTTGGCGAGGGCTCGAAGTTGGCTACCGATATTGCTCGCACCTATACAGACGGCTTCCAAACCTCGAAGGGCGACGATGCTCGCGAGGGCGCGTGGGGCGTAAATAGCGTGAATGCTATGGTCAAGCATTGGCCAGGTGGCGCTACAGGTGAGGGTGGTCGTGATGCCCACTTTGCATTTGGTAAATATGCTGTCTATCCAGGCAAAAACTTCGAGGAACATCTCCTACCATTCACCGAGGGTGCATTCAAACTCGAAGGCGGTACCGAGCAAGCGTCGGCGGTTATGCCTTACTATACTATTTCGTATGGTCAAGACCCATCTGGCAAGAATATAGCCAACGGCTACAGCGAGTATATCATTAAAGACTTGCTTCGCACAAAGTACAACTACAAGGGCGTTATCTGCACCGATTGGGGCATCGTGAACGAGTATTCCAATCTTCACACCAACAACGGTAAGCCGTGGGGCTTGGAGTCGATGCCTGCGGCAGAGCGCTACCTCACGGTATTGATGATTGGCGTTGACCAATATGGCGGTGTGAATACCACCAAGCATATCATCGAGGCGTACGAACTCGGTAAGCAGAAGTATGGCGAGAAGGCTATTCGTGCTCGCTTCGAGGAGTCAGCACAGCGCCTTTTGATGAACATTTTCCGTACGGGCTTGTTCGAGAATGCTTACCTCGAACCTGTAAAGAGCCAGGCGGTCGTGGGTTGCAAAGAGTTTATGGCGGAGGGCTTCGCTGCACAACTCAAATCGGTAGTGATGCTCAAAAACCACGCAAAGACACTTCCATTGCAGGGCCGCTTGAAGGTCTATGTGCCGAAGCGTACCTATAAGGGCGTCTATAGCCAATGGAGCGATCGTGTAAGTGGTAAACCATACGAGAGTTACGGCATATCATTAAACCTTGTACGCAAATACTTCGACATCGTCGAAAAGCCCGAGGAGGCAGATGTTGCGCTGGTATTTATTAAGGCTCCAACCCAGGACAGAGGACACCACAAGGCCGATATCGACAAGGGCGGAACCGGTTACACGCCTATATCGTTGCAGTATGGCGACTACACTGCAAAGTATGCTCGCAAGCAGAGCATCGCAGGTGGCGACCCGAAGGAGAATTTCACAAATCGTTCCTACTACGGCAAGAGTGTAACCACCTTCAACAAAGTTGAGATGGAGACCGTTATCGCAACCCGCAAGGCTATGGGCAAGAAGCCTGTGATTGTGGCTATTGCTGCCGAGCGACCAATGTGCTTCCACGAAATCGAGAAGGCGGCAGACGCTATTCTTATCGGTTTCGAGGTGCAGAATCAAGCCTTTATGGAGATTATTGCAGGTAAGGTCGAGCCACAAGGCTTGCTCCCGATGCAGATGCCTAAGGATATGCGTACCGTCGAGGAGCAGTGCGAGGATCTTCCGTTCGATATGAAGTGCTACAAAGATGCCGACGGCAATGTTTACGACTACGCCTATGGTTTGAATTGGAGTGGCGTGATTAAAGATTGGCGTACCGAAAAGTACACACCAAAGAAGGAATAGAGAATAAGCACTGGTACTATCACAGCCACTATTTCGCTCGATATTGCAGAGATTAATAACGAAAAAAATAATACAACAATAAACACAAACCTTATGATTAACTATACTCAAAGAGTGTTGAAAGCGGTGTTAGTTGCAATTCTTGCAATTGCATCCTTCTGCCCTCAGGTGTCTGCGGCAACGCCCGATATCAAGGAGAAGGTAACGATTGCGGTAAAGAATGTACCAATGCAACAGTTCTTTGCCGAGGTCGAGAAGCAGAGTAACTACTCCTTCTTTTACAGCAACACGGTGTTGAATGGTACGCCAAATGTAAGTATCAGTGTAAAGGATATGCCTATCGAGCAACTCCTTCACAAGGTATTTAATGGTAGAAACCTCACCTTCGAGGTTATTGGCAACAAAATTGCCATTAAAGTAGTTCGCTCGGTCGCAAAAAATGAGGGAGGAGGTCTTTCGACTCCCCCACCCACCCCTGCACCACCTGCGGTAAAAACAACCGCAACAGACATCTCTACACCTCATTTGGTTACAGGTACCGTCCTTGACGAGAATGGTAAGCCGATGGCAGGTGTGGGCGTTATAATCGCTACTACACTCCAGGGCGTTGTTACCGACATCGACGGTAAGTATCAAATCAAGGCAACGCCGGCTCAAGAACTCCAATTCTCATTCTTGGGTTATAAGACGCACACCACAAAGGTTGGCTCTCGAACTACTATCAATGTTTCGATGGTTACCGAGGCGCAAATGGTTGAGCAGGTTGTCGTGACGGCACTCGGTATTAAGCGCGATGAGAAATCACTCGGTTACGCAGCCTCGAAGGTTGATGGCGACATACTTGCTTCGTCGACCAACTCCGAGAACTGGCTTTCGGGTTTGACTGGTCAGGTTGCAGGCTTGGATATCCAGCAATCGAACGGTGGTGGCTCCACCCGTGTAACTCTCCGTGGTGAGTCAACAGTGGATTTCGCTAACAATACTGCACTCTTCGTCGTTGATGGTGTGCCTATGCATAACCACGCAACCGACTCTGATGCAGGTGGCGAGGGCGAGTTTACTTCTATCGATTATGGTAATGGTACAGCGGATATCAACCCAGAGGATATTATGAGTGTAACTGTATTGAAAGGTCCTGCAGCAACGGCACTATACGGTTCGTCTGCGGCGAATGGTGCGATTATCATTACAACCAAGACGGCCGACAATCTTCAGTCGAAGATTAGCATTTCATACTCAACAAATCTCACTTTCCGAACAGTAAACACTTCACCTGACTTGCAGTATGAGTATGGTACGGGAGGTCACAGTGACTACTACTATTATCTCCGTTCTGGAGATGGTGGCAAGGGTTCAGGTTACCACCCGGAGCCATCTTACAGTTCGCAAACCGAATTGGACTCGTGGGGCCCTAAGATGGATGGAACTCTTTACTATCAGTACTACAACGAGAAGGCCGGTATTGGAGGTAGTTACGATCAACTCGGCGACTTCCGCCGTACAGCAACTCCGTTCATCAGTTATGGCGACTGGTTCAAGGATTATTTCGAGACGGGTTACAGTTGGACCAATTCGGTGTCGGTTGAGGGCAAGATTAACCAGCGTAACTCCATCCGTGTTTCGGTGCGTGACACTCATTCGCAGGGTATCGTCCCTAATTCGCCGAGCAATATGCAGCACCTCTCCGTGCGTACCCGCAGCGAGTTTGCGAAGTGGTTTACTTCGGAGGTTTCGCTCAACTATCGTCGAAACCATAGCGACAACATCCCTGTATCTTCGGGTTATAGCGCAGGAGCAGGTATTATGTATAGTTTGTGGTGCTACGCTCCAAACATCAATATGGACTGGGCGAAAAACTATTGGCTGGATGGCAAAGAGGGTGTTAGTCAGGATACATCGCTCTCTGGCACTAAGAATAATGCTTACTTCATCGCAAATGAGAGTGTTAATACTCAAAATCGTGATCGTATCTACGGTAATATCAAATTTAACTTTAAGATATACAAGGGCTTGACATTGATGGTACGTGGAGGTCTCGACTCGCAGTATGACTTCCGTACACAGCGTTTTGCATTCTCTACACCAAAAGACCCTAACGGTTTCTACCGCGAGCAGACTATTCGCTCGATGCAGTTTTCGGGAGAGTTTTTGTTCCGCTACAATCACAAGTTTACGCACGACATTAACCTTACTGCAAACTTCGGTGGTAGCATTGTAAACCGTCAGTACGAGAAACATCAAGACTGGGCAGACGACCTTATCGAACTAGGTGTGTACTCTCTTGCTAACTCGGCGTCACTGGTTAGAACCTCAAACTATTACGAGCGTCGTCAGACCAACTCACTCTATGGTTTGGTGCAACTTTCGTGGCGCAATGCACTCTTCCTCGATGTTACAGGTCGTAACGACTGGTCGAGCACGCTTCCTGCCGAGAATCGTTCATACTTCTACCCTTCTGTTTCGGGTAGTGCAGTATTGAACGAGTTGCTCAACTTTGGTAGCAAGAAAGGTGTAATAAATTTATTGAAGATTCGTGCTTCGTGGGCACAGGTAGGTCACGATACCAGTCCTTATCGTACCAAGCAGTATCTCAACAGCACATTATTCCCTGGTGTTGTAGACATTAAAGATTCAAAGACCAACGATACATTGTTGCCTGAAAGAGTGTCTTCGTGGGAGATAGGACTTGATTTGCGTATGTTCCGCAACCGCTTGAATATTGATATGGCATACTACAACAACAAGACTACAAATGCTCTCGCTTCGATGCCGGTATCTTCTGCATCGGGTATGACCAGCGTATATACCAACGCAGGTTCAATTCGTAACCAAGGTTTCGAGATTCAGGCTACTGGTACAATCATCCGCACAACCGATATTCGTTGGGACATTTCGGCAAACTGGTCTATCAACCGCAACAAGGTGCTTGAACTCGGAGAGGATATCGATTTCTGGAGAATTGCCAATCGTGGCAATTACGCATATATGTACGCATACGAAGGTAGTTCACTCACTTCGATGTATGGTCGTCGCTACAAGCGTGCTCCGGAAGGTGCATATGTCGTTGACAATTCGGGAAAAGTAATTGATGTTTCAGGGCAGATTGTTTATGGCGTGGATGGTGCGCCTATCATCAATTCTGAAATCGAGTATATTGGCGATTGTGCGCCTAAATGGCGTGGTGGCTTTGGCACTTCGTTCAAATGGAAGGGCCTCAAAGCAAGCATCAAATTCGATGGTAAGTACGGAGGACACGTTTGGTCAGAGACCAACTGGGTTATGAACTATCGTGGTAAAGGTGTCGCAACTCTTGAAGGTCGTGAGGGAGGACTCGTTCCTGAGGGCGTAATGCTTATGGCTGACGGCAACTACAAGATTTGCGATTACGAGCATACATCTTCGACTATCAAGACATACTATCGAGTGAAGTACGCTCGTGAGTGCACAGAGGGTAACTTTGTTGAAACTTCGTTTTTGAAGTTGCGTGAGGTTCGAGTTGAATACTCGTTCCCAAAGAAACTTCTTGCTAAGACTAAAGTTATCCAGGGCTTGACCGTAGCAGTATTTGGAAATAACCTCTACTGTTGGACCAAATTCCCAGGCTTCGACCCTGAGGCGGTTTCGATGCGTGGTGCAGCTTTGACACCAGGTTTTGAAATCTTACAGATGCCGGGTACCGCAGTATATGGTGGTAGCATCTCTATAAAATTTTAATGCGAAGGAGGATTTTGATTATGAAAAAATACATTATATATATTACAACTGTTTTGGCTGCGACACTCGTATCGGTTAGTTGTGCCAATTTTGACGAGATGAACGATAATCCGTATGCCCTCTCCGAAGCGAGTCCGGAAGCGTTCGTACAATCTACAACCTGTAATGTACTGAAGCGTCTTGCTCAAACCTCATACAGTTGGTTGGGTGATCTTATGCAGTACTCTATCAAAACTAACTTCGAAACCTCATCGCAGTTGACCTATAACTATGTTATATCGGAGGAGAATTCATCAAGTTTATGGAACTTGTATTTATACCTCGGCAATACACAACATATGTTGGAGCAGGCTCGTAAGGAGTGCGCAGTCGAGGGACAGGGCAACCCTGCTATGATTGGTGTAGCATTAACATTGCGCTCGTTAATTACACAAATTTTGACCGATACCTACGGAAATGTTCCATATTCGCAGGCCGGTCTGCTCTCTTTGCAAGACGATGAATGGGAGTTTACTCCTAAATACGACAACCAGAAGGATATTTATATCGACTTGGTGCGCTCTATGGAGGAGGCTAACGCTTGCTTCAATAAAGCCAAGGAGCAGAAGTCTGCTGGTGTTCTTTCAGATATCAACTTCAACTCTCGCTACGACTATATGTACAACGGAGACGTTGACAAATGGCAGCGCTTTGGCAACTCGCTCTACCTTCGTATTTTGATGCGTATTTCGAATAAGGTTGTGGAGGAATCTAATGGTATTATCTCGTTGGGCAATGATTATGGCGATATCAATGTGCTGAATAAGATTAACGAGTTATACGACTGTCATCTTTCAGGTGGTGGCGAGTATCCTATGATGCGCAACTTGAACGATAGTGCACGTATGCAGTTCAGTTCGAAGGATGCGGCTCTCTACACCCCATTCAAATTTACCACTGGCGGTCTTTGGAAACAGACTGCCGCTTGTTCGACTATCGTTAACTTAATGCTCGTAAAGACAGATGATCCTAACAAACCTTGGGACCCACGCTACTATCGCTACTTCACAAAGGGCATAGGAGCTCCAACACAGCAAACGAGCCAATTCTTGCGTGACTACTTCGACAGCCACATCTCTTCGGCTGGCAATTCGACCATTGGTAGATATACATCGGGCAGTTGGACGGGTAATCACATTGGCGATATGAAGATGGATTGTGCTTATTCGCTCCTTAACTATGACGAGCAACTCTTCCTCTTTGCAGAGGCTGGTGCGCGCGGTTGGATTCCTATGGCACAGAAGGATTACAAGGCAATCTACCTTGATGCTAACCTCCAAAACATCTTGCATTGGCAACTTGGTTGGGAAAATGTAAGTGATTACTACATCGCATCGTCTCCGGAGGTTATCAACTTTATCAACTACCTCGACTACGAGTTCGACTACGACAAGGCTGTCGAGACAATCTTGCGTCAGAAGTATGTTGCTAATTTCTGGGTAGGTATCGAGTCGTGGGCAGACTATCGTCGTACGGGTTATCCTGTATTGAAGACCAATGGCCCGATGGCACAGAACAACGGTATTCTTCCTACTCGTATGCGCTATCCTTCTACCGAGTCCTATCAGAACTCAGAATGGTACAATGAGGCAATAAATGGTTGGCTTGGAGGTGAGAACAACCTAACTACCGATGTATGGTGGGCTGATACACAAGAGAGTAAGGCTATCCGTCGTTTGGGTCGTCAATAACATAAAACTATGTGTGAAATTATGAAACGATACTTTATATATATGATTATGGTGGTTGCGGCTCTCTTCACGGGCTGTACAACAGAAGCAACCGATGAGACTCCAGATGTGACCGAAGTCGGAGACCTCGAGGTTACATTCAGCGTAAATGGAGAGGAGGTGCGTTCGCTTGACCTCTCGTCAGTAAGCCACAACATCACGGTGGATGTTACAATCAACTTCGATGGAATATATTGGAACGCTATATCGAACAAGGAGTGGTGCTATATCGACAATGAGGAGGTTCACCGTGGTTCGGATTCGTTCAATATCGTAATCAATGCTAACAATGGCTTCGAAGATCGTGAGACGGCTGTAATTACATTTGTAGCAAGCAACTACAAGAAGAGTATGCTCGCGGTGGATCAAAGAGGTAATGTATTCGTACTTGACCAGGTATATGCTGCATCATCAAAGTCAGCCGGTAGCCTTACAACCAAGGTTAAGACTTTTGATACTGGCGATGCTTGGCACTTCGAGTGCGATTCTTGGATTACCGCAACTAAGGGTGCTGTAACTACTGCTAATGGCGAGACTTACACCGATGTAACTATCGTATGGGAGGCTAACGAGGATGTTTCTCGTTATGGCGAGGTCAAACTCGTAAAGGACGGCAGGGATTATGCTGACGGTACTATCAATATCTGGCAGTTCGGTACAGAGTTAAACTACGACGAGGAGGGCAATGTATTGCTCGCAGCAGAGGAGCCTGCTCCACTCGAGATTCGTGTTCCAAAGCAGACCGTTAAGGATATCGCTATGCCTACTTGGGTAACTTATACTACACAGGCGAATAGTGATGAAACAATATCTTATATGCTCCAATTCGCAGGTAACCCGAGCGATGCCCAACACATTCGTTCGACCGAACTTTCGCTCTCTTTCTTGTCGGGTGCTGCAGATATCCAACTTCCAGTTATCAAGCAAGAGTTCTATACTGTAGAGGGCCTCTTGACCGGTCCGGGTTTGGCACTCTTCGCTAAGACTTGGAACGAGGGTGGCGATGTGTCACAGTGGTACATCGACGGCGTTCCTACAATCATCGCTGATGTTGATTTTACCGAGATTAAGGAGTGGACTCCAATTGGAACCGAGGAGCGCCCTTGGACCGGCGAGTTCAATGGTAACGGCAAGAAGTTGATCAACTTCAAGTCGTCACAACCATTGTTCGGTATTTGCAAGGATGCAACTATCTCTGGCGTTATCTTCGATAAGACCTCTACTTTCGAATTCAAAGGCAACTACACTGGCGAAAAGATTCTTGCTACACTTGCAGGTAGCATCGTCAATACAACGGTTCAGAACTGCTCGAACATCGCAACTATCTCGATGGACGCAAATTCGACATCTTCACAGACATATGTAGCTGGTCTCATTGGTAAGGCTGATAAGAACTCGCACATCGTAAACTGTACAAATGGAGGTGTAGTAAATGTTGCTGCATCGTCGAGCGCTGACGCAAATAGCAACTTCTATATTGGTGGTATCGTTGCTCACAACGCAGGTAAGGTTGACCAGGCTTTCGCTACAGGTTCGGTTAGTTCGGGTGCTGTGGTAGGTAACTCGTATATTGGTGGTATTGTTGGATACAACACCGCTGAGGCTACCATTACAGCCAGCCATAACGCAGGTGCCGTAAACTACAATGCAGGTCGTGGCTCGAACGTAAGTTTGAACGGTTATGTAGGAGGAGTTACTGCTATTGCTCAGGGTACTGTTACATACAACACTAGCGAGGGGACAATCACTTCTACTTCGGCTGTTGAGAGCCTCCACATTGGTGGTGTAGTAGGTGCGTGGTTGAGTGGCGATGCTGTTTTCAATCACAACACCATTGGTAATACCTCAAACATTGTTGCTGAGGGCGCGGCTCTCCACACCTATGCAGGTGGCCTTGCAGGTCTTGTAAGCGAGAATGTTGCTTCGATTGAGATCGACTTGACAAAGTACAACGGTTCTTTTGCAGGTAAGGTTACTGCCGGAGTTTGCCAGAGCAACTCACAAGCAACTATTTCGGCTGGTGGTATCTTCGGTAAGGTTATGACCAATGTAACCATTTCGAATATCGCAGAGTGGACAGGAACAGTTACTTTCTATCAACTGGAGGCGATTTCTTCAAACTGCATCAACTTCGGAGGTTTTGTAGGATGGGCAACTACTCCTATCACCATCTCAAACATCGTCTCTAAGGGAGATACTATTCTTAGTCACACAAAAGCGGCTGCCATCAATACCACCGGAGGTTCATTTGGAGGTTTTGTTGGTCGATGCGAGAATGGTGCAACAATTTCTGATTGTACCAACAACGGTCAGACAGCGTGGACATCTTCAAATACAGGCTCATCGAATGGCAATGATATCAATTTGGGTGGTATCGTAGGTCGTATCGTAGAGGGTAATTCGTCTATTATCAACTGCCACAACAAAGGTAAGATTGCAAATATGCACTACAACAACCTGGCTTGGTCAACTACCTACAACACCAACTGTTCGGGTGGTATCATCGGCAGTTTCGGTGCAAAGGCTTCGCCAGTGGGCGCAATCACTATCGAGAAGTGTACAAACGCTGCAAACATTAGCGCTTATCGTGGTGCTATCGCCGGTATCGCCGGTTTCCTTGCTAACGCTACTGTTAAGGGTTGCGAGTACAGGATTGGTGCTATCGAAGACCAAGTGAACGTAGTTTGTGCAGGTATCGCAGGTATCGCGGCAGATTCTCACTTCATTGATTGTGTTGCAACTGTTAATATGTCTGGCTACTATGCTGGCTCTCTTGATATGCGTGCAGGTGGTATCGTGGCTCATCTTATGGGTACATCTTCGGTTTCAAACTGCTCGTATTATGGTGAGATTACACCAAAGAAGCTTCGAGATAATGCTCCTGAGTATTTTGGTGGTATCGCAGGTTTGGCACAGGATGAGACTATCTCGATTACAAACTGCCGTTGCGGTGGAACAATTAACGGTAATGTAATTTCGGATAACAATCTCTCTACTTACATTATCAACTATTCGCCAAATGGTGGTGCTGCAACCAATGCTACAGTTACAGGTTGCTCATATTGGGACGGAAAATAATTTATTAGGGCTTGGGGTGATAAAAAGTAGTAGTTAAATTTTTCATCGTTAATAAAATCCACAAGTTAATTTGGACCTACTCCGAGCCTTTTTTTAATGATAAAGTTTTTACACAACATAAAACTATGAGAAAAGTTTTTAAGATCGTTGCCGCTCTTGCCGCAGTTATGTTTGCAGGCTGTACAAACGATTCCTCAAAAGATGTTACAACTCCAATCGAGGGCGAAATAACAGTTGTAGGCGTAGGTTTCGACGAAACCAAGACCTATCTTGGAGAGTTTGTAGAGGGTGTCTCTGGTAAGGTTTATTGGAGCGAAGGTGACCAGATTGCAATCAATGGTAACACTTCGTCCAAAATTGAAATCTCGGAGAATAAAAAGTTTGCCGAGTTTACATTCGTGGGTAGTTTGAATTATCCATATTCAGTGCTCTATCCGGCATCGGCTTACATTGATGCTTCGACGGTCAGTCTTCCCGCTGTTCAGGCTGCTGCCGATGGCACATTCGCAACCAACTGCGCACCGATGGCGTGCGTTGCAGAAGAGGGAGATGGTGTCGCTTTGCACCACCTTACATCGGTCGTTCACTTGAAGGTTGTACTTCCAGCAGAGAGCACTCACGCAACTCACAAACTTACAAAGGTTGAGTTCCGTGGCAAGGCAGGCGAGCAGGTTTCAGGCAACTTCGCAATCGACTACACTAGCACAAACCTCACAGCAACTTCAACTGCCGAGGCTGACAAGGTTGTAACAACCCAGGTCGGTAAGACTCTCTCGGACGAGGTTACAGATATTTTCGTTGTAGTTCCTGCGGGCGAGTATGAAAGTGGCTTCTCTGTTCGCCTGATTGACTCCAAAGGACACTATATGGATATCGCAACAGACGCTATCACTCTCACAAAGGGCGATATTAAGACTATGCCTGTTATTGAGTTCGTTCCAACCGCTACTCTCATAGGTATTGAGATTGCAAGCGCAGAGGAATTGGTGGCTTTCGCCAAGGCTTATAACGCAGGCGAGTACGCTAATGTTACTCCACTCGTAGTTTCTCTCAAAAACGATATCGTATTCGATGACGCAACTAATGCCGCTTGGACTTCAATCGGCAGAGTTGCTTATGAGGCTGACGGCGCTGTTAACCATTATTTTAACGGAGCATTCTATGGTCAAGGCTTTGCTATCAAGAATTGGCGTTCAAATAACAAGCCTTTGTTTGCGACTACATACGATGCTATTATTAAGGATTTGACTATCAACAGCACTTCATCGATGACATTCTCGTTGAATATTATTGCGGAGTCGCACTATGGTGTTATCGTTGGCGATGCCTTTTCTACCGTAATCGAGAATTGTACAAATGAAGCCTCTGTTGTTCTTGACAACTGTGTCGCAGATGGTCTTGCGGTTCGTTTGGATGTTGGTGGTATCGTAGGTCGTACAGACGCAGATTGCCAAGTTGTCGGTTGTATCAACAATGGTACTATTGAGTCGAAGGACACTTGTAACTTCGGTCTTCTTGCAGATAACGAAATCCCGGAAGCAATCGTATGTTTGGGCGGTATTTGCGGTTATAGCCGTTGCTCTTTGGTTAATTGCTCGAATACAGGTGATATCACATCGAACTACAATGCTTATGAGAAAGCCACAGCAGGTATTGTTGCTCGTATTACAGATGAAGCTGATGTTTTGAAGAACTGTACCAACTCTGGTAATATCGTTGACAATACTATCCGTAAGCCGGCTGATATTGGAGTTGATGACTACAACTGTGAGGTGTATGTCGGAGGCGTAGTTGCTTTGCAGGCAAGCGATGCTGTCGATAATTGTTCGAACAGCGGTTCTATCACTTTGGGTACAAATGTTAAGTTCCCATATATTGGTGGTGTTATCGGCTATGTAAATAGCGATACTGCAGTTCTCTCGAACCTCATAAACTCGGGTACGCTTAATTCTATCGCAAAAACTCGTTGTCTCCATATGGGTGGTGTAATCGGCTACTGCCAAGTTTACACTATTTCTAATCTCGTAAACGAGGCTAAGTTGCAAGTAACCTGCACAGAGGACTATTCTGATACATCTGTGGACTTGGGTGGTATTATCGGAAAATTCGACAACTCGAGTGCTGGCACCATTGATGGAACCTCGAATTACGGCATTATAAACAGAGGAGAGGTAAGATACGGATACACTGATAAATCGGATTCTAAATACTTGTCGGCAGGTGGTATTATCGGTACTTTAAACGCTCCTGCAACTGTTAAGTATGTTAAGAACGAAGCTCTTGTTGCGCTTATAGGTTATACCGGTGGAAACACGGAACTGACCCCTTATTGTGGAGGTATTATCGGTGTGGCTGCTGTGGCTGGAACTACTATTGATTACTGTATCAATACCGGTCGCATTCACAACCAAAACCGTGGAGCCAATATGCTGGATGATGAAATTGTCCCTTGTGAGAGTAAACAGGGTATCTTCTGCGGTGGTATCGTAGCATATATTATGGGTGACGCCGAAAATAAATCGGCTATCACAAATTGTCAAAACAATGCTGTCGATGGTAGTAATGCTAATATTTATGCGTATCGTGGATACGGAGGCGGCATTGTAGCGTATGCAAGATATACAAATATACACAACTGTAAAAGTACTGTAACTATGCGAGGTATAAATAACCCTACTCGTTTGGGCGGTATTGCAGCATACCTCAATAACTCCAACATTGACAATTGTACTGCAACAAGTACCTCTTTGCTTTCGGATAATAGCACCTTTATAGGTGGTATTGCTTCGCACGTAAATGCGCAATCGGCGATTAAGAACTCTACATTCAATGGTAATATTAAGAAAAAATCAAGCAACCAGTCCAGCGGAATGGTCGCAGCAAAGGTTCTTGATGGTGCCGTAATTGAGAAGTGTGGTGTAGCAGGTGAATTCTATGATACATCTATCACTGCGGATAACTTCTCAAGTTACCTCGTTGGAGATGCCACCACAACTCCAACGGATTGCTACTATCTAACCGAATAATATTATCTTATGCTCTTTATCGGGTGGTCTTCGGGCCACTCAGCGGAGGAACTAAAAAACTGAAAGCGGAAACAATAAATGATGAGAAAACTTTTTATTCCGATATTAACCCTTATTTTGGCGTTGGCTTGTACACCTGATAATGGTGGCAATAACAACGGCAACAACGATAACGGTGGATATACTCCTACCGGCAAGATTACGGTCAAGGGACTCGTCTACGGTGGCGGTAACAAAGCGCTCGCCGGCGTGGTTATTTCTGATGGCTTGCTGTGTGTGCAAACCGACGAAAACGGTTACTTCGAGATCGATAGTGACCTCTCACGCACGAAGTTTATCACAGCAAGTATCCCTTCGGGCTACTCTGCGCCAACAGATGAGAATGGTCTGCCGATTTTCTATCACCGCGTAACAGACGAGGAGAGAGCAAATGAGATGGTACAACATACATTCGAGTTCTATCCGGTTGCAAATAACCCCGAGCGTTACACCCTTATCGTAGGCGCTGACCCACAGCCCCGTGCTCGCTCGGCTGGCTACGACAATATAGCCTACCACTCATTGGATATGTGCGAGGACTTCTATCTAGATATGAAGGAGAAGGCCGCTACAATTACCGACCGAAATGTCTACGGTATGATGCTCGGCGACCTCGTTCACGAGAATATGAACCTCTTTACCAACTATGTCGCAGGCTTAAAGACACTCGGTTTCCCGATGTTCAACATCCTCGGCAACCACGACAACGACTACACAGCCAAGAACGACACCGAAGGTCGTCGCAAGTACGAGGAGTACCTCGGTCCGACCTACTACTCATTCAATATCGGCAAGCAGCACTATGTAGTGTTGGATAACCTTATTATGAAGATTCGTTCCAGTGACAACTCGTTGCGTGATTACGACCAGGGACTTACCGACGAGGTGTGGCAGTGGTTGCAGAACGACCTTCAGTATGTGGACCGCTCGACTACCATTATGGTCGCTGCGCACTCGCCGATGTTTATGGGTATCGATATGAGCGAGCGTTCGAAGCATACGCAGGGGCACCGTACCGACTACGCTGCTCTCTTGTCGAAATATGCGAAAGTGCACGCTTGGGCAGGTCACGCACATACAACATTCAACTATGTATATCCAGAGTCATCGAACCTCAAAAATATCGAGGTTCACACTGTGGCTCGCTCGACAGGCGAATTGTGGACAAATGAGTATGCTGTAAATGGCACACCGCGCGGTTATACCGTGGTGGAGGTCGATGGCGATGAGATTTCGTGGTATTTCAAGCCTACTCTCTATCAGCGCAACGGTTTTACAGGTAAGACCGACCCACAGCCTGAGTACAAGTATCGTGACTACGACTTCGACGAGAATGGAGAGGCAAAGATGCGCAAAGATGGTGCAAAGTTGACCGAGTCGTACCAGATGAAGGTCTATAAGCCTGGGCAGTATCACAACTCCTATGATGAAATGATTGCAGGTAATGCGGCAAATAAGTATGTCTATGTAAATGTATTTCTCTGGGACGATAAGTGGGAGAAACCGAAGTACAACGGTGCAACAATGTCAAAACTTGGACACAAGGACGCTTACTGCTTGGCTACATACGAGATTACGAATCACTACTACTCTTACGGCTATAAGTTGGCAGGTGGTAACGAATATGGTCCTGGCAACAATAATATTCACACAATCTTCCGTATCTACGAGCCAAATCCGAAGGGCAATGGAACGATTACGGTCGTGGATCGCTTCGGCAACGAGTACTCGCAAACTATTAGTTGGTAAAAATACGAATAAACTACAAACGATATGAAACATTTAAGAATATTGACTCTAACCCTTGCGCTACTGCTCTCGGTAGTGGCAGTATATGCTGGTGGTATCAAAAATGCGAAGGAACTGTTGACCTTCATTACCGCTATCAACAAAGGCGAGGACTATTCGGCCTTCAAAAATGAGAAGGGCGAAGTATGCCTCGAAGCCGATATTGATATGGCGAAGGTTAAGAAGATGCCAGCCATACAGTCATTCGGTGGTACTTTTGACGGTCAGGGCTACGCTTTGAAGAATTGGAAGGCACATAACGGACTTTTCCACGAACTTTTGGAAGGAGGTAAGATTCAGAACCTCCGCATCGACGCTTCGTGTGTAATGAAGACGCAGACCAAAGGTGGCGAAACTTTCGTAGGTTGGATTGCCAATATCAACAAAGGTACTATCGAGAATTGTGAGACTCACGGAGCGTTGACTCACAAGTCAAACTTCACCGACGGCAATGTCTATGTGGGTGGTATAGTTGGATCGAACCGATATGTTGTATATCGCTGTCGCAACTATGGTGATATTAGTTCTGCAAGCATCTATTGCAGTCGAGAGAAGGATAAGGTAGTTACTGTTTATGTCGGAGGCATTTGTGGTGCAACCTATCATAAGACTCTTGCAGCATCTACTACTGCTCGTTGCGAGAACTATGGTAATGTGAATTCGAAGAATGACGCCCGTAACGACAAGATCGGAGGCATTATTGGTGAGGCGTTCAAGACAACTGTTAAATTGTGCCTCAACTATGGCAATGTAACAAGCACCTCGAACGCTCCGGATGCAGGCGGTACCAGCGAGAGTTGGGTGGCAGGTATCGTGGGTTACACAAAGAGTGATATTATATGCTGCGACAACCTCGGCACTGTATTCTCGTCGGGTATCAGCACAACTCATATAGCAGGAATCTGCGCTATGCCACACAATAAGATGGTTATTGCCGACTGTACAAACTTCGGCAAGGTTGAATGTGCAAATACTGCACCTGCTCACGTGGGTGGAATTGCTGCAACTATCGGCCGTGAGGTTCACCTCGTAAACTGCAATAACCGCGGCGAGGCACACTTCATCGGTGCAAGCCCTACAAAGCCCTCTTTCATTGGCGGTATAGTAGGTGTGATTTATACGCCAAATAAGAATAGATTTGCAGCCTATCTTCGCCGCTGCGTAAACTACGGAAAAGTAGAGAGTCTTTCAGGTGGTAACAACTATGCCAATCACAACAACGCTATCCATACGGGAGGTATTGTTGGCAAGGCCGGTGGTAACGCTAAGGCTTCGGTACACTTCCTTGACTGCGCAAATAAGGGAGAGGTTAAGGCTGCAACAGGTCGTTGTGGCAATATCGCCGGTTACATCACAACTGTAGATGTTCAAGGTGGAGAGTTCCACAACTATGCTACTGTGGCAGACCCTTTGGCTGACGGCTCGACTATCTTTGGCCGTGTTGCTACCGATCAGGGAGAGCCTATCGTTGGTTGCGTTGTTTCGGACGGTAAGCAGTGTGTTGCTACCGACAGCAATGGCCACTACGCATTGAAGAGTGATATGAAAAATACTCGTTTCGTGTTTATCTCTATCCCTGACGGCTATCAAATTCCGCATCGCAAGAGTGTGATTCAGAACTTTGCTCGTATCCCTCGTCACCAGAAGGCTGCTACAGCAAACTTTACCCTTGCAAAACGTACGGAGTCTACCGATAAGTACACCGTAGTTATGATCGGCGACCCACAGATGCGAGGTCTCGGTCACGACGGCTCTGGCGAGCGTTATCGTGATGTTGTACTCCCTGATGTAGAGGATTTTAAGAAGACTACAAATGGTGAGTTCTTCGCCATCAACCTTGGTGACTTGGTTTATAACTGGATGGCAGGATATGATGACTATATGGACATCAGCGCCCCTCTCTCGTTCCCTATGTGCCATATAATTGGTAATCACGACTACGATCAGGCGAACATTATCGAGGGTAAGTTGGGTACTCCATACTTCGAGGAGTATGTGTCGCCTACCTACTACTCGTTCACCATTGGCAAGATTCACTATGTGATGGTAAACAGTATCGAGTACAGCCGTGCAAATGCAAAGAAACACTATGGTTCTGGCTTGGATAACGAGCAGTTGGAATGGTTGAAGCAGGATTTGAGTTACATTCCACACGACTATACAATCTATATTTGTGGTCACGCTAACCTTTGGAAGAAGCCGGGTAACAACCCTAATGCCTCTTACGGTAAGTACAATGTAAACTATAAGGAATATACCGAACTTATCAAGCCATATAAGCGAGTTTATTCGTGGTCGGGTCACTATCATACCAACTATGAGTTTGAGTATGCAGGAAAGCCCGATTACGAGGATATGAGCCATTTCTCGTGTATCTCGGTATGTCGTTGCGTAGGTGCTCTGCGCACGAATATGGAGATGGATGCCGCCGGTCGCCCAAATGGCTATATGGTCGTAGAGGTTGATGGTGAAGATGTTAAGTGGTGGTACAAAAGTGTCGGTCACGACCGCAACTACCAGATGCGTACCTACTCACCTATTCGCACGGGCGACGGCTACGTGAAGGCTAACATCTGGAACTACTCGCCAGATTCGAATTGGTCGACTGTTGAGTGGTGGGAAAACGGCAAGAAGGTCGGCGAGTTCGAGCAGTTTGCCGAAGTTGATCCTGACTATATGCAGATCTTTACCGAAAAGTTGAGCCACATCAAAGGTCGAGCGGCTAATTATGCGAAACCTGTAAAGTCACGCTATATGTTCCGCATCAAGCCAAGCGAGGGTGTTCGCTCTGGAGAAGTTCGTGTAAAAGACAACTTCGGTACTACCTACACGGAGAAGGTAGAATGGTAAACAGAATAAATAATGCAATTAACCATATAACAAATTATATCAAAAATGGCTATTAAACGATTTTTTAGAGTAATGCTTGCAACCGTACTTTTGTGCGTGCTGCCGAGCATTGTATTCGCCAATCCGCTGGTAGTGTTTTTTGGAGATTCCGTCACCCATAATTGGGGGAAATATAGAGATTCTTTCTTCTCTACCAACAATTTTCTTTGTAAGGGTATCGATGATGAGACTACAGGCGATATGCTTAAACGCTACGCTTCCGATGTGATTGGCCAGCACCCTCAGGTGGTAGTTATCCTCGCTGGCGCTAACGATATCGCACAGAACAATGGCGTATTTGTAACAGCCGAGCAGATTAGCAGCAATATCTTTTATATGGCAAAGATGGCGCAGGAAGCCGGTATTAAGGTCGTGTTGTGCAGCGTGCTTCCATCGTCTGGTTATAATTGGAATACAAATGCCGTACCTGCTAACTTTATTTCTCAGTTGAACACCATTGTCGAGGAGTGGGCAGCGAACAACAACTGCGAGTATGTAGATTACTATTCGTTGTTTGTACAAGCAGATGGCTCCCTTGATCCAAAGTTCTCAAATGACAACTGTCACCTTTTAACCGAGGGCTACTACATTATGGAGCAGGCGATAATGCCAATTCTCGAACCAATGCTTAATAAATAGTTATAACCCCAAAAGATTTTGATTATGAAAAAATATCTGATTATTATAGCATTGTTCTTTGGCTTGGCAGCCTGTGCTCCCGACACCACCACTGACTTTACTGCGAAGTTATGTGTTGCAGAGAGCGAAATCAAGGCAACAGCAGCAAAAGGTGTATACTTCTTGACCGTTACAAGCGATACAAAATGGAGAGCAAGTTGCGAGTCCGAGTGGCTATTTTTGAGAGTATACCACGGCGAAGGCAATGGCAAAATCGAAGTTGAGGTATTGGCAAATAAGGAAACAGAAGAGCGCAACTGTGAGATTCTTATTAAGGGCGATGGCGTTGCCGAGGAGATATATATCCCTGTAACACAGGCTTCGGCAAAGGGCTTGCTCGTTGAGAAGACCGTATATGAGGTCGGAGCAGAAGGTGGAAATATCGTTGTTGATTTGCTGACCAATACCGAACTTTCGGCAGAGATTGACGCTGATTGGATTACTTTGGCAGAGCCAACCCGTGCTTTGGAGGCTCGTCAGATGACATTCACCGTAGCGCCAAACAATGCAATCGAACCTCGTACAGCAACTATTACCTTGTCAGGAGAAGGCGTCAAAGATGAGATTTTGACAGTAACACAATCCGAGACCAATGGTTTTATTGTCGAGAAGACAACATACGAGGTTGCCGCCAAAGGAGGAGAGGTTGTGGTTGATTTGAAGACTAATATCGAGATTACCGCAACAATCGAAGCGGATTGGATTACTTTGGCAGAGCCAACCCGTGCTATGGCTGCTCATCAGATGGTGTTTACCGTAGCCAAAAATGAGACTACTGAACCTCGCACTGCAACTATCACCTTGTCGGGCGAGGGTGTAGAGAGTGTAACACTGACCGTAACACAGAATGGCGCAAAGCCTGCTGTGATATTTGCTAATGCAAACTTTAAGGCATTCCTACTTAACAACAATTATGATACAGACGACGACGGGGAGTTTTCGCAGGACGAATTGGACGCAATTACAAGCATCACCTTGTGGCGTCGTGTTGAGAAGGAGTATTTCACATTCGAGACTGACGATATCGCTGATTTGAGCGACTTACAGCACTTACCAAACCTCGAAGAGTTGGATATTCAGGGTGTACCTACTTCTCTCACTTCAATTGATTTGAGCAAGAATGTTAAACTCCGCAAGTTCAACTGCGCAAATACCGCTATCATATCGCTCGATTTGAGCAATAATACCGAGTTGGAGGAGTTGGTTCTCTCGGGTACTCCGATTGCATCGCTCGATTTGAGCAGCAACACAAATCTTTCGAAACTTTCCCTTCGTGGATGTGAGTCATTGACTTCGCTCGATGTGTCGCTTCTCTCAAACCTCACTATGCTCAACTGTGCATACTCGAAGGTTTCGACTTTGAATGTTGCTAATAATACCAACCTCGTAGCATTGTACTGCAATGGTTGCGGACTCACAGAGTTGAATATATCGACTTTGGTGGCATTGGAGCGTTTGGTGTGCGACGATAATAAGTTGACACAACTCGATGCAAGCAACAACTTATCGCTTAAATCGCTCACTTGCACCCGCAATAACCTTTCGTTGATTAAGGTTAACGGTTTGAGCAATTTGAAGCGTTTGGCTATCAGCCATAATCCAGTAAGCGAGTTGACACTTGTGGGCAATACCGCTCTCAACTACTTGCACGCAGCATATACCAACTTTACAACTATCGATGTTGCACCTGCTACGGCGTTGTTGATGATTAATGCCAACGACTCAAAACTTGTGGGCATCGACCTCTCGAAGAATACAGTATTGCGTGGCTTGCGTCTGAACAACAATGCTTTGACATCGCTCGATATTAAGAATAACAGCGACCTTCGCTACTTATTTGTTGATGGTAATTCGGCATTGAAAGTAGTTGATGTAGGCGATTGGTTTAATGCTTCAATCGCAACGAGATTCGTGAAGGACGACCACACAGAGTGGAGTAAGACAACCCAGCAGGGCAATACTACTCCGGACGATATGACGGGCTCAAACGGAAGTTGGGCTTCTACGAACTAACGAAATTCAACATAAGCAAATAAAATATGAACACATTTTTAGTATGAAAAAGATTTTGCTATTTATTCTGGCCATTAGCCTTGTTTTACCGCTAAATGCTGCTCCTAAAAAGGAGGTGGCAAAGAGCGTGGATATCTGTGTATATGGAGGAACTTCGCTCGGTGTTATTGCTGCTTACACTGCAAAGAAGCAGGGAAAGAGCGTTTTGCTTATCGAGCCTACTACCCACATCGGCGGAATGTCGTCGGGTGGTTTGGGAATGACCGACATCGGTAACAAGTATGTTGTGAAAGGTCTTGCCCTTGATTTTTATCGTCGACTTGGTACTCACTATGGTTCGTTGGAGAAGTGGGTATTCGAGCCACATATTGCCGAGAAAATCTTCAAGGATTACATTGCCGAGGAGAACATCGAGGTTTGGTGCAATCGCCGCATTGTTGCCGCAAATAAGGAGGGCGACCGCATCGCAAATATCACTCTCGAGGACTCTGCTGCTCCCGGAAAGAAGGGCAATGTTGTAGTTGAGGCAAAAGTCTTTATCGACTGTACCTATGAGGGTGATTTGATGGCTCTTGCAGGAGTTTCTTATACCGTTGGTCGTGAGGATAATAAGGTCTATAACGAGGAGTACAACGGTGTGCAGGTTCGACGCAAGCATCAGTTTACCGTAGATGTAGATCCTTATGTTATTCCGGGAAAGAAGAGCAGTGGTCTGCTTTGGGGCGTCAACAAAAAGTCTGTTTTGCCAACAGGTTCGGGCGACAAGAAGGTGCAGGCCTACAACTTCCGCATCTGCTTGACCAATGATAAGGAGAATATGATACCTATTACCAAGCCTGAAAACTACGATCCATCAAAGTATGAGTTGTTGATCCGCTTGAAGGAGAAACAGCCTTGGAAAGGTTTGACTGACGCCTTTATTTGGAGTAGAATGCCGAATAATAAGACAGATATCAATCATAGAGGTGGTTTTTCAACCGATATGATTGGCGAGAACTGGGACTATCCGGAGGCAAGTTACGAGGAGCGTGCACGCATCGTTAAGAAGCACGAGGACTACACAAAGGGCTTACTCTACTTCGTTGGTCACGACGAGCGTATTCCTGAGTTCATTCGCAAGGAGATGCTTTCGTGGGGATACCCAAAAGATGAGTATGTGAACAACAATCACTGGACTCCGCAGATTTATGTTCGTGAGGCTCGCCGTATGGTTAGCGATGTAGTAATGACGCAGCACCACTGCCAGGGCCGTGAGGTTGTGAAAGATGGTATTGCTTTGGCTGCCTACACTATGGATTCTCACAACTGCGACCGAGTGATAGTTAACGGCTGTGTTCGTAACGAAGGCAATGTCGAGGTTAAGGATAATGTGAAGCCATATCCGATTTCGTACCTTTCGATTGTGCCAAAGCGTAGAGAGGTGTCAAATCTCTATGTGCCATTCTGTTTGTCGGCATCGCACATTGCATTTGGTTCGATTCGTATGGAGCCGGTAGCGATGGTATTGTCGCAGGCGGCAGCAACCGCTGCTTCGATGGCTATCGATAACAACTGCGCAGTACAGGATGTCGATGTTAAAGCGCTCAATGCTGAGTTGGAGGCTCGCCCGTGGGGTGATAATCGCAAACCTGATGTGGTTGTAGATGATGCAGACAAGAAGTGTGTACGATTGGTTGGTGATTGGACATACGACGATAGTCGCCACAGTTATGCATTCTGTCGTCATTTCGACAACTCGATGGGCAAGAGCGAGATGTCAGCATTCTTCCATCCTAATTTGAAGAAGGCTGATGAGTACAATGTTTACTACTACTTTCCAAAGCAGAAGCAGGGATCTTCGGTTATCAATTTTAACATCTTTGATGGCACAGAGAAGCACGAAGTAAGCATTGCTACAAAGGATGTTAAAATTATCGGTCAGACTCGTGGCGAGTGGGTATTGCTCGGCACATATCACTTTGCCGAGGGTGCAAAACCTTATGTTGAACTTACCAACAAAGGTGCTGATGGTACTATCGTGGCCGATGCGGTGCAGTTTATCCCAAAGAACAGATAATTTTTCACAATCATAAGACAAAAAAACTATGAAAAAAATTGAAAACAAGGAGTACATTACTCCGCAGGTCGCTATTTGCGACACAAAGGTAGAGCAAGGCTTTGCCGCAAGTACTGAAGGGGGATTTTTCCTCGATAATCTTAAACGAGAAGAGGGTGAGTGGGAGTATTAACGCACAGCCCGAAAATGTTCAACCAAAAAAAGTAAAAGAAGATTATGAAAAACAGAATTACAACATTAGGACTTATGGTTGCTGCTCTCTTCTCGGCTTGTACAGCAGACTTCGAGAACAACGAGCAGATTAACACCAAAAACTATTCAACAATCAACCTCGGAATTGAGAACACTCGCGTAGGCGCAACGGAGAAGGACGAGAATACTCTCACACTCTATTGGCAGACAGGTGACCAAGTTGCAGTAAACGGCGTGGCTTCGCAGCCTATCGCAGAGGCTTACAACGGCTCGACTTCGGCTATTCTCAGCGTTGAGGGCGAAATCGCATATCCTGCACAGTTGCTCTATCCAGCATCGATATATGAATCGGCTACCACCATCAAAATCCCTACCGAGCAGGCATACTTGCAGGAGGCTCTCGCAAACGGTTATGGTATTATGCTCGGCTACGCAGAGGCTGAGGGTGCAACCGTAGCAATGAAGCACACTTGCGGTTATATCCACCTCTCACTTACAGGTAACACTACCATCAAGAAGGTGGCTCTCTTGGCAAACAACTACGAGTATCTCTCGGGTGAGTTCGCTACAACCTACTCGGCAGAGGGTGTTTCACTTGCGGCAACTACAACTACCGAGGCTCACACTCCTCATATCTCAATCACA
Source organism: Alistipes sp. (assembly GCA_045543395.1). Lineage (GTDB taxonomy): Bacteria > Bacteroidota > Bacteroidia > Bacteroidales > Rikenellaceae > Alistipes. The sequence goes on along the minus strand of JAZQML010000024.1, from coordinate 19,067 downwards.
AGCGCCGAGGGCGTAGCACTCTCTTCGACCGCTACCGACCTCTACTTTGCGCTCCCAGCGGGCAACTACGCTAAGGGCTTCACTATCCGTGTGATTGACGAGAACGAGAAGGTGATGATAAAGAAGATGTACTCTGCAGGTAAGGAGATTGTTGCAGGTGTAGTTATCGATATGCCACCACTCGAGGTTAATGCTACCGTTGACAACGGTATCAACAGCGTGCAGGATTGGGTAGATATGGCTCACGGAGTTAGCCCTTCTGCTTGGGCAAATAGCGAGAGCCGTGTACTCGTAAATACCGACCTCGATATGACAGGTGTAACACTTCCTGCTATGACACTCAAGGATGGTAAGTCTGTTATTGATGGTCGCTTACACAAGATTTACAACCTTACTGCTGTTAAGGAGGGTACCAAGTCGCAGGCTTTGCTCTTCGATTTTATTGCAAAAGGTTGCGGTGTTGAGAATCTCACTTTGGGAAACAGCGCTGGTACATTGTCGAATGCTGGAGTATTTACAACAGAGCCAGACTCGAAGTTGACAGTTACCTTCATAAATGGTGATGGCTATGCAGCACCATTTGTAGTGGCTTTGCAGGGCTATTTGGTAAATTGTATCAATAATGCAGGCCTTCAGATTAACACTGCAAACGAGGTTAATACACAAATTTTTGCAGGTGGTTTAACCGCAGGCGGTGGTCGTGCTTACAGGAACAACTCATTTACAGGAGATATCACCTCTTCTACAAACAACGGTCATATCTGTCTTGCAGAGAATGTAGCAACCAATGCTATCAAGAATTTGCAGATTGGCGGTGTTTGTGGTCGTGCAATCGACAACACTGTATCGGGATGTACAAACAGTGGTACAATCTATGTAGACGGTTGTTCTGCAACAACGGATTTTGGAGGTAAAGATATTTGTTGTATTGCCGTAGGTGGTGTTATTGGTCGTGTTGCTTTGCTTGAGGGTTCTACTACAAGCAGCGCCACAATCAATAATAACACAAATAATGCCGGTATATACTACAAGGCTAACACTCCTCTTGGCGATACTCCTGCGGTAGGAGGTGTTGTTGGTGTAACTGCTGCTTCTGTTTCTCATTGCTACAACTATGGAATAGTTAGTGCTGCTTATGGCGAAACTTTATCTTCTGCCCTCAGCGACGCAAACATTCCTATTGTAGGTGGTGTTGTAGGCGAGTGCGATATTGATGGTATCACTCTCTCGAACCTCATAAATGGTGATGGTAGTACAGATAGTGGTAAAGTACTTCTCTGCTCATATAATGTTACTTACGCTGCTTATGGTGGCGGTATTGTAGGTAAGGGTTATAGCGGAGGTGATGATAACGCTACCAATAACACTGTTGAAAATTGTACAAATAGCGGAAAGGTTGCTATTACTCCAAAAAATATGAAAGTATACTTAGGTGGTATTTGTGGCGGTGGTCCAAATATTACCAACTGTACAAATAATGGCGAGGTAACATTTTGGACTGCAAAGGTTGAGGCGTCCGGTATCGGTGGTATTGCTGGCAACTTGGCGGGTAACCTTATTGGCAATAACTCATTCGGAGATGTCTCTATCAAAACTCAGAGTAATAGTTCTACTAAGAAGACTCGTGTCGGAGGACTTGTTGGTCGATGCAATGTCGCCGGTCTAACATTCAACAACTGTGCCGTTAGTGCAAATATTGGAACTGCATCAGGCTCTGTAAGTACTTCCAATGTGGGTATGATTTGCGGACTTATGAATCAGGCGGTAAATAGTGGTACTATATATGTATATGGTACACGCACCTGGGTGGGAACAGGTACAGAACTTACAGTCGACAACTATATGGATTATATTGACGGTTCGAACAACGGTAAGCTAAATGCATTGACCGTCGTTTTCGAGGACAAGAAGCCGAAGCAGTAAGTAAAAAATGCTAAAGCAAGCCGAGGTTTGAAAGAATCTCGGCTTTTCTTTTTTGGGTTGTGCTACCATAAGTCAAAGAACCGATACGCTGCGACAATTTAGTCGCAGCGTATTTTTGTTTAGTAGTTAGCATCGACAATAACTACTAACTCTTATTGGAGTGCTTAGTAACAGGCGCATTTGCCATTTTGATACGCACTCCGTAGGCTCACGACACAACAGAGTTAGAGGTTGTTAGAGATTGTGAGAGGATGCGCCATACCCTTAATAGCCTATAATTATCAATTATCAATAAAAGGTTTTCCTCTTTTTTCAAAAAAATATTCCATTTTTATTTGCTATTTCAAAAATATATATTAAATTCGCAAATGTAATACGCATATTTACGACATAAATAACCCAAAACAAATAATTAACTAATAAACCTTAACTTTTATGAGAATTTCTACACAGAGATTTTTCAAGACTCTTGTTGTCGCAATTCTCGCCCTAACGAGCGGTGTATCAATAATATACGCTCAAACGTCGGGGGGGGGAATTAGCACATCGCAGGGTTCGGAGGCTGCCAAACCGCACGTAGTGCGAGGTACGGTTCTCGACCAAAATGGCAAGCCAATGGCAGGAGTGGGCGTAATCATCGCCTCAACACTCCAAGGTGTTGTAACCGATCTGAACGGTCATTACGAAATCAAGGCAACACCTGTTCAAGAACTTCAATTTAGTTTTCTGGGTTACAAGACCGAATCCGTAAAGGTAGGCTCGCGCACCACCATCAACATCTCGATGGTCGAAGAGGCGCAGGCTGTGGAGCAGGTCATCGTAACCGCACTCGGAATCAAGCGTGACGAGAAGTCGCTCGGTTATGCAGCGCAGAAGGTTGGTGGCGATGTATTGGCGTCGGCAACAAACTCTTCTAACTGGCTATCGGGCTTGGCCGGTCAGGTGGCAGGCTTGAACATCCAGCAATCGAACACGGGAGGTGGTGGTACCACTCGTGTAACGCTTCGTGGTGAGTCGTCGGTGGACTTTGCCAATAACACCGCACTCTTCGTGGTGGATGGCGTGCCTATGTACAACCACTCGACAACCTCGGATGCAGGTGGCGAGGGCTCGCTCAATGCCATCGACTATGGCGACGGTACCGGCGATATTAACCCCGAGGACATCGAGAATGTAACCGTATTGAAGGGACCTGCTGCAACGGCACTCTACGGCTCGGCAGCGGCGAATGGTGCAATTATCATCACTACCAAGTCGGCAGACAAGTTGGCATCGAAGATTAGCGTAACCTACTCGACAAATCTCACTTTCGAGACGGTAAACACCTCGCCCGACTTGCAGTATGAGTATGGTCAAGGTACTCGTGACGACTACTATTACTTCGTGCGCAGCACCGACACAGGCAAAGGTTCAGGCTATCACCCAGAACCAAGTTACTCTAACCAAACAGGTATGCTCTCGTGGGGTCCTCGAATGGATGGAACGCTCTACTATCAGTACTACGACGAGAGTGCAGGCATTGGCGGTAGCATAGACCAATTTGGCGACTTCCGTCGCGAGGCTACCCCATTCATCAGCCACGGCGACTGGTTCAAGGACTTCTTCAAGACGGGACACACTTGGACCAACTCCCTCTCGGTGTCGGGACGTATCAACAAGCGCAACTCGATTCGTGTTTCGGTGCGCGACTCCCACTCGGAGGGCATCATCCCGAACTCGCCAAGCAATATGCAGCACGTAGCATTGCGTACTCGCAACGAGATTGCCAAGTGGTTCACATCGGAGATTTCGCTCAACTATCGTCGCAATCAGCGCGACAACATACCCGTAGCATCGGGATATAGCGCAGGCGCAGGTATTATGTATAGTTTGTGGTGCTACGCCCCGAATATCGATATGGATTGGGCAAAGCACTATTGGTTGGATGGTCAGGAGGGTGTTCAGCAAGACACCTCGCTCTCGGGTGGCAAGAACAACGCTTACTTCGTGGCAAACGAGAGTATCAACACACAAGATCGCGACCGTATCTACGGAAACGTAAAGTTAAACTTCGACATCTACAAGGGCTTGACATTGATGGTTCGTGCAGGTTTGGATTCGCAGTGGGATTTCCGTACACAGCGTTACGCAACTTCGACACAGAGCGACCCTAACGGCTTCTATCGTGAGCAGATGATTCGTTCGATGCAGTACTCGGGCGAGTTCTTATTCCGCTATACACACGATTTTAAGCACGACATCAACCTCACTGCCAACTTTGGTGGTAGCATCATCAACCGCAAGTATGAGCGTCATCAGCAGTGGGCAGACAACCTCAAAAATCCGAGCGTTTATACCCTTGCCAACTCGGCATCGCTCGTTAAGACCAACAACTACGCCGAGCGTCGTCAGACCAACTCGCTCTACGGCTTGGTGCAGTTCTCGTGGCGCAACGCTCTCTTCCTCGACGTAACAGGGCGTAACGATTGGTCGAGTACGCTCCCGGCAAGCAACCGTTCCTACTTCTACCCTTCTGTTTCGGGTAGTGTTGTAATCAACGAGTTGGCAGACTTTGGTCGCACCAACGGACTCGTAAACTTGTTGAAGGTGCGTGCATCGTGGGCGCAGGTCGGACACGACACAAAACCTTATCGTATCGAGGAGTATCTCAACAGCACCGCTTTCCCGGGTAACGTTACAACACCAACCTCGAAGGTTAATGGTCTGTTGTTGCCGGAAAAGGTATCGTCGTGGGAGATTGGTATTGACTTGCGTATGTTCCGCAACCGTTTGAATATCGATATGGCATACTACAACAGCAAGACTACCAACGCCTTGGCTTCGATGCCGGTATCGGCTTCGGCAGGTATGACAAGTGTATTTACCAACGCCGGTTCTATCCGCAACCACGGTTTCGAAATTCAGGCTGTGGGAACAATCATCCGCACGAAGGATATCCGTTGGAATATCTCGGCTAACTGGTCAATCAACCGCAATAAGATTCTCGAACTTGGCGACGGCATCGACTTCTGGCAGGTTGCAGGTCGTGGTTCATACGCCTATATGTACGCCTACGAGGGCAGTTCGCTTACTTCGATGTATGGTCGTCGCTACAAGCGTGCCCCAGAGGGTTCGTACGTGATTGACGCATCGGGTAAGATGGTGGATGTCAGCGGACAGGTGGTACACGATATGAACGGTTCGCCAATCATCAACGAGGAGATCGAGTATGTCGGAGAGTGTATGCCAAAATGGCGTGGTGGCTTCGGCACTTCGTTCAGTTGGAAGGGCTTGAAGGCGAGCGTTAAGTTCGACGGTCAGTTCGGCGGAAGGGTTTGGTCAGAAACCAACTGGGCATTGAACTATCGTGGTAAAGGTATCGCAACTCTCGAAGGTCGTGAGGGCGGTTTCGTGCCAAAGGGCGTTATGCAGTTGGCAGACGGCAACTACAAGATTTGCGACTACGAGCACACCTCGACCTCAATTCAGGCATACTATCAGGCACTCTACGCACGTGAGTGTTGCGAGGCTAACTTCGTCGAGACTTCGTTCTTGAAATTGCGCGAGGTACGCTTGGAGTACTCATTCCCGAAGAAGTTACTCGCCAAGACCAAGGTTATTCAGGGTTTGTCGATATCGGTATTCGGCAATAACCTCTACTGTTGGAGTAAGTTCCCTGGCTTCGACCCAGAGGCTGTAACAATGCGTGGTTCGGCACTCTCGCCGGGCTTCGACCTCTTGCAGATGCCGGGCACAGCATCGTACGGTGGCAGCATTTCGATAACATTCTAATGCTTGGGAGGATATGATTATGAAGAAATATACTAAATATATTATAGCGTTGGCTGCAGTGTTTGCGTCGGTGGGCTGTACCCATTTCGACGATATGAACAAGAACCCGTATGTGGTTTATGAAACCAACTCGGAGTCGTTCGTGCAGCCTATACTTTACAATACACGAAAGCAGTTGGCATATTGCGACTACTACATATTTGGCGATTTGATGCAATACACCATCAATACCAACTTCGAGAACTCGGCACAGTTGGTTTACAACTATGTTCTTTCGGAGAACTTCACCAACCAGATGTGGACTTTGTACAGCCAATTCGGTAACGCCCAATATATGCTCGCTACAGCACGCAAGGAGTGCGAAAGCGATAAGGGCAATCCGGCAATGGTAGGTGTAGCGTTGGTACTTCGCTCGTGGGTCGGACACCTCTTGACCGACACCTATGGCAATGTTCCATACTCGAAGGCGGGAATCATCGCTTTGCAGGGTAACGAGTTCGATTACACCGTACCATACGACGACCAAAAGTCGATTTATATCGACCTGTTGCGTTCGTTGGAGGAGGCAAATGCCTGCTTTGCAAAGGCGCAGGAGAAGGTTGAAGCGGGAACTCTCACAAGCGCAAACTTCAATTCTATTTGCGACTTTATGTATAATGGCGATGTGGAGAAGTGGCGTCGTTTCGGAAACTCGCTCTACCTCCGTCTGTTGATGCGTGTTTCGAACAAGGCTATCGAGGAGTCGCAGGGCATCATATCATTGGGTGATGAGTTTGGCGATATCAACGTTGTGGCTAAAATCAACGAGATTTACGACAGTTTCCTCTCGGGCGAGGGCGACTACCCTGTTATGCGTAACATCGACGATAGCGCACGTGTGCAGTTCAGTTCGAAGGATTCGGCACTCTACACATCGTTCTACTCCACCACAAGTGGTAACTGGAATGGCGAGGCGGCTTGCTCGACTTTGGTAGATAAGATGCTTATCAACTACAAGAGCGGTAAGGAAAACGAGGTAAATCCTACATACAAGTGGGACCCACGCTACTTCCGCTACTTCACAAAGGCCGTAGGAGCACCTTCGCAGGAGACTCGCGAATACTTGAAAGACTACTTCGACGAGAAGGTTAGTTCGTTGGGTAACTCTCAAATTGGTCGCTACCCTCGTGGTATTTACACAGGTGATCACATTGGCGACTTGAAGATGGATCCTGCATACGCCATTCTCAACTACGACGAGATTCTCTTCATCTTTGCCGAGGCGGGAGTTCGTGCTTGGATTCCGATGTCGCAGAAGGCGTACAAGGATATGTACCTCGACGCTAACCTCCAATCTATCTTGCAGTGGCAGGTTGGTTGGGAGAGGGCTACCGACTACTACACAGCCTCTTCGTTGGAGGTTATCAACTGGATGGACTACCTCGATGACGAGTTCGACTATAACAAGGCTCTCGAAACCGTTATGCGTCAGAAGTACGTAGCGATGTTTTGGGTAGGCGTTGAAGCGTGGGCAGACTACCGCCGTACAGGTTACCCTGTAATGCGCACAAATGGTCCTGCTGCGATGAATAACGGCACTCTCCCTACTCGTTTGCGTTACCCTTCGACCGAGGCATTCCAGAACGCGGAACACTACACCAATGCCGTAAATGGTTGGCTCAATGGCGACAACAATATGCTGACCGAGATATGGTGGTCATCGACTGCCGAGAGTAAGGCTATACGCAGTTTAGGTCGCAAATAACACTAAATATACGTAGAACTATGAAACGATACTTTATATATATAATAATGGTGGTTGCAGCCTTGTTCGTGGGCTGTACCACCGAGGATGTAACCGACAAGAGCCCAGAGATGGTTGAAGTTGGCGATATCGAGGTTACATTCAGCGTAGGTGGCGAGGAGGTTCGTTCGCTCGACCTCGCATCGGTAAGCCACACTATCACGGTCGATGTTGCGCTGAACAACGAGGGCATATATTGGAATGTTGAAGCCAATCAGGATTGGTGCCAAATCGTAGAGGAGCCACATCGTGGCAATGGTTCGTTCACAATGATAATCAATGCCAACGAGAGTTTCGACTCTCGTGAGGATGCTACCATTACCTTCAAGGCTGGCGAGTATGAGCAGGATATGCTCGTTGTATCGCACAGCGGTAATGTATTCCTTCTCGATCAGGTATATGCAGCCTCGACAAAGTCTTCGGGCAACTTCACCACAAAGGTTAAGACCCGTGACGCAGGCGAGGCTTGGTCGTTGGAGTGCGACCCTTGGCTTACAGCAACCAAAGGCGCGGTTTCGACCGATGCCGAAGGCTTCACCGTTACCGAGGTTACAGTTGCTTGGACAGAGAACAGCGACGCATCGCGCTATGGCGAGATTAAACTCAAGAAGGATGGCGTTGAGCGTGTAGATGGTACTATCAATGTATGGCAGTATGGAATCGAGATGGAGTACGACGCAGATGGCAACCTCTTGCTCGAGGCGCAGGATGTCGCTCCACTCGAACTCCGCGTTCCAAAGCAGACCGTTAAGGAGATTGTAATGCCTTCGTGGGTTACCTACACCGTGGTTGAGAATGCAGACAACAGCGTATCGTATATGCTCCAATTTTCGGGCAACCCAAGCGATGCAAATCACATTCGTACAACCGAACTCGAATTGATTATGCTCTCGGGTGCAGCAAATATCAAACTTCCGGTTATCAAGCAGAAGTTCTACGCAATGGAGGGCTTGGTATCGGGTCCGGGTCTGAAGCTCTTTGCCGAGACTTGGAACTCTGGTGGCGATGTATCGCAGTGGTATGTTGATGGCGTTCCTACAATATTGGGCGATATTGATATGACCGAGATCGAGGAGTGGGTATCAATCGGTACCGCAGAGCATCCTTGGACCGGCGAGTTCAACGGTAAAAACCACAAGATTATCAACCTTAAGTCTTCACAGCCATTGTTTGGCGTTGTGGATAACGCTACATTGAAGAACATCGTAATCGACGAGACTTCGGTGTTTGAGCGTGTAGGTCAGTTCGCTGACGACATCTATCTCGCATCATTGGCAGCCGAGATTAGAAACAACACCGTAGTGGAGTATTGTACCAACAACGCAAAGGTTTCGATTGATGCCATTGCGAGTGCCGACAACAAGTCTATCTTTGTTGCAGGTATGGTAGCAAAGGTTGATGCAACCTCGAAGCTCACACTCTGCTCGAACATCGGAGCAATCAGCGTACCAAACTCTTGCACCGTAAGTGGCAATGAGACTATGTGCAAGGTTGGAGGCTTGGTAGCTCACAACGATGGCATCGTAGAGGACAGTTTCAACAATGGCCCTATCGTGGCTGGTGTACAGGCATTGAATTCGTATACTGCGGGTGTTGTAGCCTACAACGCAAATGGAGCAATCGTTCGCAATAGTCAGAACGCAGCCGCTATCACATTCAATGCTCAGAGGGGCTCAGTTGGCACCTACGAGGCTCAGGTAGCAGGTGTTGTAGCGTTTGGTAGTGGTGAGGTTTACGGCAACATCAACGAGGGCGACATCGCTTTGAAGTCGAATGTAGATAAGCTCTATGTTGGTGGTGTTACAGCACTCTTGCCTGCAGAAAACACCAAGTTCGAAGCCAACTTGCAGGGCAATGCTTCGGACATCTTGTCGGAGGGCGAGGCACGCTATGCATACTTCGGCGGTCTTGCAGGCTATGTTCAGGTTACAGAGTTCGCAATCGACTACGCAAAGGACGGTAGCAACGCAGCAGGTACAATCAATGTAACCGACGGCGTTTCGGACCTCACAAATGCAATTCTCTGTATGGGTGGCCACTTTGGTTTGATCGATGGCGATATAACCTTTAACGCTCCTATGTGGGAGGGTACTATCGGCTCGACGTTCGTTGATGTGGACAACTACTGCCCTACCAAGGCTGGTGGTATCGTCGCACAGGTCAATGGTATCGTAAACATCACCGGTGCAACCGTTGCGGGTTCGATTTCGACCGCTCACCGTTGGAATACCAAGACATCGAAGCAGGTAAATCACTCTCTCGGAGGTATTGTTGGTGAGTGTAACGACGCTGTAACCATCAAGAACTCGAACAATGCAGCAGCAATCACTTGGGATAGAGCATCTTCGAGCAACCGTGTGCAGTATAGCAGTGTTGCAATCGGAGGTATTGCAGGTCGTATTTTGGGCGGTAACGCTTTGATTGAGAACTGCAACAGCAACGCACACTTTTATAACGGCAGTTACAACAACGCATCGTACGATGCTACAGCCAAGCCAAACTGTACAGGTGGTATCGTTGGTAGTTTCGGTCTTTCGGCTAATACCATTTCGGAGACATTGACCGTACGCAACTGTACAAATCAGGGCAAGTTGCGAGCATTGCGTGGCTATGTTGCAGGTATTGTAGGTTGGGCACAGAATGCTACCATCGAGGAGTGTAACTACACCGTAGGTGCTTTCGAGCAGGACATCAACCCACACGCGGCAGGTATCATCGCAGGAGCATACACCTCGACAAATGTCAAGAACTGTACAGCAATCGTAAACATCAATTGCGGTACCGGAGGTTCTTGTACTGCACGCGCAGCAGGTATCGTTGCTATTTCGAGTGGCACTACCCTTATCGAGGGTTGTTCATACTTTGGCACTATCACATACAACTACAACAAAGATGTATCCACAAATGAATACTATGGCGGTATTGTTGGCTACGGCGATGCACAGACTAAGGTTAAGGGTTGTCGCTACGGAGGTGTCGTAGATGGTGTTACAATCTCTGCCAACAATGTTCTTGCTTACGCAACAGGTATAGACCATCATAATGGCGATAAGTGTGCTGCGGTAGTAGAGGGTGTAGAGTATTGGAGTGGCAAGTAGACGAGAGTTAGGAATTATCCCATTTTGGCCCGCTCCAACCCAATGGGCTGAAATGGGGAATTCCCTAAGACGAACCAACACTTTAAACTATATAAAACAAACTAATTTCTAAAAAACAAAAAAACTATGAGAAAGGTAACAAGAAAGGCGGCTATCGACTACGAGCAGCCGCAAGTAACGACAATCCTGCTCGAAGTTGAGCAAGGTTTTGCAGGATCGAGTCCAAATTCGCAGTTGGACAATATGAAGGAGACAGAGGGCGAATGGGCCGATTATTAAACCTAAAAAAACTGTAAAAATTATGAAAAAGATTTTTAGAACAGTAGCAGCCCTCGCAGTAGTAATGTTCGCAGGCTGTACAAACGACTTGACAAATGAGGTTACCGCTCCGACCGTAGGCTCCACAACGGTAACCGTAGGCATCGCCGACACCAAGATTTATATCGGCGATCTTGCCGAGGACGGCACACGCAAAATGCTTTGGCACGATGGCGACCAACTCGCTATCAATGGCGCAACCTCGACTGCTATCGATCGTGCCGAGGATAAGACATCAGCGACTTTCGAGTTTGGTGTTGCATTGCAAACCCCTTATAAGGCACTCTACCCTGCACTGGCTTATGTCGATGCACAGACTATTCATCTCGAATCGTTCCAAGGTCGTGGTCTTGATGGTATTCAGAAAAATGTAATTCCAATGGCAGGCTACTCTGCAAACGAGGGCGATGTTATCACTTTGCACCACCTCGCAGGTGCTGTTAAGTTGCAAATCAAGATGGCAGAGGGCGAGAATGTAGATCATCACTCAATCCGCCGTGTCGAGATTTCGGGCAACAACAACGAGCAGATGGCCGGCGATTTCCTTATCGACTACGAGAACTTAACCCTCACTCCTGCCGGCACAAACGCAGAGAGCAAGGTTGTAGCCGAGGTAAATAAGGATAACGCAATAGATGGCAATGTATTGACCGTATTTGTAATCGTTCCTGCACGCGACTACATCAATGGTTTCACTCTTCGTCTTATCGACAAGGCCGGACACTATATGGATGTCGCATCGAAGGCTATCATCGTAGAGAAGGGCGAGATTAAGGCTATGCCGGCAGTGGAGTTCAAGCCTACCGGCACCGTTATCGACACGGAGATTACTATCGCTTCGGCAGAGGATTGGAACACATTTGTTAAGGATTACAACAGCAGCAAGTACACCGATGTACTCGTAAATGTTAAACTCACACAGGACATCGTATTCGACGATGCTACCAACGCCGAGTTCGCTACTTTGGCAGGTACCGAGGATGATTATGAGTTCGAGGGTACTATCGATGGTCAGGGCTTCGCATTCAAGGGTTTGAAAAGTAACAAGGCAATCATCCACGCAACTTCGGGTGCGGTTATCAAGAACCTCGTTATCGACTCGTCGTGCGAGTTCACATATACAGGCCTTCAACTCGAAAACGAGCCTGAGTGCATAGGTATTTTGGCTAGAGATATCTTTACTTCGACTATCGAGAACTGCACAAACAAGGCAAATATGACGCTTGACAACTGTACTGCACCAAGCGATATTACAGTGTGTATCGGAACTATTGCAGGTCGTACCAACGGAGATTGCGTAGTTAAGAACTGTACAAATGAAGGCAAATTGGAAGTTAAGGCTAATTGTGTAATTGGTACAACAAGTGGAGACGGCGAGGTACATGCGGGTGGTATTGTTGGATACAGCAGATGTGGTCTTGTTGGATGTGTTAACAAGGGAGAAATTGCCTGCGACTTCACATCTAATACAAAGAATACCGGCGGTATCGTTGGTCGTGTTACAGGTACTGGATATATTGATGGTTGTTCAAACGAGGGTGCTATTAACGATGCATCGCTTCGTAATCCTAAAGTTGATATGGTATACGACCACAACCGAACTGTTCGACTTGCAGGTATTGCTGCCGTAGCAGCGTGCGATGTAACAAATTGTGTCAATAGCGGAGATATTACAACATCGACAGGTGCTAAATCTGCGGATATTGCAGGTATTCTTGCTTACGTTAATGCTTCAAACATTGACCTTAGTGGCAATAGCAATACTGGTGATATCAACATAAATGCCCCAGTTGATGATGTCAATACCAGCGGTACTGCTACAACGGGTATTCGTTACCTATTTGCAGGAGGTCTTTTTGGTAATTCAAATAATGTGACACTCGCAGATTTGGATTGCACAGGTAAGACTTTCTCGGGCACAATCAATATCGCAACTGTCGAAGGAGCTACCTCAACAACAGTTGCTGTTGGTGGAGTGGTAGGCGGCCACACTAAGACAAATGCATCGCTCTGGACAATCCAGAATGTTGATTATACTGGTCGAATAACATTGTCAAACCTTGTTAACTGTGCATATTGCCACGTGGGAGGTGTTGTAGGACGAGTATGTAGCCCAACCCATATCAAGAACGCTACAAACAGCGGAGCCGTAGAGTGTAAAGGTACTAACGACATTGCTTATAAGGATGTATGTTTTGGTGGTATACTTGGTTCAAACTTAGATGGAGTTGCAACAACTATTACCGAATCCACAAACAGCGGTACTATCCAGTTCCAAAACAACACAAATAAATCTGGTCGTACAACAGCAGTTGGTGGTATCGCAGGAGCCCTTACCGGAGCAGCATCGACTATACGGCTCTGCACAAACACCGGTTACATCTGCAGCCACAATCGTAGCAACAATAACTCGGATGCTATTAGAACCACTGGTTCAAACTTCGGTGGTGGTATTGTTGGTTTCATTCAGGGCACCAGCGATGCAAAGGCAACAATTGACCAATGTACAGTAAATAAAACTGACAGCTCTGTAAATAGCACAATTACAATGGCTGCTATATACAATGGTTATGGTTTGTACGCATCACGAGGTGTCTTGGGCGGTATGGTAGGCTATGCTTCTCACACCAACATTTCGAACTGTAACTGTTCTGCAACTATTGAAAAGACACAGCAAGGATATATGGCTGCTTTGGTAGCTTGGTTAGACAACTCTACCATCGAGGAGTGTACAGTTACCGCATCAAAAGTTAAGGCCGACAATGAAAACATCGCAGGTAGAGGCTCTCTTGTGGGCAATGTAGTTGCTTCGGTTGTTAAGAACAACGAGGTATCGTTTGCTTTGGAAGGCACTGCTGCCTCTGGTGGTGGCGATGGCGTATTGGCAGGTATTTCTGACAATGCCTCTACATTCACCAACAACGCAGTTAGCGGAACATTCTTTGGTGCAGCAATCACTCTCGATAGCAAGATGATTGGTACAGGTACTCCTACCGTAACAGGTACTACACTCTATACCGAGTAACACACTTTCAATCTCTTTGTCGGGTGGCTCTTGCAGCCACTCGGCAAAGGTTTTTTATAACGGAAAGCGGAAAACTGAAAACTATTAATAAGGTTGTGGAAACTACAAAAGTAGTCACGGCGCAGTGTTTCCTAGGGGTACTAGGGATTCTAGGGGCAATAGGATGCGCAGTAAGTTGAAAAACCATAACCCCTATAACCCCCATAGCCCCTATGATTCCTATAAAAAATCAGACGATGAAACGACTTTTCATTCCCATTTTAACCCTTCTATTTGCCGTAGCGTGTACGCCCGACAATGGTGGCGGCAACGACAACAATAACAGCGGTGGCGGCTACAAGCCTACGGGCAAGATAACCGTCAAAGGTATTGTCTATGGTGGTGGCAACGATAAACTTGCCGGAGTGGTAATATCGGACGGTTTGCTGTGCGTGCAGACCGACGAAACAGGTTACTTCGAGATTGACAGTGACCTCTCGCGCACGAAGTTTATTACGGCAAGTATCCCTTCGGGATATTCTGCTCCGGTGGACGCAAATGGTCTGCCGATATTCTATTACCGCGTAACTGACGAGGATAGAGCGAAGGGGTTGGTACAACACACCTTCGAGTTCTATCCCATAACAAATAATCCGGAGCGTTACACCCTTATCGTGGGTGCTGACCCTCAACCACGAGCAAAGAGTGCAAGTTGGGATAACATAGCCTACCACTCGCTCGACATCTGCGACGACTTCTACCTCGATATGAAGGAGAAGGCGGCAACAATCACCGACCGCAACGTTTATGGTATGATGCTCGGCGACCTGGTTCACGAGAATATGAACCTCTACGACGAGTATGTTGCAGGTCTAAAATCGCTCGGTTTCCCGATGTTCAACATCCTCGGCAACCACGACAACGACCCTTCGGCAAAGACCGACACAGATGGTCGCCGTGTTTATGAGCAGTGGTTAGGACCAACCTACTACTCGTTTAATATCGGCAAGCAGCACTATGTAGTGTTGGACAACCTCATTATGAAACTTCGTGCAAGCGACGGCTCGTTGCGAGAATACGACCAAGGCTTAACAGACGAGGTTTGGCAGTGGTTGCAGAACGACCTCGCTTATGTCGATCGCTCGACCACGATTATGGTGGCAGCGCACTCGCCGATGTTTATGGGCGACACTATGAGCGAGCGTTCCAACGCTGCACAGGGACATCGCAGCGATTATGCAAACCTATTCTCGAAGTTTGCGAAGGTACACGCTTGGGCGGGACACTCGCACACGACATTCAACTATGTATATCCCGAGTCGTCGAACCTCCAAAACCTCGAAGTACACACCGTAGCACGCTCTACGGGCGAACTCTGGACCAACGAGTATTGGGCAAATGGCACGCCACGCGGATATACCGTAGTGGAGGTTGATGGCGACAACATATCGTGGTATTTCAAGCCGACAATCTATCAGCGCACACAACCTACGGGCAACTCGCCACTTATGGAGTATCAGTATCGTGATTGGGACTACGACGAGGCAGGTGTAGCGAAGATGCGCAGCGACGGCTCTACCCTAACGGAACGTTACCAGATGAAGGTATATAAGCCCGGCCAGTACCACAAGACCTACACCAACTTGGTGGAGAATAAGGCTGCCGACAAGAATTATATCTACGTAAATGTCTTCCTCTGGGACGATATGTGGGAGAAGCCGAAGTATAACGGTACAACGATGACAAAGGTGGGCTTCAAGGATGCCTACTGCTTGACGGACTACGATATTAAGAGTCATTATAGTAGCGTAGGCTACAAGTTGAAGGACTCTGATGATTACGCTCCTGCCGACAATAACATTCACACCATATTCCGTGCCTACGAGCCTAAATCGTCAGGCAAGGGAACTGTTACGGTAGTGGATCGCTTCGGAAACGAGTATTCGCAGAGCATTGCGTGGTAAGAATCTAATCAAAATAACCTAAAAATATGAACTACATTAAGAGATTATCACTTTCGTTTATTCTCCTGCTATCCGTGATTGCGGTATATGCAGGTGGTATCAAAAACGCACAAGAGATGATGGCATTCGTAAGTGCCATAAATAGCGGCAAGGACTACTCTGCCTTCAAGAACGATAAGGGTGAGGTGTGCCTCGAAGCCGATATCGATATGGCAAAGGCGAAGAAGATGGTTGCCATAAGGACCTTTGGAGGTGTATTCAACGGTCAGGGCTTTGCTTTGAAGAATTGGAAGGCGAAGGATGGTCTGTTTCACGAGGTTTTGGAGGGTGGCAAGGTTTGCAACCTTCGCATTGATGCTTCGTGTGTAATGAAGGCGCAGAGCAAAGGTGGCGAGTATTTCCTCGGTTGGATTGCCAACATTAACAATGGTACCATCGAGAACTGCGAGAATCACGCTATTCTTACCCACAAATCGAACTATACGGATGGCAATATCTATGTGGGAGGTTTGGTAGGTTCGAACCGCTATGTCGTATATCGTTGTCGCAACTATGGCGAGGTATCCTCGGCAAGTATTGCCTGCGCAAAGGATATTGCCGTATATGTCGGAGGTATTGCAGGTGCAGCCTACGCAAAGTCCCTTCCGAGTGCCACTACGGCTCGCTGCGAGAATTATGGAGCGGTTAAATCGTTGAACGATGCACGATACGATAAGGTGGGCGGAATCATTGGCGAGGCGTTCCGATCGTCGGTCAAATTGTGTGTAAACCGAGGTGATGTTACAAGCACCTCGACTGCTTCCGAGTCGGGTACTCCGGGCGAGACTTGGGCTGCCGGCATTGCAGGCTACACCAAATTCGATATTGTCTGCTGTGACAACTTTGGTAAGGTATCGTCGTCGGGTGTAAATCCTGCCCACACTGCGGGTATCTGCTCTATGCCACACGACAAACTTGTTATTGCCGACTGCACAAACTACGGCAAGGTAGAGTGCGCAAACGATGTTCCTTCGCACGTTGGAGGTATTGCGGCAACAATTGGTCGTGAAGTGCATCTTGTGAATTGCGCCAATCGTGGCGAGGTATATTTTGCCGGTTCGAGTCCAACAAAGGCTTCGTACATTGGAGGTATCGTCGGTCACATATACACCACTCGCAAAGCGAAGTTCAACGCCTATTTGCGCCGTTGCGTAAACTACGGCAAGGTCGAGAGTCTTTCGGGTGGTAACAACTACGAAAACCACAACAACGCAATTCATACGGGCGGTATTATCGGATACGCAGCAGGCACACCATCGAATCTTATACGCCTACTCGACTGCGCCAACAAAGGCGAAGTAAAGGCGGTTTCGGGGCGTCGTGGCAATATCGCAGGATACATTGTCAGCGTAGATGTCAAGGGCGAGGAGTTTAACAACTATGCCGAGCCCGTGGAGCCTATGGTTGATGGCTCGACAATCTATGGTCGTGTAACCACGCCACAAGGTGAGCCTGTTGTAGGTTGTGTTGTATCGGATGGTAGGCAGTGTGTAGCGACCGACAACAATGGACAATACGCATTGAAGAGCGATATGAACTCTACTCGTTTCGTATTCGTTTCGATTCCGTCGGAGTACAAAATTCCATTCCGCAAGAGCGTGATACAGAATTTCCGTCGCATTCCTCGCTACCAGAAGGGCGCAACTGCAAACTTCACACTCGAAAAGCGCACAGAGCCAACCGACAAATATACCATCGTAATGATTGGCGATCCACAAATGCGTGGTCTTGGCATTGATGGTTCGGGCGAGCGTTACCGCGATGTTGTATTGCCGGATATTGAAGAGTATAAAAAGAGAACTACGGGCGAGTTCTTCGCTATCAACCTCGGCGACTTGGTGTATAACTGGATGGCAGGTTATGACGACTATATGGATATCAGCGCAAGCATCACCTACCCTATGTGCCACGTTATAGGCAACCACGACTACGACCAGCAGAACATTATCGAAGGTAAGTTGGGAACTCCATTCTTCGAGGAGTATATATCGCCAACCTACTACTCATTTACCATCGGAAAGGTTCACTACATAATGGTAAACAGCATCGAGTATAGTCGTAAGGACTACAAAAAGCACTACGGTTCGGGCTTGGACGACGAGCAAGTCAAGTGGCTGGAAGAGGATTTGAAGTATATCCCAAAGGAGTACACAATATATGTATGCGGCCACGCAAATCTCTTCAAAAAGCCTGGCACATCGCCACGAGGTTCCTATGGTAAGTACAACGTCAATTACGAGCGTTACAAAGCCCTTTTGCAGCCTTATAAGCGCGTTATCTCGTGGTCGGGACACTACCACAACAACTACGGCTTCGACTACGCAGGAAAGGCCAATTACGAGGATATGCAGCACTTCTCGGCTATCACTGCCGCACGCTGCATCGGCGTTTTGCGCTCGAATATGGAGATGGATAATGTAGGCATTCCGAATGGCTATATGGTTGTAGAGGTCGATGGCGAAAACTTCGAGTGGTGGTACAAGACCGTAGGCCACGATCGCAACTACCAGATGCGCACCTACTCCCCTACCCGTACGGGCGATGGCTATGTAAAGGCGAATGTTTGGGGCTACACCGAAGGCTATTGGGGCGATGTTGAATGGTGGGAGAACGGCAAGAAGGTCGGCAACTTCGAGCATTTTGCCGAGTTCGACCCTGATTATGTGGAAATTCACGCCACAAAACTTACCCACTTGCGAGGTACAGCAAAGAAGTATGCACAGCCTGCCAAATCACAATATATGTTCCGCATCAAGCCGAGCGAGGGGGTTCGCAGTGGCGAGATTCGCGTAACCGACAACTTTGGCAAGACCTATACCGAAAAGGTTGAGTGGTAATAATAAAATATAAAATATTACTTTACGATTTGACAAAGACTAATCGAAATCTATAAAACTATGAAAAAACTGATTCTTTGGTTTGTTGCTATTGCATTGGCGACAACATCGTTTGCTCGGACAAAGGGCGAGATGATGTCGTGGGACGAGGCTTATGGTAAGGCTGATGAGGTATTGAAGACTCTCTCGCTTGACGAGAAGGTCGAGATGACACAAGGCCACAACAGATTCTTCCTTCCGGGTGCGCCAGCAAAGGGTCTGCCACACGTATATACGGTAGATGCTTCGGCAGGTGTGCGCATCAACAACAGATTGACCGATTTAAACGAG
>JAZQML010000023.1:0-12551 GCA_045543395.1 Alistipes sp. | reverse complement strand
TTGAAGAAGGAAGAGGGTGGTCGTCACACTCCATTCCACAACAAGTACCGTCCTCAGTTCTACCTCCGTACAATGGACGTTACCGGTGAGGTATCGTTGCCAGAGGGTGTAGATATGGTTATGCCAGGTGACCACGTAACTATCACTGTAACTTTGATCTATCCAGTTGCGTTGAACGAGGGTCTTCGTTTCGCAATCCGTGAGGGTGGTCGTACAGTAGGTGCAGGTCAGGTATTGAAAGTGTTGGAGTAATTCTCGAACACCTCAAAATACACGGGAGTGGTTCGCCACTCCCTTATTTAGGAGCATAGTTCAAGGGTAGAATAGCGGTCTCCAAAACCGTTGATGGGAGTTCGAATCTCTCTGCTCCTGCTTATAAAAAAAGAAAGGAAAAGGAAATGGGATACATTAAAGATGCTTATAAGGAACTTGTAGAGAAGGTAACGTGGCCTTCTTTCTCTGCGTTGCAGAGTTCGGCGATACTCGTAATGGTAGCGTCGGTGATTTTCGCATTGGTAGTTCTCGTAATGGATGAGTCGTTCGAGGGCGCAATGGGTGCAATATACGAGTTCTTGGGTGGTCTGAAGTAGAACAGATAATCGTTATATAGGTTATGAGCGATGTCAAGAAAGAGTGGTATGTAGTCCGCGCCATAGGTGGCAAGGAGCATAAGGTGAAGGAGTATCTCGAAGCCGAGATTCGCCGCAGTCACCTCGAAGAGTACATATCGCAGGTTCTTATCCCAACCGAAAAGGTCTATACAATCCGTAACGGCAAGAAGGTGTCGAAGGAGAAGCCTTCGTACCCCGGCTACGTGCTTGTAGAGGCCATATTTGATGGACAAATACCATATATCATTCGCAATATCCCTCACGTTCTCGGCTTCTTGGGCGAAACCCGAGAGGACGGTCGCAAGATGATCGCAATGGCCCTTCGTCCACAGGAGGTTAGCCGTATGCTTGGTCGCGTAGACGAAATGAGCGAGATGGAGGAGGAACAGGAGATTCCTTACGTTGTTGGCGAGGTCGTAAAGGTTACAGACGGCCCATTCTCAAGCTTCCAAGGTACTATTGAGAGTGTCAATAGCGAGGCAAGGAAACTCGTGGTTTCGGTGAAGATATTTGGACGCAAGACTCCAATGGAGTTGAGCTTCACACAAGTAGAAAAAGAATAAAAACCAAGGAAAACTATGGCAAAAGAGGTTGCTGCATTTATCAAGTTGCAGATCAAGGGTGGTGCTGCCAATCCTTCTCCACCGGTAGGTCCGGCTTTGGGTTCGAAGGGAGTCAACATTATGGACTTCTGTAAGCAATTCAATGCTCGTACCCAGGACAAGGCGGGAAAGGTTCTTCCAGTCATCATCACAGTTTATAGCGATAAGTCGTTTGATTTCATCGTAAAACAGCCACCAGTAGCCGTTCAGCTTAAAGAGGCTGCAAAAGTAAAGTCGGGCTCGGCACAGCCGAACCGTTCGAAGGTAGGTCAGGTTACCTGGGATCAGGTAGCGGAGATCGCCAAGGACAAGATGCCGGACTTGAATTGCTTCACTTTGGAGGCTGCAATGCGTATGGTTGCCGGTACTGCACGCAGTATGGGTATCAACGTAGTTGGTGAATTTCCTAACCTGTAATTCGTTACAAAGAGATGAGTAAATTGACAAAAAATCAAAAGATCGCCTACGCAAAGGTAGAGGCCAACAAGGCTTACAAACTCGGTGAGGCTGCTGCTCTTCTAAAGGAAATTACCTTTACGAAATTTGATGCTTCAGTTGATATCGACGTGCGTTTGGGCGTAGACCCTCGTAAGGCTAATCAGATGGTACGTGGCGTAGTAACTCTTCCTCACGGAACAGGTAAGACAGTACGAGTGCTCGTATTGTGTACCCCAGAGAAGGAGGCAGAGGCAAAGGCTGCAGGTGCTGATTATGTAGGTCTTGACGAGTACGTAGAGAAGATCAAGGGCGGTTGGACCGACGTTGATGTAATTATCTGTACTCCAAATGTTATGGGTAAGGTTGGTGCGTTGGGTCGTATTCTCGGTCCACGTGGCTTGATGCCAAACCCAAAGACCGGAACCGTTACGATGGAGGTCGGCAAGGCTGTATCGGAGGTTAAGGCCGGAAAGATCGACTTCAAGGTTGATAAGTTCGGTATTATCCACACTTCAATCGGTAAGATTTCGTTTACCCCAGAGCAGATCGAGGAGAATGCAAAGGAGGTAATGGGAATGATTATCAAGTTAAAACCATCTGCTGCGAAGGGTACTTATGTACGTAGTATCTATCTTTCGACTACAATGAGTCCGGGCGTGCAGATTGATCCTAAATCAGTAGAAACCAAATAAAGGGAGGATATACGATGACTAAGGAAGAAAAAGCATTAGTAATTGAGAATATCGCTGCTCAACTTGGTGAGTATCCTCACTTCTACATCACTGATATCGAGGCATTGAATGCAGAGCAGACAGCACAGTTGCGTCGCAAGTGTTTCGAGAACGACATCAAGTTGGTTGTCGTAAAGAACACATTGCTCGGCAAGGCTCTCGAGAAGATGAATTTGGCAGATGCTGAGTTGCTCAAGGTGTTGCAGGGTCCGACATCGGTTATGTTCTCGAACACAGGCAAGGCTCCGGCACTCCTTATCAAGGAGTTCCGCAAGAAGAGCGACAAGCCGGTGTTGAAGGCAGCGTCGGTAGAGGGATGCGTATATGTTGGTGACAACCAGTTGGACGCACTTTGCACTATCAAGAGCCGCGAGGAACTCATTGGCGATATTGTATCGCTCTTGCAGTCGCCTGCGAAGAATGTTATTTCGGCATTGCAGGGTAATGCAGGACAAAAGATTGCGGGTATCGTAAAGACACTCGAAGAAAGAAACAATTAAGAAAAATTAAAAACAATTTAATAAAATTACAACTATGGCAGATGTAAAAGTATTGGCAGAGGAGTTGGTAAACTTGACTGTTAAGGAAGTAAATGAATTGGCTACTATCCTCAAGGAGGAGTATGGTATTGAGCCTGCTGCTGCAGCTGTTGCAGTTGCTGCTGCTCCTGCTGCTGCAGGTGAGGCTGCTGCTGCAGAGAAGACATCGTTCGATGTTATTTTGAAGAGCGCAGGTCAGGCAAAACTTGGCGTAATCAAGGCTGTTAAGGACCTCGCAGGTCTTTCGCTCGGCGACGCTAAGGCTCTCGTAGACGCGGCTCCAAAGGCTGTTAAGGAGGGTGTTTCGAAGGAGGAGGCCGAGTCAATCAAGGCTACTCTCGAGGAGGCTGGTGCTGAGGTAGAGTTGAAGTAATTCCTACGAGGATTTAACTCATACCTTAAGACAACGGGTATAGTGCTTACGACTGCAGTGTAAGCGCTATACCTTTTCGGGTCTAAGTATTGGGAGTGCCAAGGAGTGCTGTGCCCATACCAAGACTATTTTGATGCTCTCGGTGCGTAATGTGTTGCAGTTGAGAGCATTAGCGCGGTTTAATATAACGCGCACACGCGGGGGTTGTTTTTCCCCTTTGAGTACTCACAACAAAAACAAATGGATTTTTAGCAATGTCCACAACAACACAAAAAGAAAGAATTAGTTTCTCCACAGTCCGCAATCGCGTGCCTTATCCGGATTTGTTGGAGGTACAACTCAAATCGTTCAGAGATTTCTTCCAGATGGATACTACTTCGGAGAACCGCAAGAATGAGGGCCTCTACCGAGTATTCCGCGAGAATTTCCCAATCACTGACACTCGTAACAACTACGAACTCGAATTTCTCGATTACTACATCGACCCACCTCGTTACACCATCGAGGAGTGTTTGGAACGTGGTTTGACCTACAGCGTACCGTTGAAGGCGAAGTTGAAACTTGAGTGCAAAGATGCCGAGCACGAGGATTTCGAGACCATCGTGCAGGATGTCTATTTTGGTGCAATTCCATATATGACGGAGCGAGGCACGTTCGTCATCAATGGTGCGGAGCGCGTTGTAGTTTCGCAGTTGCATCGTTCGCCGGGCGTATTCTTTGGTCAGAGCCTCCACACCAACGGTATGAAACTCTATTCGGCTCGTATCATTCCGTTCAAGGGTTCGTGGATTGAGTTTGCATCGGACATCAACAATGTGATGTATGCTTACATCGACCGTAAGAAGAAGTTGCCTGTAACAACGCTTTTGCGTGCTATCGGCTACGAGACCGATCAGCAGATACTCGATATATTTGACCTTGCCGACGAGGTAAAGGTTACAAAGACAAACCTCAAGAAGGCGGTAGGCCGTAAGTTGGCGGCACGTGTTCTTTCGACTTGGGTCGAGGACTTCGTGGACGAGGATACAGGCGAGGTTGTTTCGATTGAGCGAAACAGCGTCATCGTAGACCGAGAGACCGTTTTGGAGGAGGAGCATATTGAGCCAATTTTGGAGAGTGGCGCCAAGACCATCATCCTTCACAAGGATAATCCGTCGGGCGTAGATTTCTCGATTATATACAACACATTGCAGAAGGATACCTGCAACTCGGAGGTAGATGCAGTTCGCTACATCTATCGTTTGTTGCGTGCTTCGGAGGCACCGGACGACACAACCGCTCGCGACGTAATCGACAAGTTGTTCTTCTCGGACAAGCGTTACGATTTGGGCGATGTAGGTCGTTTCCGTATCAACAAGAAGTTGGATTTGGGTATCGATCCTTCGATCCGCACACTTACTCGTGAGGATATCATAGCAATTATCAAGTACCTCATTCAGTTGATCAACTCGCGTGCCGAGTTGGACGACATCGACCACTTGTCGAACCGTCGCGTTCGCACCGTAGGCGAGCAGTTGTCTAACCAGTTCTCGATAGGTTTTGTGCGTATGGCACGAACCATTCGTGAGCGTATGAATGTTCGCGATTCGGAGGTATTTGCACCAATCGATTTGATCAACGCGAAGTCGTTGTCGGGTGTTATCAACTCGTTCTTTGGAACTTCGCAGTTGTCGCAGTTTATGGACCAGATCAACCCGTTGTCGGAGATCACTCACAAGCGTCGTTTGTCGGCACTCGGTCCTGGTGGTCTTTCGCGAGATCGAGCAGGCTTCGAGGTTCGAGACGTACACTACACCCACTATGGCCGTTTGTGTCCAATCGAGTCGCCGGAGGGTCCAAACATTGGTCTTATCTCGTCGCTTTGCGTCTATGCGAAGATTTCGGATATGGGCTTCTTGGAGACTCCATACCGTTCTTGCGAGGGCGGCGTTGTAGATATGGACAACTCGCATATCCGCTACTACTCGGCAGAGGAGGAAGAGGGTATGGTTATCGCACAGGCAAGTGAGCCGCTCACAGCCGACAATCGTTTTGTGAACGATGGTCGTATTAAGGCTCGTGAGGGTGCCGACTTCCCTGTAGTACACGGCGAGGAGGTAAATCTCGTTGATGTAGCACCAAACCAGATTGCATCGATTGCAGCATCGTTGATTCCGTTCTTGGAGCACGATGACGCGAACCGTGCATTGATGGGATCGAATATGATGCGTCAGGCAGTGCCACTCATCACTTGCGAGTCGCCAATCGTGGGTACAGGTATCGAGAAGGATATGATCTCGGATAGCCGTATTCAGATTGTAGCGGAGGGCAATGGTGTAGTAGAGTTTGCAGATGCAACAGTGATAAAGGTTAAGTACGACCGCACCGAGGAGGAGATTATCTGCTCGTTTGCACCGGAGGTAACCGTATATGAGTTGCCACGCTACCGTCGTACCAACCAGAATACTTCGGTAACATTGATACCTCGCGTATTGACCGGCGACCGTGTGGTTAAGGGTCAGATTTTGACCGAGGGCTACTCGACACAGAATGGCGAGTTGGCATTGGGACGTAACTTGAAGGTTGCGTTTATGCCTTGGAAGGGTTACAACTTCGAGGATGCTATTGTTATCTCGGAGCGTATCCAGCGTGAGGATCTCTTCACTTCGGTACACGTAGACGAGTATGTATTGGAGGTTCGCGACACCAAGCGAGGTCTCGAGGAGTTGACTTCGGATATTCCGAACGTTAGCGAGGAGGCGACCAAGAATCTCGACGAGAATGGTATCATCCGTATCGGAGCCAACATTAAGCCGGGCGACATCCTCATCGGTAAGATTACACCGAAGGGCGAGAGCGATCCTTCGCCAGAGGAGAAGTTGTTGCGTGCAATCTTCGGCGATAAGGCGGGCGACGTTAAGGACGCATCGTTGAAGGCTAATCCATCGTTGCAGGGTGTGGTTATCGACACCAAGTTGTATAGCCGTGCAAGCAAGGTGGACAAGAAGGGCCGTGCAGCCGAGAAGTTGGAGTTGGAGAAGATCGACAAGAAATTTGCAGATGAGGTTGCTTCGTTGACCAAGATTCTCGTGTCGAAACTTTGGACTTTGTTGCAGGGTAAGACCACAACAGGTATCAAGGACTACTTCGGCGTAGAGTTGTATGCAGCGGGTGCGAAGTTCACGCAGAAGATGCTCGAGGAGATTGCTCGCAAGACAATCGACGAAAAGAGCAATATTGCAGTTGGATATTTGAACTTGGGTGACTGCAACTGGACATCGGATGCACACCTTAACGAGTTGATTACCACTACTGTAAACAACTACACTTTGGAGGTTAAGAAGGCAGATGCCAACACCAAGCGTGAGCGTTCTAACCGCACCAATGGAGATGAGATTACCCAGCCGGGAGTTATCCAGATGGCGAAGGTATACATTGCCAAGAAGCGTAAGTTGAAGGTAGGAGATAAGATGGCGGGCCGTCACGGTAACAAGGGTATTGTGGCGAAGGTGGTTCGCGACGAGGATATGCCATTCTTGGAGGATGGAACAATCGTGGACATCTGTTTGAACCCACTTGGTGTGCCTTCGCGTATGAACCTCGGACAGATTTACGAGACCGTACTCGGATGGGCAGGACGTGAGTTGGGTGTTAAGTTCGCTACGCCAATTTTCGATGGTGCATCGTTGGAGCAGATTAACGAGTACACCGACAAGGCAGGTTTGCCACGTTCGGGCCGTACATACCTCTACGATGGAGGTACGGGCGAGCGTTTCGACCAGCCGGCAACCGTAGGTGTTATCTATATGCTTAAACTCGGTCATATGATCGATGATAAGATGCACGCACGTTCGATTGGTCCTTACTCGCTCATCACACAGCAGCCACTCGGTGGTAAGGCACAGTTTGGTGGTCAGCGTTTCGGTGAGATGGAGGTTTGGGCATTGGAGGGCTTCGGTGCTGCAAACATCCTTCAGGAGATTTTGACCGTTAAGTCGGACGACGTTATGGGCCGTGCGAAGGTATACGAGGCTATCGTGAAGGGCGACAACCTTCCAAAGCCGGGTATTCCGGAGGCTATGAACGTGTTGTTGCACGAGTTGCGTGGTTTGGGACTCTCGGTAACACTCGAATAATAATATAAGTAGGTATAAAAGAAAAACTGTATAAGATTATGTCATTCAACAAAGACAATTCAAAGGGCGGTTACAACCGTATCTCGGTGAGCCTTGCATCTCCGGAGGAGATTTTGGCGCAGTCGAGCGGTGAGGTCTTGAAACCCGAGACCATCAACTATCGTACCTACAAGCCGGAGCGTGACGGACTCTTCTGCGAGCGTATTTTTGGTCCAACAAAGGACTACGAGTGCCACTGCGGAAAGTACAAGCGTATTCGTTACAAGGGTATCGTCTGCGACCGATGCGGTGTGGAGGTTACCGAGAAGAAGGTGCGCCGCGAGCGTATGGGACACATCTCGTTGGTAGTGCCGGTAGTACACATTTGGTACTTTAAGTCGCTTCCATCGAAGATTGGATACCTGTTGGGTATTCCATCGAAGAAGTTGGAGTCGATTATCTATTATGAGCGTTATGTCGTTATTCAGGCAGGTGCTGCTTCCGAGCAGGGTGTTGAGAAGTTGCAGACCTTGGGCGAGAAGGAGTATACCGATATCATTGCGGCGTTGCCAAAGGGCAATCAGCAACTCCCGAACGACGATCCTAACAAGTTTATCGCAATGATGGGTGCCGAGGCGATCAAGATTCTTTTGCAGGATGTTGATCTCGACACTATGTCATATAGTTTGCGTGACCGCGCTTCGCGCGAGACTTCGCAGCAGCGTAAGAGCGAGTATTTGAAGCAACTCAACGTTGTTGAGTCGTTCCGTGCATCGCAGGGCAAGAACCGTCCGGAGTGGATGGTACTCGACGTTATTCCGGTAATTCCACCGGAGATTCGTCCGTTGGTACCACTCGATGGAGGACGTTTTGCCACTTCGGATTTGAACGATTTGTATCGTCGCGTAATCATCCGTAACAACCGTCTTCGTCGTTTGATCGACATCAAGGCACCGGAGGTTATTCTCCGTAACGAGAAGCGTATGTTGCAGGAGGCTGTCGATTCGTTGTTCGACAACTCGCGTAAGAGCAACGCCGTAAAGAACGAGAGCAACCGTCCGTTGAAGTCGTTGTCCGACTCGTTGAAGGGTAAGCAGGGACGTTTCCGTCAGAACTTGCTCGGTAAGCGTGTTGACTACTCGGCACGTTCGGTTATCGTCGTAGGTCCGGAGTTGAAGATGCACGAGATGGGTATGCCGAAGGATATGGCAGCAGAGTTGTACAAGCCATTTATCATTCGCAAACTCATCGAGCGTGGTATTGTAAAGACCGTTAAGTCGGCAAAGAAGATTATCGACAGACGCGATCCTGTAATCTGGGGCATTTTGGAGAATGTCATTAAGGGACACCCGGTATTGATGAACCGTGCTCCAACCCTTCACCGTTTGGGTATTCAGGCGTTCCAGCCAAAACTTATCGAGGGTAAGGCAATGCAGTTGCACCCACTTTCGTGTACAGCGTTCAACGCCGACTTCGATGGTGACCAGATGGCGGTACACTTGCCACTCGGCAATGCCGCAATTTTGGAGGCACAACTCTTGATGCTCGGTTCGCACAACGTCCTTAACCCTGCTAATGGTGCGCCTATTACCGTGCCTTCGCAGGATATGGTCCTTGGTCTTTATTATATCACCAAGGCTCGTAAGGGCGTTAAGGGCGAGGGCTTGGTATTCTACGGTCCGGAGGAGGCAATCATCGCCTACAACGAGGGCCGTGCCGATATCCACGCTACCGTTAAGTGTCGTGTACGCGACATCGACGAGAATGGCAACCCTGTTACTGTGTTGAAGGAGACAACCGTTGGTCGTATCCTCGTAAATCAGGTTGTGCCAGAGGAGGTTGGATATGTAAATACGTTGCTCACGAAGAAGTCGCTCCGTGATATTATCTCGGTAGTGATGAAGAAGGCGGGTGCCGATAAGGTAGCGAAGTTCCTCGACGATATTAAGAATATGGGTTATCAGATGGCGTTCAAGGGCGGTTTGTCGTTTAACTTGGATGCAGTGATTATTCCGGAGTCGAAGGAGAAACTCGTGCAGGAGGGATACGATAAGGCAGATGCCATTATCGACGACTATAATATGGGCCTTATCACCAACAGCGAGCGTTACAACCAGATTATCGACGTTTGGACAGGCGTAAACAACAAGTTGACCAAGGAGGTGGTTGAGACGTTGACCAACAACGATGACGGATTCAACCCTGTATATATGATGCTTGATTCGGGAGCCCGTGGTTCTCGCGAGCAGATTCGTCAGTTGTCGGGTATGCGTGGTCTGATGGCGAAGCCGCAGAAGTCGGGTGTTGAAGGTGGCCAGCAGGTTATCGAGAACCCAATCTTGTCGAACTTTAAGGAGGGACTTTCGGTGTTGGAGTACTTTATTTCAACCCACGGTGCTCGTAAGGGTTTGGCGGATACCGCGTTGAAGACTGCCGATGCAGGTTATTTGACTCGTCGTTTGGTAGACGTAGCACAGGATGTTATCGTAAACGAGGAGGATTGTGGCACATTGCGTGGTTTGACTGCTACGGCAATCAAGCGCAACGACGATGTTGTTCAGACACTCTACGACCGCATTCTCGGACGTACCGCATTGAACGATGTTATCCACCCAATTACGGGCGAGGTTATATGCAAGGCGGGTGACGAGATTACCGAGGCTATTGCCGAGGCTATCGAGAAGTCGCCAATCGAGTCGGTAGATATCCGTTCGGTGCTCACCTGCGTGTCGCGCCACGGCGTATGTGCGAAGTGTTACGGACGTAACCTCGCAACAGCACGTCCGGTACAGAAGGGCGAGGTTGTAGGTGTCATCGCAGCACAGTCTATCGGTGAGCCGGGTACACAGTTGACTCTGCGTACATTCCACGTCGGTGGTGTTGCGGGTGGCTCGACTGTTGAGACAAATGTTGTTTCGAAGTACGATGGCCGCCTCGAGATTGACGACTTGCGTACCGTTAAGGGTAAGAACGCACAGGGCGAGGCTATCAGCATTGTAGTTTCGCGCCAGTCGGAGTTGCGTGTTGTCGATCCAAAGACCGAGATAGTTCTCTATACTCACTCGTTGCCGTACGGCGCAACCATATTCAAGAACGATGGCGATATGGTTGTTAAGGGCGACTTGATTTGCGAGTGGGATCCATACAACGCAGTTGTTGTTGCCGAGACCGATGGTAAGATTCTTTACGACAACGTCATCGAGGGTGTAACCTATCGTGAGGAGCGTGACGACCAGACCGGTTTGGCAGAGCGCGTGATTATCGATTCGAAGGATCGTACAAAGAACCCAGTAATCAAGATTATAGACAAGAATGGCGAGGAGGTTAAGTCGTTCAACTTGCCGGTAAATGCACACGTTGCAGTTAAGGATAATGCGAAGATTCACGTCGGCGATATTATCATCAAGATTCCACGTGTTGTTGGTAAGAGCGGCGGCGATATCACCGGAGGTCTTCCACGCGTTACCGAGTTGTTCGAGGCACGTAACCCATCGAACCCGGCAATCGTATCGGAGATCGATGGCGAGGTAACATTCGGCAAGATTAAGCGTGGTAACCGCGAGATTGTCATCACTGCAAAGGATGGCGAGATTAAGCGTTACCTCGTACCACTCTCGCGTCAGATTATCGTTCAGGAGAACGACTACGTGCGTGCAGGTATGGCGTTGTCGGATGGTGCAATCACACCAAGCGATATCCTCCGCATCCTCGGACCAACCAAGGTTCAGGAGTACATCGTTAATGAGGTACAAGAGGTATACCGTATGCAGGGTGTGAAGATCAACGATAAGCACTTCGAGGTTATCGTTCGTCAGATGATGAATAAGGTGCAGATCGAGGATCCGGGAGATTCGCGCTTCTTCGAGAACCAGATTGTCGATAAGTGGGAGTTTATGGATGTGAACGACGAGTTGTACGATAAGGTGGTAGTTACCGATGCGGGCGATTCGGTGAACGTTCATCCGGGACAGATTATCTCGATGCGTAAGTTGCGTGACGAAAATTCGTCGCTGAAGCGTCGTGATATGCGCTTGGTTGAGACACGTCCAATCGTCACAGCAACCTCAAATCAGGTACTTCAGGGTATCACTCGTGCGGCATTGCAAACTTCGAGTTTCATCTCGGCTGCATCATTCCAGGAGACTACCAAGGTACTCAACGAGGCGGCAATTCAGGCGAAGAGCGACCCATTGGCAAACCTCAAGGAGAACGTTATCTGTGGTCACCTTATCCCGGGTGGTACAGGTCTCCGCGAGTACGAGGGCCTCAGCGTTGGCTTGAAGTCGGACTTGGAGTTCCTTATCTCACAGCAGTAAGATAAGCAACAAATATAGCAAAGGCTCGGAGTTTTCCGAGCCTTTTTTGTTGGCTTTATAGGGTGCGGGGCTAATAGGGGCTAATAGGGACTAATAGGGGCTAATAGGGTTAATACGACCAATGGGTTATGTGCCTATTATTAAGCACCCTCCCTCACAGGTATCGAAAACAATACCTATGTTTGTGTGGTATCGCTTTTTGTGCGCTGGGTATCGAAAACGATACCTGTGTTTGTGTGGTATCGCCTTTTGTGCGCCGGGTATCGAAAACGATACCCGTATCCCTAAATTCTCTAAATTCTCTAAATTCCCTATAACTCCTGTTTGCGCCAATAACTTTGCCCTCCGCCCTTTGCTCTCTGTTTTCCGCTCTCATTTCTCTTTGTAATTGTTTGGTAGTGTGAGAAATAATACTTATCTTTGCAGGCTCGAAATAGAGTTTTTGTCGTAAGACATTTGACATTTGAACAACCGCCGATAGTGCTAACGTGTTGGTGCTGATGGGGTTATGACTTTGCAGAAGGAGGGTTTCGTATGGCTGTCGGGCTTGGCAACAAGTCTATGAATTGAACGAAAAACCGCTTTCAGGGTCGAAAAGCGAGGGGGATACTTGGATACGAAAGGTCGAAGTTTCTGCCTTTCGGTTGTGAAATTTAGTCGAAAAAGCGAGAAAAATTCATAGAGCAGTAACAATTTTTTAACTAATTTTAATTTTTAACTTTTAATTCTTTACAGTTATGACAGATCCAATTGCGGATTTTTTGACGAGAATTAGAAACGCAGTGAAAGCCAACCACAAGGTGGTTGTAGCTCCTGGCTCAAAAATTAAAGAGGCCATCACTCGAAT
>JAZQML010000022.1:0-5012 GCA_045543395.1 Alistipes sp. | reverse complement strand
GGTAAGCGCCGTCAGTTGTTGGAGTACTTGAAGGAGGTAGATATCGAGCGTTACCGTGCTATCGTTAAGGCTTTGAACCTCCGTAAGTAAGAGGTCAGCAGAATGGGGCAACTCGCCACAAGGGAGTTGCCTTCATTTTGTTTTTTAAGACGTAGATGTGAGAAAAAAGTAAATATTTTTGACGAAAAGATTATGGAAGAAAAGAAGTTGTACAATGCTGTACAGAAGTTTATCCCGCTGGAAGGTGACCGCGAGATAATGATTGAGACCGGCAAGTTGGCAAAGCAGGCCGACGGTTCGGTTGTCGTAAAACAGGGCGATACGATGTTGCTCGCAACGGTAGTGGCTGCCAAAGATGCAAAAGAGGGTACCGACTTTATGCCTTTGCAGGTCGAGTACAAGGAGAAGTTCGCTGCCGTAGGTCGCATACCGGGTGGTTTTATGAAGCGTGAGGGCAAGGCTGGCGATAACGAGATTCTCGTTGCCCGTCTTATCGACCGTGCGCTCCGCCCATTATTCCCTGCCGACTACCACGCAGAGGTTTATGTAACCGTAAACCTTATCTCGGCAGACAAGGATATTCAGGCTGATGCTTTGGCCGGTTTGGCTGCTTCGGCTGCACTCGCAGTGTCGGACATCCCATTCGGAGGTCCTATCTCGGAGGTGCGCGTAGCACGCATCAACGGCGAGTATTGTATCAACCCTACATTCTCGCAGATGAAGGATGTAGATCTCGACATTATGGTTGCAGGTACAATCGACAACATATTGATGGTTGAGGGTGAGATGCACGAGGTTAGCGAGGAGGTTATGCTCGGCGCAATCAAGTACGCTCACGAGGCTATCAAAGTTCACTGTGCTGCACAGATCGAGTTGATGAAGGAACTCGGCAAGGACGTTAAGCGCGAGTACTGCCACGAGACTAACGACGAGGAGTTGCGTCAGACCATCATCTCGGAGTTGTACGACAAGGCTTACGCTATCGCTACAAGCGGCACAATGAAGCACGAGCGTTCGGAGGCTTTCGAGGCTTTGGAGGCAGAGTTCGCATCGCGCTACACCGAGGAGGAGTTGGAGGAGAAGGCTCCGCTTATCCACAAATATTTCCACGACGATGTTCAGAAGATGGCTATGCGCAATATGATCCTCGACGAGGGCAAGCGTTTGGATGGTCGTCGCACCGACGAGATTCGTCCTATCTGGTGCGAGGTTAACTACCTCCCTTGCGCTCACGGTTCGGCAATCTTCACTCGTGGCGAAACACAGTCGCTCTCGACTGTAACCCTCGGTACCAAACTCGACGAGAAGCAGCACGATGAGGTGTTGTTCCAGGGTTCGGACCAGTTCGTACTCCACTACAACTTCCCTCCATTCTCGACCGGCGAGGCGAAGGCATCGCGTGGCGTTAGCCGTCGTGAGGTAGGTCACGGCCACCTTGCTTGGCGTGCGTTGAAGCCTATGGTACCGGTTGGCGAGGAGAACCCATACGCAATTCGCGTAGTGTCGGACATCCTCGAGTCGAACGGCTCGTCGTCTATGGCAACCGTTTGCGCTGGATGTATGGCGTTGATGGATGCAGGTGTTAAGTTGAAAAAGCCTGTTTCGGGTATTGCAATGGGACTTATCTCGGATTCGGCAACAGGCCGTTGGGCTGTATTGTCGGACATCTTGGGCGATGAGGACCACTTGGGCGATATGGACTTTAAGGTAACAGGTACTCGCGACGGTATCACCGCAACACAGATGGATATCAAGGTTGACGGTCTTTCGTACGAGGTGTTGGCACAGGCATTGGAGCAGGCACGTGTAGGTCGTTTGCACATCCTCGATAAGATTACCGAGTGCATTGCAGAGCCACGTGAGGACTACAAGCCATTCGTACCACGCATCGAGCAGATCGTAATCGATAAGGACTTCATCGGCGCAGTTATCGGTCCTGGTGGTAAGGTTATTCAGGATATCCAGAAGACCACCGGTACAACTATCACTATTACCGAGACCGAGACTTCGGGCTTGGTTGATGTATTCGGTCCGGACAAGGAGTCTATCGATGCAGCAATGGCTCGCATTAAGGGCATCGTAGCCGTACCAGAGGTTGGCGAGACCTATCACGGTACGATTAAGTCTATCGTAGATTTCGGTGCATTTGTTGAGATTCTCCCTGGTAAGGAGGCGTTGCTCCACATCTCGGAGATCGACTACAAGCGTTTCGAGACTATGGCAGAGACCGGTCTTAACGAGGGTGATGAGATTGATGTCAAGTTGATTGGCGTTGATCAGAAGACCAACAAGTTGCGTCTTTCGCACAAGGCACTCCTTCCTAAACCGGAGGGTTGGGTAGAGCCAGAGCGTAAGCCACGCGCACCACGCGGAGATAAGGAGCGCGGAGATCGTCGCCCACGCCGCGACCACCACAAGGAGTAATCAGATTTATTCCATATAAGAAAACGGAGCAGACTTAATCTGCTCCGTTTTCTTGTTGGGTATTGTCAGGGAGTTTAGGAAATTAGTTCTCCGCTTTCACAAAGTCGAGCAACGCCGCAGCACACGCCTTTGGCTCCTCGATAAAGCCCATATGTCCCGAGTTTTCGAGCCACACAACCTTCGCCTCGGGGTGTTCGGCAACCATCTTTTCGGCAATTTCTGCTGTGATATAGCCATCCTTACGACCGAGAACGAACAGTATCGGTTTGCCGAGTTTGTGCAACATCTCGCTCTGCGCCTTACGCCCAATCATACCATTCAGGAGAGCGATGATTCCCGCATCCTCGGTCAGGTATATCGTCTGCTGCAAGTCCTCAATCTCGGTGCGGAAGCGATTGCGATTTTCGACCGCAAAACCCGCCTCGGGAGCGGTGTGAGTAAGCAACTCCTTCTTACCCGATTTGACGAGTGCAATCTCGCGCTCGCGGTTTCGCCTCTTCTCGTCGCTGTCGGCATAAGGGGTTGAGTGGAGCAACACCACTGCATCGGTGCGGTCGGGATGTCGCTCGGCAAACGCCAACGCCACATATCCGCCCATTGAGTGACCTACAACGGTTGCCGAGGCTATGCCGAGTTTGTCGAGTGCCGCAGCGAGGGTGTCGGCGAGGTAATCCATCGTATGAATCTCGCCTTTGACCTCCGAAATTCCGTGTCCGGGGATATCGAGCGTTACAACTCGTACCTCCTTGTAGATAAGAGGAATAAACTCCTCCCATACAAGCATATTTTCGAGGTATCCGTGCAACAGCACCACCGTCTTTTCGCCAACCTCCGAATCGCAAACGTGGAGAGCGGAGTCGCCTGCCATTATGAATTTTTCAACCATTTTTACGCTTTTTGAAATTTTACTGCGTAAAAATATGGAAAATTCTGCAAAAAATCACTATATTTGGACTGTTTATACACCAAAACGTAATGAAATTTAACTACATCAAGTGTCACGGCTCGGGAAATGAGTTTGTAATGGTGGATGCCGTAAAGTACTGTTTGAGCGGCATCGCACTCTCGGACTTTGCCCGTTTCGTCTGCGACCGCCACAATGGGGTTGGAGCAGATGGCGTACTCTTGTTGGTTAAGAGGGGCTATATGTTCGGTATGCGAATGTTCAACCCCGATGGTTCGGAGGCGGAGATGTGTGGCAATGGAATCCGTTGTGTGGCACGCTTGGCGGAGGGGTATGTCGGCGCGCGCAGGTTCGAGATGTTCTCAGGTGGAAATCGCTACGGCATCACACGCGAGGAGGATATCTTCCCCACAATGCCGACCTATGGAGTCGATTTGGGTGTAAGGCTTGCGAGCGAGGACTTCGGCTTTGCCGAGGGTGCGGCGCAGTTTGTGTCGCAGCGCATAGAGCGACTTGACGATAAGCTACTCTGGACAGCAATAAATGTTGGCAATCCGCATATTGTAGCTGAGGTCGAGGAGATAGATTATGCCCACCTCGTACGCCTTGGTGAGCGCGTGTTGGAGTTGCGCAGCGAATTTCCGAAGGGTATAAATGTCTCGCTCGTGAAGGTGTTGGGCGAAAATTGCATCTTTGTTGCGACATACGAGCGTGGTGCAGGCATCACCGCTTCGTGTGGTACGGCGATGACATCGAGTGCTACGGCAATGGCGCTGAATGGTCGTTGCGACTATGAGGCTGTTGTCGATGTTGAGAATAGAGGCGGTGCTGTGCGTTGCATCTGCCATAAGGAGGGTGGACTGCATACGCAGCTTATCGGAAATGCCTCCTACATATCGTATGGCGAGGTGGAGGCCGAAGGTGGCGTATTTGCATATACCGAGCAGGGCGAGTTTGAGGAGGAGATTGCGCTGTATAACCAATTTTTAGGGGCAAAAGCACAGTAGCTAAACGGTAGTTAATATGAAAAGGTTGGTCTATATATTGTGTTCGTTGTTGGTGGGAGTGTTACTCTCGGCCTGCAATGTTACGCGCCATATACCATCCGACACATATCTGTTGCAGCGTGTGAAAATCGTGGAGGACAAGAGCGCCCCTCGTGATGAGCGCATCAAGAGTGACGAGGTTACAAAATATCTGCGTCAGAAGCCGAATAAACGCTTCCTCGGTACGGACTTCTATGCGTGGATATATCTGATGGCAAATCCCGAAAAAGATAACTGGTGGAACAACCTCAAACGCAAGATGGGCGAGGAGCCTGTATTGCTCAATATGGGCGATACGGAGCGTTCGGCTTCAAATTTGAAACTCTATCTCGACTCGCGAGGATACTACGCCTCGAAGGTCGATTTTGAGGTCGATACCACCTATCGTCGTAAGCGCGCAAAGGTGTCGTATTCGTTGCATCAGGGCAAGCCTTACCATATTAGCTCCATCTCGTACGACTTCCGCGACCGCTTCTTGGAGCCTATCGTATTGCCCGATACGGTGAATACGCTGTTGCATAGGGGCGATATCTTCGATATCTCGGTGTTGGAGGCGGAGCGCGAGCGCATAGCGTTGTACTTGAAAGATAGAGGCTACTACAACTTCTCGGTCAATAATGTGGAGTTTTTGGCCGATA
>JAZQML010000021.1:0-5459 GCA_045543395.1 Alistipes sp. | reverse complement strand
GAGTGTGTCGGTCGCCAAAATGCTCACATAGGTATACTATGCTGCGCTTTTGTCGCCTAACATCGCACAAAAATAATCTCATCATAAGCGATTTTTAGGTAGGCAGAGTTCTGATGAGTTCTTTTTGCACGAGTGTGTCGGACTCCAAAATGCTCACATACGTCATAGTATGCTGCGCTTTTGTCGCCTAACATCGCACAAAAATAATCTTATCATTTACGATTTTTTTGGCGTTGGAATGATAGGGGCGTTAGAGTCGTTAGGGTATTAGTAACTACTAACTACTAACTACTAACTACTCTCTAACAAAAAACGGCTTGCATTGTCTGCAAGCCGTTTTGTTATAGCAGTGTTACCAGCATCACTATGGCTGTGATTAGGGCGGCGATGCCTACCGCCACGCGGATGGCGAGCATCTTGCAGCCACGCGGCATACGGATGCCGCAATAAGGGCAACGCTCCATACTTACGGGAATAGGCACTCCGCACTCGGGGCATATCACCGTAGGTTCGTTGTTCGGGTTTATATCTTTTGGACTTGCTACCATAATTTTGAATTGTTTGTTGCGACAAAGGTAGTGAATAATTGTGAAAAATAATAATGGCGAGAAAAAATCTCGCCACTACTATCTTTCGGTCTTACGCTTTAAGTTATGCCAAAGGCTTAACGCTAACGTACGAACGATTGTCGCGCTTCTTGGTGAAAACTACTGTACCATCAACCAAAGCGAAGAGGGTGTGGTCCTTGCCCATACCTACATTCTCGCCCGGGTTGTGAACTGTACCACGCTGACGAACGATGATGTTGCCTGCCTTTGCGAACTCTCCACCGAAAAGTTTCAAACCGAGTCGTTTGCTCTCCGACTCACGGCCGTTCTTTGAACTACCTACACCTTTTTTGTGTGCCATACTTCTCTAAAAGTTTTTAGGGTTATGCAACAATGTCCTCAATCAAAATCTGCGACAAGTACTGGCGATGACCGTTGCATTTCTGATAACCAGTTCTGCGCTTCTTCTTAAACACCAAGACCTTATCATCCTTGAGGTGCTTGAGAATCTTACACTTTACGCTAGCGCCTTTTACAACAGGTGCGCCAACCTTAACCTGACCGCCATTCTCTACGAGCAGGACCTTGTCGAAACTCACAGACGAATCTACCTCGCCCGCAAGACGGTGAACAAAGAGTTTACGACCTTTCTCAGCCTTGAACTGCTGACCTGCAATCTCTACTATTACAAACATTTAACTTAAATTTGTTATGTGTTGAACTATAATTCAGCCCGCAAAGATACAAAGAAATTTTAGAATTAAAAATTTAATGCCAAAATTTTTTCTTTTTTATCTATGATAACGCTGCCAACGCCAAAATCTGCGCCGTAAAAATTCGCAAGAACATTGTCAGCGGGTAGACCGTAGCGTACGACACCGCAGCGCGGTCGTTTGTTGCTACCGTATTGGCGTAAGCAAGTGCCGGAGGATCGGTCATTGCTCCCGCCATAAGTCCCATCAACGAGAAGTAGTCCATCTTCATACCCTTACGAGCAACTATGCCCACGATGAGCAATGGCAACACGGTGATGATGAAGCCATACAGTATCCACCAATAACCGCCATTCATAATGGCACTGACGAAGCCTTCGCCTGCACCCAGACCTACGGCGGCAAGGAACAACGAAATGCCAATCTCGCGAATCATCATATTTGCCGAGTTGGTAGTAAAGGTAACCATCTTATATTTAGGTCCATACTTCGCCAACAAGATAGCGATGATAAGTGGACCACCCGCCAAGCCGAGTTTCACAGGCTCCGGAATGCCCGGTATGGCGATAGGAATAGAGCCGAACAGCACTCCGAGGAACATTCCTATAAATATAGGAAGGAGGTTCGGACGATCCAAACGCTTCACCGAGTTGCCGAGGATGGTAGAAACCTGATCGAGGTCGTGTGCGCGACCTACGACAACCACCACGTCGCCCATCTGCAAGCGCAATTCGTATGTGGCAACGAGTTCGATACCCGCACGCACAACACGAGTAATAGTAACGTTGTAGTTCTCGCGGATATGCAAATCGCCGATATGCTTACCATTGAGTTCGGGTTTGGTAACTACGATACGACGCTTTTCGAGGTGCGACGATGCCGAACCCCACTCTGTGTCGTTAATTTTCACTACATCGCCAATCAATGACTGCACCAAATCTACCTCCTGACTGCTGACTACGATACGCAGGATGTCGTTCTCCTGCAACTCGGTCTGTCCCGATGCAATGCGTTGCTGGTTTTCGTGGTCGAAAATTCGAGCCACCACAAAGTGGCTGCGGGTTATGCGGCTTATCTCCTCGATGGTCTTGCCAAAGATGGCGTGGTTGGTAACACGAACATCTATGCGTACGGTGCGTGGTGCATCCGAGCGTACCGACTTTGCAGCCTCTCTATCTATCTTAATGCGGAATACCCAGCGCACAAGCAACATCGAGAGGATGATACCCACAACTCCGAGCGGGTAGGCTACGGCGTAGGCTGTGGCCATAGTCGATGCTTGCGCTCCGTCAACAACACTCTGTGCAGCACCCAAGCCCGGGGTGTTGGTCACTGCACCCGACAGTACGCCGACCATTGTGGTCAACTCCTCGCCCGTAACTACGTGTATGGTGTAGCAAGTGATGCAGCCGAGTGCGATGATAAGCACAGCCAACAGATTCATCTTGATGCCGCCATCGCGCAACGACGAGATGAAACTCGGGCCCACCTGAATACCGATAGAGTAGACAAAGAGAATCAGACCGAACTCCTTAACGAAGTGGCAGATTTCGGGGTCTATCGTAAGC
Organism: Alistipes sp.; assembly: GCA_045543395.1. Lineage (GTDB taxonomy): Bacteria > Bacteroidota > Bacteroidia > Bacteroidales > Rikenellaceae > Alistipes. Next base: position 2,630 of record JAZQML010000021.1, on the reverse strand, counting down.
CCGAAGTGCGAGAGCAGAATGCCCGCAAACAGCACCCACGTTACACCCAGCGATACCGAGCCGAACTTTATACGGTTCAGTAACAATCCAATGGCAATGGTCAATGCAAGAATAATCACTGCAGTAGCGATGCCATTGCCCGTAAAAAGATTAACAAACCAATCCATATTTTTACTCTGTAAAACCTAACTATCGCCTTTCGAGAGCCGAAAGGCGGTGCAAAGATAGACAAATTAACGGAAAACGGAAAACTTTTTAAGAGAAGAGATATTCGAGCAACACAAAATTAGTTGGCAGCGCACCCCAGTAACCCCCAGTCAGCACCGAAGGTGCGCCCCCAGTAAACCCCAGAATCGTTGCGCCTTGACAAGGATAAGAGAACGGAAAACTTTTGGTTTAGAGAGTAGATAGTAGAGAGTAGATAGTAGATAGTAGATAGCAGAGAGTAGTTAATAATACTCTAACGCCTCTAATCTCTTTACCCCCCCCCTCCGACCTCTATTTTGTCCTCTTTACCGTATTCAGCACATTGCCATTCTTGTCAATCATATGCACACAAAGTGTACTTTTGCTCGCCGAAATCACCGAGAAACCCGCCTCGGGGCTGCAATATATGGTGCGCTTGGTGGTCTTTACGTCACGACTCTGCGCTGCCGACGATGTGATGACATAGTCGATATTGCTCTTTTTGTCGCGCAGATGCTGGAACGAGTGGATATGACCGCACAGATACATCGCCACATTGTCGTGTTGGCGGAGAATCTTATCCACATTGTTTCGCATATCGGTGCGCTCCGATTTTGGCTTTTTGGTGTAGGCGTGAATAGGGTGGTGTCCCATAACGAGTACCCAATCTTCCGTAGCCTCGCTCAATGTCTTGTCCAACCACTCCAACTGCTCTTTGTAGTTCTGCAAACCCGCATTGGAGTACTTCTCGCTCGTGCGAAATCTCTCGATCATAGGCGTAGTGTCGAGCATCACCAAACGCACCGACACTCCTCCCCTCTTGAACACCTTTGTGTAGTATCGTGACGGCATATTCCAGCGAGGATTTACCTTCGAGTAGTCGATCAACGCTTGCGACTCTCCTCGATACTCATGGTTGCCCAATACGGCATACCAATCGACCTTCAACTTCGAGTATATATCCTCGTAGTTGGTTTTCCAACGTGGGTCATCCACGCTCTTTACACCCGAGCCGTGATGGGTGTCGCCTGTGCTGATAATGCACTCGGGCTTAACCTTTTTCGCCACGTCGCACATCAAATTGGCTATAACCTGCTGGTCGAAGCAACCATTTCTGCCGAGGTCGCTCGCCCACAAGAAGTTTACCTCCTCCTTCAATTTGCGCCACGACTTTGGCGTTTGGGCGGTAGCACCCGACAATACGAAGGCTATGGCGACAAGCGAAATAACAAACTTTCTCATATTGCGGGACTACTTTATGCCATATCTTTTGAGAATCTTCGCAATCTTTGGTTGATAAGCCTTAACGAAGCGGTCGAAGCCGAGGTCGGTAGGGTGCGAGTTGTCAATCGTTCCATCTGTCCTCAACACGTTAGGCACTGCCAAGAAATAGACATCCTTATACTGCTTCTGCAACCTCTTCATAATTGCTGCTGCTGTGGCAGTGAGGCTCATACGGCGAGCGTACTTCTTGGTGTCGAACTTGCTGTCTTGGTCGATAGGGCTCTGAATGAAGATAAGCGGCTTGCCCGGATGCGCCTTAATCATCTCGGCAACGAAATTCTCCAAACGCTCCTTAATCTGCTTCTCCGAAGGGTTCGAGAAGGCATCGAATACGAATGCATCTGCCTCGCAACTCTTCAAAAATTCGAGGAACTGCGGCTGCATCTTGCACTGACCACTAAAACCGAAGTTTACAAAGTTGATACCGAGGTTGCGGCTCAATAGTGCCGGGTATGCCAATGCTGGGCGTGAAGCCGAGGCTCCGTGCGTAATGCTCGAGCCGTGCACGATAACCTTATGGCGGAAAGGCGAAGGCAAACCCTCGATTGTGGCACCCTCATCTACGCCAATCTCCAACTTCGTAAGTTCGCACCACAAAGGGAGGTAGAGCAGACACTCCTTCTCGCCCTCGGCTAGATTTTTAATGAGCGAGCGGGTGCGCTTGTTGTTGCTTGGAAGTGTCGAAACACGACCTACCGAAGCGAACTTCCACTTGCCATCCTCCTTGATGTAGAGGTCCAAACCCGATTGTAGGATACCTGTAATGTTGTCGCCCATACGGCGAGGTTTCCACTCCCACGAAGCCGAAATTTGTGACGAGTTGGTCTTGAATACAACGTAGAGTCCGGAAGGGCACTTCGAGTGGGTGATGATTCCCTTGCTGAAACCCTCGTATGGGGTGTGGTCGAAGCGATAGAAGGGGCTGATGTCTGTCTTTTTTGTGTGGCCGTGAATGCCCAAATCTACTGCATTTACGTAGCGTAAATTCTGCGCTGTGCCGGCCATTGCAACTGCCACAATGGCAAGAAGTGTTAAGAAGGTCTTTTTCATTGTTGTTATGTTTTGTTGATTTAGTCTTTTGTTTTCCGAACTCTTGTCCTTGTCAAGGCGCAACGATTCTGGGGTTTACTGGGGGCGCACCTTCGGTGCTTACTGGGGGC
>JAZQML010000020.1:0-14409 GCA_045543395.1 Alistipes sp. | reverse complement strand
AGAACTAATCCATGTATATAGCAATTGCAGGAAATATCGGTAGCGGTAAGACCACATTGACCGAGATTTTGACCAAGCACTATGGTGCCAAGGCCTATTATGAGGATATTGACAATCCTTATATCAATGATTTCTACGAGGATATGAATCGCTGGGCATTCCAATTTCAGGTACACTTCCTTGCAAGTCGTATTCGTCAGACTATGGATATGTTGGCAGATTCGTCGAGCGACATTTTCCAAGATCGCACCATCTACGAGGATGCCCACATCTTTGCGGGTAACCTTCATCAGATGGGTTCGATGTCGTCGCGCGATTTCGGCACCTATATGAAGTTGTTTGATATCTCTACCAACCTTATTCCGCAACCCGACCTTCTCATCTATTTGAAGGCGAGTGTGCCAACACTCGTGAAGCAGATATGCAAGCGAGGCCGCGACTACGAGCAGAATATCGAGGTGGGCTATCTCGACCGTTTGAACAATCGCTACAACGATTGGATCGAAAATCACTACAAGGGCGAGGTGTTCGTTATCGATAAGGATACCGAGGACTTCGTGGAGAATGTGAAGGTGTTGGAGGCTCTCTACGAGCGTTTGGACGCAATTAAGGCGGCAGAGAAGAGGTAGGATGAGAGCGTTGCCGGTCGCCTTTACGGAGCGTATGCGTAAGCAGTTGGGTGCAGAGGAGGCAGAGCGTCTTTTCGAGGCTCTCGACTCGACGTCGCCTGTTGCTGTGCGCCTCAATCCTGCCAAGTGCGGCGATGAGGGAGTGTGGAGCGATGGCGAGGCGATAGCGTGGAGCAAGTGGGGACGTAGGTTGAAGGAACGCCCATCGTTCACGCTCGATACGGCATTTCACGCCGGTGCTTACTATGTTCAAGAGGCGGCATCGCAATTTATAGACTATATAGTTTCGCACGAGGATTTGTCGGGTTGCAGAGTGCTGGATATGTGTTCGGCACCCGGGGGCAAAACAACCATATATTCAACGGCCGTAGGTGCTACGGGTTTGGTTGTGGCGAATGAGTATGTTCGCTCACGAGCAAATGTTTTGGCTGATAATGTTCGCAAGTGGGGTATGGGTAACGTGCTGGTTACCAACAACGCACCCGAGCATTTGGCTCAATTCGAGGGTTGGTTCGACGTGGTTGCAGTGGATGCTCCGTGCTCGGGCGAGGGAATGTTCCGCAAAGAGGAGGTCGCTCGTGAGGATTGGAGCGAGGAGGCTGTCAGGATGTGTGCTGCACGACAACTCTCGATTGTGCGAGAGGCGTGGCAGTCGCTTCGTCAGGGAGGCCTGTTTATATATAGCACCTGCACCTTCAACGAGGATGAGGATGAGGGCGTTTTGCGAGCCTTTATCGAAGAGGCGGGCGATGTTTTTGAGCCGTCGCAAAGAGTTGAAATAGACGAAAAGTGGGGTATTGTAACGGGTAATGTTGGGGCATTCCAAACTTTCCGTTTCTTTCCGCACAAGTGCGATAGTGAGGGGTTGTTTGTGGCGGTTGCTCGTAAGGCGGAGTCGGCGGCACAACGTACACCAAAGGCTCGTAAAAAAGTTATGCAAGAGGTGGATAAAGCCTCACGTCGCGAGTTGGCAAAGTGGCTGAAAGAGGCAGAGAATCATACTTTTGCAATGGTTGCCGATACGATATATGCCTATCGCACCGAGCAGTTTAGGGCTGTGCAAGCACTCTCCGAAGGACTTACTGCGATATACTCGGGCGTTGCTATGGGGCAGATTTTTAAGGGTAAGTTGAAACCCGATTGGGCATTGTCGCAATATGTCGCTCTACAACGCGATGAGGTTGCTACGGAGGAGTTGGACGAGGCACGTGCTTTGGACTATCTCCGCAAGCGCGACGTAGCGGTGGGTGATATGGCGGAGGGTGTGAATCTCGTGACGCACAAAGGTCGTGCTTTGGGCTTTGTTAAGAGGGTGGGTGCGAGGTGTAACAACCTCTATCCCAATTCGTTGAAAATAATGAATATGTAAAAAGATATGGTTAATAAACTCTACTACTCTATGGGCGAAGTTACCGAGATGTTCGATGTTGAGGCATCTCTGATTCGCTATTGGTGTTCGCAGTTCAGTTGTCTGCGCCCTAAACGTAATGCCAAGGGCAATAGACTCTTTACCCAGCAGGATGTTGATCGTTTGAAGCGCATACACCACCTTCTCAAAGAGAAAAAGATGACCATCGAAGGTGCAAAAAAGGCTATGCGCAAGCGCAATATCGAGGCGGAGGAGAAGGATTCGGATATGGAGTTGCTGGAGCAGTTGCAGTCGTTGCGTGCAATGTTGGTAGAGATGCGTGATAGCATTGGCGAGGAGCGTTCCGTAGAGGAGTATGGAGCCGACGAGGCGAGTGCTGTCGCTACTGAAGCCGAAGAGGTTGAGACTGTTACGGAGATGCCAAAGGCGAAGAAACCACGTGCGCCACGCAAGCCACGAGGCGAGAAGGATGCCATCGAGCGACCATTGTTCCCATTCTACGAGCAGACACTTTTCTAAAAAGAAAGAGGATGAAAATCAGAGATATAATCGCTCCGATAGAGGAGTTTGCACCGCTTTCGTTGCAGGAGTCTTACGACAATTCGGGTTTGATAGTAGGGCGTTTGGACGACGAGTTGCAGGGCGGAGTATTGCTTGCAGTGGATGTTACCGAGGAGGTTATTGAAGAGGCGAAGGAGAAGGGTTGCGGCTTGATAATCACCCATCATCCGATAATTTTCCACCCTCTCAAACGCCTTAATTCGGCATCTGTGGTGGAGCGTTGCGTGGAGATGGCTATCAAAAACAATATCGCTTTATATGCTTGCCATACTAATCTCGACTCGGCTCCCAACGGAATGAGTTGGCGTGTGGGCGAGATGCTCGGTTTGCAGGATATGGAGGTGTTGCAACCTACCCACGAAGGGGCTGGTTTCGGTGTTGTCGGAACGCTGCCTACTGCGATGCGTGAGGGTGACTTTTTACAGCAGGTTAAGCAGACCTTTTCGGTTGATACTCTGCGACATAGCGCACTGCTTGGCCGCGACGTGAAGCGTGTTGCCATCTGCACAGGTGCGGGTGCTTCGTTGATGTCGGAGGCGAGGGCTTCGGGGTGTGATGTCTACTTGACTGCCGACTTGAAATATAACGACTTCTACACCCCCGACTCTCATTTTGTTGTGGTGGATATGGGCCATTTTGAGAGCGAATTTTGCGTTATTGCGATTTTATTTGATATTTTATCAAAAATTTTTATTAACTTTGCGCTCCATAAGAGCGCTCGAGCAAAAAATCCGGTACATTATTTCTTGTAACGGTTTGATTTTGAGCGGTTTTTAGTGGTTTATGCCCTAATTTCGGAGTTCGGGAAATAACAAAATTAAGATATATGGCTACAAAGAAAAAGACAGCAGAGGTAGATTACTCGATGTATGAGAAGATTGTTGCACTCTACGAGTTGCAGAAAATTGACTCGCAGATTGACGAAATCAACAAGGTTAAGGGTGAGTTGCCTTTGGAGGTTGAGGATTTGGAGGATACTGTTGCAGGTTTGAATACTCGCCTCGACAATATCAACCGTGAGATGGATGAGTTGGCTTCGCTTACACGTCAGCGTCAGCGCGAGATTGAGGAGGCAAACACTCTTATCGCTCGCTACAAGGAGCAGCAGCAGACCATCCGTAACAATCGTGAGTTCGAGTCGTTGGAGAAAGAGATCGAGTACCAGTTGCTCGAGATTACTCTCGCCGAGAAGAACTTGAAGACCTATGCACAGGCAAGCAAGGTTAAGAAGGCTGCCGTAGAGGCAACCGAGGCAGAGTTGAAGGAGCGTCAGGCAGACCTCGATGTAAAGCGTCAGGAGTTGGACTCAATCGAGAGCGAGACCGCAGACGATGTTAAGTCGCTCACTGCAAAGGCAGAGGTTGCGAAGGCAAAGATTGATGAGCGTCTTCTCGTTGCCTACAACCGCATTCGCTCGAAGATGCGCAATGGCCTTGCTGTTGTAACCGTTAAGCGTGATGCTTGTAGTGGCTGCTTCAACCGCATCCCACCACAGCGTCAGGCAGATATTCGCCTCGGCAAGAAGTTGATCGTGTGCGAGTATTGTGGTCGTATTCTCGTTCCGGGCGAGGAGTAAAACTCTTCGGGCGGCGGGGATTTACCGCACAACCATAGACGAGTTCCTCACGTGGGGAACTCGTTTTTTGAATTGAATACTGCATTTATTTTCTGGTTTACAATTTGTTTACTACCTTTGTATTAAATATAGAAAAGATATGTTGCAACCCGACCAAATTAAAGAGATTGTAAGGCGTCTGGATACGCTGGGGAGGTGTCTTTGACATCGAACAGCGTAGAATAGACCTCCAAAACGAGGAGGAGAAGACGCTTGCCCCCGACTTTTGGGATGTTCCCGAGAAGGCGCAAGAGCAGTTGCGTGTGGTTGCCACCATCAAGAGTTGGGTGGAGTCGTACGACGAGGTGAGTAAGGCGGTGGATGAGGTCACTCTGATGCCCGAGTTTATTGCCGAAGGTTTGACTTCGGAGGAGGAGGCCGACTCTGCTTACGTTCGGGCAATGGAACTCGTCGAGAAGTTGGAGTTGCGAAATATGCTCTCGGGCGAGGAGGATAAGATGGGTGCAATCATCGATATCAACGCCGGTGCAGGAGGCACGGAGGCTCTCGATTGGGCTTCGATGCTGCTCCGTATGTATACCCGCTGGTGCGAGGCACACAACTATAAAGTCAAGATGCTCGATTTTCAGGAGGGCGACGAGGTGGGCGTAAAGTCCTGTACGATGGAGGTGGAGGGCGACTTTGCCTATGGATACCTCAAAAGCGAAAACGGAGTACACCGCTTGGTGCGCCTATCTCCATTCAATGCCAACAACAAACGTCAAACAACCTTCGCCTCGGTGGCAGTTACGCCAGCCGTAGACGACACAATAGAGGTTGTGATAAACCCCGCAAACATTGAGTGGGAAACCTATCGTTCGAGCGGTGCAGGTGGTCAAAATGTCAATAAGGTCGAGACGGCTGCACGTCTGCGCTACCACTTCAAAGATGAACAGACGGGCGAGGAGATATCCTACGTTATCGAGAATCAGGAGACACGTTCGCAACTGATGAATAAGGAGAATGCAATGCGTATTTTGCGCTCGAAACTTTATCAGTATGAGTTGGATAAACGCCGTGCCACGCAGCAGGCTATCGAGGCGGACAAGAAAAAGATAGAGTGGGGTTCGCAGATTCGCTCCTATGTGCTTGATGACAGGCGAGTTAAGGATCATCGTACGGGCTATCAAACTTCCGATTGCGATGGTGTTTTGGATGGCGACTTGGATGGCTTTATCAAAGCCTATTTGATGGAGAATTAAGAACTTCTCTATATTTGTAGTAAAGGGTGTGATATCTGAATAGGTATTACACCCATTTGTTTTCTCTGTATATATAGATTCCCACTTCACACGCTCAAATGGTCGTTTCGCGCACCTGTTTGGGCGATTTGTCGGATATCTGGAATACCCGAAATGACTTTTAGGTAAATTTGTATTACGATATTAAAACCTATTTTATTTATGAGGGATTTATACAGACCCATTTTATTATCATTTGTGCTACTTGTGTTATGTGTTAGGAGTGTTGAAGCCAAGCCTACTACCACCTCACAAGAGCAGGTGCGAATTAGCGGAGCGGTCAAAGACGAAGCCGGAGAGCCGATAGTTGGAGCAACGGTCTTTGTCAAGGAGAATAGTGCCATCGGGGCTGTTGTCGATGAGCAAGGACGATATACACTCACCGTACCTGTCAGCACTACGCTAAATGCTTCATTTCTGGGCTTCGAAACACTGGAACGCAAGGTTGTAAAGGGTATCTTGCACTACGATTTTATTTTGAAGGAGGAGAGTCTTAAACTTGATGAGGTTATTGTCATCGGTTATGGAGAGGTTAAAAAGAGTGACCTTACAGGCTCTGTTTCGACAGTCGGCGCTCGTAACTTTGGTGACCAACCGGTCAAAAGCGTGTCGGATATTCTGCAGGGACGTAGTTCGGGTGTCGAGGTTACAACCGTAAGCGGTATGCCCGGTGCTTCGGCGAAGGTGCGTATTCGTGGTACTACCTCCATAAATAAGAGTAGCGACCCGTTGTATGTGATTGACGGAATAATCTCTTCGAGTGGTCTTGATGGTTTGAATCCACAAGATATTCAGTCTATGGAGATACTGAAAGATGCCTCCTCGACGGCAGTTTATGGCTCACGAGGCGCAAATGGTGTTGTGCTTGTAACCACCAAAGGGGGCGAGCAAGGAAAGGCTCGCGTATGGCTCGATACAAAGGTCGGGGTGTCGGATGTTCGCAAAAACTACAACCTACTCAACCCTTACGAGTATGCTCTCGCTTTGAATGATATTAAGGGTGCAGGTATGATATCAGAAGATGATTTGGAGGCCTATCGTACAGGGGATAAGGGTATCGACTGGGTTGATTTGATGACTCGCACCGCCATAACACAGAACTACAACCTCGGCATCTCGGGCGGAGCAAAGCGTGTCCGTTACCTTATCTCTGGAAATATGCTCGACCAAGAGGCCGTAACCATCAACTCGAAATATATGCGCTATGGCATTCGTGCCAACATCGATGCGGATGTAAGGCGTTGGTTGTCGGTGTCGATGAAACTGAATGGTTCGATACTGCATCAAAAGAATGGCGCACCAAACTGGTTCCACGTTTTGAACTTCTCGCCTACAATGGAGTTGCGTGATCCCGTGACAGGTATCTATAATAACGACCCATATAACATCGGTACGGGTTATAATCCGTATGGTGTGATGACCGAAAATTATAGCGATTCGTATAGTTACAACCTCAATGCCAATGCGCGATTGCTATTCAAGATTGCCAAAGGACTTACACTCTCGGTGCAAGGAGGTTACGACTATGACCACGCCCCTTCGTATGCCTTCTCTTCGAGTAAGTTGGCTCCCGGGGCAACGAGTTCAATGTCGAATGCGTCGGCTATGCATCGCTATTGGCAGAATACAAACAACCTTGCATATAGCGGAACATTCAATGGCCACACCATCTCGGCAAATGCTGTATGGGAGATTAGTGGCGTTGTGGATACGGCTCTCTCGATAAGTGGTTCGGGATTAAGCAACGAAAGCGTAGGCTATTGGGATGTGGGAAATGCCGCAGTGCGTAGTGAGAGCAATGGCTACACCGAGTCCTCGTTGATGTCGGGCATTGTACGCCTTAACTACGACTACAAGAAGCGATATTTCATTACGGCGGCCTTTCGTGCCGATGGCTCCTCGAAGTTCCAGAAGGGTAATCGCTGGGGTTTCTTCCCTTCGGCGGCTGTGGCGTGGGATATTGCGCAAGAGAACTTTATGAAAAACCAGAAGGTTGTCGAGCATCTGAAAATCCGCGCAAGTTATGGAGTTACGGGCAACGAGGGAATATCGGCTTATAGTACACTCGGAATGTTGTCGGCAACTTCTTATGGTTGGGGTACTTCGACTGGCTACACAGGTTATTGGGGCAACACTTTTGCTACGCCCGACCTTACTTGGGAGAAGACTACGCAGTACGATGTAGGTTTAGACTTTACAATCTATGGTATCAACTTCTCGTTCGATTGGTTCAAAAAGAGTACGGTGGATTTGCTATTCCAGAAACAGGTGCCTTACTACAACGGAGGTGGCACATTCTGGGTAAATCAGGGTGCGATTGATAATACGGGTTTCGAGTTGTCGCTCAATACCTTTGTGATAGATAGAGCCGTGAAGTGGGAGACCTCGGTGAATGCCACATATATCAAAAATACTATTGTCGATTTGGCAGGCAACGACTTTGTGCTGACCTCCAATTACAGCGACCTCGGTGGGGCGATGTCGATAATGAAACCCGGCTATCCACTCGGTTCGTTCTATGTTTATGATTGGGTGGGATTTGACGATGAGGGTGCAAACCTCTACCGCAAAGCAGATGGAACACTAACCACAGCCCCAACATCGTCTGATCTTGTTATAAAGGGGCAAGCAACGCCAAAATGGACTCTCGGCTGGAACAATACCATATCGTGGCGAGGTTTGTCGCTCAATATATTCTTCAATGGCGCATTCGGTATGGATAGGTTGAATATGAGCCGTTTCACGACCGCCTCGATGAGTGGAGTGTCGCGCTTCATCACACTGCGTGATGCCTATTTCTACGGTTGGGACTATGTCGAAGATAAGAGCAAAGCGAAGTATCCGAGTGTGAAGAACTCCGACAATAAAAGTTATGCAAATTCGGACTTTTGGTTGGAGGATGCCTCATTCTTCAAGTTGAAGAACATCACTCTATCCTATATGATACCTCGCTATGTGACTCGCTTTGCCGAGATACACCTCTCGGTAAGTGCGCAGGATATCTTCACTATCACAAAATATCAAGGTATGGACCCGGAGGTATATAACGGAGGTGACGGCTTGGATTATGGCGCATATCCTGTACCTCGAACATTTACTTTTGGTGTAAAACTCGTATTCTAAAAAAAGATGATACTATGAAAAAGATTCTATATATACTATCATTCGTTGGGGTAGTAGCATTTACCTCCTGTACCGAATTTTTGGAGGAGAATCCCTATGGAAAGCAGTCAAGCGACAATTTCTTCTCGCAAAAAGAGGATTTGGCTGCATCGCTAAATGCGCTCTACTCGGTGATTGCTACTTCGCAAGGACAGAATAACTATGTTGGCACAAATTTTCTTGCAGGAGATGATATAACAACCCATCCCGCCAGCAACAAACAGCCATTGCGCGAATACGACCAATATAGCGTAAATGATAATAACTCGTGGATGCTGTCATTGTGGGAGCAACGCTATAAGGTTATCAAGGCGGCAAATTTCATCATCAACAACGCATCGCGCACTCCCGATGTGTCGAAGGAGGCGATAACAGAGGCTGTTGCACAAGCGCATTTCTGGCGTGCATACTCGCTATTCTACCTCGTTACTACTTGGGGCGAGGTGCCGGTGATGCTCAATGAGGAGATTAACTACAACGCCAAAGTGTGGTCTGTCGAGGATATCTATTCGCAGATTATCTCCGACTTGGAGGTTGCCGAAGCGGGTTGTCCTGTGACCTATTCGGGCGCACCATATCATAATGGCAGTATGAATGTAGCAGTATCACAACCTGCGGTTAAAGCGGCTATGTCCTATATCTATATGTGTATGGCTGGTTGGCCTCTCAATAAGGGAGCGGAGTACTATGCGTTGGCGGCCGATAAGGCTGAAGAGGTTATTGATGCAGTCGATAGTGGCACATATCAATATCGCCTGCTCGACAACTATGCCGATGTCTATTCAGTGAAATACACACAGGCTAACCCCGAAGTTCTGCTCGGCATATTCTACCATCGTGATCGTACTCCGCAGATGATGCCACTTACCGATTTGCCTGACGATATCGCTTATGGCGGTTGGGACGATACGCACGGAGAGATTAAGTTTTGGAAGGAGTTTCCCGATGGACCGCGCAAGGAGGCAACCTATCTACCGAAGTTGCCATTCAAAGATGGCGAAAATACGGTGTTGCGTGATTGGTGGTACGACAACAATGCTACCAGAAAGGCCGTTGCCCCCGTGTTCAACAAGTCATCGGAGTCCTCAATTCGTGGCGAGGAGTTCGATTACACCTCTCCACTTGCTCCACCACAGTTTGGACAGAAGACCATACAGGTCATTCGCTTGTCGGAGGTATATTGCTGGTATGCCGAGGCTTCGGCTCGTGCGGGCAAAGTTACAAATAAGGTTGTAGAGGTACTAAATCGTGTGCGTAATCGTGCCGATGGGGCGCAGAGCAACCGCTACTCGATGTCGATGTCGGCAGAGGAGATAGCCGAGGCGGCATACAACGAACACGGTTGGGAGATGGCGGGCTACTATTGGTGCGGATTTGCTCCACGAGCAAGAGATATGTTCCGTATGAATCGTTATAAGGAGCATTTCGAAGTTCGCAAGAATAATGAGCCTGTCGAGGTTGTAGAAGGCTCGGGAATATTCCGCAAAGAGGCGGTGTCGGTAATCGGCGAATGGGACGACAGCAAGATGTATTGTCCTTATCCTTATGCAGATACGTCCTATAATCCGGGGTTGAAAAATTGATATAGAGAACTTACCAAAGATAATTCTTACTTTTTTGTGCAAAGGAGGTGAAATAGATTGATATATTCTCAAAATTTTCACTACCTTTGCACTTGATGATTGATAGAGATACCATAGACAGAATCTATGCCGCAGCAGATATTGTTGAGGTGATAAGCGATTATGTTACGCTCAAACGTAAGGGCGCAAACTACGAGGCGTGCTGTCCGTTTCACGGAGAGAAGACGCCTTCGTTCAAAGTATCTCCATCGAAGGGTATGTTCAAGTGCTTCGGTTGCAGCAAGGCGGGCAATGCCGTGTCGTTCGTTATGGAGCACGAGAATATCACCTATCCCGAGGCGTTGAAAATAGTTGCAAAGAAGTATGGTATCGAGGTTAAGGAGCGCGAGGAGACCGAGGAGGATGTTCGTCGCAACAACAATCGCGAGAGTATGTTTGCCCTCAATGCGTGGGCGGCAGACTACTTCGCCGATACACTTCACAATAGCGAGGAGGGCATAAGTGTCGGCCTATCCTATTTCCGCCAGCAACGTGGATTTTCGGAGGCTACAATCAAGAAGTTTGGACTCGGCTTTTGTGCTTCGGGTGGCGACAAGATGACGCAAGATGCACTGCGTGCGGGCTACAAAGAGGAGTTTCTCCTCTCGACCGGCCTCTCCATCAAGCGCGAGAGCGATGGTCGTGTTTTCGACCGCTTCTACGAGCGTGTTATGTTCCCCGTACACAACATCTCGGGCCGTATAGTTGCTTTCGGAGGCCGTACGCTGCGTACCGACAAGAAGGTTGCCAAGTATCAGAACTCGCCCGAGAGCGAGATTTATAGCAAGAAGAGGGAGATATATGGTCTGTTCTTTGCCAAGAGGGCAATTCAACAACAGGATTACGCCATAATGGTAGAGGGTTATACCGATGTTATCTCGATGCACCAGTCGGGCGTGGAGAATGTTGTTGCATCGTCGGGAACTTCGCTTACAACCGAACAGATACGATTACTATCACGCTTTACCAAGAATATCACCGTGATGTACGATGGCGATAGCGCGGGACAGAAGGCTTCGTTGCGAGGCATTGATATGATTCTAAAAGAGGGATTGAGTGTTCGTGTGGTGCTGTTACCTGCGGAGGACGATCCCGACTCGTTCGCTCGTTCACACTCTGCCGAGGAGGTGCGCGAGTATATAAAGCAAAATAGCAAGGATTTCCTCTCGTACAAGGCTCAACTGCTGCTCTCCGATGCGGGTAATGATCCTGTGAAACGAAGCGAGGTGGCACGAGATATTGTCCACTCCATTGCCGAGATTCCGGATAGCATCCAACGCTCATTCTATATCAAGGAGTGCGCCAAGATTATGAATATGAGCGAGGATATTCTGGTTACCGAGGTGGCAAAGCGTCGAGTAAATTCGTTGGGCGACCGCGAGGCGAGCGAGTTTATACAGCGTGAGAGCCGTCGTTATTGGAAAAATCGCGAGGAACAACCTCAAAGTGAGGAGGATATGCAAATTGGCAACCTCTCCGTAGGTAGTAGTTTGGAGTCTATCGAGCGAGAGTTGATATACTATTTGGTTGTTCACGGAGGTAAGAACTACGACTATCGTGAGGGGCGCAAAATAGTAACAATGAATGTTGCCGATACCATTCTCGACGAGTTGATGGTAGACGAGATGCACTTCCACGATGATGCTTACAATAAGATTTACAATCTATATTGTGCGGCGCATAAGGAGCATAAGATAGTGATGTCCGAGGAGTTGGTAACTCACAGCGATATAGATATCTGCGATGCGGCAACCGACCTTTTGTTTATCGATGAACAGTACGCTATGAGTGAGATTTGGTCGAAGAAGGAGGTGCATACAACAACCGAGTCGGAGGTGTTGGGTAAAGGTGTTCCGAAGGCGGTGCAACTCTTTAAGACAAAGGTTATTACGGGAATGTTGGCAGAACTTCAAGGGCGACTTGCCGACGAGAATATCAGCGAGGAAGAGCAGTTGGATATAGCCTCGGAGATGGCACGACTCAATCGTTTGAAGGTTAAGTTGGCTCGCAAAACTAATCGTTTAACGATATAAAAAAAGAGAGCGATGTTATTCATCGCTCTCTTCGTCTTTATCCTCCAACTGCTTGTTGGATGTTACGCCCAATTTCTTTATGTTGTTCACTTTCGAGAGGATGTTGCCTCGGCCTTTCGACAACTTGCTCTGGGCTGCTTCGTACGCATCAAATGCTATTCGGATATGCTTGCCTACGTTGTCGAGGTCGTTCACAAAGTTGGCAAACTTATCGTACAACTTACCTGTTTCGACTGCAATTTTAAGGGCATTTTTTGTCTGCTTGTCACGTATCCACAACTGATACATCAACTTCAAAACCGAGATTAGGTGTGCCGGGCTGATGATTACGATATGACGTTGATAGGCACTCTCCCACAAATCTTTGTCGGCGTTGAGCGCAGCCAAGTATGCTCCCTCGTTGTAGACGAACATCATTACGAAGTCGGCAGAGTTTTTCACATATCTCGGATACTCCTTACTTGCCAATTCGTTTACGTGGTTGCGTATGGACTGCACGTGCGCAGCCAATGCCGCAGGCTGATCCTCGACCGAGGCATTTACGTAGTCGGTGTAGGCTGTGAGCGATACCTTCGAGTCGATGATAAGATTCTTACCTTCAGGAAGATAAAATATGGCATCGGGGCGCAACTGACCGCCCTCGTCGTTCTTGATTTTTGAGCCATCCTCGTTCTCGGTCGCTTGCAGAACGTAGTTCACACCCTCCTCCAAACCCGACTTTTCGAGCAACTGTTTCAGGAGCATTTCGCCCCAATCGCCCTGCACTTTCGTGTTGCCTTTCAGAGCCAACGTCAACTCCTTTGCCTCGCGACCAATCGAGGTGTTCAACTCGTTCATCTCTTTGATTGTGTCGCGCAACGATTTCACCTCGCTCACCTCGCCTGTGTAGCAGTCGTGAATTGTCTTTTTGAGGTTTTCGAGGTCGGTTTTGAAAGGAGTTAAAATCTCGCCTAATTGGTAACGATTGTTCTCTCGCATTACCCTTGCCTTCTCGTCGAAAATGGATGTGGCAATCTCGCGGAACACCAACTCCGACTCGCTGCGCAGATTCTTGCGCTCCTCCTCTTGCTGACGCACCTGCTCCTTCAGTCGGGCATTCTCGGCGTGCAATGCGGTGCTTTCGTTGCGACACTCTTCCAACTTTGTTGCAACCTCTTTCAACTCTGCTTCAACCTCTTCGGCTTTGGCGCGAGTATGCTCGAGCAGTGTTTCGGCAGCCACACTGCGCATACGAGCCACGAAGTAACCACCTACTGCACCCACTACGAGTGCAACTGCTGCAACGATAAATATAACCAATGTATTCATAGTACTTGAAATTGCTTATAAGAGTTTTGTTTCGGATAACTCTTTACCTAATTTTTGCAGGAAATTCTCTACGTCCATAACACGACTTGCCGATGGCTGCTTCGAGCCATTGATGTAGTTGCGAAAAAGCGTTTCATTTATGCCCATAGCCTTTGCTATTTGTCCTGCATTCAATTCCGGAAATCGTTGAAATAACCACCCAATAGGATTCTCTTTTTTGAAAAACTCGTCGTTTGTCATATACGCAAATGTTGATATCACAAAGATATTCAAAAAATAGGAATTTTCAAACTTATAGGTATCGTTTTCGATACCCGACACGCAAAAGGAAACGCTACTTGGCACAAAAAAAGGAAGCCCCACCATAACCACAGGTATCGAAAACGATACCCGAGAAACAAAAGACGCCTCCGCCAAAAAATATAGGTGTCGAAAACGATACCCGGCAAACACGGGGGTGTCAATCTTATAGGTGCCCCCCTTCGCAATCACAGGTATCGAAAACACTACCCGAGAAACAAAAGGCACCTCCGCCAAAAAACACAGGTATCGAAAACGATACCCTGCAAACACGGGGGTGTCAATCTTATAGGTGCCCCCTTCGCAATCACAGGTATTGAAAACAATACCCGAGAAACAAAAGACACCTCCGCCAAAAAACATAGGTGTCGTAAACGATACCCGGCAAACAAAGTCGGAGGCCAAGCGGTCTTAGGAAGACAACATCATTTTTCAACTCCTTGGCTCACAGAACGACATGGCTACGATCCGACTTGGTGCCCCCTTCGCAATCACAGGTATTGAAAACAATACCCGAGAAACAAAAGACACCTCCGCCAAAAAACATAGGTGTCGTAAACGATACCCGG
>JAZQML010000019.1:0-26630 GCA_045543395.1 Alistipes sp. | reverse complement strand
CACGGCGCAACGATTCTGGGGTTTACTGGGGGGGCACCTTCGGTGCTTACTGGGGGCGGGCGTTCCGCCCTTTATGGGGTGCGCTACCAACTGCGAACTCTTACCCTTATCACGGCGCAACTGTTCTGGGGGTTACTGGGGGCGCACCTTCGGTGCTTACTGGGGGTACTGGGGTGCGCTGGGGTAATTTTCCATTTTGCATTTTGCATTTTGCATTCTGAATTAAATAAAACTACTCTCTACTAACTACTAACTACTAACTAAACAAAAGTTTTCCGTTTTCCGCTTTCCGTTTTCCGTTTTAATATTTAATTACTCCCGAGCCAATCAGCCTCTCGCCCTCGTACCAAGCGGCAAACTGACCACCCGCAATGCCTCGTTGAGGGTTGTCGAAGAGTATGTATAGGGCGTCGTCGTGGCGGATGAGCGTAGCATCTTCCAATGGTTGGCGGTAGCGGATACGCACCTTATAACGTCGCTGCTCGCCCACTCCGAGTTCCTCGTTCGGCTCTACCCAATGAATCTCTGTGCTATCTATTCGCAACGCCCTACGATAGAGTCCGGGATGACTATCCCCCTCGCCCACATATATGGTGTTGCTCTCGATGTCCGTACCTATTATAAATAGCGACTCTTTGCGACCGCCAATGCCCAAACCTTTGCGCTGACCTATGGTGTAGAAGTGCGCTCCGTTGTGTTCGCCAATCTTCTTGCCATCACGCACCGTATAGCGGTATGGCTCGGCAAGTTGCTCCACTTCGCTCTGCTCCTCACGCTCGGCATAGCGTCGCCACGTAGGTAGTATTTCGTGAATATTGCCCTTTTTAGCGGCGAGTTGCTGCTGCAAAAACACAGGCAAATCGACCTTACCCACAAAGCATATTCCCTGTGAATCTTTGCGCTTTGCGGTTGCCAACTTCTGCTCCTCGGCAATGCGGCGCACCTCGGGCTTCAGCAGATGCCCTATGGGGAACAACGCATACTTCAACTGCTCCTGCGAGAGTTGGCAGAGGAAATAACTCTGGTCCTTATTCGGGTCGCTACCCGCCAAGAGCGAGTATACGGTTTTGCCACTCTCTATGCGCTCCTCCTTTCGGCAGTAGTGGCCCGTAGCGACCGCCTCGGCACCCAACTTCAACGCCTCTTTCAGAAAGACATCGAACTTAATCTCTCTATTGCACAGCACATCGGGGTTGGGGGTACGACCTTTCTCGTACTCCGCAAACATATAATCGACCACTCTCTTGCGGTACTCCTCCGATAAATCGACATAGTGGAAGGCGATATCCAACCTCTTTGCCACCAACTCTGCAAATACTTGGTCGTCGTGCCACGAACACTCTCCCTCCAACTTGCCTGTTGTGTCGTGCCAATTCCTCATAAACAACCCGATGACTTCGTGTCCCTGCTCTTTGAGCAAGTACGCTGCCACCGACGAATCAACACCACCCGAGAGTCCTACTACTACCTTCATATTAAAAAATTATTCTGCTTGGTAAATTTTGCGCTGCTCGTCGGATAGCCGTTAGCCAAATTAAAAAATATTTTCCTTTACGAGCATTTACTTGCGCACTTGTCATTCAGCGAGTGCAACGAGCGATTGCCATTCATTGTCATTCAGCGACCATCGGGAGCGATTGCCATTTTGCTGCGCTCTCGTCTTTCCTCTCTCGTCTAATATTCCGCTTTGCGTTTTCCTTACAAAGATATGGCGTTTTTTGTAAAACAAAAAGCGTAACGGCGATAATTGCAAAGATTTGATGGAAATTATTTGATTTTTCGCACGATTTACAATATTTTTGTGGGAAGATTCGTTTTCAGTAGCGAAATAAAACACAAATTATGAAAAAGAATATCATCGTATTAGTAGCAGTAAGTTTTATCTCTGCAGTTCTGGGTGCAGGTGTCGTATCGTATGTGGCTCTCAATCATGCCGATAATCACGTAGTAGCGTGGACAGGCGACACCACCGCCGATACCCAATTTGTAAAGTTGGAGCAATCTACCTTCTATCCCGATTTGACCTACGCTGCCGAGACATCCGTTAAGGCAGTAGTGAATATCGAGGCTATTGCCGAGGTTGAGGTGCGCCAGCAGGGTGTGCCGTTCAACCCTTTCTTCGAGTTTTTCGGCTTTCCACAGCCACAGCAACGTCAGGGCGAGCCTCTCAAGCGTGAGCAGCGTTCGGGCGGTTCGGGTGTGATAATTTCGCCCGACGGATATATCGTAACCAACAACCACGTGGTGGATGGCTCAACAAAGTTGCGTGTCAAACTCAACGACGGTCGTGTGTTCGATGCAAAACTCGTGGGCAAAGATCCAAATACCGATATCGCCCTCGTTAAAATCGAGGCTGAAGGTTTGCCAATTCTTAAATTCGGCTCGTCGGACGACCTTCGACTTGGCGAGTGGGTGTTGGCTATTGGCTCGCCATTCGACCTCCAATCAACCATCACTGCGGGTATTGTGAGTGCCAAAGCACGACAGTTGGATGTTATACCTAACGAGTTCCGCATAGAGTCGTTTATCCAGACCGATGCAGCCGTAAACCCGGGCAACTCGGGTGGTGCGTTGGTCAATGCAAAGGGCGAATTGGTGGGTATCAATACCGTAATCAAGTCCTCGACCGGAAGTTACATCGGCTACTCGTTTGCAGTGCCTGAAAGTATTGTGCGTAAGGTGGTTAACGATTTGCGCGAGTACGGTATCGTGCAGCGTGCGTTGCTCGGAATTTCCTACCGCTATATCGACCAAGATTTCATCGACCAGATGGGTAAGGAGACCGGTATTAAGGAGGTTGGTGGCGTATACGTTGCCGGCGTTATGGAGGGTGGCTCTGCATCGGAGGCGGGCATCCGCAAGGGCGATGTTATTGTCGAGATTGATGGCGTGAAGATTACCGCTCCTACAACTCTTACCGAGCAGATTGGTAAGCACAGTCCTAACGATAAAATATCGTTGGTTGTAAAAAGAGACGGAAAAGTGAAACATTTTGACGTAGTTCTTCGTAATAAAGCAGGAAAGGCAGAGTTACTCGCAAAGAATGCTGTCGATGTAGTTGAAGTTTTGGGCGGTCGCTTTGCCGATATCGACGAGCGCACAGCCAAAAAACTCGACATCAAAGGTGGTGTTGAGGTGCAATCGGTCAAGAGTGGCGGTTTGCTCGCCAAAGCCCGTGTGCGTGAGGGATTTATCATCACTCACATCAACGACAAAGTGGTACGCTCGGTTGCAGAACTCGGTCGCCTCACCGACAAAGTCCAGACGATAGATGGTGTTTATCCTAATGGCAAGTCGGCAAGTTATGTAATTGTGCAGTAGCACAATTCAAAAATCGTTCTTATGAGTTCTTTTTGCACGAGTCGTCGGACGCTGAAATGCTCACATACGCCAAAGTATGCTGCGCTTTCATCGCCTAGCCTCGCACAAAAATAATCTCATAATCTCCGATTTTTGGGGGAAGAGTTCTTATGGGTTCTTTTGCACGAGTCGTCGGACGCTGAAATGCTCACATACGCCAAAGTATGTTGCGCTTTCATCGCCTTGCCTCGCACAAAAATAATCTCATAATCTCCGATTTTTGGGGTCAGAGTAAAATAAACTTTTAGCGCACCCCATAGAGCGACCAACGGGAGCGACCCCATAAAGGGCGAAACGCCCGCCCCCAGAAAGCAGTCGCAGACTGCGCCCCCAGAAATGTCGCGCCGTGACAAGGGTAGGAGTTTGTAAAACAAAAAAAAGGCAATATAGCAAAAACGAAGAAACAATATTATGCGTCAATTAAAGATTACGAAATCCATTACCAATCGCGAGAGTGCATCTCTCGATAAATATCTGCAAGAGATTGGCAAAGAGGAACTTATCACTGTCGAGGAGGAGGTAGAACTCGCCCAACGAATCCGCAAAGGCGACAAAGAGGCCCTCGAGAAACTCACAAAGGCAAACCTGCGCTTTGTGGTGTCGGTGGCAAAGCAGTACCAGAATCAGGGTTTGAGCCTCCCCGACCTTATCAACGAGGGTAATCTCGGTCTGATTAAGGCGGCGGAGAAGTTCGACGAGACACGTGGTTTTAAGTTTATCTCCTACGCTGTGTGGTGGATTCGTCAGTCGATTTTGCAGGCTCTTGCCGAGCAGTCGCGTATCGTGCGCCTTCCGCTCAACCAGGTAGGCTCGCTCAACAAAATCAATAAGGCGTTTGCTCGCTTCGAGCAGGAGCACGAGCGTACTCCGTCGCCCGAGGAGTTGGCTGCCGAGTTGGAGTTGCCACGCGAGAAGGTTACTGACACACTGCGAGTTGCAGGTCGTCATATCTCTGTGGATGCACCATTTGCCGATGGCGAGGACAACTCGTTGCTCGACGTTCTTGTGAACCCCGATTCGCCAAATGCCGATCGTGGTCTTATCAACGAGTCGCTCGCTACCGAGGTGGAGCGTGCGCTCGAAACACTTCCGGAGCGTGAGCGCGACATCATCCGCTACTTCTTTGGTATCGGTTGCTCCGAGATGACACTCGAGGAGATTGGCGAGAAGTTCGACCTCACCCGTGAGCGTGTTCGCCAAATCAAGGAGAAGGCGATACGCAGACTTCGTCAGTCGCCAAAGAGTTCGATACTCAAATCCTACCTCGGCTAAAAAAAGTTCTGATCGGCTCTTTTAGAGTCGCACTTCAATAGCCCGATTGCTCGCATAGGTCCACTATGCTGCGCATCGGGCTTTATTGTTTCGCTCCCCACCCCCCCCCAATTCTGGCATAGTTCTTGCCCTATTTTGGGGCAAAGGGAGTGGTCGGAAAAGGTAATTATTCTTATCTTTGATATGTTTACACATCTTTCTGTTATTTTCTGTTTGCACACACCGGCCCTCCTTTTTTCTGCGTAAAACAAAATGGTAGTTTTAAGGAATTCTCCCTAAACTCCCTAAACTCCCTACACTCCCTACACTCTCAATTAAAAAACTTAAAAAGTTTTTCGTTTTCCGTTTGTTTTATTATCTTTGTGCGATATTGTGCAGTGATGGCAGATTTCAAGAAGATAAATATTCGCAATAAACGTGCGACATTCGACTACGAGATACTCGAGGAGTATATCGCAGGCATTGTTTTGGTGGGTACCGAGATTAAGTCTATCCGCCTTGGCAAAGCCTCTATGGTCGATTGTTACTGCTACTTCGAGAAGGGTGAACTTTGGATACGAGGTGTAAACATCTCCGAGTATGCGTGGGGTACTTGCAACAACCATATCCCCAAGCGTGACCGCAAACTTCTGCTCAACCGTAAGGAACTATCCAAGTTGCAACGTTCATTGCAGGATAAAGGCTTAACCATCGTCGGCTTGCGCCTATTCCTCAACGAACGAGGTCTTGCAAAGGTTGCAATCGGACTTGCCCGAGGTCGTAAGGCCTACGACAAACGAGAGTACCTCAAAGCCAACGATGCGAAGCGCGAGATGGATCAGGCAATGAAGAAATGGAA
The DNA here is from genome assembly GCA_045543395.1 of Alistipes sp. Lineage (GTDB taxonomy): Bacteria > Bacteroidota > Bacteroidia > Bacteroidales > Rikenellaceae > Alistipes. The sequence continues at coordinate 21,160 of JAZQML010000019.1, read as the reverse complement.
GTAAAATCGTTCTTATGAGTTCTTTTTGTACGAGTCGTCGGAGACTGAAAGGCTCGTTTCGCACAAAAATAATCTCATAACCTCCGATTTTTTTGGGGGAGAAAGGAGAAAAATAAACTTTTAGCGCACCCCATAGAGCGACCAACGGGACCGTCCCCATAAAGGGCGGAACGCCCGCCCCCCCCCAGAAAGCAGTCGCAGACTGCGCCCCCAGAAATGTTGCGCCGTGACAAGGGTAGGAGTTTGTAAAATAAAAAAAAGCCAATGGCTAATGGCTAAAAAGAGATGGCACTGATTTTAGCAATAGAGACAGGAACCGACATTTGTTCGGTGGCGTTAGTTCGTGATGGCGAACTTGTTGCGTTGCGTGAGAGCGACGAGGAGCGCAATCACGCCAAGAAGATTGCCGTATTTGTCGATGAACTTCTGCGCGAGTGTGGCGTAGTGGCAGACGAGTTGGATGCCGTAGCGGTAAGCAAAGGCCCCGGCTCCTACACAGGTTTGCGTATTGGCGTATCCTTTGCAAAGGGTTTGTGTTATGGACAAAATATACCGCTTGTGGCTGTGGGGTCGCTCGATTCGCTGACCGAGGTGGCACGCGAAGACTACGAGGCGGGTATTGTCGATGTCGAGAATTGGAGCGAGGCAACCCTCTGCCCGATGATCGATGCACGCCGTATGGAGGTCTATACGCAGATGTTCGATGCCGAGGGTGTGGCGCAGAGCGATGTCGAGGCGAAGATTATCGACGTGGATAGTTTCGCTGCGGAGCGCACATCGGGCAAGCCGTTTGTGATTTTCGGAAGTGGAGCAGCCAAGTGCGCCGAAGTGCTGGAGGTCGCAACGCTTATCAACGTTGTTCCGTCGGCACGAGGTATGGCACGTCTGGCAGAACGAGCATTTGCCGAAGGCAAGACCGAGGATGTAGCCTATTTCGAGCCGTTCTATTTGAAAGACTTTATTGTCGGTACAGCGAAAAAGTCTCTCTTGGAGAGAGTTATGAAATAATCTCATAATCTCCGATTTTTTGGGGTTAGAGAAAAATAAACTTTTAGCGCACCCCATAGAGCGACCAACGGGAGCGTCCCCATAAAGGGCGGAACGCCCGCCCCCAGAAAGCAGTCACAGACTGCGCCCCCAGAAATGTTGCGCCGTGACAAGGGTAGGAGTATGTAAAACAAAAAAGCCAAAGGCTAATGGCTAATGGCTAATGGCTAATGGCCAAAAGCAACAGAGGAAAACAACAAACAAAACAATAAAACACTAAAAAACTATGTCAGAATTTATCTATCAGGAGCCGCTCCCAATCGAGCGCGACAACACCGAGTATCGTCTTTTGACGAAGGATTATGTGAAGGTCGTTGAGTGTGACGGCCGCAAAATTTTGAAGGTCGATCCAAAGGGTATCGAACTCCTCGCAAAGGAGGCATACACCGATGTGTCGTTCTACCTTCGTTCGGCGCACTTGCAGAAGTTGCGTAACATCCTCGAGGATAAGGAGGCCACCGACAACGACAAGTTCGTAGCCTACACTATGCTTTTGAACTCGTGTGTAGCCGCCGAGGGCGAGTTGCCAACCTGTCAGGATACAGGTACTGCTATCTGCGTGGCACACAAGGGCGAGGATGTGTGGACAGGTGCCGAGGATGCCGAGTATATCTCGCGTGGTGTCTACGAAACCTACAAGGAGCGCAACCTCCGCTACTCGCAGGTAGTGCCTATCACTATGACCGACGAGCATAACAGTGGTACTAACCTCCCTGCCCAGATCGACATCTATGGCGGTCATCCGGGTATGGAGTACGACTTCCTCTTCCTCACAAAGGGTGGAGGCTCGGCAAACAAGACCTTCCTCTATCAGCAGACCAAGGCGTTGTTGAACGAGGAGTCGCTCGTTAAGTTCTTCAAGGAGCATATCAAGGACCTCGGTACTTCGGCGTGCCCACCATATCACCTCGCAGTCTGCATCGGTGGTACATCGGCAGAGATGTGCCTCGCAACCGTGAAAAAGGCTTCGGCCGGCTACCTCGACGAACTTCCAACTTCGGGTAACGAGGGTGGTCGCTGCTTCCGCGATTTGGAGTGGGAGGAGAAGATTTTCAAGATTTGTCAGGAGATGGGCATCGGCGCACAGTTCGGTGGCAAGTACCTCGTACACGATGTTCGCGTTATCCGCGCACCTCGCCACGCTGCATCTTGCCCTGTTGCTATTGGTGTAAGTTGCTCGGCAGACCGCAACATTAAGGGTAAAATTACTCCGGAGGGTATCTTTGTGGAGCAGTTGGAGAAGAACCCTGCACGCTTCCTTCCTGCCGAGGCACCGGCAATGTCGCCTGCAATCGATATCGATTTGGACGAGGGTATGGATAAGGTGCGTGAGATTCTCACCAAGTACCCAATCAAGACTCGTCTTAATTTGAAGGGTACTCTTATCGTGGCTCGCGATATCGCTCACGCTCGCATCAAGCAGGTGCTCGACGAGGGTAAGCCAATGCCTGAATACTTCAAGAATCACCCTGTATACTATGCCGGTCCTGCCAAGACCCCTGCGGGATACGCCTCTGGCTCGTTTGGCCCTACCACAGCAGGCCGTATGGACCCATACGTAGACCTCTTCCAGAAGCACGGTGGCTCTATGGTTATGGTGGCAAAGGGCAACCGCTCAAAGGCTGTTACCGATGCCTGCCACGACAATGGCGGCTTCTACCTCGGCTCTATTGGTGGTCCTGCTGCTATCCTCGCCAAAAACTCTATCAAGAGTGTAGAGGTTGTAGACTTCCCGGAACTCGGTATGGAGGCTGTTCGCAAGATTTATGTGGAGAATTTCCCTGCCTTCATCATTGTAGATGACAAAGGCAACGACTTCTTTGCAGACTTCGCACACTAAAAATTGTTCTGATTGACTCTTTTTTCACCAATCTGCGGAGAGCGAAATGCTCACATAGGACTACTATGCTGCGCTTTCGCTCCCTTGCTTGGCAAAAAAATAGTTCAATCATCTCCAATTTTTTGGTTGTGGAGGTTGAATTTTGCACGAGTCGTCGGATAGCGAAATGCTCACATAGGTATACTATGCTGCGCTCTCCGCTACTGCGCAACGCGCAAAAATAGCCTAACCATTGACGATTTTGAATAGGGTGCTGGGGAAGGAAAAAGAAAAATAGTTTTCAGTTTTCAGTTTTCCGTTTCGGAGCAGGTGGCTGACTACCACCTACTCTGGCAATAAAAGATGAAAATTTGCGTTTGTAGAGTATGCAAACATTTTTGAAAAGACTATACATTTTCGTAGTGGCTCTGTTTGTCGCACTCTCGGTGAGTGCGGCGGATAAGGTCGTGTTCGAACTCAACGCCCCGATGATAGCATCGGTAGGTGAGTCGTTCCGTTTGGAGTTTACGCTCAACGCCTCGCCCGATAAGGATACCTTTGCCGCGCCATCATTCGAGAATTTCGATGTTATGGCGGGACCTTCCATATCCAAAGGCAGTTCGATGCAGATTGTGAACGGTAAGATGACAACGAGCAAGAGTTACAACATCTCCTACATCTTGGTAGCGCAAGCAGAGGGTAACTTCCCTATTGGTGCGGCAACTATTGAGGTGGATGGCAAGCGATACTCCACCTCGCCCACAACCATCGAGGTGCGCAAAGCCACACAAAACGACTCGTCGGAGAGCAGAGCCAACAACTCCATAGGTAAAGACGATTTGTTGTTGCGACTCGAACTATCGTCGAAATCTCTCTATAAGGGCGAGCCTCTGCGTGCAACGCTCAAACTATACAACCGAGTGCGCATTGCGGGTGTCGAGTCGTCGAAGTTGCCCGAGTTTAATGGTTTCTGGGCGCAGCAACTCGATGTTGAGCAGGGCCCATTCCGCGAGACACTCAACGGTAAGTCGTACGATGCCTACCATATTGCCGAGTATCTGCTCTATCCACAGCAGGATGGCAAGATAACCATAGACCCTGCCGAGATGACCATCTTGGTGCAGATTGTGTTGCCGTCGAATAACCAATTCGATCCATTCTTTGGCGGGCAGGAGTTCCACACTGTGCGACGTGCGCTCAAAACCTCGCCTATCGTGGTGCAGATAAAACCATTCCCTGCGGGCGCTCCGTCGTCGTTTGCGGGTGCAGTGGGACAATACACTATGTCGCACAAACTCTCCGCTTCGGAGGTCTCGGCAAACTCTGCTGTAACGCTGCAACTCACAATCTCGGGTAGCGGAAATCTCAACTTCATATCGGCACCTACGCTCTCGTTGCCTACCTCCTTCGAGTTGTACGACGTGAAGAGCGAGGAGAAACTCCAAAATAGCGCATCGGGAAGTCGTGGCTATCGCCGTTTCGACTATCCGTTTATCGTGCGTGCCGAGGGCGATTACGAGATTGCTCCCGTTGAGTTTACCTACTTCGACTTGGCGAAAAAGCAATATGTAACCCTCGCTACGCCACCTTTGCAGATGGTGGTTACGCCCGACAAAAACGCTGCACAACCACAACAGGTGGTGGCGGGCGTGAAGCGTGAGGATGTGCAACTTCTCGGTAAGGATATTCACTTCATAAAACTCGAGGAGCCGGCACTCCTCTCGGTGGTGTCGCCATTGGTACTCTCCTCTACCTATTGGGTTGCCATCGTAGCGATGTTGCTGGTTGCTCTGGTGGTCTACCTCATCCTCCGCAAGCGCATTCGCGACAACCAAAACGTAGTACTCGTCAAAGGCAAGCGTGCCAATAAGGTGGCGATAAAGCGTTTCCGTATAGCCGAGAAATATATGCGTGAGCAGGATCGCCGAGCCTTCTACGAGGAGATGTTGCGAGCATTGTGGGGCTACCTCGGCGATAAGTTCAATATTCCGGTTGCCGACCTCACACGCGAGGTTGTGCGCGAGGAGTTGAGCCGACGTGGTGCTTCGGCAGAGGCGGAGTGTGTGATTGCCGTAATAGCACGTTGCGAGGAGGCGCAGTACTCGCCGCAGTCGACAGCCGATATGAACGATATCTACGAGGAGGGCATCGATGCGCTCTCCAAAATTGAAAAAGTAGCAAAGCGATGAAACGAATCTTAATATATACCATACTGCTTGTTGTGTCGGTGGTTGCATCGGCACAGACCTCCTCTGCGGAGCGTTGGGAGGCGGGTAATAGAGCCTATGTCGAGGGTAACTACGCAAAGGCAATAGGGGAGTATCAGGCGATAGTCGATGGTGGCGAGTACTCGCTGACGTTGTACTACAACCTTGCCAACGCCTACTTCAAAGCGGGCAATATCGGCAAGTCGATACTCTACTACAATAAGGCGTTGCGCCTAAATCCGTCGCAGGAGGATGTTCTGCACAACCTCGCCATTGCCGAGGCTCAAACCAAAGATAAGGTGGCGGAGGAGTCGGAGTTTATCGTAGGTCGTTGGTGGCGTGCCATTCGCAACTCTATGACCTGTACGGCGTGGAGCGTGTTGTCGCTCGTGGCGTTTGGTGTGTTGCTCATATTCGCAATAATATTCCTCCTCGGCGGTCGCATTGCTGTGCGTAAAGCGGGCTTCTATGGCGCATTGTGCAGCGCATTGTTGTTTGCGTTGATGACTGCATTTGCCATCTCCTCACGCAACGATATGCTCACCCACGACGAGGCTGTCGTACTCTCGTCGGCAATCTCCGTAAAGAGTTCGCCCGATCGTGCTGCGACCGATTTGTTCGTGCTGCACGAAGGCGCAAAGGTGCGTATCGTGTCGGATATGGAGGAGTGGTACGAGGTGTCGCTTGCCGACGGCAAGAAGGGCTGGACCGAGAAGAAACACGTAGAACAGATTTAGAAAACTATGTCGAAACTATTGGATAATGTTGTTGGCGAACTCTCGCGTCTGCCCGGTATTGGTCGCAGAACGGCTTTGCGATTGGCGATGCACATACTGCGTATGGACGAGGAGGATGTGGTGACTATGGGCGAGAGTATGATAGACTTTCGCACCAAGATATGCCGTTGTGCCAAGTGTAACAACCTCTCCGACACCGAAATATGCGAGGTGTGTGCCGATGCTTCGCGCGACAGGAGTACAGTCTGCGTGGTGGAGCAGGTGTCCGACCTGCTGTCAATCGAGAAAACCCACCAATATCGTGGTGTGTATAGCGTTTTGGGAGGTGTGATATCGCCAATGCAGGGCATTGCTCCATCCGATTTGCGAATAGATCTGTTGCTCGACCGCATCGCTATGGGCGAGGTCAAAGAGGTTATTATCGCCATATCTGCATCGGTGGAGGGTGAAACCACGATGTTCTACTTGATGAACTGCCTGAAAAGATTTCCTCATTTGAAAATTACAACCATAGCGCGAGGTATAGGCTTTGGCGATGAGTTGGAGTATGTGGATGAATTGACAATTACACAGGCGTTGATGAATCGTAGAGAAATTTCAAAACAATAAAAAATACAGAGTTATGAAGAAATTATTGATTATGTTGGTTGTGGCAGCAATGGCTGTCGGATGTTGCTCGCAGTGTCGCGCACGTGTTAAGAATGCGAAGCCGTTAGAGGGAACTACTTGGCATCTCGTAAAGGTGGGTGGCGAGAGTTATACTCTGCCTGCCGACTCTTTCAACATCATTCTCAACGAGAATGGTCTTGGCGGTCGTGGTGCTTGCAACAGCCTCCTTGGTCAGTATGCTACCGGCGACAAACTCGCTTTGCGCTTCTCGCACCTTGGTTCGACCAAGATGCTCTGCCCCGAGAATGAGCAGTTGGAGATGAAATTGATTCAGATCCTCTCCAAAACCACCCACTACGACATCGACTACGATATGTTGATGTTGATGCAGAATGGGGAGATTATTGCGGTATTCAAAGCCCTGGCAGAAAACAAATAAAAGGCGAACTTCGGCGTTACGCTCGTGTTCGAAATCCTCACATAGGTTTACTATGCTGCGTTTTCTCACACTTCGCAAGCCTTGAATTTCATCCTTTTATTTGCTTTCTTAAAATCGTTCTTATTAGTTATTTTTGCACGAATGCGTTGGTCGCCGAAATCCTCACATAGGTTTACTATGCTGCGGTTTCGCTTCTTCGTTTAGCGCAAAATCTGCTCCTATCAAACCACAGTCAAGCGATAGCAACCTTCCGCAAGGTTGCTATCGCTTTTTTTTGTGGTATGGTTTGTGGAAGCATTTGGTTGATACTAAAACCTTAAAATTTGGTAACTATGAAAACAAAATGCTCAACAACAAAGTGCAAAACTAAATCAGTCGCCGACGCGCGTCTTTCGGCAGCACCAACCGAATTTATCCCACAATCGCCAACTGCGCCCGATGTGGCGTACAAGATGGTTAAGGACGAGACTTATCCGCAGACTCAACCTCGCCTCAACCTCGCAACCTTCGTTACAACCTATATGGACGAGTATGCCACAAAGTTGATGAACGAGGCGATAAGCGTGAACTACATTGACGAGACGGAGTACCCTCGTGTGGCGGTGATGTGCGGTCGTTGCATCAACATTATCGCAAACCTGTGGAACACACCCGAGAAGGCGGAGTGGAAGGCGGGTGCGCTCGGAATCGGCTCGTCGGAGGCGTGTATGCTCGGAGGTGTGGCAGCCCTTCTGCGTTGGAAGGCTCGTCGCAAGAGGGAGAACAAGTCGTGCGAGAAGCCAAATATCGTATTGAGTTCGGCATACCAAGTTGTGTGGGAGAAGTTCGCACAACTCTGGGGCGTGGAGATGCGTGAGGTGCCATTGTCGTTGGAGCATCCTTCGCTCGACGCAAAGGCTGCGGTGTCGCTCTGCGACGAGAATACTATCTGCGTGGTGCCTATTGCGGGTGTTACGTGGACAGGTCTGAACGACGACATCGAGGCACTCGATAAGGCACTTGATGCCTTCAATAAAAAGACAGGCTACGAGGTGGCTATTCACGTCGATGCCGCTTCGGGAGGTTTTATTCTGCCATTCCTCAAACCCGACCTCAAATGGGATTTCCGTCTGAAATGGGTATATTCGATCTCTACCTCGGGACACAAATATGGACTTGTCTACCCGGGTTTGGGATGGGTTGTTTGGCGCGACAAGAAGTGCCTTCCCGACGAAATGGCGTTCAGTGTTAACTATTTGGGCGCAAACATCACGCAGGTTGGCTTGAACTTCTCTCGCCCTGCGGCGCAGATTTTGGGACAGTACTACAACTTTATCCGCTACGGCTTCGAGGGGTATCGCTCTATTCAGCAGGAGTCGATGGATATTGCCTGCTACTGCCACGAGCAGATTGGCAAGATGAAGTGTTTCAAAAATTATGTCGAGAAGTTGGATAACCCTCTCTTTATTTGGTATATGGAGCCGGAGTACGACAAGAAGGCGAAGTGGACTTTGTACGACCTGCAAGCGGTATTGCAGCAGAGTGGTTGGATGGTGCCTGCCTACACAATGCCAAAGAACATAGAGGATATGTTGGTTATGCGAGTGGTTGTGCGTCAGGGCTTTACACGTGATATGGCGGATATGCTTTTGACCGATATCGCCAATGCCGTAGCGGAGTTCGACAAGTTGAAATATCCGACCACTTCGCGCCTCGCCTACGAGAAGCGAGAGAAGCAACTCGGCAAGGTATTTACGCATTAAAAGTATCATCCCGAAAAAATAAGCACCGAAGTACTCTCTTTGGTGCTTATTTTTGCATATATATCAATTATTTTGTACATTTGTGCCATAATGGAGTATCGTAAATCAAATATTGCAGTGCGCGTATGCGCTTTTGTTCTATCGCTTCTGCCGGTTGGGTGTTCTACCTCCGGCACTACCGACACAAACGGCGAATTTGTCGAGAAGGAGGCGACAACCATCCACTTTACCAATGCCGAGATTATCTACAATGGTGACGATATTGGCGAAGCGACATCGGACGGTTGGGTTGTGAAATTTTATACCGATATGGAGATGGATGCGATGGGTAATCTTGTCGGTCCGGGCGATGTTATGCAACTATTGCTGAATGTTGCGTACGAAGCGGAGCAGACTCCGAAGTTCGACAATCTTGTGGGCGAATACCGCTCGCAGAGCAACTCGGGCGACTTCTCTCCAAACACCTTTGTTTTCGGCTATACGAGTTCGATTGAACTGCCCGATGGTCGCCACGAACGCCCCGATGCAACCTTCTACGCCTCGTTGGCGGAGGGTGCAACCGAGATGGATGTGGACCTTATCGACGATGGTAGGGTGGTGATTGTGGAGAATGCCGACGGCACGCTCACTATTAAGGGTACGCTTGTGGGCAAGCAGTGTCGCAAGCGCAACTTCGAGTGGAGTGGCAATGTCGAGCCGCAGTCGTATGTCGAGCCGATTGTTCCGAACTCGTTGCTGAAAGATGATTTGCAACTCTCGAATTTTACGAAAGCATCGATTCAGGATAGGGGCGACTGCTTCTACCTCGGCAACGAGAGTTATCGCGATTTTCTGATATTTTTGGCAGACGACACCATCTCGTTCGAGTGGGGCAAACCTGTGGGTAGTGGCGAAGTGCTGCGTTTGGAGTTGCTTGTGCCGTGGGATACCGATATTACGGATGGCATACCTGCGGGTACATATCCTATGCTAACCCGTAATGCCGACACATCGTTCGACAAGAGCGACATAACCCCATACCACGCAGTGCCGGGCTTGCCCGACCGCTTTACCGTACCATATTGGTCGGGTACGTGGTATGTGAACTACGCAGATGGAGCGTGGGGTAGTAGTTATGCCCGTATAGATGGTGGAACTGTAACCATAGAGCGAGGAGCCGATGGCTCGCACCGCTTTATCTGCAACCTGAATGATTGCTCCTCGCCAAGTTTCTCGGTTGCGGCAGATGTTACTATTGCGAATGAAAATTTAATAAGATAAAAGTATGAAAAAAATTCTCTGTTTGATGTTGTCGGCAGCGATGCTGTTGGTGGCTTGCGAGCCCGACAATACGGGGAGTAAGGCGGAAACGGAGTTGCCTCTGAACAGTTACTCGATTAACGGCAACGAGGTGCAGTTGCAGAGCGTGGCGGTGGAAATGTTGGATGAGAACCTCTACGTTGTAGCCACCCCTACGGCCAATGTTGCTACGGCAACCGAGATTTTCGAATGCGACGAGTATGTGTATGTGGCGGTAAGTCCGCTCTTGGTGGGCAAGACGTTCGACCTGAAAACCGAATCGAAACTCTACACCATTACCTCTACGCTTTCGGGTGCTAAACTCGACAATATAACTCCCTCCTACAATAGTGCCGTCTCGTCGGGTACGGCTACACTCTCCTACGAGAATGGCGTTGCTGTGGTTAAGGCAGATATTACGCTCAAAAGTGGTACGGTGTTGAAGGTTCACGCCTCGGCAGAGAACGAACTCTCGTTGAACAACAATATCATATCGCGTGGCGACGAGTATAAGCCCCTCCGTGCGGCATTCTACGACGAGGGCGACTACTCGACAACGCTATACTTTACCCCTGCCGGTGCGGAGTATTACGGCGAGTTGGAGAGTGTGTCGTGGTATATGTATATAGGTATGTCGAACCTGCTTCTCGATGGCAAGGCGCACTCGTTGGCGGAGTTGGGCGGAACATCGAGTTTCGAATTTGGCGTAATTGACAACGTTTCGAGTGTGAATAGCACCGAAATTATGGTGGGCTTTCTGCGTGGTGCTACGGGCGAGTTCTCTATCTCGAAAACGGCGGCAGCAACCTACAAGGCGGATATCAACATTACGATACAGGGCATAACCTATACTGCATCGTTCGAGGATGAGTGCTTCTCGGTTGATTATGCCCCCGAGAAGCCTACAAACTTCTTTAACTACAAAGGCACCGACTACACCGCACTCTCGGCAACGCTGACACAGGGCGACGAGGTGTGGAGTGTCGAGATTGCCACATCGAGCGGCAAGAGCGTGGTGCTGAATGCCCCAAAGGCGTTCTTCAATAGTGGTGATGGTGGTCGTGGTTTCTCGCAGAGTGCCTATTTTACAGTGGAGTACGATGGTACCATTTATAGCAAGGCTAATGGTTATTCGGGAACAGTAATCTCGGCTTACGATGAGGCAACGCAACATTTGGCGTTGGACTTCTTCAATAATAGCAACGTGAAGTTTAATTATACGGGTATCGTAGAGACTAGATAGTTATGTTGAAGTGGTCGAAAATAGTTGCTATGATTGCTGCCATTTTCGTGGCGGTGGGTTGCGAGGCAGATGGAGGCACCGAGGTGAAGGGTGGCGTATATGGCACTCTCCAAGTTGGCGAGGAGCAGATACCCATAAATTTTGCGAAGGTTACCGAAACGGATAGTTGGATGTTGGTAACGCTCTCTCCCCTTACCGACGCTTTGAACCTGACAACAAATGCCATTATTGGCGTTAATACCGAACTGCTCGGTGTGGAGTTGGATGTGGAACGTTTCTACTGCAACGACGACTATATTGTGGTCTACGAGGACCCGCAGTGCTACTATGCACCATTCCGCCCACTCAAAAGCGGAAAGATAGTGATGCGAAAGAGTGGCAATATGGTTGGCGTAGATGTCGATGTTGTTTTGTTCGACGGCACTCCGTTGAGATACACCTGCTGGGAGTTACCAAAATAGAGAGTGGAGAGTTTTGCTCTCCACTTTTTTATTTGATCTCTACAATATACCCCGCGCCACTATACCCGCTACCTACGGTATATTGCACGGCAGTAGGCGAGAATTGCGTTTTGTGGTAGAAGTGGCAGTGTCCCGTAAGTATCGCCTTCAACTCCTCCTGCTTTTTCAGCCATTTGCAGAATTTGAGCGTTGTTTTGTCGGCACGCTGCTGCACGCTGCGGTTGCGCCACTCCTCTCCCTTGGGACGAGGTTTGCCGGCGTATGTGTCGGTAATTTTGCGAGGAACACCCACCAAGTGGGCCGCCTTACCCTTTGTCCTTTTCAACATTAGTTCGCACATTTCGGGCGTGTAGAGAGGGTTGTGGCACACCATAACGATAGGCAAGCCCCGCTTTACCTCCCTTTTCATCCGAGCAAACTGCTCCTTCGAGAATTGGTAGTAGCCGTTGTCGAGCGTTACGAAATTTACGCCATTCACCACACGCGAGTAGAAGGTCAAATCGTTCGGATAGACCGCCTGCACCTTATCGTAACTCTTGGCACGATAGGCTGCATCCTCCTTCGCCTCGCCAACATATAGCGAGTATTCGTGATTTCCGGCACAGACTATCCAGTCGCCCTCGCTGAAAATCGCCCTCGCTATTTCGAGGTTTCTCGCACTCACAAAGTCTATCATATCGCCCGTATGAACGATTGTCAAACCACGCTCTTTGGCAAATTCACGATGCGCACGCAATGTCGCTTCGGGGGTGCGGAAAATCTTAATACGCCTCTTTGCCAACTTCTCTTTGCTCTCGCCATCACGCTCGTCGGCGTAGGCAAGATGCGAGTCGGAGATATGCAACACCGAAAAAGGTCTCTCGGCACCCACCTCAATCGCAATCTTTCGCAGTTTTATCGCTGCTCCATCGTGTGTGTAGGTTGCCGTTTGCGCCAATGTACTCGGAGCAAACAGCAAAGCCAACACAGTGGCAATAGAGTATACGATAGACCTTTTCATATTAGTCCACTATAAACTTATTCAGGTCTACTATCGTGGAGTTGCGGCGTATCGAGAAATTATCTATTTTGTAGTTGTTCTCGCCCACAATATGCACATCGGCATATTCGCCATTTTGCGTTATAATGTAGATGCCGCAAGTGTTCTCGTTGTAGATGAAATTTGGGATATACCACGTTGTTTCATCAACTTTGTATATTTTGTAACTCTGCGATGTGAGATACTCCCCGGAACTTAACCAAAGGTCGTACGCATACATAGTTAGTCGCTCATCGCAATAGAGGTCGAAGTCGAATATTATAGGCTTCTTTTGCACATAATTATCGTGTTCGATGCAACTCCATTGCGTATTGCGAAATATGTTCTCCTCGCTGCCAACCTCCTTTTGGCACGCAACAATGCCAATGCAACACAAGCAAATAAGTAGTAGTCGTTTCATTATTCAAATGTGCTTAAATCAACAATGTCGTCGCCCTGATTTCTTCCGATTTGGAAAGAGTCAACCAATTCATCACTCCTATTGTATATGAAAAGTTCGGCGTAGTTTACCCCTCCCCTAACTATTACTACGTCGTGTAGTACGCCTTTGTAGCGGTAATCTCGTATAGCCCAAGTCACCTCCGACACTCGCTCTACTTCGTACGACTCCGCCGAGAATATTGCACTGCTGATAGTTCTGCCTTCGGTGGCGTAGATGGTCAAATGTCGGCTTTTGTAGAGGTCGAAATCAAAGATTATAATATCCTCGTTATACCTCAACGATTGCCCATTATGCTCTCTCGCATACCATTGTGTTTTGAAAAACGAATCTGTATCGAGGCTGTAGCCCGGGTCGTAGTCCCATACAATATTTTTGCACGATGCCAACCCAAGACAGCACAAACAAAAAATCAAAAGTCGCTTCATTTTTTTAGGTTATTCGGTTACGATAGTTACTGAAAAAATCAAATCGCCCGGGCGGATATCGTCGATAACATCCTCGCCCTCCACGACTTTGCCGAAACAGGTGTGAACGCCATCGAGGTGCTGTGTGTTGCGACGATTGTGGCAGATAAAGAACTGCGAGCCACCGGTATCCTTACCACGATGCGCCATCGAAAGCACGCCTCGGTCGTGGTACTGTCGCTCGGCATCGGTCTCGCAAGGGATAGTCCAACCCGGACCGCCTGCGCCATTGCCGATAGGGCAGCCGCCCTGAATTACAAATTCGGGAATTACACGGTGGAAAGTCAAGCCGTCGTAGAAACGCGCCTCGGCAAGTTTTACAAAGTTTGCTACGGTGATAGGTGTCTCCTTCTCGTAGAGTTCCACCTTCATATCACCCTTCTCGGTAGAAATAATTGCGTAAGTCATACTATTCTTTTTTTGTGGCTAAAAGCCCTTTTTCTCAATCTCTGCAAACTCTTTCAGTTGTGCGACCAACTTTGGCAGTCCAATCGCAGCGCGTTCCTTCTTGTGGAATATGTGGTTGCGAAGGAACGGAATCTTTGGCACTGCAGGATCGACCACATAGATAGGCACATCGTTGCTCTTAACCCAGCCAACCAACGAAGCCGCAGGGTAGACTGCCAGCGAAGTACCCACAACAATCAGCATATCAGCCTCTTTGACAATGTCGCGTGCTTTGTCGAACATAGGCACAGCCTCACCAAAGAATACAATATGAGGGCGCATCAACTCGCCATTCGGAGCCTTCTCATCGAGCGTCTGGTCGCGCAGACCTATCTCGGTGATATACCTCTCGCCACTCTCCTCGCGCAACTTGGTGAGTTCGCCGTGAAGGTGGGTGATTTTGGTCGAGCCTGCCTGCTCGTGCAGATTGTCTATATTCTGCGTAATAATCTCTACATCAAAGTATTTCTCCAACTCGGCAAGCGCCTTATGACCCGCATTCGGCTGTTTGCCCGCCATCTCGCGACGGCGCATATTGTAGAAGTTTATCACTTTGGCTCTATCGCGTGCCAAAGCCTCGGGAGTGCAGACCTCCTCAATCTTATAGTTTGCCCACAAACCATCGCTGCTGCGATATGTCGGAATGCCGCTATCTGCCGAAATTCCCGCTCCTGTAAGTACTACTATTTTTAACATAATTTTAGTTTTTCCGTTTTTTCGTTGATACCTATTTCGCCTTGTCGAAATAGATGTCCAACAACTCTTTTGCTGCAATAAACGAACTCAATTTCGCATCGAGAACACGTGCCTCGACCTCGGCTATGCGACTCTCGACCTCGGGGTTGAGGTAGAAGTGGCTCTTCAACGCCTCGTTTATGCTCTCGTACATCCAATACTTATTCTGTTCGTTGCGGTGGTGCTGGAAGTAGCCGTTGCCTTTGGTGTGTTCGAGATACTCCTCCACACCCTTCCAAATCTCCTCCAAGCCGACACCTTCGAGCGATGAGCAAGTATATACTTTTGCCCTCCAATCGCTCTCCGGAGTAGGGAACAACTGCAACGCATTCTGGAACTGACGGCGGGCAACCTCTGCCTTAATCTTATTCTCGCCATCTGCCTTTGTTATGACCATCAAATCGGCCATCTCCATAATGCCTCGTTTGATGCCCTGCAACTCGTCGCCCGCGCCCGAAATCTGCAACAGAAGGAACATATCCACCATCGAATGAACTGCCGTTTCGGACTGACCGACACCTACGGTTTCGATGAATATAACATCGAAGCCTGCCGCCTCGCACAGCACCACTGTTTCGCGTGTTTTGCGTGCCACGCCACCGAGCGAGCCTGCCGATGGCGAAGGGCGGATAAAGATGTCGGGGTTGTGGCAGATGGTCTCCATTCGGGTTTTGTCGCCGAGGATAGAGCCGCCACTGCGCTCCGACGATGGGTCGATTGCCAACACCGCCAACTTGTGGTGCAACGATGTAACCATATTTCCGACCGCCTCTATCCACGTAGATTTTCCAGCACCCGGAACACCCGTAATGCCTATACGCACCGAGTTGCCGGCATACGGCAAGCAACGTTCAATAATCTCTTGTGCCTGTGCGTAGTTGTCGGGGTTGTTGCTCTCGATAAGGGTTATCGCCTGCGAGAGAATGGTGATGTTGCCCGCCAAGATACCCTCGACAAACTCGTCGGTCGAGAGTTTGCGACGACGCTTCTTCACGAAGTAGGGGTTTACAATAGGCTGCTCGGCAACACCATCGGTTACCGAGAGTGCGCTATCGTGGTGGGTATCGAGGTACTCGCCACGTTCGTAGTGGTCAATCTTTGTGTAGGACATATATTTGGCTCTATTATTTGTTTTAATTATCAATTTTCGGTAGTCGGTATTTCAACCCTTCCTCCTCGCCCCAACTGCCATCGGCACGCACCTCTACGGGCGAGAACGACACATACCAGAATGGCGTTTTGTAGTGCAATGGAGCCTCCATTTCTATGGTGTTCCACCCTTTTTTGAGTTTCAGCACCGCAGGCTCACGCATCCAAAATAGTTGTTCGTTGGTCCAAGGTATATCCTGAATATCGCGGTAGCGGTAGGTACTGAAATGGTAGGCGTACTCGCCCGGATGATTCCACTTTACGGGTGGCAACACCTTCTCGCCATTTACGAGGATTGTACCGCCCGTCTCCCACTCGCCCTGCTTGCCTATGCCCGCCGAGCGCCGAGTGGAGCGTGAAGGGGTTTCGAAAGCCACAAAGGCGCGAACTTCTCGCTCCCTATCCGAGTATATCTCGGTTTTGAGGTGGGCAATCATCTTCTCGCTCGGATTAACGCCATTTGCCACTGCCAAGGCGTGAAGGTGCAACGAGCCACCGTAAGCGGGTACCCACTTCATAGCCTCCTTTGGTGTGCCTTGCGGTTGCGGAATGGTCGCCATCCAAGGAATATGAGCATTCGCCACCCAGCGCACGTGCCAATCACGCAACAGGTTGTCGCGATGATATATCATCTTTTTCTCGAACTCTACAAGTTCCTTATGAGCCTTTGTTTCGGGCGACGGAAGCAACGCCTCAAAATCTACGCCACTGCCTTTGCCTCCCACCCAAGCACGCTCGGCATAAGGCAACAACGAGATAGGCACAGCGTTTATCGGGAATAACTGCTCCTCACTCTCCAAACGAACATCGTTCCAAAGGCAGAGAATACCGCCCAAAGCGTGACCATCGTACCGCTCCGCACCGCAGAGTTGGCGCAAGAAGTAGCGCGACACATTGTTTATAGGGCAACCGTGATTGAGGTAACCCATCGAAGCGTCGATGAGCGGATGCTTCTGCAATAGACTCAAATCGTCTTTTCCGTACTTTACCGTCTCCATCGTATTCGCTCTGCGCCCCTCCATAACTCGCACGCTCTCCAATATGGCATCTTTGGAGGATGGTGTGATGCCCGGGTCCCAAATCACCGCTCTGCGATTGTGCTTGGCGAGAATCTCCTCGTAGTGGCGCAAAAAGCCCTCGGCATCGTCGATTTTACGACGTACCTCGTCGGAACCGAGGTGAATATACGGACACTCCTCGGGCGAAATCTCGGTCAAGAACTCCTCGAACAATAGATCGAGAATCTTCATTCCGCGAGGGTCCTCCATCTGAAAACCGAATATTGTCCAGAAATACTCGCTATGGCTCGGAATATCAATCTCGGGGATAACCAAGATGCCTCGCTCTTTGGCGTAGGCGATAATTTCGTGTATCTCCTTATAGGTATAGAACTTACCCGGTGTGCGTGTCTGCTGCTGATAGCGTGCAGCGTTCAGTACGGGGAATGCTCGGCACTCGATGCGCCACGCAGGGTTGTCGGTCAAATGCCAATGAAATATATTTAACTTATATGCCGAGAGCAAATCCAAGTCCTTTTTCAGATTCTCCACCGAGCGGAAGTTGCGACCGCAGTCGTACATATAACCTCGAATCGGGAAAGCGGGGTAGTCCTTAATCTCTACAACGGGTACCTCGCCATTCTCGTCTTTGAGTTGCGCGAGGGTGGCCTTTGCCCACACCATACCCTGCGCCGTTTTGGCACGCAGGTGGGCGGTAGTACCCTTGATTTCGATGGTGTAGCCCTCGTCCGGGAGGTTTAGTGAAGCAACTATCTGCTCGTCGATATGTGTGAGTTTAACCTTTTGCTTGCCTTTGCAGGTCATCTCTACGGGCGTCGGGATAACCATCTGCGCCACAGCATCGCCAATGCCCAACATTAGCACCGCCAGCGTACAAATTAGGGATAGCGTAAAATTCTTCATCGCAATCGAATAAAACTTTCCAATTAACTACAAAGATAATCTTTTTCCGTCTAATGCACAAACGAGGATAATGGTAAATTGAAAATCTTGTTACTCTCTAACTCGTCGAGGTGTGCGGTAGCGGTCGCTGATAACGAACTGCTCCCTTCTGTCGATGTACTTTATTGAGGCACGACTGATGTACATACAACGCGGGTGAACCTTCTCATTGCTGTAATGGGCGTGGAATACATAGTGTAGGCGTCCTTTCTTGTCGTAGAACGGGGCTCCGTGCCCACTGCCTACAAGGTCGCGTGGAAATTGCAGTATTGGGTTGTTCGGCAACTTCTTCCACGGACCGCGAATGTTGGTTGCCGTGGCACAGCCGATACCATATTTTTGGCTTGTGTAGCCATTGCCCGAGTAGAGTAAAAAATAGGTACCCTTGTGCTTGACGATGCTTGGGCCTTCGTTGACCTTTCCCTCCTCTCTCTCCCAGCGTTGCTTCGGACGGATGCAGAAAGTTTCGGTGCCCGGCTTAATGGTCATATAGTCCTTTTCGAGTTCGGAAATATAGATGCGAAAACCTTTGTTTATAACCACATAGAGCAGATATGGCGTACCGTCGTCGTCGATAAAAAGAGTGTTGTCGATAATATGTTTTCCCGGGTGCATAGGCTCCTGCTTGACCTGCTTGAAAGGGCCGGTTGGCGAGTCGGCTGTCGCTACGCAGATGCGCTGTTCGGCAGTATAATACATATAGAACTTCCCATCGATATGATAGACCTCGGGAGCCCAAAACCACTTTTCGCCGTAGGAGTCCCTCTTGTGGAGAGCCAAGCCCGCTTTGCGCCACTCTTTCAAGTCGTTCGAGGTGTAAACTACAATGCCGTTGCGGGAGTGAGTGCCGTAGGCGTAGTAGGTGTCGCCGTGCAACATAATAAACGGGTCGGCAAGCGGTACTCTATCATTGGGAGCAACCTCCTTTGAGAGGACGGTAGTGGTGGGGTATATTGCAAGTAAAACGGTCAGGATCAGTGATTTGACCAATGGTATAAGGGAGCGGTGTTTCATAGATGAAAGTTTAGTTTTCGATTGAACAACAAATATACAAAAAAATCGTGAATATATGAGCGATGTGTTACTAAATTCACAAAAGGCAAAAAGTTTTCCGAAAAGTATTGTTTATTTCCGTAGGAAATGGTATCTTTGCCAAGATTGTGAGGGCGTATGCCCAAATCACAGCAAGTAGAACTAATTTTTCTTTAACCAAATAAAAACTAAAACTATGAAAGTATCTCACATTGAGCATCTCGGCATCGCAGTAAAGAGCCTTGATGAGGCGATTCCTTATTGGGAGGGCGCACTCGGATTGAAGTGTTACAAAATCGAGGAGGTTGCAGACCAGAAGGTTCGCACCGCATTCTTTATGCTCGGTCAGACCAAAATCGAGTTGCTCGAGGCTACCTCGGAGGATTCGACCATTGCAAAGTTTATCGAGAACAAAGGTATCGGTATCCACCACATGGCTCTTGCCGTAGAGGGCATCGAGGAGCAGTTGGCTGATGCAGAAGCACAGGGCATTCGTCTTATCGACAAGACTCCGCGCAAGGGTGCTGACGATATGACTATCGCTTTCCTTCATCCGAAGAGCACACAGGGTATTCTCACCGAGCTTTGCGAGAAAAAATAAAAATCGTTTAACGAGGTGATTTCGTCGTTACGCCCACTTTTTAACTACTCACACAGGACAACTATGCTCCGTGTTAAAAAGTTTCGCAAACTTTGAAATCCTTCTCGTTATACGCTTTTTGGAACAAACGACAAATTCAAATAATTCATAAAAACATTATGAGCGAAATTCAAAACAAAATCAACAAGCTCATCGAGAACCGCGAGTTGGCTCGATTGGGTGGTGGCGAAAAGGCTATCGAGAAGCAGCACGAGAAGGGTAAATATACCGCTCGTGAGCGTATCGCAATGTTGCTTGACGAGGGCAGCTTCGAAGAGTTCGATATGTTCGTAACTCACCGTTGCTACGACTTTGGTATGGAGAAGAAGCACACCTTTGGTGATGGTGTGGTAACCGGTTACGGTACGATTGGCGGCCGTCTGGTTTATGTATTTGCACAGGACTTTACCGTAACAGCAGGTTCGTTGTCGTTGGCTTTGGCTGACAAGATTTGCAAGGTTATGGATATGGCAATGCGCAACGGCGCACCTTGCATCGGCTTGAACGATTCGGGTGGTGCTCGTATTCAGGAGGGTGTAAATGCTTTGGCAGGTTACGCTAACATCTTCCAGCGCAATGTGATGTCTTCGGGTGTTATTCCGCAGATTTCGGCAATCTTCGGCCCTTGCGCAGGTGGTGCAGTTTATTCGCCTGCTTTGACCGACTTTATCATCATGAAGAAGAACACCTCGAATATGTTCTTGACCGGTCCGAAGGTTGTTAAGACCGTAACCGGTGAGGATGTAACACAGGAGCAGTTGGGTGGCGCAGTAGTTCACACCACAAAGTCGGGTGTTGCGCAGTTCGCAGTTGATACCGAGGAGGAGGGTATTGCTTTGATTCGCAAACTCATCTCTTACATGCCACAGAACAATATGGAGGACGCCCCATTGGCAATGTGTACCGACCCTATCGCTCGCTTGGAGGATTCGCTCAACGAGATTATTCCTGACAACCCTAATCAGGCTTACGATATGTACGATGTTATCAAGGCTATCGTTGATAATGGCGACTACTTGGAGTCGGCTGCTTCGTACGCTAAGAATATCATCACCTGCTTCGCTCGTTTCAACGGTCAGTCGGTAGGTATCATCGCCAACCAGCCTAAGTTCATGGCGGGTGTACTCGATATTAACGCTTCGCGTAAGGCTGCTCGTTTTGTTCGTTTCTGCGATGCATTCAACATTCCTATCGTAACCCTCGTTGATGTTCCTGGATTCTTGCCTGGTACAACTCAGGAGTATGGTGGCGTTATCACTCACGGTGCAAAGTTGCTCTTCGCATACTGCGAGGCTACTGTACCAAAGGTAACCGTTACATTGCGTAAGGCTTATGGTGGTGCATATATCGTGATGTCTTCGAAGCATATCCGTGGCGATATCAACTATGCTTGGCCATCGGCAGAGATTGCTGTTATGGGTGCATCGGGTGCAGTTGAGGTGTTGCACGCAAAGGCTTTGGCAGAGTTCACCGACCCTGAGGCTAAGGCTAAGTTCGTAGCAGAGAAGGAGCAGGAGTACAAGGATTTGTTCTCGAACCCTTACAACGCAGCTCGCTACGGCTACATCGATGATGTAATTGAGCCTCGTAACACTCGTTTCCGTATTATCCGTGCTTTGCAGTCGTTGGCAACCAAGCGTTTGCAGAACCCTGCTCGTAAGCACTCGAA
>JAZQML010000018.1:0-3952 GCA_045543395.1 Alistipes sp. | reverse complement strand
CCAGGTAAGAGTACAACTGTTGAGTTCGAGTTGAACCACAATGATTTGGCATTCTGGAACGATAAGACTCACGCTTGGGAGGTTAATAAGGGTACATATACTTTGCACATTGGTAACTCGTCTGCAAATATAGCGCAGACTCTCACAGTCGAGGCGTTATAGTATAAGCCAAATATAAATGAAATGGAGAGTTGAGAAAATTCTCAACTCTCCATTTCTCATTTTTTCGTATTTTGTATTTGGTTTTCTGCCGAAATTTGAAGTAAAAACACAAAGTCCCCCTCACAGGGACTGACGCTGCGGAGCGAGTGCAGAGAGTACTCGTACTCTTTGCCGAGCCGCAAGGAAGAGGACGAAAGTCAAGGGGATTTAGGGGGGGTAACACACTATTCACACAAAAAGAGAAGACTTTTGACCTTCTCTTTGTATAAGTCCCCCTCACAGAAGGGGGATTTAGGGGGTGGGTAACATATATATTCACGCAAAAAGAGAAGGCTTTTGACCTTCTCTTTTGCGTGAATCCGCCGGGGCTCGAACCCGGGACCCCAACATTAAAAGTGTTGTGCTCTACCTGCTGAGCTACGGATTCATCGTTTCCAATAGGAGTGATTCCGTTTTTGGTGGTGCAAATGTAGACAATATTTTTATTATTGCCAAATTTATTTTGAGTTTATTGCGAATATTGTCGTTTTTATCCTATCGGATGCGGTCGAGTGAGCGCACCAAAGCCTCGTCGCGAGCAATTCCACGTATAGCCAGAATAGTGAAAAATATCGCCAAAATAGGCAACATCGACACCAACTCGAGAGAGAGTATTCCCTGGTTTGACTCTGCGATGATATCGAAAATGCGGTAGCAATACACGCCGATAAATGCCAACGCTCCCACCTGCAAAACTATGCCCGACACGCACAAACGAATCTGTAGCATACGCTTCTTGTAGAGGAATATGGTGACGAGTGTCAATAGTGTCGGAACTGCCAACATACAACCCAAATAGAGCGGTAGTTGAGTCTGAAATTCGCCGGCCGTGCTAACAAGAGTAAACGCTTTAAGCACAATCTCTTGACCGTCGTAGGTGATTGTTGCCAAAGGGAAAAACAGTGTGAATGACATCAATATCGTCGCAAAGAACAGATAGAGTGTCTGAATACGCTGAATCATAATTTTTCGTCTATTAAATATTTGTTTCTGTCACTTGAATTGCGGTTGATCAACTCGCCGAGGAAGCCTGCCAAGAATAGTTGAACACCGAGAATAATAGTCAAAATGGCCAAATAAAATAGTGGCTGATCGGTTACGGCACGCACGACGAGGTCGTTGCACTGCTTGTAAATTTTGTCGGC
Source organism: Alistipes sp. (assembly GCA_045543395.1). Taxonomy (GTDB): domain Bacteria; phylum Bacteroidota; class Bacteroidia; order Bacteroidales; family Rikenellaceae; genus Alistipes. Next base: position 2,606 of record JAZQML010000018.1, on the reverse strand, counting down.
AATAACCCAAATTGTGGTAAAACCACCTACCAAGAACATAAGCGTTCCGAGCGAGCCGAAAAAGTACATTGGAGAGCGGCCAAAACGCGACATAAAGGTTACCGAGATAAGGTCCAAATAGCCCTTAACCATACGCTCGATGCCGAATTTCGACACTCCGTATTTGCGTGCTTGGTGGTGTACCTCCTTTTCGCCAATTCGCTTAAAACCGGCGTATTTTGCGAGAATAGGGATGTAACGATGCATTTCGCCATAGACCTCGATACTCTTTACAACCTTCTTGCGGTAGCACTTCAAACCGCAGTTAAAATCGTGCAACTTGATGCCCGACACGCAACGTGCCGTAGCGTTGAAAAACTTGCTTGGCCAACGCTTCGAGATAGGGTCGTAGCGACGCTTTTTCCAACCCGAAACGAGGTCGTAACCCTCCTCTAAAACCATTCTGCGCATCTCCGGAATCTCGTCGGGAGAGTCCTGTAAGTCGGCATCCATCGTGAAAACGACCTCGCCTTCGGCAGCCTCGAAGCCGCAGTAGAGGGCTGCAGATTTGCCGTAGTTGCGAGAAAAACGTATGCCCTTCAACTTTTCGCCGTACTCCTTTTTGAGCGTTTCGACAACGCTCCACGACGAGTCCGACGAGCCGTCATCTACCATTATAACCTCGTAGGAGAGGGCGTTCTCGGTGCAAACGCGATCTATCCACTCCATCAACTCCGGCAGCGACTCCTCCTCGTTGTAGAGGGGAACGACAACCGATACGTCTATCTTGCTACTCATCCTCTTCATCATTATCGAACAACTGCACATTGCGCTTTGTGAAGGCAGCGACAATCAAACCTACGAATGTTCCCGCAATGAGGTACGACCATACACCCGAAATCAATGCGCTGATTATCGATGGCTCGGGCGTGTTCTTCAACTGATTTATAACTTCGCCAAGTGCTGTCTGCATATCGGTCATTTGCACGCCAGACTGCGCAACGGCGGTTTGAATAAACTCTATGTAGTGGTTTATAAAGTTCTCGTAACCAATTACATAGTGTTGGAACATATATGCGCCTATCGACACCACAACGCCTGCCAACATCGACACCAAAACCGCATACGACAAGCCATTTCCGTATGTGAAATATGGCAAATCTTTGCGCTCCTCGACAACCAGATTTGCATAGTTGCGAGTGAATCGATAGAGCAGATAGCAGTAGAGAGCAATGGCTATCAGCCACTCAATACCATACACGCCTAACCACGACAATGTGCCGCCATAGTAGAACATTGCATTTTCGGCGATATTCGATGCCAGCATTACACCGCCAAGGATTGCGCCTTTGGTCAGAATGTCATTAAGGAAAATAGATGTTTTCATACCTTATTATATTGTTTAACACCGCAAATATAGCAAAATTATTTAATTTTCTGCCTATCCAACGCCTCGGCGTATTTGCGGGCGTTCGTGTTATGCTCCTTCAAAGTCCGTGCAAAGACGTGTCGGCCATTCAAATCGGGGTGGGCGCAGAAGAATAGATAGTTGTGCTCCTCGTAGTTCAATACTGCATCTATGGCTGCCACGCTCGGGATGCAGATTGGCGCAGGTGGCAGACCTCGGTTTATGTAGGTGTTGTATGGCGATTGGTGGCGCAGATGTTTATGCAGAATGCGTTTGAGTCCGAAATCGCCAATAGCGTACTTCACTGTGGGGTCGGCTTGTAGACGCATACCGCCTCTTAAACGGTTGATGTAGACACCCGCAATGGTTGGCATCTCCGAGGTTGTTTTCGTCTCCTCGTAGACTATCGATGCGAGCGTCATAACTTCGTATCGGGAGAGTCGGCAACGCTTCAATTTTGCGGTGCGTGTCGCATTCCAAAATCTATCGTATTCACGCTTTACGCGGTGTAAAAGTTGTTCGGGCGAGGTGTTCCACCACACTTCGTAGGTGTTCGGTATGAACATAGCAATAGTGCTATCTTTCACAAAACCAAGTTCTTTGCGGAGTTTTGGGCTGCGCATAGCCGCAAGAATCTCGGCAGAGTTGGGCTTGATTTGCGCTGCGAGTTTGTCAGCCAAGTGGGGTAGTGTGCGAGCCTCGCCAATAACGAGGTTTACAGGGGTTTGATCACCGAGAGCCAGACGACGAACTATTTGGATAACGTTTTCGTCGTCGTATGAGTAGTTTCCTACTCGAAATCTTTTTTCGAGATTCAATCGCTTGGCGTAGAAATCGAAAGCAATGCGATGCACCTTCGAACGCAACGATGGATGAATTTGCGCAACCAACTCATCGTAAGTAGTTTTGGAGGTAACACGTATATTTACCTCTCTGTCAAATGCTTGGTTGAAAAATATATTGTAGCAAACGGCAGTAATTATCGCCGTTAAAACAGCGATATGCAACACTGCTTTTACTATGGTGTTGCTCTTTTTCTTGCCACCTTTTTTACTTTTTTTTGCCATTTTCCCCGAATTTTTTGCAAAGATACAAAAAAAGTTCTACTTTTGCACCTCGGGTAAGTCTTATACGACCAGCTCCTGCAGAACTCCCCCAGGCAAGGAATTGAGCAAGGGTATGCGGTTGTAGCGGTGCGATATAAGTAGCTTACCCTTTT
>JAZQML010000017.1:0-61533 GCA_045543395.1 Alistipes sp. | reverse complement strand
CAATCTCCGGAGTAGAGAGATTTACGGTTACAGTAGTAGTCTGACCGCCGACAACGTCGATCTCGTCAAACTGCTGGCACGAAGTAGCAACCATTGCCACCAATGCCACGATTCCAAAGAAAATCTTTTTCATAGTTGTTTGTGTTTTTAATTAGTAAATTGTTTGTGTTGTTATTGTATTATATCTGTAATATCCCAGTTGTAGTCAGGGCCATCGTATCCCGGATTAACGGTAACACCTCCCGATGCAATCGAGGTGAGGAACTCGCCTCGTACGGTGGTGTACTTGCTTGGCATAATAGGCACCTGAACACTTCGTGAGCGCGACATCAACTCGCCCTTGCTGTTGTAGACCTCGACCGACATATTCAATGTTGTACCGAAATCATCCACAAAGGCATAGTCGAAACCGAGCAACATCTCGGTGTTGTTTATACGCTCCATCTTGCTCTCGAACGACATACCTGTCCAACTGTCCGAAGGTTTGTCGTAGACCATATCGTACGAACAAGGCATATTCAGGTCGTAGCGGACGACAACCTTAAATTGTCCGAGGTCGATTCTCGAAAGAAGTATGTCGATTGAGTTTTTGTCGGCATCGACCGAGAGCAAGCCCTGCTGCTGCAACAACGCCGCTACACGCGAAAGGAATGCCTCCACGTCGGTGGATATAAACTGCATCTTACCCACAGGGCGCGTCATCTGCGCCGTAGCCGAGTTGTCGATAGCACTCTGCGCCGTACCGGTGTAGTATTTAGGGTTTGTTACGGTAGCCGTAGCATAGCCTCGGAATACGTCGCGGAAGTCGTTGCTTCCCGAGTGGTTGTTGCGGTCTTTGAGGATAACCTCCAAGAAGTTGCTTGTGTCGTAGTATTTGTCCTCCTTGCTTCCCTCATCCACAAAGTCGCACCACACTGCAAAACGATATGTACCCTCCTCAATTTCGAAGTTGGCGATGTAGTTCAAATCGGTAAGATCCGACTTGGTAAAGACAAATGTGGTGTCGGCAACCTGATTTACACCAACCACGTTGTCGGTGCGATAGGCGTTGATGACGTAGCGCACATCGTGCTTTGTGGCAGGGGCTTTTGTAGGCTCGTCACTACGGGTGTAGGTTACCTCTTGGTAGAAGTACATCTCCGTGTCGAAGTCGAGACGGAGCGAGAATGGCACCAACTCACGACTCTCCACCGGAAACTCGTGAACGTCGCAACCCATAAGTGCAAAGAACAGCACCACACATCCCAATATGTATTGTGCTACTCTTTTCATCTCTTACGTTTGTTGTAGTTGAACCTATACGAGAAATTCACTGCGGCGTTGTCTATACCCCAATAGGTCTTGCGGTAGGTGCCAATATAACGGCCATTCTCGACATTGTGGAATGTGTCGTAGTGCAAGCCATAGACTCCGGCTCCAATCAAAAACTCTACCTGCCAGTTAGGACGTTTCTTCGAGAGCGACATACGATATCCCACGCCGATACCGCCTCCGTATGCAGGCGACTTACCGTTGTGGTCTTGGTAGCGGACGTCGCCATTCACCGCAAGGTTGTACGAGCCTACGCCAAGGTGTGCGCCAACAAAGAGTCCCATATTGTTCTCTTTGAACCAGTAGCGCACCTCGGGTTGTGTGGCAAATGTTCGGAATTTGATAGTCGGCTTGAAGTAGTTATATGCCGCATATAATATAGGTATAGAGACAGACCAGTGTTTTGCCACGTCGAACTCCACCGAGGCGTTGGTTATTCCCAAACCCCAGAACAGTGCATTCGACTTGACCGAAACACCCAATTCACTCTTTGTAACAACCGAAGGCTCCCTCTTTGCAGGGGTGGCCTGCTTCTCGAAGTGTAGTGCCTCCTCCGAAACGCTCTTTACAACAGCAAGTGGTTTGTCGTCGGTCAGGAGGTCGTTGTAGATTGTGCTTTCAACCACTATGATAGCACCACCCTTACGAATATGGTCGAAGTATCTCTCCTCGACAATATTCCACAACTTCTTGGAACGTTTAAGGTTTGCACGACGATGGTCTGCGCCTTTTGCATCGGCAGGGCGATAGACCAACTTCAACAACTCCTCTCGGCAAGGCACTGTGCTGTCCGCCTCAATGGCAGGCAGGAGGTATGTGTGCCAAGGGATGTAACGTTCGTCGTGGGTAATGGCGATGGAGTCGCCAATGTGTAAGCGTTGGCGCACCACTCTCTCGGCGGTTTGCAGACGCTGTTTGCCTACGGTTTTGTTGAAGCGAATTGTACCTTCGGGCGACACCGAACTGTAGAACTCCACGCTCTTTATGGTGGAGGTCTTGTCGTTGTTGAGTAGGTTGAGGTCGTTGAGCGAGTTTGCCAACTTTACGGAGTCGAGGTCGTAGCGGATGCCGCTTTCGTCGCCGGATGCCAGCACAAAAGGAATGTCAATCACCATACGGCGTTCGACACTCCTTTCCTGCGCATTTGCTACAAATGCGGCAAACACACTCAAAACTATGAGTAAAACTCGCTTCACTTGCTAACCTAAATCCCCCTCCCTCTGTGTGTTGGAAAAGGGGCTAACCTGTTTTTTCCTGGCGGCAAAGGTAAATAAAAAAATTTTATTTTTACAAAAAAATAGAGCAAAAGTACAACTTTAATTTACCCCCCCCAACCTGCTGATTTTCAGCACGTTACAACTGAATATTTTTGCAAATTTTATGCAAAAATATGACTGGACACTATTTTTCCAATTTTCTTGCCAAAATGGGGCGTTTGTAAAATTTTTTGTAACATTGCGATGGTTATGGTCATTTTGTGACATCGTGTTAGGTAAAATCATAAAAATTTTATTATATTTGCGATATACATATAACAATCGTTAATCGTATGAACATCGACAAGATTGCACTTTCGTTGCTGGCGTTTGCCTCTTTGGTGGTAGGGTGTACCGGTGGAGAGCCGGGTTTCGATAAGGAGAAGCATCCCGCCGAGGTGTATCAGCAACTAAATATCGTGAGTGGCTGTGGACACAACGCTGCGACCTCCGATAGCGAGGTGTCGCGTGCGGTGTGGCACGATGCCGAGGGCGAAGGTTCGCTCATTCTCAAGTGGATTAGCGAGGATCATCTCGCATTTGTTGTGTCGGATGGAGAGAGACCAATAGCGGGCCGCCCTTCGCCGGAAGCCGACACCGAGCAGTCGTATAGTTCTCTTTCGGTCACTCCGCACGAGGGCGATGTTCATCACGCCGATTTCACAACTGCACTCTACTACAACACCGACCACTTGCAGAGGGCAACCTACTGCTACGCTGTGTCGGGCGATGTTCGAATTGAGGAGAGGGCAGAGCAGGGGCAGCACCTCGCCCATATCGAGATGCCGGCGACGTTTACGCAGCACACAAACCAAGAGCCGTCGTTCCTTCGCCGGAGTATGTATATGTACGCCGTCGCTGCATATAAAGGCGAGCGCACAACGCTGAATTTCAAGCATATACCTGCAACATTGCGCTTTGTCGTAACCAATGCCACCTCGCACGATATAGTGCTGCAAGAGGCTTCGGTCGGCACCTCGTCGGGCGATGCCGTAGCAGGAGTGTCGGCGGGCGTAGTGTTTGATTGGGGTAGTGGCGAAGCGGAGGTTCTGCTCGGCAAAGGCAACCACGAAAAAGTGGCTGTAAATGTCGAAAATGGTAGACTCGCTGCGGGCGAAAAGTATACTGCCTACGCATTGGTGTTGCCACTCTTGGAGAGCGATGCGTTGAAGGGTAAAACGTTGAATTTCAGTATAAAGAGTGATGACCAATCGCAGGTTGCCATAGAGTTGGATGGCCAAAAGTTGGCAGAGTTGAATGGCAACAACCTCTATAATTGGGTGGGCGGAAAGTCGTATACCGTACGTGTAATCGTTCGCGAGGATAGAAAGGCGACAGGAGAGGTGCGTGTTGACAACAGCATAGAGGTTGTTCCTGTCGAGGCGGGCATCTATACGCTGCTCTACGAGGGCGAGGATGGAAGGCCGTTGTCGGAGTATGCCGAGATTTGCACCCTTACGGCGAACGAGATAGGCTACTACGAGGACTTCATTGCCGAGAATGTTGCTCCTCGTGCGGCTATGAATATAGGTGTCTACAACTCTGCTGGCGAGCGTCAGGGAACAATTCCGCTCGCTCACTTCAAACCCGACTACACCGAGCAACCACAATATAGTTTTGGTCTGCTTTCGGATGTGCATATTGGTCGTGCGGAGATAAACCCAGACACAGATTTTGAGCGGGCGTTAAAGTTTTTCAACGCCAAAGACGTTGCCCATACCTGCATCTGCGGCGATATAACGCAAAATGGCAAAGAGGCGGAGTATGCAACCTATCAGAACATTGCGGCGTTGTCGAATGCGCCAATATATACGACTACGGGCAATCACGACGCTACATCCGGTGGTATCAACCCCGAAGTGTGGAGTAAATATACGGGCTTGCCACTCGTGTTCGAGCGTAGTGTGGAGTGTGGCGACAGGACCGACCACTACCTATTTCTCGGTATGGAGCGTTGGAACTTCTCGGCGGCATATCTCGAATACCATTTGACGTGGTTGGAGCGCAAATTGGAGGAGTATCGCAACGAGCGTTGCTTCATCATTACGCACCTCTTTTTCCCCGATAGGGCGGGCAATCTGAATGGCATCTACCCATCGGGTAATTGGCTGAAAGGAGAGCAGTTGGAGCGTTTGGAGGCGATGTGCGACCGCTATGTCAATACCATCTGGTTCAGCGGCCACTCGCATTGGGAGTGGTGGTTGCAGAAGTATCAGGATAGGGCAAACATCTACCGCACCTGCTCGGGCGATACCCCTCTCTCGGGGTGGTGCATTCACGTGCCTTCGTGCGGTGCGCCGATAACCTCGGATGGCTCTACCCGCGTGGACAACACGGCAGGCTCGGAGGGCGGTGTGGTCGAGGTTTATAAGGATCATATCGACATCCTCGGCATAGATTTCGTGAGCGGTAAGTATCTGCCTGTGGCGACCTATCGCCTCGACACCAAGTTGCAGACGGTGGCGGCAGACAACGTGCAACGACCGAACTACTACCTCTCGGCAAGCGACTTTGTTGAAAATCAGAACAAGAGAGGTGCTACGGTAACCGATTTGGCGGACAACTACGTTGAGGTTACCTTCACAGCCAAGAGTCAGGGCTTCTTCGTTTCGAATAGCACCTTCACCGAGTCGGCGACAAAGGTGAGCATTACGGTGGAGGATGTTCAGGCATTTGCGAATGGCGAGCAGATAACACCACCCGTAGGCGTAGGCTTCTATGGCACAAGTGGTTATTACCTCGTGAGTACCAACTCGGCACAGGTTAAACCCGAAAGTTTCAGAGGGGTGCAGTTCCAGACCTCCGGCTCGAAATATGGCGACGGCCCACTGCCACTAACCATACGAATGAAGGCGCAGATGGCATTCTCGGAGTAGGGCTTTTGGAGGGAATTAACTACTCTCTACTCTCTACTCTCTACTAACTTCTTTCTGTTAGTGTTTCGCCGGCCTGCACTCGGCGAATAACCTCGCCCGCCGTTACTCCCCAAAAGCGGTGGCAGAAGTCGTTGAGGCGTTGCGGTATAATCTCTATCTCGCGTGCGATATGCCCCGGTGTCATCTTTACCTCGGAGGCAAGGTCCAAAATTTTACTCTTCAATCGCTCGTCCAACCACTTCTTGGGCTTCATTCCGTAGGTGGAGATAAACTTGTTGTTGAATGCCGTAGTCGAGAGTCCCGACAACGAAACCAATCGCGATACGTTGCCCGCCGCTTCGAGGTAGTTGTTCTCGATAAACGACTCGAAGTCGGCACCTCCCGAGATGATAGGGCGCATAAAGGCGGTAATCTCCGCCTTGCTGTAGTAGGCGAGCATAATGTGGAAGAAGTAGGTGTTCCACACGTGGCAGATGCCGCTATGCTTCAATTTGCGCTCGTGAATCTGCGTGCGGATAAGGTTCAGCAACTCGCTCATACCTCGACGAATAGGGAGCGTATTGAAGGTGTAGTCCTTCTTGCCGGCGTGGGTGCAGAAGTATTCGAGCATCTCCATATCGGTACGGATAATCGTGGTCGAAAAGGCAAAAAGCAGAACATTTGCCTCCTCCACAGCACGAAACTCGAATTTGCCACCCTTCGGGATAAATGCCATCGAGCCGGCCTCGATTGTGCGGTTGATGTAGAGTTTGCACGACAACTTGATACTTCCCGAACGCAACATCAATATATAGTAGTGCTTGCAGTGGGTGTCCTTGTACAACTCGTCCGCTCCGACAACGAGGTCGGCAAAGCCTGTTTCGTGTTCGTTGATGCGGCTCGCCATCTGCACAGCACCTTTCCAATGGGTTATTACTACATCTTTTATCATTTTTACAAATCGCTAAATTTCAGCACTATAATGCCGTTTTATTTTTGTTTCCGTTATAACGCATATATAAAACGTTACAACTAATTCGATACAAAAGTAATGATTTTTCGGAAAAACTCTCTATCTTTGAGTAAAGAAAAACAGAAAAAAACGAAAAAATATGGTTGTAAACTCTTACATAACTTTTGTAATTTGCCGTCGCGAGGTCCCACCGGGAGGGGCTTCGACCGTAGCAACGCCACTACCATATTGACGCTTACGAATGCAGCCTATTTGGGGTTGTCTTTCGTAAGCGTTTTTTATTGCAGATATATAAATATAAGTATAACACAGATTGACAAACAAATTAACAGACAAACAAATTTTAACCTTAAAAACGATTATGATTATGAAAAAGATTTGGAACATTGCGCTTGTTGCGATAGCAGCGTTTTCGGTGGCGCTAACTTCGTGTGAGATGAATGAGGAGCCTGTAAAGAGTTGCGACCACTCGTGGGAGAATGGTACTTGCACCATTTGTGGCGAGACACAGACCTACACTCTTTCGATAAAGGATGCGGCGAAGGGTGTGCAAATTGTGATGGTAAATGGCAATGAGGTTGCCGAGGGAGAGGTAATTCGTGTTAAGCACGGCGAAGATTTGACCTTCCAGTTGAAGAATGTAATCAGTAAATTACGAACAGATATTTTCTTTTTTAGGTCGTATGTTGATGGCGCAGAGGTCAAAACAATGCGCATAAAAGAGAGCGAAAACACATACACTATCGAGGGTTCGTATATCACAGGCGATGTTGTTGTTGATGCAACAGCCAGATGTAATGTCGCATTGCGCCTGAACGGTGGCTCGTGGGTCGCCGAAAGTCCTGCTGCAACCGTAGTGGACGATGTGGCTACGCTGACCGATGCTTATACTGTTGGTACACAGTTTAGTTTTACGCTTTGTTTGGAGAAAGATGGCTATTATTATGCAGGCGTAACAGACGGAACAACGACTAAATATCGTGGATATCATTACGAAATAGCCGGCGATGTTGAATTGAGTGTTTTGTGGGATGCCTACATAGATGCTACCGCAATGAGTGCCGAGGAGGTGGGTACGGCTATGCGCAATCTCCTTGCGAGCGGTGAGACAAGTATTACCGTTAATCTTCCGGCGGAGCCTACCGACGAGATGTATAAGGCTTTGCGCCGTGCGATTATTGAGACTACGAATGTGGAAGTTTGTACTATCGATCTCACCCTCCGAGGTGCAAAGGTAATAGGTGCGGAGGCCTTTGGTTACCACGCTGACGGAACTCCGGAAGCGCCAAGAGGACTTCGTTCGGTTTTCCTTCCGGATGCTACATTGATTAAGGAAGATGCGTTTCGCGATTTGAACATACTCTCCGTATCGGCGCCAAAAGTTACCGAGATAGAAGATGGCGCATTTTATGGAAGCAGAGATTTGGCAGAGATAAATTTCCCGAAGTTGAAAGTGGTTGGTCCTAATGTTTTCGGTTACTGTGCCTTCGAAGAGGTTACATTGCCAGAATTGACCATAGTAGATGCTTGGTCGTTTGCCCTTTGCGAGAATCTCAAAGTGTTGAACCTTCCAAAGGTAGAGGTGGTAGAGAGAGGTGCCTTTTACGAGTCTTACGGATTGGAGAAGATAACATTTGGCACACCTATTACAAAGTTCGCTGACCCTTATTATGACAGTTATATGGATGATAAAGAGAGGGAGAAGGTTGTGGAGACTTATCTCAACATCGATTTGGTGTTATCTGCCGAGCAGACCGAAATGGTTGTGGTTCAAGAGGCAACAGAATATACTACGACAGGATGGGGGAGTGGCACCAACGCATTCCCGTTCGGCACAACGAATACTTTTGCCGGTTGCGAGTTTAAGTCAATCACCGCAGCCGAGTAACGAGGGGTAATTACCCACTTAATGAAATTTTCAGGGTGGGAGGGATTGAAACACCTCCTACCCGCAAAAAAGCAGAATAGATTGTCGTTATGAAACGATTTTTAGTGATACTTGCAGCGTTGGCAATGGTATTGCCGGCGTGCGAAACGAATGAAGAGATTGACAAGCCGTGCAACCATTCCTGGGTTGATGGCGTATGTACCAACTGCGGAGAAGACAGACGATACATCGATGCTACCGCAATGAGTGCCGAGGAGTTGGGTACGGCTATGCGTGAGATGCTTGCGAGTGGCATAACAAAGATTACCGTAAATCTTGTGGAGGAGCCTACCGACGAGATGTATAAGGCTTTGCGCCGTGCGCTTATCGAGACTTCGGAGGTGGAAGATGGCTCTATCGATCTCACTATCCAAGGAGCAAAGGTTGTGGGCGAGGATGCATTTGGTTACCACGCTGACGGAAATAATGAATATGTGTCAGAACTTCGCTCGATAACCCTTACGGATGCCACAATAATTAAGGATTCGGCATTTTATGCTTGCGATAATCTGATATCTTTCTCTGCTCCAAATGTTACGGAGATGGGGGATATTGTTTTCGTTGTGTGCGAAAATCTAAAGGATGTCTATCTACCCAATTTAAGGGAGATGGGACATAGCGCATTTAGTCAATGCTCCGCACTTGAAAAGATTGCACTACCCGAATTGACAACATTAAGAGATTCGGCATTTGGTGCTTGCATAGACCTCAAAGAGATAAACCTCCCAAAGGTGAGTCGAGTAATGGACTGTGCCCTTGCAGAGTGCTTATCTTTGGAAAGAGTAACCTTTGGTACACCTATCGTAACATTAGTAGATCCTTTTATGATCCACGGAGCGAATGAATTCGATAAGATGTATATCGCAGATGCATTGAGACGTACAACATTGGTTTTATCTGCCGAGCAGACCGAAATGGTTTTGGTTAATGAGGCAACAGATTATAGTCTGGCAGTATGGGGGAGAGGCACCAACACATTCCCATTCGGCAGTTCGAGAACTTTTATCGGCTACGAGTTTAAGTCAATCACCGCAGCCGAATAGTGTGGGCGAGTTACCCACTGTTAGTGTTAATGAGCCTTCCAGGGTAGGAGGGATTGAAACCCCTCCTGCCCACAAAGAAGCAGAGAATTAAAATTAAACGGAATTATATACTTTAGGCGTGTAAACCCAGAAAGTCATCCCGAGCGAATGGAGTGAGCGTGGGGATCTCCTACCTACATTTAAGCGAGGAGATTGCCACGTCTTGTACCAAGACTCGCAATGACGCCTACACGCCTAAAGTAGATAATTCCGAAATTAAAAAAGCGTTATGAAACACCTATGCCTGAATTTGTAAAATATGTAAAGAAACCGCCTATGCTCTCATTCTCCGAGAAGTTGAAGGAGATTGAGCGGATGGTGGCGGAGTGGAAACGACATAAGCACTACCGTCGTCACGGACTGAAACTGCGCGATGTGGCTGCGGAGTTGGGTGTCAATGCGTGTTATCTGTCGAACTATGTGAACAGTGTCGAGGGGATGAACTTCTCGGCGTGGCTCAATAGTTTGCGCATCGAGGAGGCGAAGCGCATAATGCTGAAACACCCCGAAATGTCTATCCACGAGGTGAGTTATAAGGTCGGACATCCTCGCTACGAAACGTTCAAAAAGGCGTTTGTGGCGATTCTCGGGGTAACTCCCGAGGAGTGGCGCGAGGCAAACAGAGAGTGAGTAGTTGGTAGCCCCTTTTTGATGGTGTTGAATGGCGGCGCACTCCAATTAGGAGTGGTTAATGACAAGCACTTTTGCCACTTGTCCGTATTGTTCTCGTAATCTCTAAATATGCATAAATAAGGCATATTTATGGGGGGGGGTAAATCTGATTTCAAAAATATTTTTCCACATTGAAACTATTTATAGGTGGCTGTTGCTGGGCGATTTATCGAAAAAACGGCGAACCCCGACTTGTGTAGGGTGTGTTTGGGGGCGATTTGATAGTTATTCGTTAAAAAATTTAATATTTTGCCGTAAAAAGTGTTGATTTTATCCTAAAAACACTATATTTGCTTGCTATGCAGCGGCCAATCTGGGGAGATTGAATTTTATTGCAACTGCATTGCTTCTGGGTTAATGGGTAAATATACAGTTTGGATTGTCGCATTTTGTGCGTCGTTGGTGTCGTCTATAGCACTGGGTGCCGGGGTTGAAAATCTCGGCAATGCACCCGTTGTTGCAAGCGACGAGAGCGCAAACAAGACATTAACCCCCCCCCATCAAAATATCCAAATTCTCTACGAACACGATAAGTCTGCACCTCGTTGGGACTACGCCAACAACAAGCAGGCATTTATGGCTATTGCCAAGATGGTTGAGCGGTTGTCGGAGGCGGGTAGCAAACTCGAAATTACCATCTCCGGCTCTGCTTCGCCTGTGGGCAACGAGTCATACAACCGTAGTCTGGCTCTGCGTCGTGCAAAGGCTCTGCGTGACGCTATATCCCGAATGAAGGGGGGCGACCGCTTCAGTATCAATGTTATGTCGATGGGCGAGGATTGGTCGAGTTTTATTGCCTATGTGGAGCAGCACTACAACGGCGACAATCGTAGTGATGTTCTCGCCATTTTGCGTGCCGACATCTCCGACGATGCAAAGGAGAAACGCCTGAAAGCCCTCGATAAGGGTAAGACGTGGGATGCGTTGTGTGCGGACTATATGCCGTCGGCGCGAAATGCGGTTATTGCCTATAGTATTTGCGATGTTGTGCCGAACGTTCCCGAGCCAAAGGCGGTTGAGCAACCAAAGGTGGTTGAGCAACCAAAGACAGTTGAGCCGAAGGTTGAACCAACGCCAATCGAGCAACCGAAGACGGTTGAGCCAAAGGTTGAGGAGAAGGCGGTTGAGCAACCAAAAATAGAGGAGCCAAAACCTGCCCAAGAGCCGAAACCTGCGAAGCAACCGAAGCCCGAGAAGCCTATCGAGCCTCGCAAGATTGTGATGGCTGCACGCACCAACCTGTTGGTACCGGCATTGAATGTGGGTGTGGAGGTCCCTATCGGCACAAATTGGTCGGTGGGTGCCGACTACTACTATCCTTGGATATGGCCAAAGGCGGACAACAAAAACTGTTTCGAGTTCCTCGGCTGGGGCATCGAAGGCCGCTATTGGTTTGGCAAGGAGCGCACCGTATTCGACCGCTTGCAGGGCCACTCGGTGGGTATCTACTCCTATATGGGATACTACGACTTCGAGCGCAACTATCACGGCCATCAGGGCGAGTTCATAAATGTAGGTGCCGACTACACCTTCGCAATGGCGGTGGGCAAGCGCAAGTCTGTTCACTTCGAGTTCTCGCTCGGCGTGGGCTTTATCTATTCGCAAGCACGACGCTACACCGTAATTCCTGATCACGGTGTGCTTATCAGCGACAAATACACCAAGCACGTTCGCTACTTTGGCCCTACGAAGGCGAATGTTTCGCTCGTGGTGCCAATTTTCAAGAAGGTTAAACCAAACGACAAAACACGACACAGCGATGAGTAAGATGCGATACATACTGCTCGTCGTTGTGACGATGCTCGTTGCGGGGGCGTGCCAACGTCGTCCTATCGAGGAGGAGTACCTGAAGGTATACCTCGATTTGAATGTTGAGCGCAATGTTACCAACCACTCACTCAAAGACGATGAGCCGGGAATGATGCGTGTTGCATTCTTCGACGCTGTAACCAAGGAGTATTTGAGCCACGACTTTGTGTCGCATAAGGGCGGCTATATCTTCGCCCCTTATGGCGATGTGGATATGGTGGTTTACAACCTCGATGCAGGCGACACTCACGTGCGAGGCGACTACTCGTGGAACGATATGGAGGCATACACCTACGAGATTAGCGAGCATCAGCGTAGCCGCTTTACCCGTTATTTGCAGTCGCGTGTCGATACCCGCCCATCCTACGAGGATATACGCCTTACGCCGGATCATATATTTGTTGCGCGTGAGCAGAATATCCATATTCCACGCCATATCACCGAGGATGTGTTTGTTATCCACACCACAGCACGTTCGGAAGTCGAGAGTTGGACCGTCGAGATTGATGGCATTACGGGTATGGAGTGGGTTGGCTCCGTTACGATGATGATTTCGGGACAGGCGGCATCGCACTATCTGGCACTCGACAAAGACTCCGAAAAATCACTTGCCCTCTACTTTGATGTTGTGAGCGCACAGCGTCGTAACACCGTTTTGCATACAGGCTTCGAGACCTTTGGTCGTGAGCGCACAAGTGGCGAGAGTGCATTGTTGAGCATACTCTTTACCGATATACAGGGACACCCATATATGTATAACTTCGATGTTTCGGATCAGATGGAGAACAACCCTGAACAGCATATTGTAATCCACGCCGACATCGATATTCCGAAGCCGGAGAAGGGTGGTGGATTCAAGCCGGAGGTCGATGATTGGAACGAACATATTTACGATATTCAGATATAAAGTTAAACCTAAAAACGACTACAAACAGAAGAGAAAAAGTAAGCAAAAACACCTAAAAGTATTGATTAAAAGAAAAAAACAACTAAACAATTTTTACAAACAACAAATTTTTTACTAATTTTAACCAAATTTATTTATTTATTTATTCACTTTCAAAAAACTTTAATGTTATGAAAAAGATTTTCTTATTTGCTGCTGCAGCGATGGTATCGTTGAGCAGTTGTGTTCAGACCGACGAGGTTTACACAGGTGAGTTGAACGAGATCGGCTTTAAGTCGGGTGTTACTCGTGCCGCAGTTGATGGAACTGCGCTTCCTGCTGGTTCTGCAATCACCGTAGCAGGTGTATGGGATGCAGAGAGCGATGATTCGTATGTAGAGTACTTCGCGCCAACCAAGTTCGTTGAGGCATCTACCATTTTCAGCGGTGAGCCTGCTCGCTACTGGCCAAATGCCGGTCAGATGCAGTTCATCGGTTACTACCCTTATGGCGTAGGTACTTTCGCTGCTGACTACACAGGCGACGTTCTCGCAGGTTACAAGGTAACTGGTATCGATGGCACTGCACAGAACGACATCCTTTACAGCGACCTTTGCCAGGTAGATGCTGTTCCTGCTGCTACTCAGGCGTTGTTCTTCCGTCACGCATTGGCTTTGCTTCAGGTAAACTTCCAGACAAGTTTGACTACTGAGGAGGTTAAGATCGTTTCTGCAACTGTTGCTGACGTTGTTCTTGGTGGTGATTTGACAGTTACTGCTGGTAGCCCAAGCACTGCTGCTTGGAGCAACACTTCGGCTGCTACTGCTCACACATTTGCAAATGTAACAACTGCAAACTTGACCGACACTGCAAATACCGATGCAACTCCATTGTTGATTGTTCCAGCCGCTGCACAGACTGAGATGACTATCGTTTACACTCTCAACGGTCACCAGATGACAAAGGTTGTACCTCTTTCAACTTATGGTGCTTGGGATGCTGGTAACAAGTACATCTACAACTTCGCAATCGGCGCGAATGAGATACAGTTCACTTGCGAGGTTGATCCTTGGGATACTGTTGTTGTTACTGGTGGCAACATCGCTATCTAATTTTAGAATTTTTAACACTTAATCCGTAGGGGCTTGATCGCCCCTGCGGGTACTATAAGGAGCGGAAGCGAGAAATTAGTTAGTAGTTAGTAGTGAGTAGTTTTTTTAATTGACAAAAGGCTAATGGCTAATGGCTAACGGCTAATGGCTAAAAAAGAAGGATATGCGTAAGTTACTGACAATATTGATTGCTGTGTTGGTTTTGGGTGGATGCAACCACTCGGAGCCGATAGGAGGCCCACGCAAAATTGATTTCGGCTCGAAGGTTACACGAGCCGACCTTATCGAGAATGCTACCGACCTTCAAAAGCAAGATATTAAGGTATATGGCTCGTACAACCTCGATGGCCGTGTTGGCAATCAGTTCGATGCCGAGCGTCTATACTACGACAACACTCTGCCGGGTTGGGTTTACGACAATACGCAGTATTGGATAGGTGGTGCGCTCTATCACTTCTGCGCCGTAAGCCCCTACTACGCATCTTGTACATACTCGGACAGTGAGGGCAAGACCACGATAGAGAACTATTCGAGCGAAACGGGAGCCGAGGACCTGCTCTACGCAGCGACCGACCGCGACTTGCGAGGTAACAACGACTTTTCGGCCGTAGTGCTGAATTTCCACCACGCCTGTGCAGCGGTGGAGTTCGAGTTGATAAACGGATCGAGTAGCGTGGTTACCGATGTGCGAAATATCCGCCTTGTGGGGCTGCAAAACAGAGGCAACTTCGTATTCGATGCGACAGGTGGCGAGTGGGTTATGGATGGCACAATCGTAGACCCGAATGGTGCCGACCAGCCATTTGGCGGTGTGTGTATCTTGCCTGATGGTGGTCTGCCCGTAAATATCAATGTAAAACACCCGCTCTACGATGGTGGGGCAGTGTTTGTGTTGCCGCAGACGATATATAAAACTCCCGTAACACTCCACTTGGAGTATATAAAGGAGGATGATGCGGAGTATGCGATACGTAATATCGAACTCGGCAACATCGCCGGAGATGTGCCAACCGAGTGGAAGGCGGGCGAGAAGTATAAATATACGATGACCATAACCGACAACACCATAGCATTTGCGGTGACGGTGTTGCCTTGGGTGGATCATTATGTTGATTTGTAGAGATGATTATGAAGCGTACATTATATATAGGTATATTGCTCGTTGTGGCGTTGATGTCGAGTTGCGACAGGGGTAACGATATCCCTATGGGCAACCCGAAGGAGATTGCTTTTAGTGCCAACCACGTTTCGCGTGCGCTGACACAGACCGATATAGACAATGGCGTGGCGACTGTGAAGGTGTGTGGTGTGCAGAACAACACAAACGACATATTCGATAACGTAGACATCTATCGTGATGCCGAAACGGGAAAGTGGTTCCCCACCTACAAGCGAAATTGGGTGGAGGGTAGCAACTACTCGTTTCACGGCTATGCCTACAACACAACAAATGGATTGACCTTCCTCCTCGATAAGGACGACAAAATTAAGGATGGACTCGAAATAGAGGTGCAGCAGCCTACCTACTACGATGGTGCGGTGTTCATCGACTATCTGCTTTCGCACTCGTTTAAGGTGACCGACGGAGCGATGAAGCCTATCGTACAGTTGGACCTCGAACACGCAATGACGTTGGTGGATATCTATGTGGTGCGTGGTAATATGTTCGAGGCACGATTGAAGAGCGCAAAATTCGAGAATATCTATACGGGTGGCACAATGAAGTGTAGCGAGCAGGCCATTGCCAACTCGGGTGGCAAGAACATCTGGGATATAACGCCATCGGGTAGCAGAGATGTGGTCTACACCTACGCCCCAACGCCAGCCGCAGAGATTGGCGATAGCAGGGAGAGTACCGGCGCACGTATGTCGATTATGTGTTTGCCACAGCAGTTGACCGCCAATGCGAGATTGACCATTGTTTACGAGGTTAATGAGAAGGTAACTACGGAGAGTGCCGACAACTACGTCGAGCATACCGAATCGTTCCAACTCTACAACTATAATCCTATGACCTACCAGCCGGGCCACCATATTGTCTATACGGCAACGGTAGACTCGGGTGTGAACCTCGAAGGTGTGGTTGTCGAGTGGAAGGATGTAGATTATGTTGAGGGTACGGTGTTGCCGGAGATTAAATAGGGGGAGAGCAAGATGAGAGAAGTTTGCAAATACATATTGATGTTGATGGTTGTGGTAGCAGCAACCGCCTGTCTGCAAAACGATGGCGTGGATGTGTCGACCAACAACCCTCGTGAGGTGCGCCTGTGGGCAGATGTAGGCTACTCGCCAAATTTGGTCCCTTCGACGCAGTCGGCAACACGTGGCAACGCCAACTCCACGAGTGGTGTCATAACCTCCGCAACCGACACGGTGTTGATGTTGGGTATGGCACGTCTCGACGAGTCGTACGATGCGTCGTACCCCGACTTTCTCAACTGTGGTGAGCCGATACTTGCCGAAATGGGCGCTCCCAATCCTTCGAACAGTTATATTCGCGATATAAATTTTACGAGTTCGTCGCAGTTCTTCTACAACACCACCGACGAGGTTAAGTATGTTGCTTGGCAGCCTTGGAAACCGGGCGAAGATGGCTATGAGTACACCTCCGACAACTCGGCTACGACCGTAAAGATTCCTATTACGGGCGATTCGGATATTCTCTACGGAAATGTCGTTACGGGAACGCAGATGGATGGCTTTGATGTTATGAAGTTCGACCACGCATTGTGTGTCTATCGCATCTACATCTACTCGATGCAGGAGGAAGATGGCTTGCAGTCTTCGTCGTGGGGAGTACTACAAGATATGGATATCGAGGATCTGCCAACGTCGTGTACACTCACACTCCCGAAGGGTGGCTCGAGAGAGTTTGGCGTGGAGTACGAGGGTGCAGAGACGTTGAATCTCTCCGATCCGAACAATAACATATACTTCGATCCGGGCGATAAGATTCCTGTCGGTTTGGCAAATCGCCGTATGGTGGCGAAGTGTGTGTCGGCACCTCCGGCTGCGGGTGTGCTTAATATCAGCCTCTCGACAAGTAAGGCGGAGGCTCGTCAGCGTGTCTCCATAGCCCGAAACTTCAAGGCGGGATATGCCTACGACATTGTGCTTCGCTTCTCGAATCACGGATTTATCAACGCCGACGTATCGGTGAGCGAGTGGAATCGCCACGAGAGTGTTATCGAGCAGGATGTGGAGGTGGATATGTTCTACGACCTCTCTACCTACGAAACTGCAAACTCCTACATCATCAATTCGGGCAACTACGGCTACTGTATTGATGCTATGGTTAAGGGCAATGGCGATAATTCGTTGGTGGGTGGCAGTGCTACGCTCAATCCAAAGTATGTGGAGATTTTGTGGGACGACACACCGATGATTACAGTCAATGGTGTGCAACAGAAGGCGGTAACGCTCAATGTTAACGAGTTGTCCAACGGCAGAATAATGTTCAACGTACAGGGTAACCCCGATGACGTCAACGATAAGCAACTGCTGTCGGAGGGAAATGTTGTGATTGCTGCCTACGACGAGGAGGGTGGCAACATAATTTGGACTTGGCACATTTGGCTGACAAACCGAGTGAGTGCGCACGGATACCCGAGTGGATATATCGTGCAGGATCGAAATCTTGGTGCGGTGTCGGCAACGCCAGATGGAGCGAACGGAATGGATGGTTTGTACTACCAGTGGGGTAGACCTACGCCATTCAAATCCTCGGCTTCGGGCATCTACGACAACATAACACGTGCAGCCAACGTACCGAGCGACTCGAGGAGTGTGGCATCGGTCGAGGAGTCGATGCACTATCCTACTACGCTGCTCGGAAATGGCAGTGCTGCAAACGATTGGCTGACAACGCCTAACGATGCGCTGTGGGGTTATCAGAACGAATTTACCGACCTCGTTAAGACGATGTACGACCCGTGTCCTCCGGGATATATGGTTGCCGACATCCGTGTTTGGAACAACATCGCAGGATACGAGGTGGAGTGGCGCAATGGCGTGGGTGTAAACCTCTCGGTTGCATCGAACAATGTGTGGTATCCGCTCCAAGGTTATATCGAGAGCGACGGAACCGACAACATCCAACGCACGATATCGTGCTTGTGGTCGAGTGTTGTAGATATGGCCTCGTCGAAAGAGCCTTACGAACTCCAATACACTGCAAGTAAGGTGGCAGGTGTGAACTCTGCTTTGAGTCATCGCAACCGAGCCCTTCCGGTGCGCTGTGTGTCGTCGCACTCGACGCCTATCGTTACCGATTTGAGTGCCTCGCAGACGGCAAACTGCTATATGATACACCGCCCCGGCTACTATAAGTTCAAGGCTACGGTGCGTGGTAACGGCGTAGGTCGTCTGTTGCCACTCGGTGGAACTACGACAGCCGAGATTAACGGTGGTCTTTCGGTCAATATGGCACCTTCGAAGGTCGATGTGTTGTGGTGGCAGGGCGACTTCACCGAGGTTACGGGCGAGAGAATAGATGTGGACAGACTCCTCTCGTTGCAGTTCCTCAATGGTGGCAAGCCCGATGAGGATGGCTATGTTACCTTCTATGTGAACAATTTTCATAAGGGCAATGTGGGCTTGGCGGCATACGATGTCGATGGCGAGATTTTGTGGTCGTGGCATCTGTGGTTTACCGACAAACCTGCCGATTTGATTACGGGAAACTACACCTTTATGGATAGATTTATCGGTGCTACATACGCTCCGAACATCAGTGGCTCGAATGTCCCGTTTGCGAGCGACGAGGAGCGATTGGCAACCTATGGTTTCTACTTCCAGTGGGGACGTAAGGACCCTCTGATGGGCCCTCCGGCATACAACTCGGGTACCGAGAGCGTGAGCAACAATCCGCAGTCGTCGCAGTATTGGGTTAAGGATTATGCGACGGGCGAGTGGTCGAGCCGCACCAATATCGATGCGGCAGAGTCGGCCACGATACCTGTTGTGGTGCAGAACCCTATGACCTTCTACAAGAGTACAAGCAAGGCGGGCGCAAATACAGCGGGCTGGTTCCCAACAACTTTCGTTGATGGATATACCAATGTGGCACTTTGGGGCTACGCCGTTGCGGACTACAGTATTCAGGGACAGACATTCTCGAAGACTATGCACGACCCTTGTCCTCCGGGCTATCGAACTCCGTTCCACCACGCTTGGTCGGGTTATACATACGGCGAGAATGGAGGTAACATAAACTTCGGAAATGGTGAGGGCGGTTTCGATTCGTACGGAGTGGTATTCAATAAGGTTGGTCAGTCGCCTTGGTTCGATAGGGCGTGGTATCCGTTTGTGGGTTGTCGCTATCCTACGTCGGGAGCGTATACCCAAGTGGGCGTGAGTGGTTGGACACTTACGGGTATGCCGATGGGACAGTATAATTGCCGTACATACGTATATACTGCTACCTATGCAGGACAGATTGCCGATAGTTCCGGCAACGGTATAGGTCCTGCCTATGCTTTGCCGGCACGATGCCAGAAAGATTAAAGAGGAGGATGGTTATGAAGAGGATACTACATATTATATATATTGTGGCAATCGCGCTGTTTGCTCTGTCGTCGTGCGTGGTTATCGACGACGAGGTGAATATTGGTGCGGGCGGTAGCGATGTGCCGACAACCTTCGATAACTCGATAAATGCTGCGTGTGTTGTCGAGTCGCGCAATGTGTCGCGTGCCAAGGAGGCGGGTATTGCGGTGCGATCGCTTATCGACCAGATTACCACCAAGCAGTTGGATTCCAACTTCCTCCGTATAGACGAGGATTTGGACCCAACAAATGATGGTCTATACACCTTTACGGCAAACGATGCAACCTCGCCTTACCCCGTGAATTGGAACAAGGCGATGTTGCTCGAGGCGACCGTTATCTCGTCGCCCGACAATACCGAGGGTATTCACTATCGCTCGGTGTCGCTCGCTCCGGAGCAGTCCTACAAACTGAATATCGTCGAGAATAACAACAATGGCGTGGTGGAGAGCGACACTACACACTTCTACCACACACGAATGGTGGGTTGGTATCCGAAGAACTGTATCTTGCCTCGCAAAGAGGGCGTTCCGGCAAATGCACAATTCGAGTATGCCAACTTCGACGCTGTGCGCCTGAACGAAACGGTCGAGATAAATGGCGTGCCTACCGAGGTCGTGGCGTTGCAGTTCAAAGGGTTGGACAACGAGACCGACTTGATGGTCAGCGATGTATGCGAGGGACAGCCTTGGCATAAGTACAACTCGTCGTCGCCACATCGCAGCGATGTTCATCCTACGAATGGATCGAATATCTACCGCGCACCTTTTGGACACAATTTCGAGTCGCCTACGTACTCCAATTTCTTCACCTATCGTCACTATCGTTCGGCAATTCGTATTACAGCATTTGCCGAGCAGAGCGAGCAAAACCTGAAGATGTGGGGCGAAATCGAGAATGTGATTATCTGTAATCAGCCTACCTCGTGCAAGATTTGGCTCCCATCGCAGTTGGGCGAGTTTGGCGAGGTCTATCATTGGGGCGACTACGACAATGTGCCTATCGTTTGCACACCTATGTTCGACAACGATAGCAACCACCCCGAGTACTCCGAGGGTGTAACCTACCCGATAACGTTGAAGGGTATGTCCTCCAACGATATCTATCTTGGCTATTCGCTCATTGAGCCAAATAGCGATGTGGAGTTGGAGATTCACACCACATCGGGTGTCTACAACACCACCATATCGGCAAATCACACCATCAAAGATGGCGAAGGCAACGACGTTACCATCCCAATCTTCGATGCGGGCTACATCTACGATGTGAAGTTGAACCTCAAAACCGATGGTAGCATTGGTGCAATTCTTGCGAAGGAGGGCGACGAACTCTACTACGACCTTTCGAGCCTTCACGAATATGAGTTGCCCGAGGATCCGAACAATCCGTTGCAGAACAATATGATTTCGACCTATAAGTTGGCGAACTGCTACTGCGTATGTCCTAATGAAATGAAGGATGGCGCGGGTAACGATATCTACGACGGATACTGCTTCCTTGCTATGATTATCGGAAACGGCAAGGCGGGTATTATCTCGTCCGGTTCGCAGATGCTCTATCCTACACACGAGGATATCTCGCCTGTGACGGCTCATTTGTTGTGGGAGAGTTCGCTCGGTTTGATTTCGGATGTGGAGTTGAAATATGGATACGTCCGCTTCAAACTCCCCGATTCGTCAAAACGTGGCAATGCGGTTATTGCTGTCTACGACGAGAACGATAAGGTGCTGTGGTCGTGGCATATATGGATTACCGACCACCCCGAGGAGCAGAGCATAACGGTGGGCGAGCATACCATAACATTCCTCGATCGTAACCTTGGTGCTACGGCGGCAACCTGCACCGGAGCGAACGATGCGTTGGCAACATACGGCTTGTACTATCAGTGGGGACGTAAAGACCCTTCGATGGGCCCTGCAACATATAATCACGGCCCTATCAATCTGAATACGGCTCCGTACTACGACTTTACGTCGGACGAGAAGACCGCTGCCGAGGTTAAGCAGATAGCCGAGCCTACGCTGAAAGATGGTATCGAAAACCCTATGTTTTTGATTCTGCCTACGTCGCAGCCGTTGAACTATGTATTCAACTGGTTGTACGACCGTTACGACTTCCTTTGGGGCTACGACTTGGCTACGGGTATGACCACAAAGACCATCTACGACCCTTGTCCGTATGGCTATCGTGTGCCAAGTAGCGAACTTTCGGCTCTATTTAGCGCGGGCAGTGGCTCGGCAGGTACGTATGGCTACACACGAACTGTCGATGGCGAGTCGTTCTTCTTCCCATATACGGGCTATAAGGGCGTGGATATGGGGCAGGCTTCGCTTATCTGCTCGTGGAAGTTTGTAGGTCAGAAGGGCGACTACCAATCGTCGATGTATTGCACCGATCCTAACGCCCAGACAAATATCAGCCAAGCGGTTAAAAAGTATATGCACCGCTCGCGTATATATGTGTCGAAGGCCGAAAGTTGGAACGAAACGGGTGTAAATAACTATAGTGGCTATTTGCATAACGACTTTGCCAATCGTAGAACTGCCGCCCCTGTGCGATGCGTGAAGGACGAGACGATAGGCAGCATTACGGCAACATTGTCCTCGTCGCTCGGTCTGTTCGAGCCGGGTGTAACAATGTCGCTTGCCTACAACGCTTCGTCGTATGGTAGTGCAATAGAGTCTATTCGCATTACGGCAAACTATCTCGATGCGGCGGGCAATGCACGCGAGGTTGTTGTGCGTGAGACCAACAATATGGGCATATACAACATCGAAAGCACAGTGCCATACGTTACTCCGACCGATTTTAGTGGCGAAGGTCTAACCTTCAAGATGCTGGTGCGTAACGAACACGGACTTGTATATACCAGCACCGTATATTTAGAGCAACTGACTATGACAGCCGACTTCTACAAGTGGGAGGACTCGATAATCAACACCATTACCCACAATACACGCGACTATACGGTTGTGGGCGAGGAGGTGAATTACTACGTTTCGATATATTCGAACAACATCCCTACACAGGTTAAGATTAACGGCGTTTCGGCTACTCGAGGTAGCGATATTGTCGATGCTAATGGTCAGACTCGCAGCACTTGGTATATCGAGTGGAGCGAGGATGCGAAGGGTACCTACGATATGACAGTCGATGTTACCGTTGATGATAAGAGTGCATCTTTCGAATTGCCACAGATGAAGGTTGCGGGATTGAATATAACCCAACAAACTTCAACAACGGTTGATACAAGCGGCAATACGATGTATTTAATTGAAGGTTATAATTACCAAGATTACTATATGACTGCGGTTAATACTACGCTCGCAGCCAATACTTCGCAGAACTACTATAACCTCTTTACTTTTGATGGTAATTATATATATAGTGTTGCACGACAGGCATATTTGACTGGTACAACAGGATCTATATCATTTACGGCAACCGGAACTTCCTATACGCGAAGCACTGCTGGTAATGCAAATAGTCGTCGCTTTACTTGGTATTATAGATCTGGCAACACTTACTATTATATCCGACAAAATAACTCAACAACGGCTGCAATGTCAAGTTCGACACAAACTACTAATAGGCGTCAGTGGATGCTCTACACCGTTACTTACGATATTCCATAGTGGGTGCGGGGGCGAAAAAGAGAGTGGAGTTTTTCAGCAAAACTCCACTCTCTCTCTTGTTGGTCGATTACTCCTTCATCACTCGGTTTTGGTGTTCGATGCTCTCGATATGCACCGCATCGAGTACGGTTTTCAGGAATTGCTCGCTCAATCCGAGCGACTTGCTGCGGTGGAGTGTACGCTGCACAATATCCTCCCAGCGTGCCGACTGCAAGATGCGAACATCGTTATCGCGTTTGATGCGGCCAATCTGCTCGGCACGGTGCATTCGCTCCGCCATAAGTTGCAGAATCTCGCTATCGAGCGTGTCGATATGCTCGCGCAACTCGCTCAATGCCACATTGTAGTTCTCCGAGTCGGACTCTCCGGCACGCCACTTTATCGAGTCGAGCAGTTCGACAAGTCCGGCAGGGGTAACCTGCTGCTTCGCATCGCTCAATGCGCAGTCGGGGTTTATGTGGCTCTCTATCATCAAACCATCGTAGTTCAAATCGGCTGCTCGCTGCGATATGTCGGCGAGATATTTGCGGTTACCGCAGATGTGCGAAGGGTCGCAGAGAATAGGCAATTCGGGCATTCTACGGCGTATTTCCAGAGCAAGATGCCACATTGGTGCATTGCGAAGTTCGCCCGAGCCATAACTCGAAAAACCACGATGTATGAGTCCCATATTCTTGACTCCGCACGCTGCCAAACGCTCAACTGCACCACACCACAAATCGACGTCGCCACTCAATGGGTTCTTTACGAATACCATCTTGTCGGTGCCACGCAACGCCTCGGCACACTCCTGTGTAGAGAATGGGTTTGACGAGGTGCGTGCGCCTATCCAGAATATGTCGATATCGTGCTCCATTGCGCTCTCGACGTGTTTGGCTGTTGCCACCTCGATAGCGATAGGTAGGCCTGTTGCCTTGCGGGCCTTCGTCAACCAAGGCAACGCCTCAACGCCGGCACCCTCGAAGGTGTTGGGTTTGGTGCGTGGCTTCCACACTCCTGCACGCAACACTTGCGCCCTGCCTGTTGCGGCAATCGCTTGGGCTGTGGCAAGCACCTGCTCCTCGCTCTCGGCACTGCACGGTCCGGCAATAATCAATGGTTTCTCAAACTTCATACGCCTCATATCTCTATGTTTTGTATTTGTCCCACTCTACTTACAAAGAGTATCTTTCTCGTAAAAGGTTAAATGCTTTTGCGAAAATGGGCAAATACAAACTTATCCTAATATAAATATTGTTGGTCGCTTATTTATCTCGGGCAACCCCTGCTTGCGCCACTCGGCAATGGTTGCGGTGCGGATATACTCCTCTTTGGAGGTTATGTCGCACGCAATCGAGAGGCGGGTGTTCGCTCCGCACGAGGCGAGAATCTGCTCCGCCAACTTCGTGTTGCGGTAGGGTGCTTCGATAAATAGTTGCGATTGCTGTTCGTTTACGGCACGAGCCTCCAAACGCTTTATGGCACGAGTGCGCTCCGGCTCCTTCACGGGTAGATAGCCGTTGAAGGCGAACGACTGACCACTCAACCCCGAAGCCATAACCGCCATAATAATCGACGATGGGCCTACCAAAGGCACTACACGAATGCCGGCACGGTGGCACGCCTCGACAACGAGTTGTCCGGGGTCTGCCACAGCAGGAACGCCCGCCTCCGAGATTACGCCCGCCGAGCGACCTGCCTTGATTTTGGCTACCATACGCTCGATGTCGCGTGGCGAGGTGGTGTGTTCGCTCAACTCGTCGAACTCCAACTCATCGATATGGCCCGACAAGCCCGCCTTCGAGAGAAAGCGACGTGCCGAACGGAGATTCTCCACGATGAAGTAGTCGAGCGATGTTATCACCTCGCGATTTGCTGTAGGTGTAACGTCGTAGGGTAGGGTGTCCTCCGAAATCGGACACGGTATAAGGTAGAGAGTGCCGCTCATTCTATTCGTTTATGTATATGCGTTTTACACGCTTCGATATCGATGTGAGTACCTCGTAAGGTATTGTGCCAAGTACACGTGCCATATCCTCGGCGGTATGCCCTCGCTTGGCGGAGAATATCTCGACAACGTCGCCCTCCTCGACACCATCAATTTCGGTAACATCAATCATACAACTATCCATACAGATGTTGCCTACGGTCTTTGCTCGGTGGCCTTCGACAATCATCTCCCACGCACCATTTCCGAGTTGTCGGTTCAATCCGTCGGCATAACCTACCGGTATGGTGGCTATGCGGTTCTCCTTCGTAATCTTGCCGTTACGACCATATCCTACGGTGTCGCCCTCGTGGAGTGTGCGAATCTGAACTATGCGTGTGCGGAGTGTCGAAACAGCCTCCAACGCCTCGCCCGCAGTGGTCGAGAAGCCGTAAAGACCGATGCCCAAACGACACATATCGAAGCGTGCCTCCTCGAAGCGCAACATCGCCTCCGTAGCCGCTGCGTGGCGCAGTGGGCGGTACGATAACGATGCGATGATGGCGTTGCTTATGCAGTCAAATTTACCAATTTGCTCCTTCGAGAATGCATCCTGCTTATCGTCGTCGGCAACGCAAAGGTGGGTGAAAATCGACGCTACACGCACGCTCTGCGCTGCACGAGATAACTCGGTGTTGAGTCGTTCAACATCGCTTTCGCCAAAGCCGAGTCGGTGCATTCCGCTGTCAATTTTCAGGTGTATAGGGTAGTTCTGCTCGCCCTTACACTCCACCGCCTGCACAAAGGCTGCGAGCGAACGGAACGAGTATATCTCCGGCTCCAACGAATGGGCAATCATAGTGTCGAAACTTGCATCATCGGCATTCAATACTACAATAGGCATCGTTATGCCACCTTCGCGCAGAGTCACGCCCTCGTCGGCAAATGCTACGGCGAGATAGGCTATGCCCTGCTTCTGCAACATCTGCGCAACCTCCACCTCGCCTGTGCCGTAGCCCGATGCTTTGACCATCGCCACAAGTCGTGTCGAGGAGCCTATCTGCGAGCGGAAATAGTTGATGTTGCGAGCCATAGCCTGCAAATTGACCTCCAAGACGGTGGTGTGGCTATGCTGCTCCAAACGGTGCGAAATGCGCTCCAAACGGCTGGCGCGATTTCCCTTAATAAGTATTGCGTGGTTGGCGATGTCGAGTTGCGAAATGTTTGCCAAAGCCTCCTCGGTCGATGCAAAGAATGTGGCATTTGCGCCAAAGAGGTTGCGCTGTTGCGACAACGCCTCGCCAATGCCCACAAAGTAATCAACACCCGCCTCGCACACCATTTGTGCCACTTTGGTGTAGATGTCGTCGCCACTCTGCAATATATCCGACAGGATAAGCATCGTCTTGCGGTGCGAAGCCAGCGAACGAAGGTTGTCCAACGCTATCGACAGCGAGTTCAAATCGGCACTATACGAATCGTCAATGATAATCGAATTTTCGACTCCACTCTTCAACTCCAAACGCATCGCTACGGGTTGCAACTGCCAAAAATCCGGCTCGCCATACCCCATTTCGGCAAATGTGGCAGCGACAATTTCGGCATTGCGTTGCGAGGCGTTGTCTACCATATCCGAAACGGTAAACGTCGCAGCATCAACCAATTTTCTATTGCCGAATTTAGCCTTAACAGCCTCTGCCAATGCGTGATACGATGAGTGGTATATGATTGTTTCTGCCCCTTCGGCAAGCAGTAACTTTTCGGAAATTTTCTCCTCCAACGATGCAAAACCCTGTGCGTGAGCATCGCCTATCGAGGTTAGTATAACCACATCGGGACGAATCATATCGTGAAGGCGTTGCATCTCGCCTCTCTGCGAAATTCCTGCTTCGATAATTGCCACCTCGTGCCAATTCTCCATCATAAGCAACGACAACGCCACTCCCAACTGCGAGTTGTAACTGCGTGGCGAGCGGAAAATCTTTGCATCGCGTGGGGCGCACTGCGCTATCCACTCCTTTATGGTGGTCTTGCCGTTCGAGCCTGTGATGGCCACAACCTTGCCCGCAAAATGGTTGCGGTGGTGTGCTGCCAACTTTTGCAGAGCAGCCAATGCGCTCTCCACTACTACGACACCGCAGCCCTCCGCCAACTCCTCCTCGCGCTCCATCATAAATGCCCGAACACCACGCTCTTGCACCTCGCCAATGTGGTCGTGAGCATCGTGATTTACGCCTCGCATCGCCACGAACAACGTATCGCTACTTATGGCGTAAGAGCGGCTATCGGTGGCAACTGCTGTAACCGTCAGGTCGCACCCCGAAAGGGTACCACCAACAATGCGTGCTATGTCGGAAAGAGAGTACCTCATAATCTACTCCTTGAATGTTACTATTGTTATGCCCGAGCCACCTCTATCGGGGTGGTCGTCAGTTGCACTCGCCACTTGTGGCAACGAGCGGAGATAGCGACGTACCTCCTCTTTGAGTGCGCCTGTGCCTTTGCCGTGCAAGATTGTTACACTGCCCACACCCACCATCAACGCATCGTCAATGAGTGTCTGCACACGCTCCAACGCCTCGACCACTCGCTCGCCACGAATATCTATCTGCGAGCGGAAGTTCAGGCGGCGTTGCGATATGTCTGCCGAGATAACGGTACGAGGGGTTTCGGGGCGTGTCATACGCTTAAATTCTGCCGATGATATAACCTCCAAACGTGCTGTCTCGACGGTTGTAAGTATCTGTCCGAATGCCACTTGCGCCCTCTTGCCACGCACCTCCTTAACCACGCCTACGCCATTTTGTCCAACAAGGCGCACCTTTGCTCCAACCTCCAATGGCATCGCCTTTTTCGTAGGTTGTTGCACCTCCTCCGTTCGCCTCTCGGAAGGGTTGTTCTTGCGCTCCTCACGTCGTTGCTGACGACGACGAAGTCGCTCCATTTCGCGCTCTATGCGCTCGTTCTCCTCGGAGTTGTCAGCCTCGATCTCCTCGCGGAAATCCTCAAATTCTCGGCGTAAAATCTTGGTCTGCTCCCTCTCCGCCTGCGCCTCACGAATACCTTTTATCGTACTCTCAATCTGTCGATTAGCCTCGGCTATCAACTCCTTTGCTTGAACCTTCGCCTCGTGGATTATGCGGTTGCGCTCCTCGCGTATGGTGGCGAGTTTCTCGCTCAACGTCTGCTCCATCTCTTCCACCTTGCGGTCGGTTTGGCGTATGCGTTCACGCTTTTGCGCCCAATAGTGCTTGTCGCGGGCAACCTCTCGCAACTGCTTCTCCAAATCGATATGCTCCGATCCCGCCTTCTCCTTTGCCGAGGCAATAATATCCTCCGAAAGACCAATCTTGCGGGCTATCTCAATGGCAAACGAACTACCCGGCTTGCCACTCTCCAAACGGAATAGAGGTCGGATGTTCTGCACATCGAACATCATCGCTCCGTTCACAACTCCCTCGTGATTCGAGGCGTAGTACTTGATGTTGGAGTAGTGGGTGGTGATGACACCAAAACAGCCATTGGCAACCAACTTTTCGAGTATCGCCTCGGCTATTGCCGAGCCTATCACAGGCTCTGTACCCGAGCCGAACTCGTCGATAAGCACCATAGTGCGACTATCGGCACCCGCCACCATTGCCTTCATATTCAGAAGGTGCGACGAGTAGGTCGAGAGGTCGTTATCGATAGATTGTTCGTCGCCTATATTTATGTAAATCTTGTTGAAAACAGGCAGTTCGCTGACCTCCGATGCGGTAATCGGATAGCCGCATTGGAACATATACTGCAATAGACCTATTGTTTTCAGGCACACCGACTTACCTCCCGCATTCGGTCCCGAAATCACCATTATGCGATGCTCCTCGTCCAACTCCACATCCAGAGGTACGATTGCGCGTTTGTGGCGTTTGAGCGACTGCGCCAAAAGAGGGTGTTTTGCGGTGCGCAACACCAGACGATTATCTGCGGAAATGATTGGTCGCCCCGCCCCATTTTCGATTGCCCAACGAGCCTTTGCTCGCACCATATCGACCACCGCCATAAACTCCTCGGTACGCTCCACCTCGGCGATGTCGTTGCGTACAACATCGGTGAAGGCGGTCAGTATGCGGACAATCTCTCTGCGCTCCTCGTACTCCAACTCGCGCAACATATTGTTCAACTCCACCACCTCGGCTGGCTCTACGTAGAAGGTCTTTCCTGTGGCGGACTCGTCGTGGATGAAGCCCTGCAATTTACGCTTATTTGCCGCTGTAACGGGGATTACGGCACGCCCCTCACGAATGGAAATCGAGGCATCGCTATCGACTATGCCGCTCGACTTTGCCGACTGCAAAATCGCTTGTAGTCGCTTGGATACCTGCCCCTCGTGGCGACGAATCTGCTGGCGAATTTGGCGCAACTCCTCCGATGCGCCATCCCTCACGCAACCCTTATCATCGACTATACGACGTATATCTGCCACAATGTTCCACAAAGCCTTTACGGGCTTGGCGAGAGAGTTGAGAGTAGGGTACTGCTCGGCATTGCTCTTGTGCAGAAATTGCACAAAGTCGCCCGCCGAAATCAACGCCTTACCCAACTGCACAACCTCCGAAACCTCCAAGAATGTGCCTTCGACCTTCGCCTTTTCGACAATCTCGGCTATGTCGTAGAACTCGTCGGTTGGTGCTTCACGTTCGGAGAGGAGAATTTGTCGCATCTCCTCGGCGAGTGAGTGGCGATAGGCAATCTCCTTTTCGC
The DNA here is from genome assembly GCA_045543395.1 of Alistipes sp. GTDB lineage: Bacteria > Bacteroidota > Bacteroidia > Bacteroidales > Rikenellaceae > Alistipes. The sequence goes on along the minus strand of JAZQML010000017.1, from coordinate 31,819 downwards.
GAGTGGCAAAACCCTCGTTGGCAAGCAATTCACGAGCGTGCTGCATCGTACACAACGCAACACACTGCTCCCGAATGGTGCTAAAACCTATCTTCTCCTCGAAGTTCGAGGGGTATATGACACCCTTTTGTATCGCCACCGCTTTATACTATTTTGCCTTCTCGGCCTTACGCTTCTCGCGGTCGGCCTGCTTGGCTGCCTTATCTGCCTGCTTCTCCTCGTAACTCTTTCTGCCGAAAACGGTTACGTTTATATAACGCTTTGGATTCTCCTTCAAATCAGCCAACAACACCGAGAGATTCTGCGATGCTTGTGCCAACTCCTTATACAACTTCTCGTCGGAAACGAGGTTGCCGAGCGAACCCTGACCACTATTAACCTTTGCCAAGAGGGTATCCACCTCGGTGATGGCTTTGTTCAACTTCGCGCCGAGGTCCTGCTCGCTCAACGAGTGGGCCACCGAGCCGAGGTCGGTAACCAGACTATCCAACTTTGCGCTGTTCTGGTTGAGTGTAGCGCAGAAGCCGTCGATATTGCCGATGATGTTCGACCTCTTCAAATCTGCCATAACAGCGTTGAGGCTCGCAATGGCTGCGGTGATGTTCTGTGAGTTGTCGCTCACGAGGCTATCCACGCCCAAAATGGTCTTGTTTACGTTGTCGAGAAGTAGGGTTACACGCTCTTTGATGTCGCCCAACTCGGCAGCCAATGTGTCGAACATATCGAGCGTTACATCGGTAGCAATGGCGTCGCCATTTTTCAAATGGTCGGTAGCATTGCCGAGTTTGATTTCGATAGATTTGCCACCCATCAAACCTGCGCTGAACATCGTTGCTCGCGAGTCGGTTGGGATGTCGAAGTCGCTACTTACCGAGAGAGTAACATCCACGCCACCCCTCTCTTTGTTTACCTCTACGCCTGTAACCTGTCCCACCTTCACACCGCTGATAACGATGGCCGCAGCATCCTGCAATCCTACCACCGACTCGTAGTGTGCTGTATAGGTGCGGGTGCGACCAAAGATGTCGAGACCGCTCAAAAAGCGAATGCCTGCCCACGCACAAAGCAGTATTACAACTGCGTAAATTCCAATTTTAACCTCTTTTTTCATAACTCTGTTGTTTTATCTGTTTTTCACTATCTACTATTTTGCTTTTTCGAACGATGTGATGAATGCCTGCGGGAACTCCTTGCGCACCTCCGAGAGGTGGTGTTGCGCTGTGGCCTTATCGGCAAAGTCGCCGTAGCAATATTTGTATTTCACCGAGCCTGTACCCTCCAATATCCAAATCTTACCTCTAAAACTCTTCAATTCGGGGTGGTCGGTAGGTATTCTCTTCACGCTTGCCATCAACTGTATGGCGTAACGCTTTACCGTTGCCGTTGGTTTTGGTTTCGCCTTTGTACCCTCCTCGCTCGCCGCTTTTGGTTGTTCGGTTGGAGCGGGCGTGCTATCAACCAAGAGTGAGCGGTTTACAACATCGACATAACGCTTTACGGCACGGAAAATTGCTGCGGCAATCTCTCTCTGTCCCTTCTCGGATGTAATGTGTTTCAAATCGGTTTCATTCGACATAAAACCAATCTCGGTGAGGATGCTCGGCATATCGGTGGCATAAAGCACCTTCAATGGCTGACGGCGCACACCTCGGTTGGTGTAGCCGAGTTTCACATACTCGTCTTGAACCAATCGAGCCAACATCTCGCTATACTCGCCGTAGGTGAATTGCAGGTTCTGAATGTAGGCGCGAACTATCGCTGCGGTCTTTTGGTCGGACATATCGAGCAACTCATCTTTGTTGTTGAGGTAGAGTGCATTCTCGTTGCGGCGTTGCTCGTTGGTGGTCTCGCCCATAATCAGCGTTTCGACACCCCTCACTGCGCTGTTGCGATGGGCATTGGAGTGTATCGAAATGAATAGGTTGCCGTCGTTGCGGTGGGCAATGTCGGCACGAGCCTGTAAATCGGCTGCAAGGTCGTTCGAAAAGTTCTTGTCGGTGGTGCGGGTGTAGACAACCTTCACGTTTGGCAACCCCTTTTCGATGAGCGCACCAACCTTCATCGCCACCTTCAAATTTATATCCTTTTCGCAGATGCCGTTGTATCGCGCACCAGGGAAGCGAGAGCCTCCGTGTCCTGCATCAATCACAATAACTTTTACGCCCTGCGCAACATTTTCCGCTCCAAATCCGTTATGCGAAAATAGGAGTGTAAATGCCACCAGCAACGTTACGAAATAGTTGTAGGAGGTTTGAAAGTTACCCATAAAGTTTGCTATGTCTACTTTTTTTACTACCTTTACCGCGCTAAAAAAACGCGTACACGTGCGTACAAGGCAATAGTCTTGTCGTTTTTGCCGACACACGTCGGCAAAGTTACGAAAAATTTTGGAAATTTTGAAAAATTTGAGGCTGAAATATCTCGTTTTGTTGGTTGTCGCATTGGCGGCAGTCAATATCGTGCTTGGCTCCTCCTCGCCACGACCACTTGTGGATGAGGCGGTGCAACAGGTGCGCAAGAGTGATTCGCTCGCACCGGCAACCCCTGTGGGGGATAGTGCGACGTCGCTCCGCGAGATGTCGCGTCGTGCGCGTCGAACAGCCTCTCGTCGCCAAGCCGTAGCGGCTCCGTCAAAGAGCGACACCATAGCCAAGCAGGACTCCATAGTCAAGCGAGATACACTCGGTGCGGTAGAACTCTCCAAACCCGATACGGCACGCACCAAGAAGGGGTCGATGATCGACGAGATAATCTCGGGTAAGAATACCGACTCGCTCTACTACGATGTGCGCAACAAAAAGGTGTTCATCTACAACAAGGGCGATATAAAGTACGAGAATATGGGTTTGCAGGCAGACTATATGCAAATCGATATGAACTCGAAGGAGATTTACGCCTACGGTAAGGCGGATTCGGTGGAGGGTAAGCCTCAAAATACCCACCCTGTATTCAGCGAGGGTGGCTCCTCCTACACGATGGATACCATAACCTACAACTTCGGCTCGAAGAAGGCGTTTATTCAGGGCGTGGCTACACAAGAGGGCGATGGCTGGTTGGTTGGCGGACAGATTAAGAAGATGCCTGACAACTCTATCAACATTCGTCACGGTAAGTACACCACCTGCGACCATACCGACAACCCGCACTTCTATCTCGCGATGACAAAGGCGAAGGTCATCCCCGGAAAGAAGATTATTACGGGTCCTGCCTATCTGGTTATGCACGATGTGCCTATCTACTTCGCCTGTATCCCCGAGGGTTTCTTCCCAATCAACTTGGGACCGAAGTCGGGACTTTTGATGCCATCCTACGGAGAGGATGCCTCGCGAGGCTTCTTTATTCGTGGTTTGGGCTACTACTTCATCATCAACAAGCACATAGACCTCGCCCTTACGGGAGGTATCTATACGCTCGGCTCGTGGGAGGTGAATGCCTCGTCGCGTTACGTCAAGCGATACAAGTATCGTGGTAGTGTCAATTTCGATTTTTCGTCGGTAAAGACGGGCGATAAGGGCGAGCCTGACTACATCAAGCAGAACAACTTCCGCTTTACGTGGACCCACTCGCAAGATCCGAAGGCAAACCCCGGCTCGACATTCTCGGCATCGGTAAACCTCTCGTCGAGTGGCTATTCGCGTTACTCGGCAACCACGCTGAACGACATCCTCGCCACGCAGACCAACTCCTCAATCTCCTACTCGAAGAGTTGGGCAGGTACGCCATTCTCGCTCTCGATGAACTTTGCCGTATCGCAGAACTCGCAGACACGACAGTTGGCGATTACGTTGCCAAATATCGTGTTCAACGTGGCGCGTGTCTACCCATTCAAGCGTAAGGATGCTATGGGCAAGCAGCGTTGGTACGAGAAGATAGGTTTTACCTACTCGGCAAAACTTACCAACTCGGTAACTACACCCGAGAAGGATATATTCACGATGCAGACATTGAAGAATATGCGAAACGGAGTGGAACATACGTTGCCAATATCCACCTCGATAAACCTCTTCAAATACATCAACGTGTCGCCATCGTTCAACTACTCGGAGCGTTGGTACTTCTCGCGTCAGCACCAACAATGGAATCCGGTAACCAATCAGGTCGAGACGCTCGATCCGGAGTATGGCTTCTACCGCATCTACAACTACAACGCCTCGATTTCGGCAAATACCACCATCTACGGTATGTGGCAGATGAAGAAAAAGACGGCGAAGGTGCAGGCGGTACGTCACACCATAACTCCGCAAATCGGCTTCTCGTATGCTCCGGATTTCAGCAAGCAGAAGTATGGCTACTACCAGACCGTGCAGACCGACTCGCTCGGTAGTTACAAGGTCTACTCGCCATACTCCAATCAACCTTATGGCGTGCCGGGTGCGGGACAGCAGGCAAACCTCAACTTCTCGCTCTCGCAGTCGCTCGAGATGAAGGTGTTGAGCAAGCGCGATACCTCGGGTGTGAAGAAGATTAAACTTATCGACGAGTTGCGAATAAGTGGTTCGTACAACTTCCTCGCCGACTCGCTCGGTCTGTCGAATCTCCCGATTTCGTTCCGAACAACCATCTACGGCAACTTCGGTCTGAACCTCTCGTTTACGCTCGACCCATACGAAGTTACTCCGCAAGGTGTGCGTATCAACAAACTGATGATTAAACGAGGAAAACTCGGCCGAATAACGAGTACGGGATGGAGTTTTGGTTACACCTTCAAGTCGCGTGAGGATAAGTCGAAGCCCGCAACCAACGATATCAACTCCATACCACCGGAGTATTTCAACCCATTCTCCGACCCGTATGGCCTGATGGACCCTACGTTGCGAAGGCACTATATGGCAAGTTCCTACTACGACTTCTCGATACCGTGGAATATAGGTTTCAACTACGTTATAAGTTACAGCATATCCTACGTAAACAACGGCACTACGGGTTTCAAACGGAATGTGTCGCAGACGATAGGTTTCAATGGTAGTGTGAATCTGACACCAAAGACGGGTATCTCGTTTACGACGGGTTTCGACATACAAAACCGCAAACTTACTACCACATCAATCTCCATAACGCGAGATTTGCACTGCTGGCAGATGTCGTTTGTGTGGATACCTTTCGGAACGCACAAGAGTTGGAGTTTCAATATCGGAGTTAAGGCGGCATCGCTCGCCGACCTGAAATACGATAAGAGCCAATCGATGTACGACAACCTATTCTAACGTTGCGTCCGAAACGGTACATCTTTTGTGCAGAGTAATGATAGATAATAATAAAAATTTAGAGATATGACAAAGAAAACAACAGAGAATCAGAACGTTGAGGAGAAAGAGGTGGTTGTTGAGGATGCAGCAACCCCTACACCCGAGTCGGAGGCAGATGCCAATATGGCAGACGAGAAGGAGCAGGATGCTGACACTGTGGCAGAGGCTCCGAAGGTGGAGGAGACCGATTGGAAAGATAAATATCTCCGTTTGCAGGCGGAGTTCGACAACTTCCGCAAGCGCACCCTGCGCGAGAAGATGGCGTTGATAGAATCGGGCGGTAGCGATGTGTGGAAGGCGGTTTTGCCTGTACTCGACGATATGGAGCGTGCTATGGCGGCTTCGGAGAAGAGCGAGGACATTGCAGCATTGCGCGAGGGCGAACGCCTCATCTACAACAAGTTTGTGGATATTATGCGCCAGAAGGGTGTTGTCGAGATTGAGGCTCTCAATGGCGATTTCAACCCCGATTTGCACGAGGCTGTGGCGCGATTTGCTGCGGGCGAGGAGAAGTCGGGCAAGGTTATAGACGTGGTGCAGCGTGGCTATAAGCAGGGCGAGCAGGTGTTGCGCTACACAAAGGTTGTGGTCGGAGAGTAAAAAATGCAGAATTTCTGCATTTTGAATTATAAAGATTTATGGCAGAGAAAAGAGATTACTACGAGGTGTTGGGCGTGGAGAAAAACGCCAATGCCGACGAAATAAAGAAGGCTTATCGCAAGGCTGCGATTAAGTACCACCCCGACAAGAATCCGGGGGATAAGGAGGCCGAGGAGAAGTTCAAAGAGGCTGCCGAGGCTTACGACGTGTTGTCGAACGAGGAGAAGCGCGCTCGTTACGACCGCTTCGGTCACGCGGGTATGTCGGGTGCCGGTGGAGCAGGCGGCTTCGGCGGTGGCTTCGGCGGTGGCGGGTTCTCTATGGAGGATATATTCTCGCAGTTTGGCGACATCTTCGGTGGTCACTTCGGTGGTGGCTTTGGCGGTGGTCGCGGCTCACGCTCGGTAAACCGAGGCTCGGATATTCGTGTCCGCATAAAGTTGAGCCTCGCCGAGATTGCCAACGGCACAACCAAGAAGATAAAAGTAAACAAAGATATTGTCTGCGACAAGTGTGGCGGAAGCGGAGCAAAGGACTCCTCGTCGCACACCACCTGCTCTACCTGTAATGGTAGCGGCTATGTAATGACCGTGCAGAACACCTTTTTTGGTCGTATGCAGTCGCAGTCGGTGTGTCCTACCTGCGGTGGCGAGGGTAAAATCATAACCGCCAAGTGCAGCAAGTGCGGTGGCGAGGGTTGCGTTCGCGACTCGGAGGTTATCGAGATAAATGTGCCTGCGGGTGTGGGCGAGGGTATGGCTCTCACCGTCTCGGGCAAGGGTAATGCCGCACGCCGAGGTGGCATAAATGGCGACCTTATAGTAGTTATCGAGGAGGAGCATAACCCTGAACTCGTGCGCGATGGCAACAACCTTATCCACAACCTCAACATCACCATCGTAACCGCCATTCTCGGTGGCGAGGTCGAGGTGCCTACCATCGATGGCAAAGCGAAGATTAAGATCGCCCCGGGAACGCACTCGGGCAAAGTACTCCGCCTGCGAGGTAAGGGTATTCCCGATGTAAATGGCTATGGCAGAGGCGATATTATGGTTGTTGTGGATATAACCATTCCAACCTCTCTCACCTCCGAGGAGAAGGAACTTGTCAAGAAACTCGCTGACAAACCACACTTCAAAGAGGCAGAGTCGGTCGAGAACCAGAATATATTCGAGAGGATGAAGAACTTCTTCCGTTAATTTGAGGCTCTTTTTGGCATCTTTTCATTTTTGCCGCTCGGAAAAAGTTACGATAGAGAGTTTAGAGAATTTAGAGAATGTTTAATTTAGCTAATGGCTAACGGCTAAAAGCAAAAATTATGGGACTATTTACACCGGTAAAGAAGCACGCCAACAAGTTTCGCTACATTCCGCGATACTACGATCCCGAGAAGGAGCGTCGTGAGCAGCGTCGTAGGGAGTTGCACGGCACCTCCTCGCACGACGAAGGCGACTACATCCCGGGGCAGTATATTCGCACCCAGCGCGATGCAAGGCGAGCAGCAAAGAGTGGCAACGAGGGCAGCAATCGAAAGATGCCGTCGATGGTATTCTTGGCACTCTTTGCGGTGATTGTGGTAGTTCTCTATATGCTCTATCCGCGCATTGTCGAGGCGTTTTCATCATCTCGCCCTACGGCGGTGGAGCGAATGGAGCAGGAGTACAAGGAGTTTGATCCTTATGCACCGATAACTATAGTACCAAACGATTATAAAGAGGAGTAGAAAGTGGCAGATTGCATTAAGTTACTACCAGAGATTGTTGCAAACCAAATCAAGGCGGGCGAGGTTGTTGAATCTCCGGCATCGGTTGTCAAGGAGATGATGGAGAACGCCATAGACGCAGGGGCTACGGAGGTTACCGTAAACTACGTAAATGGTGGTCGTGATCTCGTGCAGATAATCGACAACGGACGAGGAATGTCGCCCGTAGATGCTCGTATGGCATTCGAGTGCCACGCCACGAGCAAGATTGCGACACTCGACGATATCTATGCGCTTCACACCTTCGGTTTCCGAGGCGAGGCTCTCTCCTCAATCGCTGCGGTGTCGCAGGTGGAGTTGATAACCCGCCAAGCCGACTGCGAGGTAGGCACTCGCACCCTGATAAATGGTGGCGAGTTTGTGTCGCAGACACCAGCCGCAGCCCCCGTAGGTTCGCAATTTTTGGTGCGTAACCTATTCTACAACACTCCGGCACGACGCAAGTTCACCGACAAGAAGGATACTCGTGCGGCGTTGGAGATAAAGCGCGAGTTCCGCCGTGTGGCGTTGTGTCATCCCGAGGTGGCTTGCACGTTGTTGAGCAAGGATGCACCTATCTACTCTCTGCCGGCATCGTCGCTCGCAGAGCGTATAGTGGGCGTTATGGGCAACACCGCCAAGCGTAACCTTTTGGAGATAGATGTGGAGACGACCATAGCCTCGGTGAAGGGCTTTGTGGGTCATCCGCAGACGGCACGCACCAACCAGAGCGAGCAGTATATGTTCGTAAATGGTCGCTACTTCCGTTCGCAATACCTCAATAAGGCGGTGATGAAGGGGTACGAGAAACTCGTTCCCGAGAAGTTGTTTCCGGCATTTTTCATCTACATCACGGTGAACCCCGAGCGTGTGGATGTGAATGTTCACGCCAAGAAGACCGAGGTTAAGTTTGCCGACGAGGAGGCTATATGGCAGATACTGAATGCGGCAGTGCGTGAGACACTCGCCAAGAATGGTGCTATGCCGATGATTGACTTCGAGGTGGAAGATTTGGTAGAGATACCCGTAGCAACAAAGGGTGTAGTGTATGCCGAGCCTCGTGCTACGACAAAAGATAACTACAACCCATTTGCCGAGAACTATATTGACGAGCCATCGACTTCGGGTGGAGGCTGGTCGGCAATACCGCAGATATCTACCGAGTTCGAGTTGGGCGCAACGATGGAGTTTGGTGGAGAGAGTGCCACCGACACCGACTTTGAGTATATGGAGTCGGGCGAGGGCGAGGTGCAGACGTTAGGTCTGGATATAGAGCAGCGCGAGGAGCCATTGAGCATAACCCTCTGTTGTGGTCGCTACGCGGTGGTTACATTTGCCTCGAAGGTTAAGATTGTGGATTTGGCGAGGGCGAAGGAGCGACTGCTCTACAACTACTATGCAACCTCGTTGCAGGGTGGCCATTGCGTGTCGCAACAACTGCTCTTTCCCGAGCAACTAACCCTCACCGATGAGGAGTTCGATCTATTCGAGGAGTATGCCGTAGATTTTGCGGCACTCGGCTTCGACATAAAGGCGCAAGGAGCCAACACAATAGAGGTGTTTGGTATTCCGGCAGATGTGAATACCGAACAACTCGACAGGGCGGTGTACGACCTCTTGCAGAGTTTGAAACTGCCACAGTCGGTGGTGGAGGAGCGTCGCGAGATGTTGGCGCAGACGTTGGCACACAGCGAATCGGTGGGGAGCGTCCGCTTCACACAAGATGATGCCGAGCGACTCGTAACGCAGATACTCGCTACGTGCGACCACTACACCAAGTCGGGCAAACGCATTATGACGACGTGGGATGCCTCCGAAATCAAAGAATTATTAGAGTAAAACGTTATGTATCAGTACAATATAAATAAGCCACAAATACCCCCTGCGGTGAAAAATCTCCTTATTGCCAACTGCATTGTCTATTTGGCGGTTTGGTTAATTCGCCCTGTGGAGGCGTTCTCGGCTCAATATCTGCAACTGTGGTGGTCGGATAATCCGCTCCACCCAAATTTCCATATCTACCAACTCGTAACCTATATGTTCCTCCACGCAGGCTTCGGACACCTATTCTCCAATATGTTTGCGTTGTGGATGTTCGGTCCATCGTTGGAGTATAGACTCGGAGTAAAACGCTTCCTTACCTACTACTTCGTGTGCGGCATTGGTGCTGCACTGATACAGATGGGCATAGCGTCGTTGCTGGGCGAGAATTTGACGTTGCTGGGTGCATCGGGTGCCGTTATGGGCCTGTTGCTGGCGTTTGGTGTTATCTATCCGAACAACACTATATATATCATACCTCTGCCATTTCCGATTAAGGCGAAGTGGTTTGTAGTGGGGTATGCCGTATTGGAGATTGCACTCGGCTGGTCGGGTGCCGATACGGGTGTAGCACACTTTGCCCACGTAGGAGGTATGTTGTGGGGCTTATTGCTGCTCGTGTTGTGGAAAAAGCGTGGTAAGATTTACTTCTAAAAGGAGAGCGTATGGCGGAGTACTACACAGGAACGAAGTTCAGAGGCAAGAGGCCCAAACGGTCAGGCAGATGGGGATATGTGCTGTTCGTTGCCGACCTTATTGCGACTATTGCTATGGTGTTGCTGCTCCTCTGTACCATTGCCACCATCATCGGACAGTATGTGTCGCCCTCGACGTGGCGACTTCTCTCGGTTATCTCGCTGGGTGCGCCGATTATCTATCTGCTCGATGTGGCAGTTATGTTCTATTGGGTGGCTCGTTGGCGATGGTATCGTGCTGTGGTGATGATTGTTACGGTGGTTATAGGGTTGTTCTATCTGCCCCGCTACTACAAGATATCGCTCGACCGCCAATATCCGACCACCTATCGTGAGCGTGCCTACACGAAGATTATGACCTACAATGTGTTGGAGGGCAAGAAGGCGGAACTCGTGCCGTATATACGCAAGCACAACCCCGACATTATCTGTCTTCAAGAGATGACCATAGGTAGCGATAATTGGAACGAACTGATTACGACCTACAAGCACACCTACAAACCCGATGTTGGCAAAGGTGGCAACCAGATTCTCTCCAAATACAAGATATTGCAGAGCGGAGGCATAGGCGACTTGCCACGCAGAACGGCTACGTGGGCAGATTTGAAGATTGCAGACGATACGGTGAGGGTGGTGAGCCTCCATCTGCAAAGCACCTCCATTCGCCCCGAGGATACCCATTTTATCGAGGGTGGCGGCTACATTCGCGACAACGACCGAGAGGTTAAGTTGCGAAGCATAGTGAGTCGTCTGGTCGAGAACAACGCGAAACGTGCCGAGCAGGCGGAGTTGGTTGCCGACTTCTTGGCGCAGACGCCCCATAGGAAAATCGTGTGTGGCGACTTCAACGATGTGCCTCTCTCCTACACCTACCACACCATTGCAAAGGAGTTGAACGATAGTTTTACGGAGGGAGCGGTGGGCTTTGCCTACACCTACGATACACAGTATAGGTTGTTGCGCATAGACAACATTTTGGTGTCGCCCGAGATAGAGGTTGCATCGTACGATGTGGATAACGAAATCAGACTCTCCGACCACTTTCCTGTGGTGGCGAGGGTGAAGGTTGATGTTGAGAGATAGATTTATAGAGTAAAGAACTATGAAAGAGGTAAGATATACAACACCCGAACTACTCATTGAGGTGGTTTGTGCCGAGCGTGGCTTTGTGGCGAGCAATACGCTCGACGATATGTACGAAACTAATGGAGAATGGGAATAAAACGTAAGGCGATGAAGAGATTATCACAAATTTTAGCACTGATGGCGATATTTGCCACCTCTTGCAACGTAGACGATATGTATGTTGGCGAGCAGTATGGCACCGAGATAAGTATAGAGTTGGAGCAAAATCGCACCTCGCTTGGTGAATCGGTGGAGGGCAAACGAGCAGTATATTGGTCGAGTGGCGACCGCATTGCCGCAAATGGTTTGGTGTCGAACGAGGCTCAACTCTCTGCCGAAAAGTCATCGATAGCGACCTTCAATTTTGGCGTAACGCTCAACTATCCGCTCAATATTCTCTATCCATCGACCTTCTACCAAGAGGCGGGCAAGATTGTTCTGACACGAGTGCAGGACTTTGCCGAGGGTACGGTGGCAACAAATACGTTACCTATGGCTACGATGGTTGCTAATCGTGGCGATGATATCAAGTTGCACCACCTCGCAGCCGTAGTGCATTTGCAGTTGAAGGCTTCTTCCGCCAAGAACAATGCCATACGCAAGGTGGAGATTCGAGGTCGTGCCAACGAGCAGATGTCGGGCGAGTTTGCAATCGACTACACCACATCTACGCTCACCCCAACAGTGATTGTTCCCCCAACCGAGCAGGATACCGAGAGCAATTTGGCGTTGGTTACCGGCTCGCGAGTATTTGGCGAGTTGTCGGCAGACGAGGTAACCGATGTGTATGTGGTGGTGCCGGCACAGGAGTACGCCGAGGGCTTTACCGTGCGAGTTATCAACGAGTACGGACACTATATGGATAAGGCGAAAACCTCGGGTGTAACGCTCTCGAAAGGCGAGATTTACAAACTCCCCGAAATAGAGTTTAACCCGACAGGAACAATCATTAAAGTAGAACTATAACCAACTAAAAATAGAAAACAATGAAGAGATTAGTTATGCTGATTGCGGCCGTAGCAACCGCAATGTCTTTGATGGCGCAGAGCGCAAAAACCGTAATTGTTCCCCGCCCGATGGAGGCTACCACAGTTAAGGGAGCCTACAACGTATCGGCAAAGAGCGTTGTCGCAGCAACCGAGAAGGAGTTGGTGCGTCCGGCAGAGTTATTTGTTGCTGATGTGGAGAAGCACTTGGGCGCAACGCTCCGTGTGGAGCAGGGCGAGAAGGGTGCTATCGTTTTGGCAACCGATAAGTCGCTGGCAAAGGAGGAGTACACACTCGACATCTCGTCGAAGGGTGTTAAGATTGTTGGTGGTACGCCGCAGGCGGTGTTCTATGGCTTGCAGAGCCTTCGCCAATTAGTTGCAGCGGGCGAAAAGAGCAAGAAGGGTGTAAAGTTGGAGGGCGTAGCCATTAAGGATAAGCCGCTTATCGGACATCGTGGCGCAATGCTCGACGTTGGTCGCCACTTCTTCACCGTAGCAGAGGTTAAGCGTTTTATCGATATTGCTGCAATGCATAAACTCAACGTATTCCATTGGCACTTGACCGAGGATCAGGGTTGGCGCATCGAGATTAAGAAATATCCAAACCTCACCAAGATTGGCTCTATGCGTAAGGAGACCATCATCGGTCGTAACAGCATCTCGAAGACCTACGACGGCACACCGCACGGAGGTTACTACACGCAGAAGGAGATTCGCGAGATTGTGGCTTATGCCGCAGAGCGATACATCGAGGTTGTTCCCGAGATAGATATGCCGGGCCATATGGTGGCTGCGTTGGCTTCGTATCCTCACCTCGGCTGCCGTGACGAGAAGTTCGAGGTTCGCACCCGCTGGGGCATCAGCAAGGATGTTCTTTGTGTGGGTAAAGAGTCGTCGTTCGAGTTTATCGAGGGCGTTTTGGAGGAGGTTATCTCGCTCTTCCCATCGAAGTATATCCACATCGGTGGCGACGAGTGTCCACGAGTTCGTTGGTCGGAGTGTCCTCACTGCCAGAAGCGTATTGCCGACGAGGGTTTGAAGGATGAGAACGAGTTGCAGAGTTACTTTATGCACCGCGTCGAGAAATTCCTCGCAAAGCACGACCGTAAGATTATCGGTTGGGACGAGATTGTCAAGGGAGGCATCAATAAGAGCGCAACCATTATGTTGTGGAACGACAGCAGACGCGCAAAGGTTACCTCGCTCGGCAACGATGTAATTCTCACACCAAAATATTTCTGCTACTTCGACTACTATCAGACTCTGCGCCCATTCTGCAATAAGGAGGGTTTGTTGTTCCGCGACAACCGCATTCTGACACTCCGTAAGGCGTATAGCCTCGATCCGTACGAGGGTTTGAAGCCGTCGGAGTATGGCAGAATTAAGGGTGTTCAGGCAAACCTCTGGACCGAGTATATTGCCGACTTCGACCGCGCACAGGTTAAGTTGTTGCCACGTTTGGCGGCTACAGCCGAGGCGTGTTGGAGTGTAGGCACAAAGGATTTCAACGACTTCGCTCGTCGTTTGGAGCATCTGCGCCGCCTCTACGATAAGGAGGGCATCAAGTATGCCACATACTTCTTCGATGGCGTGGATGAGATAGAGTAGTTTCGTTAGCGTAACGATATGGATTTCAAACTCGTATCGGACTATGCACCGATGGGCGACCAGCCCGAAGCAATAGATAAGTTGGTGGCACACCTCAAACAGGGTGTGCCTGCCGCTACTTTGCACGGTGTTACGGGTTCGGGCAAAACCTTCACAATGGCGAATGTCATAGCCCAACTCAACCGTCCGGTACTCGTTTTGAGCCACAATAAGACTCTCGCTGCTCAACTATATAGCGAGTTTAAGAGTTTCTTCCCCGAGAATGCCGTAGAGTATTTCGTGTCGTACTACGACTACTATCAGCCCGAGGCGTACATACCTTCGACCGATACCTACATCGAAAAGGACCTCGCCATAAATGCCGAGATTGACCGTATGCGACTCTCGGCGACCTACTCGCTACTGTCGGGCAGGCGCGATGTGATTGTGGTGGCGAGTGTTTCGTGCATCTACGGTATAGGCAATCCTGCCGACTTCCACAATACAACCATTCAGTTGAAGGTGGGCGATGTGATGGCTATGAAGCACCTTATGTATCGCCTCGTCGAGATTCTCTACACCCGTGTTGAGGGGGAGTTGGAGGCATCCACCTTCCGTGTTAAGGGCGACACCATAACGGTGCGCTCATCGGTTGGAAATCATTGCTATCGCATAACCTTTTTCGACGACGAGATAGAGGATATTTCGCTTATTGATGCCGAAACGGGGCAGCGCATAGACAGTCTTGACAGGGTTAATCTCTACCCGGCAAACCTCTTTGTGCCGAGCAAACAGCGAGTGGAGCAAGCGGTGTTGCAGATTGAGGCTGACCTCGAAAATCAGATTGAGTTTTTCGTTAAGGAGGGGCGTGAGGTTGAGGCGCAACGATTGGAGAAACGTGTGAACTACGACCTCGAGATGATTCGCGAGTTGGGCTACTGCTCGGGAATTGAGAACTACTCACGCTACTTCGATGGTCGCTCACCCGGAATGCGCCCATTCTGCCTGCTGGACTACTTCCCCGAGGATGCGCTCTTTATCATCGACGAGAGCCACGTTACCGTACCGCAGGTGCGAGGAATGTTTGGTGGCGACCGCTCGCGTAAGGAGAATCTGGTGGAGTATGGCTTTCGCTTGCCGGCAGCACGCGACAACCGCCCATTGCGCTTCGAGGAGTTCGAGTCGTTGGTGGGGCAGACCATATATGTGAGTGCTACGCCTGCGGAGTATGAGTTGGTGCGTAGCGAGGATAGTATCGTTCCTCAATTTATTCGCCCTACGGGAATCATAGACCCTGCGTTGAAGGTGTGCGACTCCACGCACCAGATAGACCGCCTTATGGAGGATATCGAGGAGTGTGTGAGCAGAGGCGAGAAGATGATTGTTACGACCATATCCAAACGTATGTGCGAGGAGGTGTCGGCATACCTCGAAAAGATGGGTGTGCGCAGTCGCTACATCCACTCCGACCTCGATACTTTGGAGCGAGTGCAGATTTTGGAGGATATGCACGCCGATCTGTTCGATGTGCTGTGCGGAGTAAACCTTCTGCGCGAGGGCATCGACTTGCCGGAGGTGTCGCAGGTGTCGATTTTCGATGCCGATAAGAATGGCTACCTCCGCAACTACACCGCAATGACGCAGGTGGCAGGCCGTGCTGCTCGCCACGCACAGGGTAGGGTGGTGCTGTATGGAACAACCTGCACCGATGCTATGCGCCGTACGGTCGAGGAGAGCAATCGCCGTCGTGAGCGGCAGATACGCTACAATATTGAGAATGGAATTATGCCTCGTCAGGCGAAGCGCAACTCGTCGCAACCGAGTTCGTTGCTCGAGGGTAGTTTGAACGATAAGAGTGCCATCTACGATGCTCCGATGCAGAGTGTTGTTATGGCGGCAGATATGGTTGCGCAGTACGAGAGTGCCGGAACCGATATGGATTTGCTTATTGAGCAGGCTCGAAACGATATGGAGCGAGCAGCCAAGTCGTTAGATTTTATGGCCGCCGCCCGCTATCGCGATAGGATGTACGAACTGCAACAAATCAAAGAGGAACACCTGAAAAGCAGAGAGTAGAGAGTAGATAGTAATTAGTAGTTAGTATTTAGTAGATAGTAGTTCCTCAATCGCTCCTATTTAATCCTATCAACTCCTAAAAAAAAATTTTAGTTCAGCGGCTAACTGCAAAAAAAACAAAAGTAGGGCAGACCTTGAAAAGTCTGCCCTACTTTTGTTATCGGTAAACTATTTGCCGAGTCCCATTTGGTCGATCAACGCCTTGGTCTGTGGCTTGTGGCCACGGAACTTAACATAGAGATCCATCGGATGCTCCTTACCGCCAGCCTCGAGCAGTGCGCGGAACTTCTTGGCAGTAGCCTTGTCGAAGATGCCGTTCTCGGTGAAGAGCGAGTAGCCATCGGCTGCCAAAACCTCTGCCCACTTATATCCATAGTAGCCCGCAGCGTAACCGCCCGAGAAGAGGTGGCCGAACGATGGCGAGAGTGCTGTACCCTCAACAACAGGAAGCACCTGTGCCTCCTCCATAGCCTTCTGCTCGAACTCTACGATGTCGCCCTCGTATGGGGTTTTGAGAGTGTGCCAAGCCATATCGGTCATACCGAACGACACCTGACGAACATTTGCGTATGCTGCAAGATAGTTCTTTGCTGCGATAATCTTCTCGATCAACTCCGCAGGCATAGCCTCGCCGGTCTGGTAGTGCTTTGCCCAGAGGTCGAGATACTCCTTCTCGAATGCCCAATTCTCCAAAATCTGCGATGGCAACTCCACAAAGTCGCGGAATACGTTTGTGCCGTTCAACGAGCCGTGCTTACCCTTTGCCAACATACCGTGACAAGCGTGTCCGAACTCGTGGAGGAAGGTTGTGAACTCGTCGAACGTGATGAGCGAAGGGGTTGTCTCGGTAGGCTTTGTGAAGTTCATCACGAGCGATACCAACGGACGAATGTCGCCCTCGGCACCACGGAACTCGGTCATCCACGCTCCGGCACGCTTCGAGTCGCGTGGATAGAAGTCGAGGTAGAGAATTGCCAAGTGGTCGCCATTTGCTTCCGACACCTCGTATACGGCAACATCCTCGTGGTACTTCGCTACGCCTTCGGCTGGTTTGAACTCCAAGCCATACAACTTGTTGGCAAGCATAAATACCGCCTGCTTTGCGTTTTCGAGTTCGAGGTAAGGCTTCACAGCCTCGTCGCTGATAGCGTACTTCTCGTTCTTATACTTCTCGCTATAGTACGACCAGTCCCACGCCTGAATGTCGCCCTTGAAACCGAGCGATTGAGCATACTCGTTGATGGTGTTGTAGTCCTTTACGGCATACTCCTTGGTCTGTGCGAGCAACTCGGCGAGGAACGAATTTACGGTTGCGGTCTTTTCTGCCATACGGTTGTCGAGAACGTAGTCTGCATAGCACTCGTAGCCGAGCAAGTTGGCAATTTTAAGGCGCAATGCGGTAATCTTGCGGATGTTCTCGGTGTTGTCGAACTCGCCACCGATGGTGCCGCTGTTGCGAGCCTTATATAGTTTCTCCTTCAAATCGCGCTGCGACGAGTAGGTTACAAAAGGAACATAACTTGGAGCCTTCAATGTTACGGTCCAACCCTTCTGACCACGTGCCTTTGCCTCCATAGCCATACTCTCCTTTACGAAGTCAGGCAACTCGGCAACCTTCTTCGCCGAGGTGATGTTGAGGCAGTAGGCGTTGTTTGCAGCCAACGAGTTCTGACCAAACTTCAACGTGAGTTGCGAGAGTTCCGACGAGTACTGACGGTACAACTCCTTATCCTCGTCCGAGAGGTTTGCACCGCTACGAACAAAGCCCTTGTAGGTGTCCTCGAGCAACTTCTTGTCCTCTGCCGAGAGGAACCATCCCGGATTTTCGTATACAGCCTTTACTCGCTTGAACAACTCGGGGTTGAGTTGGATGTCGTTGCCGAGTTCGGTCAATTTAGGCTGAACACGCATCGAGATATCCTGCAACTCCTTCGAGGTGTTGCACGAGAGCATATTGAAAAATACCGACGAGATTCGCTCCAACAACTCGCCCTGATTTTCGAGTGCGAGGATGGTGTTGTTGAACGATGGCTCGGCTGGGTTGTTGATGATAGCCTCCACCTCGGCACGATTTACTGCAATGGCAGTCTCGAATGCAGGCTCGTAATCCGAAATCTTAATCTTGTCGAACGGAGGTGTTGCGTGTGGGGTATCCCACTCCGCCAACAATGGGTTGGTGGTGTCAATCTCTGGCAACTGCGCCTTTGGCATATCGTCGCCACACGATGCAATGAGTGTTGCAAATGACATAATCAAAAGTAATTTTTTCATAGTGTTACAATTTATTATTTGGTTTCTTGATTCTCGGTATTCTCCTCCACGACTTCCGGTTCAACCCAAAGGCCACGCGCTTTGAGAAGTGGCACGCGACTTGGCTCGTTGCCTCTAAATTCGCGGTATAGTGTCATTCCATCCCTCTTGCCGCCGCTCGAAAGGAGTGTGCGGAATGCTTGTGCCGTGCGACGGTGGAATATGTCGCCCGTCTCGGCAAATGCAGCAAAGGCATCCTTATCCAGCACCTCTGCCCAAGTGTAGAAGTAGTAGCCCGACGAATAGCCGCCCGCAAAGATGTGGGCAAAGTAGGAGAGGTGGTAGCGAGGCTCAATCTCCTGTATCATCTTGCGCTTCTCGTAGAGGGCGTTGTACTCGAAGGTATCTACATCCAACTTGTTGTATCTTTTCAGCGAGTGGATATCCAAATCGACGAGTGCTGCCGCCAACAACTCGGTGGTCATAAAGCCCTGATTGAACTGTGCGCTATGGTGAATTTTCTCGATGAGGTTGTCGCCGATAACGCTATTGTTGCGGTGGTGTACGGCATAACTCTTCAACAACTCCTTCTCCATAGCCCAATTCTCCATAATCTGCGATGGCAACTCCACAAAGTCGCCCTCTACGTCGAGCAGACCATTGTATGGCACATCCGAAAAGAGGAAGTGCAATGCGTGTCCGAACTCGTGGAAGAGGGTTGTTACCTCGTCGAGCGTGAGCAGTGCCGGCGTATTACCCGAAGGGCGGGTGAAGTTGCAGACGATGCTCACCACCGGAGCAATGCGCTTGCCCTCGCGGTCGTAGCCCGGGCGGCGGAAGTAGCCACACCACGCACCCTGCGACTTGCTTGCACGAGGGTGGAAGTCGAAGTACAACACTCCCAGATGCGAGTGATCGCCATCCAATACCTCGTATGCCGTAGCCTCGCTGTGGTAGTGCGGAACTATCACCGGGCGGAAGGTTAAACCATAGAGGCGATTTGCGAGGTTGAAAGCACCCTGACGTACATTGTCGAGCGAGAAGTATGGCGCAATCATCTCCTCGTCGAGGTTGTATTTCTGCTTGCGCACCTTCTCGGCATAGTACCACCAATCCCACGACTCGAACTTGTCGTTTGCATCGTTGTGGTCGCGCTTGAACAGGGTTTTCATCTCCTCCAACTCCTCCTTTGCCTTTTCGTTGGCAGAGGCGAAGATGCCTTCGAGCAACTCGTAAACCTTTGCAGGCGACTGTGCCATCTGCTCCGATATAACATAGTCGGCATAACTCTCGTAGCCGAGCAGGTTAGCCTTCTCCGTGCGCAGGCGGATGATGTCGTTTATAATCTCTTTGTTGTCGTGGTCGTTGTCGTTGTTGCAACGGTTGAGGTACGCTTTGTAGAGCGTTTCACGAAGGTCGCGATGTTTCGAGTAGGTCAAAAATGGCAGAAGGCTCGGCTTATGCAGTGTAAATACATACATCTCCTCGTCGCCATCCACAACCTTTGCCGCCTCGCGCACGTTGCGTGGCAACTCGTTGCACTGCTTTGCTTCGAGTTCCAATTTGAAGTCGTTGGTCTCGGCGAGCAGGTTGTTGTCGAACTTGACCGAAAGGAGCGACAACTCCTCGTTTATGCTCTTTAACCGCTCCTTATTCTCTGCCGAAAGCAACGCACCCTGACGCACAGCGTTGTCGTACATCTTCTCGACGAGTCGAATCTGCTCCTCGTTCAAATCGGTGCTATGGCGTTTGTCGTATACCACCTTTATGCGCTTGAACAACTCCTCGTTCATCGATATAGCGTCGTAATGCGCGGCCATAAGGGGCATAACCTCCTCCATAACCTCCTGCATATCCTCGCTATTCATCGCTGCACTCATCATACCGAATATGTCGGAAATCTCTGCCAACAGCACGCCCGAGCGGTCGAGTTCAACAATGGTATTCTCGAACGTAGGCTTCTCCTTGTTGGCTACGATAGCCTCGATCTCGGCGTTGTGCAACGACATTGCGTGGCGCAGAGCAGGCTCGTAATGCTCCGTACGGATAAGGTCGAATGGTGGAACACCGTATGGCGTATCGAATTTCGATAGCAGAGGGTTCTCATCCAATGGCGGTTGCGAACAGAATGTGGTGCAAAGAGTTGTCATAAGTAGTGTAAATACGAATAGTATGCGCTTCATTTCGATAAAAATTACTATATTTGCTACGCAAAGATACGAAAAAATCATAAGCAATGCAACTATTCTACGCCGCAGACTTCACTGCACCCGAATATACACTCTCCGAGGAGGAGTCGCGCCACGCCGTTAAGGTGTTGCGATTGTCGGAGGGCGATACGCTCCATATAACCGACGGCAGAGGCAACCTCTATCGTTGCGAGGTGGCATCCGCCCACCAGAAACACTGCCTTGTGCGTGTGGTCGAACACTTTGCCGAGTTCGAGAAGATGGCGTATAGTCTCACAATGGCGGTTGCGCCGACCAAGAATATCGACCGCTACGAGTGGTTTTTGGAGAAGGCTACCGAGATAGGTGTAACGGAGTTTGTGCCACTCGTTGGCGAACACAGCGAGCGCAGAGTTATTAAGGCGGAGCGTGAGGAGAAGGTCATCACGGCGGCGGTTAAGCAGTCGTTGAAGGCGTATCATCCTCATTTGGCGGATATTACGCCATTTGCCGAGTTGGTTGCTCGTGAGTTTTCGGGGCGTAAGTTTATTGCCCATTGTGGCGAGGCGATAAAGGAGAAACACTATCTCGCCTCGACGCTTCGCAAGGGCGAGGATGCGCTGATTTTGATAGGCCCCGAAGGCGATTTCTCGCCCGAGGAGGTTGCTTTGGCGGTGGCAAACGGCTTCGAGGAGATAACCCTCGGCACACAACGCTTCCGCACCGAGACGGCTGCGGTAGTGGCTGTGGATATGGTTTCGATAGTGAATAGTTTGTAGGCGATGTTGATACGACTCTTTGCAACATTCTTCAAGATTGGACTTTTCAGTTTCGGCGGAGGCTTTGCGATGATTCCGCTGATGCAACGCGAAGTAATCGAAAAGAACAAGTGGATTGGGCGAGAAGATTTCCTCGATATGTTGGTGTTGGCGCAATCTACACCGGGCCCTATCGCCGTGAATACGGCGGTCTTTGTGGGCTACAAGACCAGAGGCGTTTGGGGCGCAATCGCTGCAACCCTCGGCACCATTTTGCCCTCGTTTATCGTGATTTTGTTGCTCGCACTATTCTTTGCCGAGATACGCGAGAATAGATATGTGGATGCCGCTTTTCGTGCTATGCGCCCTGCCGTTGTGGCATTGATTGTTGCGCCATTGATGGGGCTGGTAAAGGGTATGAAGTGGTACCTGATGGCGGTGTCGGCAGCGGTGGCATTGCTGGTGTGGTATGGTATTGTTTCGCCGGCATACCTTATCGGTGCGGGCGTTGTTGTGGGTGTTGCAATAGCCGTATATAATGGCAGAAAGGGGGCGAAGCGATGATCTACCTGCAACTATTCCTCTCCTATTTGAAGATTGGTTTCTTTGGTTTTGGTGGTGGCTACGCTATGCTCTCGCTTATCCAGAACGAGATTGTCGAACAGCGTGGCTGGCTCACTTCGACGCAGTTTGCCGATATTGTGGCGGTGTCGCAGATTACGCCCGGCCCTATTGCCATCAACTCGGCAACCTATATCGGCTACGAGGTTGCGGGCATCTACGGCTCGGTGGTAGCGACTTTTGCCGTCTGCTTGCCGTCGCTTACGCTGATGTTGCTCCTGACGTGGTTTTTCCTTCGCCACCGCGATAATCGCTATATCCAGACGGTGGTTAAGGCGGTAGGCCCTATTGTTGTGGGTATGATCGCTTCGGCCGCGCTGCTGATGATGTTCCCACGCTCGGGCGAGAACGAGAATTTCGTAGATGTGTGGTCGTGGCTCTTGTTCGGTGCGTGTCTCTATGGCTCCTACCGCAAAGTGAACCCCATATTGATGATACTGCTTTCGGCGGTTGCGGGCGTATTGATTTACGCCATTGTGCCGATGATAAGTTGAAAGTGGCGATGATGCGTTAGTAAGGTAGCAGCAACGCCAGAACGCCTGCAAGGGCTGCTGTGGCGATAAGAACCATAATAATTGTTCCCAAGCAGCCAAACGAGTATCCCAAACAGCCATATTTTGGCTCCGAGCCTGCGGGTAGTGGCTCCGAGATAAGGGTTATGATGAGTCCGATTATCGGTGTGAAAATTGCCGAAATTATAAATGCCCAACCGAAGCCGATATTGCGGCGACTACCCAAGAGTCCTACCAATACATCGAGCAGTATTCCTGCTGTCAAACCAAAAAATGCTATTGACCACATAGGATAAATTTTAACGTAATTATCTACTTTAGGTGTCTATCTCGTTGCGAGGTTTGATACAAGATTTTAATAGTTTTTCGTTCCATTCTATAGAATGTGCCGAATGGCAGTTCTTTGCCCGCTCTATCTGCAAAGTACAACTCGCCAAACTCCTCCTTTGCAGGGGTGCCAAACATCTGATGAACAAGCGTGCGGGCGATGGTCGATGATAGCCCCATAGAGTAGAGGTTCAACACCAAGAAGCCATCCTCGGCGAGCAACTCGGCACACGCCGCCAACATATCGGCTATATTCTGCTCCAACACCCACTTCTCGCCATTTGCACCACGACCGTATGCCGGAGGGTCAAGAATAATGCCATCGTAGCGGTTGCCACGTCGCACCTCGCGCTGAACGAATTTCAACGCATCCTCCACTATCCAACGTATATCCTTCAAGCCACTCGACTCCATATTTTCGCGCGACCACGTTACCACCTGCTTCACCGAGTCCACGTGGGTAACCTCGGCACCGGCGGCTGCGGCAGCCAACGTTGCACCACCCGTGTAGGCAAAGAGGTTTAACACCTTCGGCTTTCCTTCGTGGGAAGGCTTTTCGATTTTCGTGCGACAGGTGTCGTATATAAAGTTCCAATTTGCCGCCTGCTCGGGGAATATGCCTATGTGTTTGAAGGCTGTGCAAGCAAGTCGCATAGTTAGGTGCATCGTCTTATAGTCGTAGCGGATGTTCCAACGGTCGCGCATCTGCGGTTTGTTGCGCCACTCGCCACGCTCCTCGCTGCGGTCGGTGCGGAGGAACGAAGCGTCTGCCAATCGTTGCCACTCACGCTCATCGAGCGATTTGCGCCATACCGCCTGTGGCTCGGGGCGACGCAACGTGTAGCGACCAAATCGCTCCAACTTCTCGCCCTCGCCCGAGTCTATCAACTCGTAATCCTTAAAGTTAGGTGTTAAATTCATAACTTTTTATATGCTTTTAGCCGTTAGCCGTTAGCCATTGGCTTTTTCTTTTTGCAAAGATAGTAAAAAACGGAAAACGGAAAGCGGAAAACTTTTAGTTTTACGTTTGTGCTTTTTAGAAATTAGGCTTTTGGCTTTAAAACTTTTGCGACTGCTTTTGGGCGGTCGCATTTTTTTTGTGCGCCAAAACATAAGGGCTATTAACGGCTATTAACGGCTAGTAATGGCTAGTAAGGGTATTTAAGGGTGGCGCAAGAAAAAGACAAGAATATACCTTACTAGCCTTTACTGGCCCTTACTAGCCTTTACAAACCCTTATAAAGAAGCATCAAAGATTTTCATTTGGCACTTTTTGCAGTCGAAGCACAAACGATACCTCTTTGTACCACGCACCAAGTAGAGGTCGCCCTTCAATCGAGGCTTTTCGAGTAGGCACTCGCCAATCTCGCGACGTATGCAGTAGTCCGACACAACCACCTGTTCGCCCGAGGTCGATGCTCGGCAATCTAAACCCTCGGCAATATCCACTACGCCGTGGTCGGCATAGAACTCTCGTGCCAAATCGTTGGTAACGTTGTCCTGCGGAGTGAGTTTGTCGGTGGGGTATTGTGCTTCTCGATTTTCGATAAATTCAGCCCCTCTTTTGTGGCTCTTTATGCGCTCCACTCCGAGCCTCTCCAAAACCTCACGGCGGAGAGCGCCAATCACCGACATCGGGGCAAAACGCAAATTCTCAATCGTAATATTGCGCACCTCGAATATTGTATCGCCCGAACGCATAAGTTGCTGGCGCAGAGCCTCCTCGCCACGCTCTTTGTTGCGAGCCTCCTCGGTGATGCAATCAATAGTAGCAACCGCAGCAACACCCTGCTCGTCGGTGGCGGTAAGGACGATCTTGTTCTGCTCGAATTGCAGTGCGAGGTCTGCTACGATGGTGCGTTTAATGCGGCTGCGCTCCACCGCTTGCGAAAACAGGCGGTTGTAGTTGCGGAACAACTCCGCGCCCACCGCCACACCGTCGTAGCGGTTGAGTTGTATGTGTTCGCCCTCCACGCCTACGACATTTGTGCCAATCAATGCGCCATTTGCTATGAAGCAGACGCCGTCGCCCGTTGCGAGGTCGTGTTTGCCATCGAGTAGGATGCCACGCCTATCTGCCCGTACAACTTTGCCGATGCGCTCGCCCACCGCCTTGGGGGTGTCGAACGAGGCAACGCCACGACACTTGCCGTCGAAGAAATACTCGGTGGCACCTCGTGTGAAGGAGCGTGCGGCATTAGGTTCGAACTCTATGGTGCTGCGCCCTACCGAACTACGCTCAACGTCGTTGCGCTTGGCTATTTCGTGGTCGAGCAGTCGGCGGTAGAGGCTTACAATGTTGCGAACGTAGGTGCGGTCTTTCAACCTGCCCTCAATTTTGAACGATGTTATACCCTCGTCTATCATCTCGCCCAAACGAGCCGAGAGGTCCAAATCACGCAATGAAAGTAGGTGTTTACCCTTTATGATTACTTCGCCTTTATCGTTGCAGAGGTCGTACTCCAAGCGGCAGGGCTGGCTGCACTCGCCACGATTGCCACTGCGCTCCGATGTGGAGCGTGAGAAGAAGCAACGCCCACTCTGCGATACGCATATTGCGCCGTGAACAAACGCCTCCAACTCGATGGTTGTTGCTCGGCGAATCTCCCGAATTTGAGCCTTCGAGAGTGAACGCTCCAAGATAGCCCTTGCGAAGCCTACCTCCTCGAAAAATCGCACCCTCTCTGCCGTTACGCAGTTGGTCTGGGTGGAGGCGTGCAACTCGATGGGCAACCCCATACGGCAGTACGCCATATCCTGCACGATAAGTGCATCCACGCCCGCATCAACGAGTGCGAGTGCTTGCTCTCGCGCCTCCTCCAACTCGTTGTCGAAAAGCAGGGTGTTGAGTGTGGCATAGACCTTTGCACCATAGCGGTGGGCGTACTCCGCAACTCGGGCAATCTCCGCTACGGAGTTGGTTGCCGAGTGGCGTGCGCCAAACTTTCCTGCACCAATATATACGGCATCGGCACCGCAGTCGATAGCATCAACCGCAGTATCGAAATTTTTTGCTGGCGCAAGAAGTTCGATTTTTTTCATCGGTCACCACTTTTTATAGCGCAAATATAGTCAAAATTAGTCGAAAATTATTTGGGGTATTGCATAAAATGGTTACCTTTGCGCCAAATTATTCTAAATCAATCAACTAAGCAGATGAAAAACTACTCATTTTCCTTGTTGCTCCTTCTTGTTTGGGGCTTTGTAGGTTGTACTGCCGGCATTGACGAGATGGGCAACGACAATGTTTTGGTAGGCAATGGTACCACTACAATTTCTTTGACGATTGCCGATCCTCACACAAAGGTGTCGCTTGGCGATAAAGACGAGAGTGGCAACTATGCTGTTTATTGGAACGAAAATGACCAGATTTCAGTAAATGGTGTCGCTTCGACCAAGATCGTGGTCGATTCAGAGAATCCAAGTTCGGCATTGTTCGAATTAGGTAGCTCGGATTTGATGCCGCCATATAAGATTCTCTATCCGGCATCGACCTCCGATAACGTTACATTTGCTGCAACACAGAGCTATCACGAGGGCGGTTTTGCGCCAGGTGCAGCTCCATTCTACGGATACATGAAGGACGGAATGAATGGTAAGTTGGGCCATTTGAGCGGCGTATTGCGTTTGAGTATTCTTGGTACGGACGACGCGACAACCCTCAAAAGTATGACCGTAACGGCCGAAGATGGTTCTATCGTCGGTGAGTTTGCTGTGGATTTCACAACCGGAAAGCTTACTGCTTTGGAGGGAGCATCTTCGACCTTAAACTACTCGTTTGGCGAGGGCTTGACTCTCTCGACAACCGAGGCAAAGCAGATATATATCGTATTGCCTTGTGGCGAGTTCGGAATTTGTACTGCCGCATTGCGCACTACAAACAATCGTGCGATGTATGTTCGCTTCAAAACTTCGGGCACTTCGGCTGTTAAGGCTGGTATTGTGCGTGAATTCAAACCCTTATCGTTCAAAGATGGCGCACAATGCGTACTCACTCCATTCGATAGCGAGGAGGACGAACTGACCATCGACGATACCTCATACTCGAAGAAACCTACAACTATCGATGGTGATGTACTTGTGCTTAACGATGCGCAGGAGTTGATGTGGGTATGCCACAATGGTCAGACCGTAGGCGGTGTAACCTACAAGAAGATTCGTATTGGAGCAAATATCGAAATGGGCGTGTATAGGCTTATTCCGCTTCCTTCGATGAATCTCGTCGATGGTACCGAGGTGGATGGCAACAACAAGTATGTTAAGGGTGTGAATATGCGCCCTGAGGCTTCGTCGCTCTTTGGTGATGCCGACAATCTCAATATCCACAACCTCACACTCACCGACTGCGTTGTGAATACAGAGTTACAGACGGGCGCAGGTATCTTGGTGGGTATGGCGTCGGAAGGATTGACCGTCAGCGATGTAACGTTCAACAACTGCTCGGTAACTGCTCCGCGCAAGATTGGTTTGGTGGCTGGTGCACTCCATACGGGAACATTTAATATTTCGGGCGTAACGGCAAACAGTGAGTGCTTGGTTGAAACTTCGTATGTTTCGGGTAAGTCGGGTTTGGCTGGTGGTTTGGTAGGCTGCATTGCCAAAAATGGCGATGGTGCAACCGTGAGCACTGCGACCTTTACAAACTGTACCACTTCGGCAACCGTAAAGTCGTATATGGAGGCTGTGAACTACTTCTACGGCAAGATGGTTGGTCAGTTTGGTGGCTACAATAATGACGAGAAGTTGTACTTCGTAAATTGCGCCGGCACCTCCGCAACACTCGTTCCGTTGTACGATAAGGGCAAGAAGTATGCACAGAGTGCTGTGCTCTCGATTAACGAGGCTCATCGTGCCGACTTCTGCACCACAACGCTCAATAATGCAACCGACGACCTGCTCGGTGGTGAGCGTTATTGCCGAGGTATGATCCATTTCGAAGGCAATCGCTTCTTCTACAAGTGGGACGGCACACGTACGGCCACGATGATTAAAGATGCCGACGGTCGTAACCTCGTATATTCGCCATTCGACCTTGCAAAGGCGCAGGGTGTAAGTTACGGCGATACTACAGGTATTGTTTTTATGACGAGCGTCGATATGGGTGGTCATGCATTCAAACCTATCAACTACGTGCGCTACCTCGATGGTGGTGGCTACGAACTCCACAACTTGAAGGTTGTGCGTACGCACGACGCTGCGAACAATCGTGGTGCAGGCTTTATTATCTATGCAAGCGGTACAACTGTTCACAAGAACCTCACTTTCGTAGGTGCCGACGTTACTTGTAACCACGATGCAACGGTTGCAGCACCGGTCTATGGCGACGACGAAGATGGCGGTGCAGGTAACGCCTATGCAGGAACGCTCGTTTCGCGCTCGTGGCGTTCGTCAATCACCGATGCCGATGGTAATACCACAGGCTACACCACCTATACCATATCGAATATACACGCACGCGACGGTAAAGTTCGTGGCGTTTGTAAGGTGGGCGGTCTTGTAGGTGCTATGCGTGGCGATATTACGATGGAAAACTGCTCGGTGGATAACTACATTGTCGAGAACTACGACCCGATGATCGAGAACTACTATAAAATGAAGAAGAGTACATCGATAATTCTCGTAGGCGACCTTGTTGTAGAGGGTTTGCAGTGGTGGTACACAGCGGGCGAGTGCGGCGGTCTTATCGGCTTCTTGGAGGCTCACTCGGCAAATATCAGCAACTGCTCGGTTACAAATACAGCAATAAACTGTACGGGACAACCAAATAAGGATGTTATCGCCAATATATGGAGTGCATCGGCATATACCGAGGGAACCTATACATCGGGTACAACGATTAAGGGTAATGCCACAACAACTATCGCCGGTCGCCACGTCAATCAGTTTATTGGCGACGTTCGCTCGCGCAGAACCGAAACACAGGCGGAGAATGGTACGGGTGAATACACGATGACTATTTCGGACTATACCGTATCTGGCAACACCTACAACGGCGTTTCAGCAGATGGCGCAAACGACTACAACCACAACTACGCTTCGGGCAGTTACTGCGAGATTGCCGGCTGTGTATATTATGTGGGTGTGGATATCGGCTCGATTAAGCACGTTAGCGAGTGCGCCGGCACATTTACATTCAATGCCAAAGGCGGCTCGGCAACAACCCTTACAGAGGCGGTAGGCAGCGGCGACAATATGGAGTGGTTTGGCGGCAACTGCAAAGACCTTAATTTCAACGGTTTTTCAAACAAGGGTACTAGTTACTATCCAACTGCTCCAACCGAGTAGTATTGATGTTACGCAATAGGAGAGGGGTGTCATCTGCTGGCACCCCTCTCTTGTTGGTATGTGTATCGAACTATTTGGTAGTCAATTCAATAATATAGTCTATTTCCGAAGGTGCTTCGTCAAATCGAAGAGTAACACCTTTGTTATCCGTCGTAAAATCAACTGCCTTATTATTCTCGAAGGTGCGAGCCTTTACGACCTTGCACGAGAGAGGCAACTGTAACTCCTTCGTTTTAAGGTCGAAGATATGCACGAACAAGCGGTTGCCCTTGCGGGTTGTTACGCCCCACTCTTGCGCAGGAATATCGCCTGCGGTGGTGCCATAGACGGTATCGCCATATTTGCGCAGCCACTCACCCATCTCCTTCAAACGTATGAGTGCTGTTGCTGGCAACTCTCCGTTTGGTTGAGGACCTATATTGAGAAGCAGATTTGCACCCTTGCCCGAGGTGCTGACAAGATAACGAATAAGTTTTTCTGTACTCTTGTAATTTTGGTCTTTAACCTTGTAACCCCACATTCCGTTCATTGTTTGGCAAGTTTCGAGAGGCAGACGACTAACCTCCTGTCCTGCAAGTCCTGCGGTATTCTCACCCGGCAGGTCGCGCTCGAAAATCTGGAAATCCTCGCCCTCAATGGCTGCGAGATGGTGATTGTTGCCTACAAGACACTCCGGTTTTAACTTGTGGATAAGTCGGTATTGCTCTTCGAGTTGCCAATCGAATGGTGTTGCATCTTTGGCATGGTCCCATACTCCGTCGAACCATAGTGCATCGACCTTGTAGCGTGTGAGCAACTCGGTGATTTGAGCATTCATAAAGTTGTAGTAGTTTGCCCAACCCCCTTCGTGGTGCTCTCTATCTTTCACCTTAACGGTGGAGTAACCGGCAGGGTAGTCATCACGGCTCCAATCGACATGCGAGTAGTAGAGGTGAAATTTTATGCCTTGGCGGTGGCACTCGCGAGCCAACTCCTTGATAATGTCGCGTTTGAAAGGTGTAGCATCTACGATATTATACTCCGAACAATCGGTATCCCACATCGAGAAACCCTCATGGTGGCGCGAGGTGAAACAGATGTACTTTGCGCCTCCATCTTTTATCGCTTTAACCCACGCTTTTGCATCGAAGTTATGTGGATAGAAGGCATCTGCCGCCTTTTTGTACTCTTGGTGAGAGAGGTTGCCTTTACTCAAATACCACTCGCCCTGAGCGAACATACTATAAAGTCCCCAATGTAAGAATATTCCGAATTTGCTGTCGGCAAACTCCCGCCTTGCTTTGAGATTTCCCTCCGATGGAGTGTAGGCTTGCTGTGCGAAAGAGGTTACGGTAACACCCAAAAGGAGTGCTAAACCGATCACTTTTTTCATAATTTTTAAAATTTTGTATAGTGCAAAATTAACAAACTTTGCCTTTTTGTGCAAATTATCACTCTTTTTTTATAAATTTGCACGGTTAAGTTTCCCAAAAAGGAGATTAGGTTAAAATATATAGTATATGCTTACATTACAACAGTTGCGTGGCGATAAGGAGTTGGCGATTAAGAAACTCGCCAAGAAGGGTGTGGATGCAGCACCCGTTATCGCAAAGATCGAGGAGTTGGACGATGCTCGTAAGGCGTTGCAGGTGGAGTTGGATGACTGCCTTGCCGAGCAGAATAAGGCTGCCAAAGAGATTGGTATGTTGATGGGACAGGGCCGTCGCGATGAGGCGGAGGAGCGCAAGCAGCAGGTTGCCGCTTTGAAGGCTCGCTCGGCAGAACTCTCGGCAAAGCACGACGAGGTTTCGGCGGCGTTGCAGGTGCAGATTGTGTTGCTCCCTAACTTCCCTGCCGATATCGTTCCGGAGGGTATGACTGCCGAGGATAACCTCGTGGTTAAGATCGACGAGAACTACTCCGAGTTGCCGGAAAACCCACTTCCACATTGGGAGTTGGCGAAGAAGTACGACATTATCGACTTCGACCTCGGTGTTAAATTGACCGGCGCAGGTTTCCCTGTGTATAAGGGTAAGGGCGCAAGATTGCAGCGTGCGCTTATCAACTATTTCCTCGACTACAATACAGCCGCAGGCTATCAGGAGGTCGAGCCTCCGGTGATGGTAAACGAGGCTTCGGGCTTCGGTACAGGCCAGTTGCCTGATAAGGAGGGACAGATGTACCACGCTACGGCAGACAACTTCTACCTCGTGCCTACTGCCGAGGTGCCTGTAACAAATATCTTCCGCGACTGCATCCTCGACGAGAAGGAGTTTCCGGTGAAGATGACCGCCTACACCCCTTGCTTCCGTCGTGAGGCAGGCTCGTATGGTAAGGATGTGCGTGGTTTGAACCGCCTGCACCAGTTCGATAAGGTCGAGATCGTGCAGTTGGCTTTGCCAGAGCAGTCGTACGAGGCACTCGATGGTATGGTTGCCCACGTTGAGGGCTTGGTTAAGTCGCTCGGCTTGCCATATCGTATTTTGCGCCTTTGCGGTGGCGATATGTCGTTCACGTCGGCTCTTACCTACGACTTCGAGGTGTACTCGGAGGCGCAGAAGCGTTGGTTGGAGGTGTCGTCGGTGTCGAACTTCGAGTCGTTCCAAGCCTCCCGCCTCAAGTTGCGCTATAAGGATTCGAACAAAAAGACCAAGTTGGCACACACCCTCAATGGCTCGTCGTTGGCTCTCCCACGTATCGTAGCCGCATTGTTGGAGAACAACCAAACTCCGGAGGGCATTCGTATTCCGGAGGTTCTTGTTCCGTATATGGGTGGCATCACAATGATCGACTAACAAAGACGGAAAAGATAGTAAAAGTTGCCGAGCATTTCGCTCGGCAACTTTGTTTTTCTCGGCACAGACAAAAAAGAAAGGCACTCCGATAAAGAGTGCCTTCTTTTCCGTGAAGAGTAGTGATTACTTCTTCTTATCGTAGCGCTTTGCGTAACGGCTCATAAACTTATCCACACGACCGGCGGTATCAACCAACTTCATCTTACCAGTGTAGAATGGGTGCGATGTGTTGGAGATTTCCATC
>JAZQML010000016.1:0-14626 GCA_045543395.1 Alistipes sp. | reverse complement strand
AGGAGTTGAAAAATGATGTTGTCTTCCTAAGACCGCTTGGCCTCCGACTTGGTGTTGCCACGCATCAAGGAGCTGGGCTACAATGCTGTGCAGCTTATGGCGATTGCCGAGCACCCATACTACGGCTCGTTTGGCTATCATGTGGCGAATTTCTTCGCTCCGTCATCGCGCTTCGGTACGCCTGAGGAGTTGAAATCGTTGGTGCGCAAGGCTCACAAGTTGGGTATTGCGGTGATTATGGATATTGTTCACGCCCACTATGTCAAGAACTTCAACGAGGGAATAAATGAACTCGATGGCTCGCCTTACCACTACTCGAAACAGGGTGGTGCAGGCTATCAACCATATTGGGACTCAAAAATATTCGATTATGGCAAGCGTGAGGTTGAGCACTTCCTCCTCTCGAATGTCAAGTATTGGCTTGACGAGTTTCATTTTGACGGCTACCGCTTCGATGGCGTAACCTCGATGATATATCACCATCACGGCTATACCGACTTCGATTGCCGCGAGAAGTTCTTTGACGAGGGAGTCAATCGTGATGCCTTGGTCTATCTCTCGTTGGCAAATAAACTTGTTCACGACTTCCGCCCCGAGGCTGTAACTATTGCTGAGGATGTCAGCGGAATGCCGGGTATGTGCCGTACAATCGAAGATGGAGGTATCGGCTTTGACTTTCGCCTCGGAATGGCGATACCCGACTTCTGGATTCGCCTTATCGAAGACGAGCGCGATGAGGATTGGAATGTCGAGGAGATTTGGGGCGTATTGACCAATCGCCTGCCAAAGGTTAAGACCGTCGCCTATGCCGAGTCGCACGACCAGGCGATGGTGGGCGATAAGACTATCGCCTTCCGCCTGATGGACAAGGAGATGTACTTTGCGATGAACAAAGGCTCAGAGAACTTGATGGTGGAGCGCGGTATGGCTCTGCACAAGATGATTCGACTGATGACAATATCGGTGGGTGGCGATGCCTACCTCAACTTTATGGGCAACGAGTTCGGACACCCCGAGTGGATAGATTTTCCGCGCGAGGGCAACGATTGGAGCTACTCGCATGCCCGCCGCCAATGGTCGTTGGCTGACAACGGATTCTTGCGCTACGGACAACTCGGAGCCTTCGATAAGGAGATGTTGAAGGTGGTGAAAAAGTATAAGGTTTTATCTGATGGCTACCCTTACAAGTGGCACTCCGACCAAGAGAACCAGACTATCGCCTACTCTCACAAGGGGTTGTACTTTGTCTTTAATTGGAGTCCTACCAACTCGGTGCCTGACTATCGTGTTGAGGTGCCGTGGGCTGGAAAATATACGGTGGAATTCTCGACCGATGAGGAGCGTTTCGGAGGTTTCGACCGCCAAACAAAGGGGCAAGAACACTTTACCGAAACGATAGTAGATGAGTGGGATAATCCGCACTACTTTATCAAGATTTACAATACAGCCCGAACTGCTATGGTGTTGAAATGGAATAAATAATCAACTAATAAAAAAAGATATGGAGAAACAGTATAATCATTTTCTGAAACGGATAGAGAAGTTTATCGCATCGGATAGAATCTATACTGATGACCTGCGCCGTTTTGCATGGGGTACAGATGCCGGCTTCTACCGCCTTACTCCGCAGGTGGTTGTAAGAACGAAGGGCGAAGAGGAGGTGTCGAAATTATTGGAGGTAGCCTCCGAATTGCACCTTCCTGTAACTTTCCGTGCTGCCGGTACATCGCTTTCGGGACAGGCAATAAGCGACTCTGTGCTTGTCGTTGCAGGCAAACATTGGGAGAGATACTCGGTAGGTGAGGGAGGTGAAACAATCACCCTCCAACCCGGCATTGTGGGTGCAGAGGTAAATCGTATTTTAGCACCTTACGGTCGTAAGTTCGGTCCGGACCCAGCATCGATAAAGAGTGCGATGGTGGGCGGTATTGTGATGAATAACGCTTCGGGTATGAGTTGCGGAGTGTGGGCAAATAGCGACCGCGTATTACTTTCGGCTCGATTGGTCTTTGCTGATGGAACGATTCTCGATACCGCCGACAAGGCAAGCCGAGAGGCTTTTGCAGTATCGCATAAGGCGTTGCTTGATGAGATTTGCGCTATCCGCGATGAGATTTGTGCGGACAAGGAGTTGTCGGAGCGAATTAAACACAAGTATTCGATAAAGTGTGTTACAGGATTGAACTTATTGCCGTTTGTGCAGTTTGACGATCCATTCGATATTATTCTCCACTCGATAGTAGGCTCGGAGGGAACGCTGTGCTTTGTCAGTGAGGTTACGATGCGTACCTTGCCGTTGTTGCCTCTACACAAGAGTGCAATGGTCTATTTCTCCTCTATTAAGGAGGCTTGCGAGGCGGTGGTGGCGATACGCAATCTGAATGTTTCGGCTGTCGAACTGCTTGATTCGCGCTCACTGACCGCTGCGGGTGATAAGACGGGCGTTGGATTGACAGCACTGCTTATAGAGGTTGAGGATAGCGAGGTGGCTGCTCTTAACGATAAGGTCGAGAAGGTTACGGCAGAACTCGAAAAGTTCAATACCGTTACGGGCGTTCATTTTACCGATGACGAGGCGGAGCGCGCGAAGTATTGGGCGGTGCGTTCGGGCATCTTCCCTATGGTGGGCGGTCTGCGCAAGGAGGGTACAACCTGTATGATTGAGGATATAGCCTTCCATATCGAAGATTTGCCGCAGGCTACGGTGGAGTTGTCGGATTTGCTCGATAAGTTTGGCTACGATGATTCGTGTATCTATGGACACGCCTTGGAGGGCAACTACCACTTTATCATCAATCAGTCTTTCTCTACCCCGGAGGAGGTGGAGCGTTATCGAAACCTTATCGAAGCGGTTGCCGAGTTGGTTGTCGATAGATACGATGGCTCGCTCAAAGCCGAACACGGTACAGGTCGCAATATGGCTCCATTTGTGGAGCGTGAGTGGGGCTCGAAGGCGTATGAGATGATGCGCCGCGTAAAACAGGCTTTTGATGGCGACAATCTGCTCAATCCGGGTGTGATTTTCAATGAGGATAAGGAGTGTTACCTCAAAAACTTCAAGTCGTTGTCGATTCTTACCCCTGCCGAAGATGCTTCGGAGGAGGTACGCGAAATGTATAAGCAACTCAACCGCTGTATCGAGTGCGGTTTCTGTGAGGTTAATTGCGTGTCGTGCGGATACACTCTCTCCTCGCGAACACGAATGGTATTGCAACGCGAAATAGCACGATTGAGGGCTTCGGGCGAGGACAACGAGCGTCTTGCTACCCTATGCAAAAATTATGCATACTATGGTAACGATACCTGCGCAGGCGATGGTCTATGCTCGAAATCGTGTCCTATGGGCATCAATATCTCGGAACTTACGCACGAACTTCGCCGCCTTGAAATGGGTACCCTTGGAAATGGGGTAGGCAACTTTGTTGCAGACCACTTTGCAGGCGTTAAAGGTGTTTTGCGCGGAGTGCTTGCTGTGGCTGATATTGCCCATTCGGTACTTGGCTCAAAGGCGATGTCGGTAATCGGTAAAGGGTTACATAAGGGGTTGAAGATGCCGCTTTGGACTCCATCATTGCCAAAGAATTACCGCTTCAAAGAGGGTAGAGTGGAGCGCACGGAGCAGAAAGATAAGGTGGTCTATTTCCCAAGTTGCTTAAATCAGACAATGGGTACCGAGAAGGCATCGCGTCACTGCCGACCATTGGTCGAGGAGATGATGTCGTTGTTCGCAAAGGCGGGCTACGAGGTTATTCTGCCAAAGAATATGGAGTCGCTCTGTTGCGGTACTATCTGGGAGAGTAAGGGCTTGCCTGAAACGGCAGACAAGAAGTTGCGCGAGTTGGAAGATGCCCTTTGGGAGGCATCGGAGCAGGGTAAGTACGATGTTGTCTGCGACCAAAGTCCGTGCCTCTATCGAATGAAACATAAAATTAAGAAGATGCGTCTTTACGACTCGGCAGAGTTTGTTTGGGAGAAGATGCGCGACAGATTGGAGTTTGTGCAGACCGACACTCCTATTGCAATCCACCTCACCTGCTCAACCCGTAAGATGGGTATAGAGTCAGCTGTTGAGGGGTTGGCGCGACTCTGCTCTACGAATGTGCTTGTGCCTGAGGGTGTTGGCTGTTGCGGATATGCGGGTGATAAGGGTATGACACACCCTGAGTTGAACGCCTACGCACTGCGCAAGTTGCGTGCGCAAATCGAGAAGGCGGGCGTTGAGGTAGGCTACTCAAATTCGCGCACTTGCGAGATTGGTTTGGCGACAAATTCGGGCGTGCCGTATCGTTCAATTATCTACTTGGTAAATGAACATACAAGATAAATCGAAAAAATTCGTTATCTTTGCGACAAAATAAAAAAAGAAAACTTTATTTACTAATTAAAAACTTATAATTATTATGTTCAAAGGACACCCAAAAGCCCTTTATGCCCTCGCTCTCGCTAATACAGGCGAGCGATTTGGCTACTACACAATGTTGGCTGTATTTGCCTTGTTCCTCCGTGCAAACTTCGGTTTGGACGCAGGTGTGGCAGGTGCAATTTACAGTACTTTCCTCGGTCTTGTCTATTTTATGCCACTCTTCGGTGGTATCTTGGCAGACAAGTTCGGTTATGGTAAGATGGTTACCATCGGTATCTCGATTATGTTCGTAGGTTACCTTCTCCTCTCGTTGCCTCTCGGTGGCGATACCTTGGCGATGATTGCAATGCTCGGTGCGTTGCTCTTTATCTCTGTCGGTACAGGATTGTTCAAGGGTAACTTGCAGGTTATGGTGGGTAATCTCTACGATGACCCTAAGTATGCCGACAAGCGCGACTCTGCATTCTCACTCTTCTACATGGCTATCAACATTGGTGCATTGTTCGCTCCAACCGCAGCCGTAGCAATCAAGGATTGGGCAGAGAAGTCGCTCGGTTTCGAGGGCAACGATGCCTACCACTTCTCGTTTGCAGTGGCTTGTGTTGCGTTGATTGTGTCGATGGCTATCTACTACGCTTGTCGCAACTGGTTCCGCCATGTTGAGGGTGGCAAGAAGAGCGATAAGGCTGCTGTCGCACAGGTTGAGGATAACCTAACCCCTGCCGAGACCAAGCAGCGTATCATCGCATTGTGCCTTGTATTTGCTGTTGTAATCTTCTTCTGGATGGCATTCCACCAGAACGGTCTTACCTTGACCTACTTCGCTGACGAGTTCACCGTTAAGGAGGCATTCGGCTTGCAGAGCATGGCATTCAGCGTTTGGAACTTGGTAGTTGTTATCGTTGCAGTTTATGCAGCATTCTCTGTATTCCAGAGCAATAGCACCAAGGGTAAGGCTGCATCGTTTGCGGTTTTGGCTGCTGCGGTAGGATACCTCGTTTATAAGGGTATGAATGTTGGCGATGCATCTGTTGCAGTTTCGGCTCCAATCTTC
Organism: Alistipes sp.; assembly: GCA_045543395.1. GTDB lineage: Bacteria > Bacteroidota > Bacteroidia > Bacteroidales > Rikenellaceae > Alistipes. Next base: position 9,209 of record JAZQML010000016.1, on the reverse strand, counting down.
CAGCAGTTCAACCCATTCTATGTTGTGGCTCTCACTCCTGTATCGTTGGCTATCTTTGGCGCACTCGCAAAGCGTGGCAAAGAGCCTTCGGCTCCTCGTAAAATTGCTTACGGTATGCTCGTTGCAGCGGTAGGTTTCGCTGTTATGGCATTTGGCTCGCAGGGTTTGCTCACTCCAAACGAGCAGGCTGAGGCTGTTAAGGCTGGCGCAGATGCTCCTCTTGTATCGGCAAATTGGTTGATTATGACCTACCTCGTATTGACCTTTGCAGAGTTGCTCCTCTCGCCAATGGGTATCTCGTTTGTATCGAAGGTTGCACCTCCAAAGTACAAGGGTATGATGATGGGTGGCTGGTTTGTGGCTACCGCAATCGGTAATATGCTCGTATCCGTAGGTGGTTTCCTCTGGGGTGGTATCTCACTCACCGTTGTTTGGTCTGTATTTATTGCGTTGTGCTTGCTCTCGGCGTTGTTCATGTTTGTAATGATGAAGCGTTTGGAGAGTGCAACCAAATAAAAAACACAAATATAGGGCGATTGCTGCCCCTAAAATTTCTCCCGAAATCCTCACATACGGTTAGTATGCTGCGGTTTCGGGAGAAACTGTTATTGTTGCACTCGCCTCTCTATTTGCGTTTTTTGTGGAGGGGGAGGGCGCCGAATCGAGTTCAGCCCTTACTGTGGTGCGCTGAAAAATTGAGAATTAAGAATTAAGTATTGAGTATTGAGAATTAACTACTCACTACTCACTACTCACTACTCACTACTCTCTTACTCATTCATAACCCTATTCTGGCGATTGATGCTCTCGACATGTATTGCATCGAGTAGCGTACGCAGGAACTCCTCACTTAAATTGAGCGATTCACTGCGCGATAACGCACGCTCCACGATATCCTCCCAGCGCAAAACCTGCAAGATGCGTACATCATTCTCTCGCTTGATGCGACCAATCTTCTCCGCCACATTCATACGCTCCGAGAGTAACTGCAATATCTCATGGTCGAGACTGTCTATCTGCTCGCGCAAACCCATAAGGGCTATTTTATACGACTCCGAATTGGACTCGCCCGCACGCCACTTGATGCTGTCAAGCAGTGTAGAGAGTGCTGACGGGGTAAGTTGTTGTTTGGCATCGCTCCACGCCTCGGCAGGATTGATGTGGCTCTCAATCATCAGTCCATCGTAGTCCAAATCGGCTGCCTGCTGCGAGATTTCGGCAATATAATCACGACAACCACATATATGAGAAGGGTCGCATATCATCGACAACTCCGGCATTCTGCGTCTCATCTCCAAAGCGAGATGCCACATCGGAGCATTACGAAGTTTACCTGCTCCAAAGCCCGAGAAACCACGATGAATAAGACCAAGATTCTTAATACCACAAACGGCAAGTCGCTCCACGGCTCCGCACCATAAATCGACATCTCCATTTACAGGATTTTTTACATATACCATCTTCTCGGTTCCTCTCAAAGCCTCGGCAACCTCCTGCATCGAGAATGGGTTAGCAGCCGTACGCGCACCAATCCACAATACATCAATATCGTACTCCAAGGCACTCTCCACATGTTTGGCATTTGCCACCTCGGTAGCGAGAGGTAAACCTGTCAACTCCCTCGCCTTTGTGAGCCAAGGCAAGGCTTCCACGCCTGCGCCCTCAAAAGAGCCCGGCTTAGTGCGCGGCTTCCACACACCTGCTCGCATAATATCCACTTTACCCGTAGCAGCAAGGGCTTTCGCTGTCGCAAGAACCTGCTCTTCGCTCTCGGCGCTGCATGGTCCCGATATAATCAAAGGTCGTTTCTCTTTCATAATGGTATCTATTTTTTATCTAAAACTTTTCGTATCGTGTTTGCTCGCTCGATAGTCTGCCGTATCTCCTCGCGATTATCCTTTTCGAGGGCTTTACGGAAGATTTCGAGTTGGTGAATGTACTCACGCAAAACATCGAGTACATTATATTTATTCTGCATCAATATCGGTATCCACATATCGGGCGAGGACTTTGCCAATCGCACCGTGCTCTCGAAACCACCACCGGCAAGGTTGAGAATAGTGTCGCTCTCGCGCTCCTTTTCGAGTACCGTAGTGGCGAGAATAAACGATGTGATGTGCGAAATATGGCTCACATAGGCGGCGTGGGTATCGTGCTGTGCCGGCGACATGTGCATAATCTGCATACCTATCGCAGCGAAAATCTTTTCGATAGTCGCTACCGCCTCACTATCCGACCTATCGACCTCGCAAAGTACGGTGTTGCACCCTGCAAAAGCCCCTTCGACAGCCGCTTCGGGACCACTATGCTCTGTTCCCCACATTGGGTGTGTAGCAACAAAACGATTACGATGCGGGTGCTGACTGATAACTTCGCACAACTCCTCTTTCGTGGAGCCCATATCCATAACTATCTGGTTATCATTCACGCGATTGAGTAACTTAATAGCCAACTGCGGAATTACATCTACGGGCGTTGCAAGGGCGATAATATCGGCAACCTCTGCCGCCTTGTCGAACTCCACAATCTCATCGACCAGTCCCAACTCCAACGCCTTTGCGGCATTGCGAGGCGAAGCATCAACGCCAAAGATGCGCTCCGCGAGTGTGTGCTTACGCAGTGCAAGGGCAAACGAGCCACCTATCAATCCTAAACCTATGATACAAATTCTCATAATCCTTAATTTTGCATTTTGAACTCTGCATTTTGAATTCTGCCAAGCACCCTTTGCAACATCTCTTCCGATGCACAAAGGCTTATGCGAACATATTGCATACCCTCACTACCGAATATCCCGCCCGGAGTGAGAAATATATGTTTATCGTATAGTAACTTGTCGCAGAAGTCGTAGCAATTTTCTCCCTCAGGCACTCTACCCCACAAGAATAATCCCGCCTGATTTGGGCGACACTCCACGCCGAGAGCCTCCATAATCTCCAATCCCAATTTCTCGCGGCGGCGATAGATTTTGTTCTGCTCGGCATACCACTCATCGCCCAAACCTAGTGCCGTAGCGGCAGCAAGTTGCAATGGCAGAAACATTCCCGAATCCATATTGCTCTTGAAGCGCAAAATCTCGTCAATGCGCTCCTTTGCGCCTCCAATCATACCCACGCGCCACCCCGCCATATTGTGGCTTTTACTCAATGAGTTCAGCTCGATGGCAACCTCTCGCGCCCCCTCGATTGATAGCAGCGACAGCGGATTGTCGTTACGCAAAAAGCAATAAGGATTATCATTTACGAGAAGAATATGGTGCGCACGACACCAATCTACAATCTTCTGCAAATCCTCCTTCGATGCCACCGCGCCCGTAGGCATATGCGGATAGTTGATTATCATCATTTTTACCCCCTCGGTTGGAAGTTTTTTGAGGTCAGGTATATAGTTATTCTCCTCCTTTAACGAGTAGTTCACCACCTCACCCTCGGCAAGTCGTACCGCCGAAGAGTAGGTAGGGTAGCCCGGATTTGGAACAAGTACCTTGTCGCCCTTCGAGATATAGGTCATGACCGTATGCATAACGCCCTCTTTCGAGCCTATGAGTGGTAATATCTCGCTCTCGGGGTTTAACTCCACGCCGAAGCGTGTTTTATACCATGCGGAGAGTGCGCCGCGCAGTTCCGATGCACCGCGATACGATTGATAACCATGTGTCGATGCCTTGGCAGACTCCTCGGCAAGTCGCTTCACTACCGAAGGGTGTGGAGGCAGGTCGGGAGAGCCGATACCGAGCGAGAGCACATCTGCCCCTGCGCGGCGCATCTCCTCAATCTCGCGCAACTTGCGCGAGAAGTAGTATTCGGTAACCGAGCCTAACCGAACCGCTAATTCAAAGTCGTATGCCGTTTTCATAAATCTTGCCCTTTCTGGTAAATTCCGTAGATATGCACCTCCACATCGCGCTCACGCAGTCGCTCTATTGCCTTGGCAAAAGATGCCCCCTCCGAGAACTCCATATCGGTATGAAACATATAGTGCCATGGCTCGGTGGGGATAGGATAGGACTGTAACTTTGTCATATTGAGGTTGAGCCCCTCGAAACAACCGAGTGTGTCGTAGAGAGATCCCGCTGTATTGTTGATTTTGAAGTAGAGAGATGCTTTGCCGCTACCCTCGCAAGGCTTTGGCTCACTAATGCTTCGGTCGCAGTAATCAAGGCGGAGGAAGCGGGTGTAGTTATCTTGTGTGGTGTGAATATCGGGAGCAATAATATCGAGGTTGAAGAGTTCGGCTGCCAACGAACTCGCAATTACTGCCTTTGTTCGTGAGCCACTCGCTTGGAGTTGTGCTGCACTCAATGCTGTGTCGGCACTCTCAATTAACTGCCAATAGTGTTTGTCGAGGTAGTCGGTGCATTGCAGGAGTGCCATCTGGTGCGACTCCACCTCACGAATATCCTCCAACTGCACACCGCGATTGACCATCAGATTTTGGCGAATGCGGAGGTACGCCTCGCCCGTAATATGTACATTGCAGTTCTGCAATATATTGTAGTTAGGGAGTATCGAGCCGGCAATGGAGTTCTCGATAGCCATAATGCCATAATCCACTGTGCGCTGCTCAACGGCGTAAGCCACCTCGCGAAAGGTATCGCAAGCGAGAATCTCGACCTCGCCGCCTTCTATGCCCTCCGCCACAATATGGTGGAAACTACCTCGGTATCCCTGTATTGCTACCTTTTTCATAACTCTACGCTCCTATCTATTAGTATAGATGGCACATCTGTAAAAATGTTAATTTCTTGTTATCAATTAAAAGACCGCTTCTCTTTTTAAGAAGCGGTCTAAATCATTATGTCTTACACATATACATCAACTACCGCTTCTATTCGCACGAAAAGAAGTAAAAATAAAAAAAGTAGTTCGAAGAGTGGTTCAACATATCTTTCTCATATTTTTGAGAATGCAAATATAGTAAAAAATCTATATAATGTTGCATTGAGAGCAAATTTTATTGATATTTTTTGTCTGTGAGTAGTTTTTCTTCTCAAAATTTATTAAATTTGTGTTAGGAAAGAGTATCAAGATATGCGATTAAGTTACAATACTTCACCGCCATTGGCAAATATAACCACCTTGAATGTGTGCGAGGAGGGGTATTGTGCTGTGAATAAGTTATATACACAATTACAGGCAGGAACAACCAAGTGTGTTGTTTCTGCCTTTTCGTTTGCTAATCACTATTGTTTAACCAAATAAATTTACTGTTATGAAACGAATTACTATTTTTTTATCACTTATTGCAATGCTTTTTGTGGGGTGTAACAACGATCATTCACCTACCGAGCAATATCCTTGTTTGACCTATCTTGGCGAAGATGGTGAGAAGGTTGTAAAGATGAATTATGTGTCGCGCACCGCAATACTCAACTTTGCTATTACGCCTGCACAATTGGCGAATACAGTTAAAGAACAGTTCGATGCAGGCAATGATGTAGTTAGTGTATTTATCAAATATGAAAATGAACTCTTGACACAAGAGGTGCGTGAGATGATTGTCAGCGGAGGTGGTGAATTTACGCTGACGATTATGGAGAATGGTCTGAGTGCTGAATTCTGGATTGGTGCTCAGGAGGTTAATGCCTGTGTGAGGATTCAAGAACAGAGTGGTATAGAACTTATCTCTGAGGATATACCTGTTGTTGTGGAGGACTTTGAGGCTTCTAAACTCGCAACGCCTAAGATTGAGGATAAGACTACTTGTGGTACATATTATGCATCTTGGACTCCTGTGGAGAATGCCAGTTACTACTATGTTTGTGTTGATGAGGCGCAGAAGACTCAACCTTTTACAGACGAGAATGCATGGCAAAAGACAGCGGATACCCATTGGTCGAAGGCATACGATATCGCGACAACTGAAATTGGCGACCATCAATATATATATGTGGTAGCGGCACCGACAAATCCACTATACGCGCCATCGGATATTACCGAAGCTAAACTCTATGCGCTTTTGCAACTTGCATCTCCGACCAATCTCATAACAAAGCCTATTGCTGGTGATATTATGCGAATAAGTTGGGATCCTGTGCCAGATGCAGACTATTATGAGGTGTATTTGGGGAACTATTTTTCTCCTGGATATCATGAATTTGAACGAGCACCGGATTGCTATTTTGATGTGCCTACTACAGAAGAATATGAAGGTATTACACAAGAATATGCTGTCAGAGCCGGCTCGAACTCCCCTTATATCGTAGAGTCTGAGGTAACAGCAGGTGTATTTATTTATGAATTGCTTCCTCCGGTAGAGGAAACCAAGCGGTAAAAGGAGTATAATTTCTACGATAATAATACAAAAATGGAGAGGTCGTATAACAAGAGAGATTAAGCTTTGAAATCCCTCTTGCTATACAATCTCCGACAAAAAGAGTGTATCCGGTTATCAGAAGTGCCCCCAAGAGTTTTTTGTCTAAGCTTTTGGGGGCAGTATACTTTCTGGACATGCTCTTTTGTTCATGGGGATAGAGGATAGAGGACCTCTTTTTAGTGATGGACAAAGCGTAGTTGCTCCGATCTTCGGCATTCTTACAATCTTACCTGAGCCTGCCGATACATATATTTTGCGATAAAAAACGATAAAAAATAAAAAAAATCACAAATTTCTTGCACAGTAATTTTTTTTGCCTTATATTTGCACTCGCAAAACGGGTAAGACCTTTTGCACGGTTCAAAACAAATGCGGAAATAGCTCAGTTGGTAGAGCACGACCTTGCCCCAAAAGGATAATATATTCCAACCTTGGCAATGGGAGGGCTTGAACAACGGAGAACGCAAACAAAAATGCGGAAATAGCTCAGTTGGTAGAGCACATCCTTGCCAAGGTGGGGGTCGCGAGTTCGAGTCTCGTTTTCCGCTCCAAGTCCAAAAGTTTTGAGGACAAAATCAAGCAAAACCCTTTGAAACACCGTATTTTGTCAGAAAACTATTTTGCTGTCCGTCAAACGCTGTGTCGAAAAAATCGTTACCTTTGGGGTAAAATAGAACCATTATGACTCCACAACAATTTACCCGGAAGTTTCGTGAGGCGTTTGGCGAGGCTGCGCCAATGCCTATCGCCTTTTGGTATGGCGACACCGCTGTTAACCCTGAGAGTCGTGTACCAAGATGTATGATTGGAGCAATCCGCAAGGTCTGCGATGGCAACCCTCTGACCCTCACCACCGAGAATGTGCAGTGTGGTGGTGGCGGGCTATACACCGCCTTTCGTCCAATGCCCGAGCGAGTGCCGTTTTTCGTATCAGAAGCAGAACACTACAAACAGGCTCCCGAGCAGGTGCGTAGGTATGTCGAAAGCCTCGAAATAGAGATAACGGATAAGTCCTATCTTAACTTTATAAGTGTCGATAAATTAGATAGTTGGGAGGGTGTTGAGACTGTTGTATTCTTCGCAACGCCCGATATCCTTTCGGGGCTTTGCACTTGGGCGTTCTACGACAATGATGCCGACGATGCTGTTGTAACAAAGTTCGCATCAGGCTGTGCTGCGATAGTTTCGTTCGCCACAACGGAGAATCGCAAGGGAGGTAGAAGATGTTTTCTCGGTATGTTCGACCCCTCGGCACGCCCCCTTGTGCCGAAGAACGAGCTGACCTTCGCCGTGCCGATGAGCCGTTTTCGCGAGATGCTCAAGACAATGCCCGACTCGGCACTATACGAGCACGCCTTTTCGGTTGTTCGCAAAAGAATTAATGGTGAGATAGGATGAAAAAGATAAAAATTACCGTGATGCGTATTACGCAGTATGCAGACCTTATGGCGCAATACGAAAATCCCATTGAACATACGTGCGATATGCGTCTTGGGCAGACCTTTATCGTGGATAATTGTGCGAAACCTGAGGGTATGTGCGATAGTGCTTGGGAGACGCTGCTTCCATTTGTGCGCGAGTTGGCAGAGGGCGGGGGTAACTTCTTTGATGGGTGGATGCAGAACCCTCATTCGGCTATGCTCTCGTGTAATGACGGCTTTCGACCGGTCAGTTTTTATGTTGAAGTGGTTGAGTAAACGTAAATTTCTTGAGACAAGATAATAGATAATTATGAAGGTTACAACAATATATTTTAGCGCCACATACACCACCAAGCGTGTGGTTGAGGCGGTGGCAGCAAACCTCTCAAACGAGGTTACTGCCTATGATATAACCAACGATACATCAACCGATGTGGTTTCAATTCCTGCCAACGAGCTTTTGGTGGTCGGCGTGCCTGTATATGCAGGTCGTGTGCCTGCAATGGCGGCGGAGCGTCTGCGTCGTTTCCGTGGCGACAATACCCCAGCGGTGGTCGTAGCAGTATATGGCAATCGCCACTATGACGATGCCGTGTTGGAGTTGCACGATATTATGACCGAGTGCGGTTTCCGTACCGTATCGGCTGGTGCTTTCATCGCCCAGCACTCCATATTTCCAAAGGTTGGCAAGGCTCGCCCCGATGCGGATGATATATCTGATATTAAGGCATTTGCGGAGAGGACTTTGACGGTTTTAGCGGGCGATTTTGGCGATATTTCACTCCCCGGCAACCGCCCCTATAAAGTACCCGGCGGAATACCTATCTGGCCCACCGCATCGAAGAAATGTACCGCTTGCGGAGCGTGCGCACGCCTCTGCCCTACGGGCGCAATAGACCCCGCATCACCCAAGGGTGTGGACAAAACGAAGTGCATCAAGTGTGGTCGTTGCATTGTGGTGTGTCCCTCAAAAGCCCGCCGCTTCTACGGCATAAAATACTCCTTAGCCGCCGCACGCTTCAACTCCGCCTTTGCTGTCCGCCGAGAGAACGAAATGTGGTTTGCGGAGTAGTGTGGCGAGGTTGTGATAGAGGATGTGCGAGCTATCGTGGATTAGCAAACATTAGTAAATAGATTTGTATTCTGTCAGAGAATATAAAGACACAATCCAGCCAAAATCACCACAGCAAAGGCATACGATGCGGGTTGTTTTGGTCATGGAATGTGAATTTCGTTTTTTATGGATACCTACACGGGAATGCCCGTGTAGGTACAATATAGAAAGCTATTTACCAGATCCAACGATCGCAATATACAATACTATTATCCTTAATTATAACACGAGTGAGTATGCAATAAAATTCAGCTACAAAGCCACCGTGATTCTTATACAATTTATCCTCATCATAACATTGATATTGCATCATCTCCCAATCATAGCTCATAGGCCAAGCATCAAGGTTAGGCTCATAT
>JAZQML010000015.1:0-25041 GCA_045543395.1 Alistipes sp. | reverse complement strand
TTTTATTAACCAAAAAACCAAAAAAACGATGAAAAATTTGACAAAAATTTTCACGGCGGTTGTGGCAGGAATGCTTGCATTCTCCTGTGTTACAGACACAACCGAGGATTTGGGTATCCAAATCGTGGGGGGGGGTAAAACAACCAACGAAGTTACTCTCTCGATGGAGGCTGCGCGTACGCACCTCGGCGAGAAGGTTGACGACCAGTACCCTCTCTATTGGAGCGAGGGCGATGCTATTTCGGTAAATGGCGTTGCTTCGGATCCATTGACAGGCGTTGGCGAGTCCAAGACCGCCGTATTTAAGTTCGCAGAGGGCGTAACTACTCCGCTCTGCGTTGTCTATCCTGCTGCGGCTGTTGCGGCTGCCGAGGAGGTTGTTGAGGGCGAGGAGGAGACTCCTGCTCCTGTAACCGTTTATCCGGTTAACTTCCTCGCAACACAGCCTTACACCGTTGGCACTTTTGCTCCGGAGGCTGTGCCTATGTATGGCTACGCTGCCGAGTTGCCGGAGAGCGGCATCGAGATGCACTACCTCTCGGGCGTTCTCCGCTTGGCTATCTCGGGTAATGGCGAGAAGGTAACAGGCATCGCAGTTCGTGCGCAGAACGGCAAGATTGCCGGTGCGTTTACTGTTGATTGCACAGACGGCACTTTGACTGCTGTCGAGGCATCGAACACCGTAAATGTTACTTTCGCAGAGCCATTGGTACTCGGCGAGGAGGCTACTCCTATCTATCTCACTATCCCTGCCGGCAAGTATGGCACTTTCGTTATCACTGTTACTACCGAGGCTCACGATAAGATGACCTTGAAGTTCAACAGCGACGTGAAGCCTATCAACGCAGGTACTGTTCGCGAGTTCACCGCATTCACCTACGAGGCTAACACCAACGATGCAGAGGATGTATTCATCATCGACAGCGAGGATAAACTCGTTGAGTTCGCAAAGATCGCTTCGGTATTCTACCCACGCACCAAGGCGCAGGTTACCGCTACTCTCGATATGAGCGGTTACGACTGGAAGCCTATCGAGAACTTCGGCGCATACGAGTTCGACGGTGGTAGCGAGGAGGGTTGCGAGATTCAGGGCTTGAATGCTCCTTTGTTCGGCACAACCAACGCTGCTATCAGCAACGTTAAGTTGACCGGCATCGACTACGAGGTTACCGACCTTGCACACTCGGGTGCTATTGCTTGTAAGTTGTATAATGGTTCGTTGAGCAACTGCTCGGTATCGGGTACTATCAACATCAACAACACAACTCTTGCTTCGGCTGGTGGTAACTATGCAGGTATCTGCCACGCAGGTTTGGTAGGTTTCGCTTCGGCTGCAACCGTAACTAATTGTACTAACGATATTGACATCACCGTTACTTCGGTAAGTGCACCTGCTTTGAGTGTTGGTGCTGCTATTGGCGGTATTGTTGGTTGTGCATCTGATAATTGCTCATTCAACAATCTTACTAACGATGGTGATATTACCTATGTAGGTACAACCAAGAAGGGTAATATGTACATCTCGGGTGTTGTAGGTAAGAACTCTGATGCAAGCGGGAGCGATTTTGCTGCTTTCAGCAACTGTACTAACAATGGTGCAATCTCGACTGCAAAAGATAGTGAGAGTGCAAATGATATTTTGCTTGCAGGTATTACAGGCCGTTTGGAGGCTACCGATGTCGTTTGTGACAATTTGGTAAACAACGGTGCGATTACTCACAATGGCAAGAGTGGAAATTTCAGAGGTGCTGGTATTGTATCTTATCTTTCTTCGGGTAGTTTTACCAATTGCAGTAATTCAAAACCTATCTCTATTTCGTCAACTGGTTCAGTAAAAACTAATCTTTACTTGGCTGGTTTGTTCGGTGGTACTATTACTGCTCAAACATTGGATGAGTGTCACAACACTGGAAATATTTCTGTTAATAGTACTTTTACTATGACGGGAATCGCTTATTTGTCGGGTGTTGCTGTTTCTGTATCTGGTAAACTTGCTGATGTACCTTCAGTAACAGATTGCTCTAATCGTGGTGCTATCTCTTTTGTAGGTGTAACTAATGAGACATTCACAGGCGATAGCGGAAACGATAACCGAGTATGCCTTGGCGGAGTATTCTACACTGTTAATCATGGAAACTTCGAAAGATGTTACAACTACGAGAGTGCAACTATTACCGCAAAACCTGCTTCTTGGGCATCTCGTATTATGTTAGGAGGACTCTTTGGATATTGTGGTGATATATTGGCTGATGATTCTACTGAAACGCAGATTCTCACTTTTAAGAATTCCTACAATGAAGCAGCAATTGAAGTAGCACCTACTGTAAGCGCTGAGAGTGCTTCGATTGGAGGTATTTCGGCTGAGTGCTATTCAAAGACCAAGGAAGTGCATCATAACTTTGAGTCAACTCATAATAAAGGTTCCATCACCGTTACCGGTAAATATGTATCATCTGGTACCCCACGTGTGGGAGGTTTTATTGGCGTAGAAAATACTACAAATGTTGAGTTGAAACTCTGTAACAATGAGGGAAATGTCACTGTTACTACAACTGAGACACCTCAACCGCAAGTAGGAGGATTTATAGGTGCTGATACCAATAAAGGCTCTCTTTCAATCATTGAGTGCGAGAATAAGGCTGCTATTACCAACTCCGGTCTTGTAACAAATACTATCTATTTGGGCGGTTTTATTGGATTAAAGAATACTGTTAAGCCAACTACAATATCCGGTTCAAAGAATACCGGTTCGGTTACTCTGTCGGGCGAGCAGACTCCTGGTGCATCAAAGTCAATGAGATATTTTGTTGGAGGTTTCTTGGGTGCTGCTACATCGACTACATCTACAGTCACTATCAGCAACTGTACCAATGGCGATGAGAATGATACTACCCATACTAAGGGTACGGTTACTGCCGGTGCAACTAATTCTTCTAGTGCTGTTGCAGGTATTGTCGCTACCTCTGTAGGTAACATCTCAATTACTGGTTGCAAGAACTATGGTACCGTTTCCCACGTAGGTGCATATGCTGGAAACGCAAGCGAAAGTCAAAATTATGGATGTTATGTTGGAGGTATTATGGGTACTAACACCTATGATAGAGTAGGTGTTACTTCTATTTCCAATTGTGAAAACGCTGGTATTGTAAATGTTAATATAAATACCTTTAGGTGCCGACCTGAAGTAGGTGGTATTGCCGGTCGCCTTTTCGCAGTCACAAACAATCTGATTACCGGTTGTAAGAATAGTGGAACGGTTTCAGTAACCAGCGCTAATAAAATTCCTAAAGAGACCTCCATTGGCGGTATCATTGGAACTCTCTCTGGTGGACAGATAGTTAATTGTGAGAACACTACGACAGGAGAAATTGAGTTTGGCTTCGAGACTGGTACTAATCTGAACGTAGCAGGTATCGCGGGTTCTACGAATGGAGTTGGTGCACATATTTCGTACTGTAAGAACAATGGTGCTGTAAAGCAAACTAAAAAGGCTACTTCCACAACCCAGATAGGTGGTATTGTTGGTTATGCTTATAGTTTTGGCTCAATTACCTACTGCGAGAATCACGGTTCTCTTACAATACTGGGTGGAAATACGTGCGGCTTTGGAGGTATCGCAGGTTATGTTAGATATCAGAACGCAGATGCTCCAAGTGTTATTGAGTATTGTTATAATGATGCAAACCTCACATTTGGCGGAAGTGCTTCAAGTTACAATGCAGGAGGTCTTATCGGCAGAGGTATAAAAGCAGAAGGAGCAGGTGGTGCAAAAGTAAGCAATCTTGTAAACTTGGGTAATATCACATTCACGGGTACATCTACCGGTGCTATACTGATTGGTGGTGTTATGGGTCAAAATGGTAACGCTCTTACTGACAGTCAAAGTTATTGCGATATAAAGGCTATCGGTAAGGACGGCAAGGTAGGTATGATTATGGGCCAGGCTTATGCCGCGGCTTCAAAGGCTACTAACTGTAAGATTGGTGGTAGATTCATCTTCGCAGAGACTTCAGCAGAGGAGGAGGATGCTAACGGTGGCGATCCTATTACGGTTACAACCCCTATCTACACTGATGTCACTGCGGACAACTGGTTCAACTACATCTACAGTAGTGGTGCTGTAACCGAGGAGATTGCAACAGGCGATGGTTGCGAGAGGCTCACCGCTAAACCTGCAACTCCGGTTTACACATACACACCAGCAGAGTAATTAACAGAATAGTGAAACGTTAAATAACCAATCGTCATTGTAAAATGCTAAAATAACCGTCATTGCGAGAGCCATAGGCTCGTGGCAATCTCCTCGGTTGTTCGCGAGGTAGGAGATTCCCACAGTCGCTCCGCTCCTTCGGAATGACAAAAAAAGAATTTTGATGACGGAAAAAGATTTATGACTATGAAAAAGACAGTTTTGGGCTATTCTGCTCCACAAATCGATATTTTTGAGGTTGTAGCCGAGCGTGGCTACATCGTAAGCACAGGCACATCGCTCCCCGGCTTCGGCAGCGAGGAAGACGATTTGATTTACTAAAAACCAAGAGGCTCGGAGATTTTCCGAGCCTCTTTGATTTTTAATCAAATCGTCCAGTATGTTACCCACCCCCTAAATCCCCCTCCTGTGAGGGGGACTTTTGTTTGTTGCGTTAGCAAAATGGCATTCGCTCCCGATGGTCGCTGAATGGCAAAAAATGGCAATCGCTCGTTGCACTCGCTGAATGGCATAAGCGCCTGTCATTAAGCACTCCTTGGAGTGCGCTGCCATTCCAATGCCATTAAGGGCTGAAAGCCCGAATGCCATTCCATGCCATCAACTCGGCGCAATAGGGTTACTGGGGGCGGGCGTTCCGCCCTTTATGGGGTGCGCTACCAACTGCGAACTCTTACCCTTATCACGGCGCAACTTTTCTGGGGGTTACTAGGGGCGCACCTTCGGTGCTTACTGGGGGTACTGGGGTGCGCTGGGGTAATTCCGAATTTTGCATTTTGCATTCTGAATTTTGCATTCTATTTCTCCCACTCGAATGGGGCGAAGGTTGCTTGTTTGTTGCGCCACTCGGGTTTACGCATAGAGTAGATGATAAACGGCAGAATTATGACGATAAATGCACCGCCAAACAGCACCGAATACCACACCGTAGTGCTGCCCGTAGCGATTTGTGCCGGTGGAATGAAACTCAACACAAAGGCAAGCAGTGAGCCGAGGAAGCCTACGCCCGCAATAAGCCACATCGTGAAGTTGCCACCCAAGCGGAATGGTCGCTCCTTCGACGAACGGCGATAGCGCAAAACGATTGCCGAGGCGAACATCAGCATATACATAATAAGGTATAGGAGTGCGGTGAGTTGCGACAGTATCTGATAGAACGACTGCACCGAAGGCATAACCACAAAGAGGAGTGCCAAAAGAGTAACAATAACGCCCTGAATAAGCAGAATGTTGCGCTGCACGCCATTGCTATTCTCCTTCTGGAAAAATGGCGGAAGGTAACCCGCCTTACCCACAGCAAAAATACCCTTCGAGGGGCCCGAAACCCACGTAAGCACGCCCGCCAAAACGCCAAACATCAGCGCAATGGCGATGATAGGCGAAGCCCACGACATCTTGAAGTAGGCGAGGTAGTTGTCGAAACCCACCAACAACGACTGCGTGAGATTGACCTCCTTTGCCGGAATTATGAAGCCCAACGAGAAGGTGCCAAAGATGAAAATCAGCACCGTAATGAGTGCGCCGAGAATGATAGCCTTCGGGTAGTTCTTGCGCGGATTGTCTACATCCATAACGTGAACACCCATCATCTCCATACCTGCATAAAAGAGGAATATACCGCTCGCCAAAACCAAATTATCGAATTTCGACAAGTCGGGGAAGAAGCCCTCCTGCATATTCATATGGTTGGTGCCACCCGTAGCGAGGTAGGCTATGCCCATAACGATAAGCAACGCAGCGGGAATAATTGTGCCAATAAGACCTCCCCACTTGCTGATTTTGCCCACCCAACTCAAGCCTTTCAGGGCGATGAACGTAGCCACCCAATAGATGGCAAGCACCACAATAAGGGTGAAAACCTTGTTGGAGGCGAGTGCCATATCGTGAGCCTGATCCATACCGATAAAGGCGATGGAAACGGCTCCGAAAGTGAGAACCGTAGGATACCAAATCGTAGATTGTATCCACTGAATCCAGATGGCCAAGAAGCCCATCCTTGCGCCCATAGCCTCGCCTACCCAACGGAATACTCCTCCCTGCTTGTCGGAGTACATAGCCGCCAACTCGGCAGCCACCAACGCCGTAGGAATAAGAAACACTATGGCGGCAAAGAGGTAGTAGAACGCCGAAGATAGTCCGTAGACCGACTCCGCTGCCAAACCACGCAGACTAACCACTGCGGTGACATTCATAATTGCAAGGGTTGCTACCGAAAGGCGAAACCCTGTAGTCTTTTTTGTTTCCATTTTATACTGTTTTTAGTTGTCGGTGAGCATATATCGCAAAAAGTGAGCCACTTTTATGTCGAAATTTTTTCCTTTTTCTACAAAAAAATCATATCTTTGTGCAGATAAACCAATAACTTAAACTATGAAACGTTTTATTTCGGCCATTGCAACTTTTATTGTTGCTATCATTTTGTTTGGTTGCCAGACCGACACAACAACTACCATTTCGGGAGGCGATAAAACAACTCTCTCGGTATCGTTGGAGCCCACACGTACCGCACTTGGTGCAAAAGAGGGCGATACCTACCCTCTCTACTGGAGCGAGGGCGACCGCATCGTGATAAATGGAGTGGCATCGGAGAATGCCGCAATTGATGCGACAAACAGAAGCGCTGCACGATTTACTATCCCTGCCGTATTGGACACCCCTTACAACATCACCTACCCTTACACCGAGGGCATTGATGCAACAAAGGTACTATTCCAGAGCGAGCAGACTTATGTAGAGGGTACCTTTGCGCCAAATGCAGCACCTATGTGTGGCTACACAACCGATGCAACCGCAAATGTGCAGTTGAAGCACCTCGCCGGCATTCTGCGCCTCCCTGTTAAGGCGGCAAATGCGGGTTCTGTACTCGAAAAAATCGTTATCACTTCGCTCGACGGAGTGCATATTGCGGGCGAGTTCGACGTAGACTGCGCCGGCGCAACAATCTCGGCAAGTGCAACCGCTACGGAGAGTATAACTTACACTTTGCCTTCAAATTTCGCCCTCTCGACCTCGACCGAGAGTGTTTTCCACATCTCGGTGCCTGCTATCGAGTTGGGCAACTGCCAAATCGACTTCGTGGAGGCTTCGGGCGACAAGATGACTCGCACTTTGAGCAACCGCACAATCAAACCGGGCATCGTTCGTGAGTTCAAGACCATAACCCACACACCGGGCATAGGTGGCGAGTTGGACGTTTTGGATTCGTACGAGGATGAGTTCGAGATATTCTACGAAAAGGTTTACGGCTACGTGAAGGACACCAACGGCAACCCTATCGCCGGTGTTGCTGTAAGCAATGGTTTCAAAGTTGTTGCAACCAACGCTGATGGTTACTACGAATTGGATGGCGTAACGCCCGACACGTGGTACATCTACATCTCTACGCCTGCCGAGTACAAGGTTGATACCAACGAGTACGGACAGCCTTGCTTCTACAAGCCTTACCCAAGCAACACCCCACAGTACGACTTCACGCTCACACCGCTCGAGGGCGGCAAGGAGGAGAAGTTCGCACTCTTTGCTATTGGCGACCCACAGGTGCGCAACTCTACACAGTTGAGCCGTTTCAATGCCGAGGCTGTACCTGCACTCCTCAACCACAGCGCCGAGGTTAAGGCACAGGGCATACCTTGCTATGGCATCACTTTGGGCGACATCATAGCCAACAGCAACGGCACAAACACCGAGTCGTTGCGCGACGATATGCGTGATGGTTTCCACCCTGATAAGGCGGGTATGATTGTATATCAGACCTACGGAAACCACGACAACACCTACTATGGCGACGGTGTAGTAATCACGACCGACAAGCGTAGTTCTACTATTGAGTTGGCGGCGCAGCGTGGCCACGAGGCGATTTTTGGCCCTGTGGACTACTCGTTCAATCGTGGCGACATTCACATCGTAAGTATGCGTAACATCATCTATCGTTACAGCACCACCAGCGGCAGTTATTTGGAGGGCTTCCTCCCTGCGCAGTACGAGTGGTTGAAGCAGGATTTGGCTCTCGTGCCGAAGGATAAGATGGTTCTTTTGTGCGTTCACGCACCTCTATTCCGTAACACCGGAAACTATGTTGAGGAGGTTTTGGCAGAGATTAACAAATTTAAGGAGGCTCACGTCATATCGGGACACACTCACATCTCGCAATTCCACGACTTCGTAGTCGAGGATCCTGCAACTCCTTATCCAAATGTGTTCGAGCATAATGTTGGTGCATTGTGCGGTGTGTGGTGGAGAGGTAACATCGCAGCCGACGGAGCCCCTACCGGATATAATGTATTCGTATGCGAGGGCAACGAGTTCACCGAATCGTACTTTATGGGCGTAAACGAAGGTATGAACACGAAGGAGATACAGATGCGTCTGTATCGCGGAAATGCTATTACAGGTAGAGAGAAGTTGGAGAGCGACACCTACGAAAATGTTGGCTACTACGCTTTCAACTTTGGCGAGGATGTATTGCTTGCCAACCTGTTCTATGTGGATAGAGTCGCAAAGATTAGCGTCTATGAGGACGACGTATATAGCGGCGAAATGGTAAAAGTAGAATATAGTGGTACAATACCAACTTCGGCAGATCTTGTAGGCGATCGTTCGCTCGAAAATCCACGCCGAATGAAGGATGGTCTTGAATATGCGATCGATATGTATACCGCAGCATTCCAATACTGCTACTACTCCGGTCGCTCGGCTTGGTCAACCTGCACCCACCTCTACAAATATCAGTTGAAGAATAAGGATGCCAATATTAAGGTTGTATTGACCGACCGCTACGGTAACACATATACCCAAACAACAATTACCGAAGGTACCGACTACTCGTTGGTGGCACGATAGTGATTTTGGTGGGATATTTGCGAATAGAGCAGATATGAAAAAAGCGATTTTTGCAATAGTCGTTCTGGCTATGTTATTGGGCTACACTCCGAAAGGGAGTTGTAGCCCTAATAGCCATACGGCAGGGCGATATCGCTTTCAGTATGTTCAGCCACCTCTGCACATCGTTGCGGAGCATCGGGCGGAGTATATGCGCAATCACTATTGGGATAGGTTCGACTTTGCCGACTCGGGCATCCCTGCCAAAGCCGATACAACGGATATGGTGCGAGCGTATGCCGCTTATGTGGCGAACTTCGTAGGGCCTACAAATCAAGCACCGATACGCAAACTTCTGCAACGTGCATCCTCGTCGAAGGCTATGTTCGACTACTTTGTGATGTTGTCGGAGAAGGTGCTACACGACCCTAATTCGCCACTGCGAAGCGACGAGTTGTATATTGCCGTTTTGGAGGAGCAGATAGCCTCGCCGCTCCTCGACAAGTACGAAAAGATGGCACCGAAATACGACCTCCGCATAGCATCGCAAAACCGCATCGGACACACCGCAAACGACTTCGACTACACCACAAAATCGGGCAAGACCGAAAACCTCTTTTCGCTCTCAAACGACTTCGTAATAGTCTACATAAACAACCCCGGCTGCGCTATGTGTCGCGATATTACCGAGGCATTGAAACGCTCGCCTATAATCAACGACTTGCTCCATAAAGGCGGGTTGAAAATAGTTGCGATATACCCCGACGAGAACCTCAACGAGTGGCACAAACACTACGCCGACATCCCCTCTGCGTGGATAAACGGCTACGACAAAGGTTGTCGCATCTCGCGCGAAAATCTATACAACACAAATGCCATTCCGGCACTCTATCTGCTCGACAAAAACAAGGTGGTATTGGTCAAAGATTCGACCAATGTTGCGGAGTTGGAGTATGTGTTGTCGCAGCAAACAGCACCCAAGCGTTAGGCAATCGAAAACCCAAACAATATGTTAGTAGCCCTCGTTTCATACATCCTTCTCAACATATTCCTCGCCCGAGTGAAGGCGCAGGAGGGCGAAGGTATGGACGAAGGTCGTCGCAAAGAGGCGATAGATAAGGTCGCAAAAATTGTAGATACCATCAACCGCGTGGTTGCCATCTGGTTTCAGGTGCTGTTGAGCATAGCACTAATCGTTATATCTGCACTCATAATCGCCTCGATAGTCGCCATTACGGGCATATCGTTGGAGGTGGCGTGGGTGGTATCGCTCGAACTCTGGCAGTGGGGTTCGATTGCCGATATTGTCGGCGAGGTCGGTATGCCTATGGTTATCTCGTCGCTCGCACTCTCGCTCACACTCTTTGGAGGACTACTCTACCTCTGCGTGTGGCTATTCAAAAAGATAAAGCGCAAAAATCGATAGTTACAACCACCCGTCGGCTCTCCATTCTCAAAAAGCCAATAGTCGGTGTAATATATAAATGATAGGTATATTTATCGTTTTTCGATGAATATATCTTTTTTTACACTTTCTTGTAAAATTTTCAGTACCTTTTATTGCATAGTACCGAATAATACATTATATTTGCAATAACAAATGAGCATAAAAAGAGTTGAATGCAATATGAAAGAGGCAATCAATGCAAACATCGGGCAGCAGTTTTTTACGCTTGACCGTGATGCCTACGACCGACTAACCATCTACCTCAACGATGTGCGCCGCCATATCACGAGCGACACCGAGGAGGTTATGAACGACATCGAGATTCGCATCGCCGAGATACTTCGCGAGGAGTTGCCGTCGACGATGATGGTTGTAACACTTGCGATGGTTGAGCGAACAATTACCCGCATCGGCACGCCCGAGGATTTCGGCCCCGACAACAATCACAGGGCGACAAAGGGCGAGAGCGATAAGAATAGAGGCGTTTTGCGCCGTTCACGCACCAATTACTCGATAGCGGGAGTGTGTGGAGGTTTAGCAGAGTATTTCGGAGTGGATGCAGCAGCAGTTCGCATTGTGATGCTTCTGCTTATTATATGCGGCGGAATGTCGTTGTGGTTATACGTTATTATGTGGTTGCTGATTCCGGAAGAGTCGGCGGAATAGACGAAAAACATTATGGAGAAGGATAATATAAAAGTTCAGATGCGCAAGGGCATAATGGAGTATTGTGTGCTTGCTATATTGGCGAATGGCGACTCGTATGCACCCGCCATTATCACCGAATTGAAGAGGGCAGAGATGATTGTAGTCGAGGGTACGCTCTACCCTCTGCTTACACGATTGAAGAATGCCGGCTATCTAACCTATCGCTGGGAGGAGTCACTGCAAGGGCCACCACGAAAGTACTACACGCTGACTGCCGAGGGGCGCACCTACCTCGCCACATTGGATGAAGCGTGGGATAGCCTTGTAGAGCAGATAAACAACATACGAAACAAACGATAAAACTTTTGACTATGAGAAAGAGAGTTATAGCGATAATCTCCGCATTGTTAGTCGTGAGCGGAGCATCCGCCTTTACCATCAAAGACGGAGAGGGTAATAAGGTGAATATTTCGCCTCGTGGAATTAAGGTTGAGGCGAGCGGTGGCGAAAAGGTAGATATATCACCTTTGGGCGTAGAGGCCAATGATGGCAATGGGACAAAAGTTAGCGTAAATGCGGCAGGCGTTGATGTTTCCACCAACGGCGAAGCAGACACCAAGAGCGACTCTCCACTTAACAACGAGCATAAGATTGTATTGGAGGCTCGCCGTTCCGCAATGAATTTCAACGAGATAGAGGTTTCAAAGGCGATACGTCTAATTGTCGAGGAGCGCACCACCGGCAATATCATCATTCGTGCGCCACACTCCGTTATGCCGTATGTGTCGCTCAAAGTCAATAACGGGACACTCCACGCTACCCTACTCGCGGGAACGCCCGTATCGCGTCGCTCGAATGTTTTGGCAGAGGTGTATGTGCCATACAACGGCAAAATCGACGAGATTACAACCTCGTCGGCGGCTCGTGTGATTGTCAAGCCGACACTCTCGTGTAGTGAGTTGGATTTGGAGGCTTCGTCCGCGTCGGTGATAGACATAACAACGGCGGCAAAGGAGGTTTCGATAGATGCTTCGGGCGCATCGACCATAAAGGCAGAGGTGGCAACCGACGACCTCGATATCGAACTCTCGGGTGCTTCGGTGGCTGATATTTCGGGGCATATAAAGTGTGCCGACATTGAACTTTCGGGGGCATCGACTCTGCGTGCCGAGAATATGCGGACATCAATACTCGAACTCGAATGTTCGGGGGCATCGAAGGCATCGGCAATAGGCGTGCAATGCACCGCAAACGCAAGCGGGGCATCGGCAATAAACGTGGAGTGTTTGCAACATCTGAACGCCTCTGCTTCGGGTGCATCGTCAATCACTTATAGCGGAGATTGTGAGGTCGATATAATTTCCAAGACAGGTGCAAGTTCAATTCGTAAAAAGTAGGAGGAACGATATATGAATGAGATAAAGAAGTGCAGTATTTCGGGTGTGGGTTTTACCTTTGAAAAGGTTGCATACGAGCGACTTAACAACTACCTCGCATCGCTCAAAGAGGCGTATAAAAACAACCCCGATAGCGAGGAGATTTTGGCAGACATCGAGGCACGCATTGCCGAGTTGATACTCTCGGCACAGAGCGATGCGCAGTGCGTTGTAACGCTGCCAATCATCGAGAATATCATCGAGCAACTCGGCTCGCCGGAGGCTATTTCGGGCGAGGAGGAGAAGGCGGGCAATGGCACCGACAGCCGCATTCCGCGCCGCCTCTACCGCGACCTCGAAAATGCAAAGTTGGGCGGAGTATGCGCTGGTTTGGCAAAGCATTTCGGCGTGGAGGCAGTATGGCTTCGCTTGGCTATGGCCTCACCACTTATTCTTGTAGCGATTGGCGCACCACTGCTTCATTGGTTATCGACAATCGGCTGCAATATATTCGCTGTATTTGTGATGACCTACCTCATCTTATGGTTTGCAATCCCGGGGGCAAAGACGGCTCGACAGAAACTCGAAGCGGAGGGTAAGCCTATCTCTGCCAGCACCATCGCCAACCGCCAAGGAGCAACGCAGGAGGAGCAAGCGAAATCGAGCGTGGCTTCGGTTGTAACAACCTTCGGCCGCTTTATGGTGATTGTGATGAAAGTGCTGCTCGGAGTCCTGCTATTTCCTGTCGCCTTTCTTCTATTTTTCCTATTGCTTTCGCTGTTTGTTATTACGGCAGGTGTAGGCGACCTATTCATAGTTGACATAGGTAACTTCGCAGGTTTGGTAGATGCAGCAAATGAAGTTGGAGTGCCGTTGGTAACCTTCTCGCTACTTTTGATTTTAGTACCGACAATCTACATCGGCTACCTATTTATCACTCTGCTGATAAACAAAAAACCTCGTTGGTGGGTGCTTCTCGCAACAATTTTGGCGTGGATACTCGTACTTGTAGGAACAATCTTTGCAGGTATCGACTATGCCGAAAATTGTTCGACCGCAGCATTCTCGTCGGCGAGCGGGGTGGAGAGCAGAGCGAGGAGTGTTGATGGAGAGAACGAACTATCCCGAAAAATTATGGAGGAGTTGAACGACGAGTTGGATGATGAGGAGAAAGCACTAATCGAGCAACTTTTGAACGATAAAAACGCAAAATCTATCGATAAATAGACAACCATAAGCATTTTTCGATGGAAGACCACCTCAAAGAGGTGGTTTTTCTTTTTTTATTACTATCTTTGGGAGGTGTTTTCAAATTTAGCATTTTTTATGGCAACAATTAAGTGTATCGGAATATTGACATCGGGCGGAGATGCTCCCGGAATGAACGCTGCTATTCGTGCGGTTACTCGCACCGCAATATTCAACGGTTTGAAGGTTAAGGGCGTTATGCGCGGATACAAGGGTTTGATTACGGGCGAAATCGTAGACTTCACTTCGTCGAGCGTCAGCAACATCATACAGAAGGGCGGAACTATTCTCAAAACGGCTCGCTGTCCGGAGTTCCGCGAGGCAGAGGGCAGAAAGCAGGCATACGAGAATATGTGCAAGGCAGGTATCGATGCGTTGGTCGTTATTGGTGGCGACGGCACAATCACCGGAGCGCAAACCCTCGCCACAGAGTTCGATGTGCCTATAGTGGCTCTGCCGGGTACTATCGACAACGACCTCTCGGGTACGGACTCGACCATCGGCTACGACACCGCCCTGAACACCATTATGGAGGCGGTGGATAAGTTGCGTGATACGGCAACTTCGCACGAGCGTGTGTTCTTTATGGAGGTTATGGGCAACACCGCAGGCTATCTTGCGCTGAATGGTGCGCTTGCTTCGGGTGCCGAGGCGGCAATCATCCCCGAGATGGAGACCGAAACCGACCAACTGAAAAATCTTATCGACAACGGCTTCCGCAAGAGCAAAAACTCGGCTATCGTACTCGTTGCCGAAAACCCGAAAACGGGCGGAGCAATGGGGTTGGCAGAGCGTGTGAAGCGTGAGTTCCCGCAGTACGATGCACGTGTAACCATACTCGGACACTTGCAGCGTGGTGGCTCGCCAACAGCAGCCGACCGCATCTTGGCTTCGCGCCTCGGTGCTGCGGCAATTACGGCTTTGAAAGATGGTCAGCGCAATGTGATGATAGGTATTCGCGATATGGAGATGGTCTACGTACCATTCTCGAAGGCTCTGGGCCGCTCGAAGCAGGTGAACAAAGAGAACGTAGAGTTGGTTAAGATTCTCTCAATATAAACCCCAAACCCAAACAAAAATATGAAGAGAGTAATAGGCATTGGAAACGCATTGACGGATGTATTGGTAAATCTTCGCAACGAGGATGTACTGCACAAGCACAACATAGCACGAGGCTCGATGTCGTTAGTAGGTAGTGAGTTGCAGGCGGAAGTTTCGAAGGAGGTGGCAGGACTGCCCCACTCGCTCTCGCTCGGAGGCTCGGCCGACAACACAATTCGTGCGATGGCACGCCTCGGCAGCGAGGTAGGCTTCATCGGCAAGGTGGGCCACGACAATACGGGCGACAGGTTTGAACAGGCACTCCGAAATCTCGGCATCGAGGGTAAGATTTTCCGTGCCGACAAGCCTTCGGGTAAGTGTATTTCGTTGGTTTCGCCCGATGGCGAGCGCACGATGCTCACCCATCTGGGTGCGGCTGCCGAGATGCACGCCGAGGATATCTCGAAGGAACTTTTCGAGGGTTACGACTGCCTCTACATCGAGGGCTACTTGGTGCAGGAGCATACGCTAATCGAAACGGCTATCCGCACCGCCAAAGAGCAGGGGTTGCAGGTGGCGATAGACTTGGCGAGTTTTAATGTTGTGGAGGAGAATCTCGAATTTCTGCGCTCAATCGTAGCAAAATATATCGACATCGTATTCGCCAACGAGGACGAGGCACGAGTATTTTCGGGCGAGGAGGAGCCTATCAACGCATTGCAGTATATCTCGGAGATGTGCGACCTCGTAGTTGTAAAAATCGGCACCAAAGGTGCGCTTATCAAGCACAAGGGCGAGGTTATCCACATCGGCATTATGGCGGCAGCCAAGCGTGTGGACACCACAGGTGCGGGCGACTTCTATGCCGCAGGCTTTATGTATGGTCTGTGCGAGGGGTTGTCGTTGCGCCAATGTGGCACTATCGGAGCAATCACCGCAGGCAAGGTTATCGAGGTGGTTGGCCCAACGCTCGGCGAGGAGGCGTGGAACGATATCGAGGTGCTGGTAAATAGGGTTAAAACCGAAAAATATCTCTTCTAAATGAGGAAATTCCTACTTTTTGTTGCGCTATGCGTGGCATCGGTGGCGTGGGGCGAAGAGCGCAAGTTGCTCTCGATGGAGGATGCTGTTCTCAATCGCGACCTCGTGCCGAAAAACTACGAAATACGCTTCAATGCGGAACACCCAACCGTCTACGAACATTTCGAGGGTGGCGAAATTAAACGCTACGACATCCGCACAGGCAAGGAGGTCGGAAGCGAGAAGATTCTTATCGGTATGCCAAACCCATTCCGCAATCGTGCCGGCATAAAAGAGAACAATGTAGTGTGGTATGATAGCGATGGTAAAGTGTCGAAAATCACCGACTTTGCCGACAAAAACATCGTTTGCGGTCAGGCTGTTTCGCGCCACGAATTTGGCATTGACGGAGGCTTATTCCACTCGCCCGACAAGTCGTTGGTGGCGTTCTACCAGAAAGACGAGTCGCACGTAACTACATTTCCGCTATTGGATATCACCACCCGCACCGGCTCGCTCATCGAAATTAAGTACCCGATGAACGGTATGGCATCGGAGCGAGTAAGAGTGGGAGTCTACAACCCCACAACCAAGGGGTTGGTCTATCTTGACGTAACCGACTTCGACGAGGAGCGATATATTACCAATTTGACGTGGTCGCCCGACTCGAAAACGATATATGTGCAGGTACTCAATCGTCAGCAGAAGGAGATGCACCTCAACGCCTATTGCGCTGCAACGGGCGCATTCGTAAAGAGTATTCTCGCCGAAAAGAACGAGCGTTGGGTAGAGCCTCAAAACCCTCTCCGTTTCATTGACGACGACCGATTTATCTACACTACCGACAATCGTCACGGATATAAAAATCTCTATCTGCATTCGTTGTCGAAAGGCACGACCAAGCGACTTACGGAGGTGGATGCCGATGTGGCGTATGTGGCGCACAACGACCGCACGCTATTCTACTACTCGGCAGAGGTTTCGCCCATAGAGCGACACCTATTCAGCGTTTCGCTGCGCAATGGTAAGGTGCGCCGCCTCACTCACAACGAGGGTTGGCACAACTGCACCATATCGCCCGACGGAAAATACTTCTCGGACAACTACTCCTCGTTGGATGTGCCTCGTGTGGTGGCTGTAGGCTCAACCGACGGCAAGTTCTACCGTGAGGTGTTCCGTGCCGACGATCCATCGAAGGGGTACAACTACGCCACCATAGAACTCGGCTCGGTGAAGTCTGCCGATGGCAGGTACAACAACCACTACCGCCTAATCAAGCCGTTGGACTTCGACGAGAACAAGAAATATCCCGTACTGCTCTATGTCTATGGCGGTCCGCACTCGCAGATGGTAACCAACTCGTTCCAAGCGCAGTTGCGCCGTTGGGAGATGTATATGGCACAGCGTGGATACGTCGTTTTTGTGATGGACAATCGTGGCACGCTCAATCAGGGTGCCGACTACGAGAAGGCTATCCACCGTCAATGCGGCAAGTGCGAGATGGAGGACCAGATGGCGGGCTTGCAGTGGTTGCTCTCGCACAAATGGGCGGATAAGGAGCGTGTAGGCGTTCACGGCTGGTCGTATGGTGGTTTTATGACCATCTCGCTTATGACACACTACCCCGAGGTATTCAAAGTGGGTGTTGCGGGTGGTCCCGTAATCGATTGGAGATGGTACGAAGTGATGTATGGCGAGCGATATATGGAGACCGAAAAGAGAAACCCCGAGGGATTTGCCGCAACATCGCTCATTTCGCAGGCCAAGAACCTCAAAGGTAAGTTGTTGATTTGTCAGGGCGCAATAGACGATGTGGTGGTGTGGCAACACTCGCTCTCGTTTGTGGATGCCTGCATCGACAATGGCGTGTCGGTAGATTACTTCCCTTACCCTCGCTCGCAACACAATGTGCGTGGCAAGTGGCGTGTGCATCTGATGCAGAAAGTGACCGACTACTTCGAGGATTACCTGCGGTAAGTGTGACAAAATGGCAGAGTTACACTGCTTGGCACGCAGATTGATAAACCTTTTAGCAAACAGAAAACAATAAAAACATAAGATTATGACAGTAAAACCACTTTCAGACAGAGTACTTGTACTCCCTAACCCTGCCGAGACAACAACGGCGAGCGGTTTGATTATTCCCGACTCGGCAAAGGAGAAGCCGGCAGCGGGCAAAGTTATCGCAGTAGGCCCCGGCACAGCCGAGGTGCAGATGGAGGTTAAAGTTGGCGACGAGGTGTTGTATGGCAAGTATGCCGGCACCGAGTTGAACATCGACGGCGAAACCTACCTTATGATGGCGCAACGCGATATTCTCGCAGTAGTTGAGAAATAACGGAAAACGGAAAACGGAAAACTAATTTATTTTACGAAATATTCAAAATCGTAGAAGCCAATGGCCAATGGCTAATGGCTAAAAGCAAAAAAAGAATAGTTATGGCGAAAGAAATTAAATATAATGTAGAGGCACGCAACCTTTTGAAAGAGGGTGTGGATGCTTTGGCGGATGCAGTGAAGGTTACACTTGGTCCAAAGGGCCGCAATGTGATTATTGGCAAGCAGTTTGGTGCGCCACACATCACCAAGGATGGCGTTACGGTAGCAAAAGAGGTTGAGTTGGAGGATGCTTTCGCAAATATGGGCGCACAGATGGTGCGTGAGGTGGCATCGAAAACCAATGACGATGCGGGCGACGGCACAACCACAGCAACAGTATTGGCGCAGGCAATTATCGGCGTAGGTATCAAGAATGTAACAGCGGGTGCAAACCCTATGGATATAAAGCGAGGCATCGATAAGGCTGTTACGACAGTAGTGGAGAGCCTTCGTGCGCAGTCGCAAGAGGTTGGCTCGGACAACTCGAAAATCGAGCAGGTAGCAACCATATCGGCAAACAACGACAACACCATCGGTAAACTCATCGCCGAGGCTATGGCGAAGGTTAATAACGAGGGTGTTATCACCGTCGAGGAGGCAAAGGGTACCGACACCTATGTGGACGTTGTCGAGGGTATGCAGTTCGATCGTGGCTACATCTCGGCATACTTCATCACCAACACCGAGAAGATGCAGACCGAGTTGGAGAAGCCGTATATCCTGATTACCGACAAGAAAATCTCGACTATGAAGGAGATTATGAGCGTGTTGGAGCCTGTGGCACAGAGTGGTCGCGCGTTGCTTATCATCGCCGAGGATGTCGATGGCGAGGCTTTGTCGGCTCTCGTTGTGAATAAGTTGCGTGGCACATTGAAGATTGCCGCTTGCAAGGCTCCGGGCTTTGGCGATCGCCGCAAGGAGATGCTCGAGGATATCGCCGCTCTGACAGGTGCTACGGTAATTTCTACCGACAAGGGTATGCGTTTGGAGGATGCGACACTCGAAGCACTCGGTTGCGCCGAGAAGGTTACTATGAATAAGGAGAACACCACAATCGTAGATGGTTGTGGCGATAAGGAGGCTATCAAGGCTCGTGTCGACCAGATTCGTGCCTCGATCGAGGTGTCGAAGTCGGACTACGACCGCGAGAAGTTGCAGGAGCGTTTGGCAAAGTTGGCAGGTGGTGTGGCAGTACTCTACGTAGGTGCCGCTACCGAGGTAGAGATGAAGGAGAAGAAGGATCGTGTAGACGACGCTTTGGCTGCTACTCGTGCTGCCGTTGAGGAGGGTATCGTTCCGGGCGGTGGCGTGGCATATATTCGTGCTATCGCTTCGCTCGAAGGTTTGAAGGGCGACAACGACGACCAGACAACCGGTATCCAGATTGTTAAGCGTGCCATCGAGGAGCCGCTCCGCCAGATTGTAAACAACGCAGGTGGCGAGGGTTCGGTTGTGGTAAATAAGGTTAGCGAAGGCGAGGGTGCTTTCGGCTACAACGCTCGCGACGACCGCTACGAGGATATGCTCGATGCGGGAATTATCGACCCTACGAAGGTGTCGCGCGTGGCTCTCGAAAATGCAGCCTCAATCGCTTCGATGTTCCTCACTACCGAGTGCGTCTTGGCAGAGAAGAAGGTGGATGCTCCGATGCCGCAAATGCCTGCCGGCGGAATGGGCGGTATGATGTAGGAGATACCTAATACCAACAAAAAAGGACTGTTTGCATTGAACAGTCCTTTTTTGTTGGGCTTTTACCCCCCCTATTTCCAGCGGAGTACCAAAGTTTCGCGGTCGCCAAGGGTTACTCTACCCGACTTGCTGAATTTTGCAGTTCCAAAGATTGGGGTTGCGGTCATACCCTTCGGAGCAACGAGTTGCAACTTACAAGGGGTTTTGAGATTGTTTGTGAGAATGGTAACATACTCGTTGCCATTACGCAACACTCGCAACAATACGCCATTGGCATATCCCGCAAAGCGGAACGGCTGCTCCGACAACTTATCCGAGAGGAGCGCATCTGCCAAGTGCGACAACTCGCCCGACTCTCCCTTTTTGAGTTGCGACATCGACACCGACGGAGCAATCCAATAGACCTCGCCCTTGCCGAGTTTGTTGTGCAGAGCCACTGCACCCTCTGCGCCCTTACCTATAACTCGTGCCGTAGGAGCGGTTGCACGAAGTATTGGATGCCAAGCGTGACCAAGCACCTTTCCTATGCCCTCAATCTCGAAGTATTGAGGAGTCTCGCGGTAGCGGATATCCTCGTAGACACCACCTACAAGTGGCTCCAAGTCGAACTGCGACAACGAAGTGCAAACCTCATTCTCGTTGTAGAAGCCCACAAGTCCCTCAAGCACAACCTTACCGCCTCGTTTCACAAACTCTACCATTCGAGGCACTACGCTGCTCGGAACAGCAAAGGCATTGGCAACGACAACTACATCGCCCTCGCCACGTTGCTCCCACTCGTAGTCGGTGAAGTAGCGCATCTGTGGCTGGTAGCCACGCTCCGACAACGCCTCAAACCAATGGAATGTGGTATATACCTGCGAGTTTGGCTCGGTTTCGCGAACGCCTACATAGTCTTTGCGGATATGGCGCAACATACGCTGTGTTTCGGGACTCAATATCAGAGTTATATTCGACAACTCCGGCTTCGACGACTTAAAGAAATCGTTGTTATTTTCGACAACCTCGTTAATCTCCTTCGTAACGAGTGAACGGTCGGTATCCTCGCCCTTAAAGCCAAAGAGACCCCATTCGCCCGCCTCGCCACTCTGACGACGATAGTTGGTACTCCAATATATAACCTTACGCGCACCTGTACCTATGCCTGTCCAAACCCACTGTGCGAGGTCATCTCGTGTAGGACAGATAGGGGTACGGCCAGAGAATATATTGTTTCCTGCCTGCATTTCGCCCACCCAGAAGCGATTGTTAGGGGCGTGAGCACGCAAAATCTCGCAGATACCTGCTGTCGAATATGCATACTTCTCGCGTGGCATCATCTGCAACTGCCAAGCAGCGTGCATCGATGCTCCAAAGATATCGAACACACCTCGCAGGGTTGTGAGGTCGTAGCGATCGAGCGAGCCAAAGAAGTCGGCAGGGTTCGATGTAACAGGGGTTTTCTGGTCGTACTTACGAATAGTTTTCGTAATTTCGGCAAAGGTGTGCGCCAGAATATCACGGGAAATATCTATCCAATCATTATGAGGAACATTCCAAGCAAAACCGCCACTTCCTGTCCACGACGACTCGTACTTAATCTCGTCGAATGACTTATAGTCGGCAATCCACGCCTTGTTTAGGGCCTCGACGGTGCCATACTTTTCGCGCAACCAATTCTGCGTAAATTCGATTGTGTAGGGGTCGAGCGGCTTGAAACTACGAGCCTCGTTGAGTACCCACCACGCACCGAGCGCTTTACTATCACGATAGCGTACTACGCACTCTCGAATAAAGTCATCGGACAACGCCTTAATCTCCTTGGAGTAGTAGAGAACGTGACGCTGGGTGTGAAAACCATACTTCTTGCAGTAGAATACCGGTGCGTGGGTGCAGAATAGTGTCGCCTCAATCTCCACGCCATATCGCTCCGCTGCACGGAACAACACATCGTAGATATGGAAATCGTAGACCTTTGGTGCGGTTTCGATATAGTTCCACATAAGGAATACACGAGCCGAACGCATCTTGCTGTCAGCCATAGTCTTAACCCATCCCTCGACCTCTGCATCGGTCTGCGATGGCTCAATCCACAACTCGGCACCTACATCGATACGCTCCTGCGCCAACGAAGTCGATACTCCCCCCACAACAAGGAGCAGTGCTAATAACGAAAGAAAATAGTGTTTCATATTGGTTAATATTGGTTAGTGTTAACTGTTTTGGGCGTTGATTATTTCACGTTTTGGAGTTCTACCAACTTGGCGTAGACTCCTCCCTTTTCGATAAGTTCGCTATGGGTACCCTCCTCAACAATAGAGCCTTCATCAACCACAAATATGCGGTCGGCATTCATAATGGTGGAGAGGCGGTGGGCGATAATTACCGATGTGCGCCCCTTCAAAAGTTTGGTCAAAGCCTCCTGCACGAGTTTCTCGCTCTCGGTGTCGAGTGCCGAAGTAGCCTCGTCGAGAATCAAAAACTCGGGGTTTTTGAGTACGGCACGAGCAATGCTCAATCGCTGACGCTGACCACCCGAGAGTTTTGCGCCACGATCGCCGATATTGGTGTTGTAGCCCTCGGGGCTCTCGGTTATAAAGTTGTGAGCATTTGCCACCTTGCACGCCTCGATAATCTCCTCGTCGGTGGCATCTATACGGCCGAGTGCTATGTTGCTCCTTATGGTATCGTTGAACAGCACCGTCTCCTGCGACACAAGGCTCATAGCCGAGCGCAGAGAGTCCTGCTTGTAGTCGCGAATCGACACTCCGTCGATAAGGATATCGCCACTGTTGGTGTCGTAGAATCGCTCCATCAACTCGCTCAACGTGGTTTTACCTCCACCCGATGGGCCCACCAACGCTACGGTTTCGCCCTTGCGCACCTCGAACGATACGCCGTGAACAATCTCGCGCGAATCGTCGTACGAGAAGTGGACATTGCGGAACTCTATCTTATCTTTGAAGCCCTCGAACTCCTTTGCATCGGGAGCATCCTTAATCTCATTTTGCGAGTCCAGCACCGCAAAGATACGCTCGCCTGCTGCCACACCCTGATTTATGCTTGCAAATTGGTCGATAAAGGCACGCACCGGGCGGGTAATCTGCGAGAAGGCGGCAATGAAGGCGATGAAGCCCGCCGGACTCAACGAGCCATTCTTAACGAGCGCACCGCCAAATACAAGTATTATGGCCACAGCCGTAATGCCGAGAAATTCGCTCATTGGCGAAGCCAACTGCTGACGACGAGCCATCCACAAAAGTGTGTCGGCAAGGGTTTGATTCAGCGAGTGGAACTTCTCCTTTATGTAGTCGGTTGCGGTGTAAGTCTTAACGATTTTAATACCTCCGAGCGACTCGTCGAGAACACTTACCAACTCGCCCATACACTGCTGGCTCTTGCTTGCAGGGTGGCGCAACTTCTTAACGATGTTGCCAATGATAAGTCCCACCATAGGCAAGAACAGCACCGAGAATAGAGCCAACTCCCACGATATGCTCAACATCAAAACGAGGTAGCCAATAATAAGGAATGGCTCGCGGAAAGCGACCTGCAACGTGTTGGTTATGCAGTACTGCACCACCATTACGTCCGAAGTTATGCGCGAGATTATGTCGCCCTTACGCTGACCGCTGAAGTAGCCCACATCTTTACCTATAACGTTATCGAACATCGCATTGCGCATACGTTGCACAGTCGTAATACGCAGATGTTCAACCGTATAACCGCCCAAATAGCGAAATATGTTCGACAGCAGATTCATCGCAATAAGCACCACTGCCAACATTATAAGCACATTTGTGATATCCCACACCGTACCAAAAATTTGGGTATAGAAGTAGTTGAGCCACAACTGCAACGCCTCGCCTTTGAACGAGAGTGGCGGTATGTTGTAGACGGGTTGGAATGCGTAGCCCTCCTCCGAGAACATTGCGTTCAGGATAGGCATAATCATCGCATAGTTGAAGGTGTTGAACAGAGCGTGCAGTGCTGTGAAAAAGAAGTACGGCACTGCGTATCTGCCGAGAGGTTTCGCAAACCCCAATAATCGCATATATGTCTTAAACATAACTATTTTCTCTTAAACAAGACCCTCCTCGTGGTATTGTTGTACTGACTTTATGTAGTGTTCGATGGTTTCATCCATCGAAACAAACGACTTTCCGCCTGCTGCATTTTTGTGGCCTCCGCCATTGAAGTAGCGACGAGCAAAGGTGTCCACATCGATATCGCCACGCGAACGCAACGACACACGAATGAAGCCCTGTTGCGCTGTGAACATTGCCGACATTTTCATCTTCTTTATCGTGAGCGGATAGTTCACAAAACCCTCGTTGTCGCCCTGCTGGAACCAGAAACGGCGCATCTCCTCTTCGGTCAAAGACATATACGCCACCTTGCCGCCGAGCAACGTTTTCATCTTGCGGTTTATGACGTAGCCGAACAGGCGTGCGCGACCTTCGGTGAAGGAGTTGTAGACGTTGTTGTATATCTGCGGAATATCTATTCCCGTAGCCGACAACGCAGCCACCGCCTCGAACAATTCGGGTGTGAGGTTCGAGAAGGCGAAGTTGCCCGTATCGGTCATAATGCCGACGTAGAGTTGTGTTGCTATGGTCTTGTTTACCGCCTCTTTGCCGTAGAGTGCCACAATCACCGAGTACATCAAAAATGCGGTACTCGAGAAGTCGGGATAGGAGAACACCACATCGAACCCTTCGGCGGGGAATAGATGGTGGTCTATCAGCACACGCTTTGCTGTGGTGTTCTTGGCAACCACCTCGCCCAACGCATCGGCACGCGAGAGGGCGTTCATATCGGCACAAACGATAATATCCGCCTCGTCGAGAGCCGCTTCGGTGCGATGCTCGGCGTCGTTGCGATAGATTATAATATTCTCGGAATTTGGTATCCAGCGCAGGTAGTACGGATAGTTGTTTGGCAGCGTGCAGGTCACCTTGTGTCCACGCGCAGTGAGTACCTCTGCCAGCGCAAGCGATGAGCCAATAGCGTCGCCATCGGGGTTTGTATGCCCTACGATAACGATATTTTGTGGCTCTGCGAGGAGTTTTCGGAGTTCCTCAACTCTCTTTTCATCAATAATCATCGGTGCAAAGATAGCAAAAGTATATGATTTTTAATTAAAAATTAAAAAATTATGTGGATATGCGATGTTAAGGGGGGGGGTG
>JAZQML010000014.1:0-18317 GCA_045543395.1 Alistipes sp. | reverse complement strand
GAAATTCTGCAAATTCCTGGGCGACATATCCTATCCGCTCTACATTGTGCACTATCCGGTGATGTACCTCTTCTATGCCTGGTTGATAGAGAACAAACTCTACACACTTGGCGAGACTTGGCCGGTTGTGATTATGGTATTTGCCATAAATATTGCGTTGGCATACGCCTGCTTGAAGCTATACGATGAGCCGGTGCGCCGCTGGCTTACAAAGCGGTTTATCAGTAGCAAATAAGGGGATTTGCATTGTAATTTTGCATTAACCCCTCTTCGAGGGCTTTTCCTCCTT
Organism: Alistipes sp.; assembly: GCA_045543395.1. Classification (GTDB taxonomy): domain Bacteria; phylum Bacteroidota; class Bacteroidia; order Bacteroidales; family Rikenellaceae; genus Alistipes. Next base: position 18,028 of record JAZQML010000014.1, on the reverse strand, counting down.
CTTGCAAGGCATAGTATGCAAGCACCCTCTGCTCTTGCTTCGTGCGTCGGTTCTGCATTTTGCATTTTGCATTCTGCATTCTGCATTTCTCACGTTTTCCGTTTTCCGCTTTCCGTTTTTCCGCCTCCTACGGCACTACAGCAAAGGTTGAAAATAATTGTTAATAACCTGTCAATAAACTGCCCGATTTTAGTTGCTCTTTTCGCACGAAAGGCCCTAACTTTGTAACGCTGATATAAGAAAATAGCCCTCCCACAAGGAGGGTATTTCCGCCAATAGAGGAAGCAACAACTAAATACATATATTATAATGAAGAACAACTCGACCCTTAAAAAAGTCCAGTACGCTGATGCTGTCGCTGCCTCGAAGGAGTACTTCGAAGGTGACGAACTCGCTGCTACAGTGTGGGTTAGCAAGTATGCGTTGAAGGATTCGGCAGGCAACATCTACGAATCCTCGCCCGAGCAGATGCACCATCGTTTGGCAAAGGAACTCGCGCGTATCGAGAGCAGATATGGCGAGCCTCTTTCCGAGCAGGATATTTTCGATCTGCTCGACCACTTCCGCTACATCATCCCGCAGGGTGGCCCAATGACCGGTATCGGCAACAACTTGCAGGTTGCTTCGCTCTCGAACTGCTTTGTGATTGGACACAAGAACCCGGCCGACTCGTATGGTGGTATATTCCGTATGGACGAGGAGCAGGTGCAGTTGATGAAGCGTCGTGGTGGCGTAGGTCACGACCTCTCGCACATCCGCCCATCGGGAAGCCCCGTATTGAACTCGGCTCTCACATCCACCGGTATCGTGCCATTTATGGAGCGTTACTCGAACTCCACTCGCGAGGTGGCACAGGATGGTCGTCGTGGTGCGTTGATGCTTTCGATTTCGATTAAGCACCCCGACTCGGAGAAGTTTATCGATGCTAAACTCGACACCAACAAAGTTACCGGTGCGAACGTATCGGTAAAGATTGACGACGAGTTTATGCGTGCAGCCATCGAGGGACGCACCTACACCCAGCAGTTCCCGATTAACGCCGCAAAGCCTACTATCGTGCAGAATATCGACGCATCGAAGTTGTGGAGCAAAATTATCCACAACGCGTGGAAGTCGGCAGAGCCGGGAGTATTGTTCTGGGATACCATCATCCGCGAGAGTGTGCCTGACTGCTACGCCGATGAGGGCTTCGTAACCGTATCGACCAACCCTTGTGGCGAGATTCCGTTGTGCCCATACGACAGTTGCCGTTTGTTGGCTATCAACCTATACAGTTACGTAGAAAACCCATTCACGAAGGAGGCTTCGTTCAACTTCGACCTCTTCAAGCAGCACGTGCATAAGGCAATGCACCTTATGGACGACATCATCGACTTGGAGTTGGAGAAGATTGACCTCATCATCGAGAAGATCGCTTCCGATCCGGAGGATATGGATGTACGTCGTGTAGAGTTGGACTTGTGGCACAAGATTAAGGATATGGCACTCAAAGGTCGTCGTACCGGTCTCGGCATCACAGCCGAGGGCGATATGTTGGCAGCACTCGGTTTGCGCTACGGCTCGAACAAGGCTCTCGACTTCGCTACCAAAGTACACCAGACTCTCGCCGTAGAGGCTTACCGCGAGTCGGTAAATATGGCACGTGTGCGTGGTCCTTTCACCGTATTCAACGCCGAGAAAGAGAAGAACAACCCAATGATTAACCGCCTTAAAAACGTAGACGCATCGCTCTACGAGGAGATGGTTAAGTATGGTCGTCGTAATATTGCAATGCTCACCATCGCCCCTACGGGTACCACATCGTTGATGTCGCAGACCACTTCGGGTATCGAGCCTGTGTTCCGCCCTGTATACAAGCGTCGTCGTAAGATCAACCCTTCGGATCGTGACGTGAAGGCAACATTTACCGACGAGCAGGGACAGTTGTTCGAGGAGTACAACGTATACCACCACAAGTTTGTTGATTGGTTGCGCATCAATGGCTACGACATCTCGCGCCTCGACACCATCAGCGACGAGGAGTTGGAGAAGTGGGTTGCAGCGTCGCCTTACCACAAGGCTACCGCAAACGACATCGACTGGGTTGCAAAGGTTAAGATGCAGGGTGCTATTCAGAAGTGGGTAGACCACTCCATCTCGGTAACCGTAAACCTCCCGAACAACATCTCGGAGGAGATTGTAGCCGAGGTATACCGTGCCGCTTGGGAGTCGGGATGTAAGGGTATCACCGTATATCGCGATGGTTGCCGTGCCGGTGTCTTGGTCGACAAAAAGAGCAAGAAGGAGGAGCCAAAGAAGTGCGAGGAGGCAACAGGCGAGAATCGTCGTCCAAAGTCGATTCCGGCAGATGTCATCCGCTTCAAGAATGGCAGCGAGAGTTGGATCGCCTTCGTAGGTAAGGTGGATGATCGCCCATACGAGATCTTCACAGGTAAGATCGAGGACGATGCTATGTATATCCCTCCAAAGATTACTCACGGACACATCATTAAGGTGCGCGAGGAGGATGGCACAAAGCGTTACGACTTCCAATACACCGACCGCTACGGCTACACCAACACTATCGGCGGTATCTCGCGTTTGTTCGACGAGAGTTTCTGGAACTATGCAAAGTTGATTTCGGGCGTATTGCGCTACCATATGCCAATCGAGAAGGTTGTTGCGTTGATTGACGGTTTGCACCTCGACGACGAGAACATCAACACTTGGAAGAATGGCGTTAAGCGTGCTTTGAAGCAGTATATCGAGGACGGCACCCGCTCGAAGGGTAAGTGTCCACAGTGCGGTCAGGAGAATATGGCATACCAGAATGGTTGCCTCACCTGTCTTTCGTGCGGCTACTCGAAGTGCGGTTGATTTTGACAACACAAAAAGGATAAAGGGGCGTGTTTTCACGCTCCTTTATTTTTGCTGTCGGCATAGAGGGAGGAGTTTTTATTCTCTTTCGCTTTCCGTTCTATTGTTGCGCCACCCTTAATATCCTTCGGAATTGTCTACTTTAGGCGTGTAAAACCAGAAAGTCATCCCGAGCGAAAGGAGTGAGCGTGGGGATCTCCTACCTACATTTAAGCGTGAAGATTGCCACGTCTTGTACCAAGACTCGCAATGACGCGTACACGCCTAAAGCAGATAATTCCGATATCCTTTAAGAGCCTTTATCTTTTTCGCTATTTTCTTACGCCGGAAAACAAAAGTTTTTCCGCTTCTACTTTCAGTTTTCAAATTTTATTTGTATCTTTGCGCCAATAGGAATAATGAACTTGATAAAAAATGCCGAAGTTGTATGGTGAAAATGCACCTGCGAGAAAGCCTGAATGGCTGAAAATCAGACTCCACAGAAGTGATACTTTTGCGGAGGTCGCTCGCATAGTGCGTGAACACTCTCTCCATACGATTTGCAGCAGCGGACGATGCCCAAATAAGGCAGAATGTTGGAGCAAACGAACTGCCACATTTATGATTTTGGGCGATGTATGTACCCGAGGTTGTCGCTTTTGTGCAACCAAAACAGGCAAGCCGTTGCCACCAAATTCGGTAGAGCCACAAGAGGTGGCAGAGAGTGTAAACCTTATGGGTCTTCGACACGTTGTGGTAACATCCGTTACACGCGATGATTTGGCCGATGGCGGCGCAACACATTGGGCGCAAACCGTAGAGGCCATAAAAGCGAAAAATCCAAACGCAACCATTGAGCTCCTTATTCCTGATTTCGATGCAACACCCGCTTCGTTGGAGGTGGTTATGGCATCGAAGCCCGACATCATCGGGCATAACATCGAGACCGTGGAGCGTCTTACCCCCATTGTTCGCGCAAAGGCGACCTACCGCACTTCGTTGGCGGCATTGCGCTATATGAGCGAGCGAGGAGTAACGACCAAAAGCGGATTGATGGTAGGACTTGGCGAGAGCGAAGAGGAGGTGGTACAAACCTTGCACGACCTGCGCGATGCGGGCGTGAAGATTGTAACCCTCGGACAGTATCTTCGACCTTCGGAGGAGCAGGTTCCCGTTGCGGAGTACATAACCCCCGAAACATTCGAGCGATACCGACAAATTGCTCTCGATATGGGCTTCTCCCACTGCGCAAGTGGCCCGCTGGTGCGTTCGTCGTACCTTGCTGACGAGGCTCTCTCCTCCATCAACGCAACACATTAGGTTGTTGCCGACATCTCGATTTTGACATAGTAATATTTCGGATTCGGAGTATTGCATTTTGCATTTTGAATTCTGCATTTTGCATTTTGCATTCTGCATTTTGAATTTTGCATTTTGAATTCTGAATTTTGCATTCTGAATTTTGAATTTATAGTATTGTATGCGTGTTGAGTGCAAATGGGTAGGGCGTATGCCTTATAAGGAGTGCTGGGAGTTGCAGCAGCAACTATTCAACGACTTGCTGTCGAAGCGAGACGATGGGAGCGACTTCGTTGGCACGATAATATTCGTGGAGCATCCGGCAGTATACACACTCGGCAAGAGCGGCAACATAGACAATATGCTTGTCGACGAGGCGCGATTGAAGGCACTCGGAGCCGAGTTCTACCACATTGATCGTGGTGGCGACATAACTTTTCACGGCGAGGGGCAGGTGGTGTGCTACCCTATCCTCGACATTAGAAAGTTGGGCATAGGTCTGCGTCGCTACATTGAAATTTTGGAGGAGAGCATCATCGAAACCGTTGCCGAGTATGGCATTGAGGGACGACGATTGGAGGGCGCTACGGGCGTGTGGCTCTGCGATGAGGCGCAGGATGCAAAAGGCGATGCCGTCTGCCGTAATTGGCGAAAGATTTGCGCCATAGGCGTTAAGGCATCACACTTTGTAACGATGCACGGCTTGGCATTGAACGCCTCGACCGACCTCAAATGGTTTACGATGATTAACCCCTGTGGCTTTGTCGATAAGGGGGTAACCTCCATCACGAAGGAACTCGGTACGACGGTGTCGTTCGAGGAGGCGAGCAGAGTGCTATGCGAGAGGTTGCTCGCAAACTTTGGACTCGAAAGAGGAGAACACTAAAAAGCGAAAAAATTGAGAATAATATATAATATAAAATTTAACGAGTATGCCTATTCAGAAAAGGTGGGTAGTCAAACCACAGGGCAACTCTCTGACGGTAGAACATATTGCTACCTCGTTGAGAATCCCTACGGTGTTGGCGAACCTGTTGGTACAAAGAGGCATAGACACAGTAGACAAAGCGAAGAAGTTTTTCAATCCTCGTCTCGAGGACCTTCACAATCCGTTCCTGATGAAGGATATGGAGCGTGCGGTAGAGAGATTGGAGGAGGCGGTTGCCAAGAACCAGAAGATTATGGTCTATGGCGACTACGACGTAGATGGCACCACAGCCGTTGCGCTCGTATATAAATTTCTCCGCCACATCGGGCATAACAACCTGATGTTCTACATTCCCGATCGCTATACCGAGGGATATGGTATTTCGAAAAGGGGTATCGACATTGCCGCAAAGAAGGGAGTGAAGTTGGTTATCGCTCTCGACTGCGGTATTAAGGCTGTCGAAAAGGTGGACTATGCAACACAAAAAGGGGTAGATTTCATCATCTGCGACCATCATCTTCCGGCAGAGGAGATTCCTCGTGCCGTAGCAGTTCTCGATCCGAAGCGCAACGATTGCAACTATCCGTTCGATGAGTTGTCGGGTTGCGGTGTCGGCTTTAAGTTGGTGCAAGCCTATTCGCAAAAACACAACATTCCGTTCAGCGAAATCGAGCAGTTCCTCGATTTGTTGGCATTGAGTATCGCCTCGGATATCGTGGCATTGACCGACGAAAACCGCATCTTGGCGCACTACGGATTGAAGCGATTGAACTCGCAACCATCGGAGGGACTCTCCTCGATTATCCGCATCTGCGGCTTGGAGGAGCAGAACATAACCATCGACGACATAGTCTTTAAGATTGGACCACGCATCAATGCAGCGGGCCGTATGCGTATGGATGAGTATCCCGAGGACTCGGTACCTTCGGGCGGATATGCAGCCGTAAAGTTGCTCGTAGAGGGCGACGAGGATGCAGCACGCGAGTTGGGCGAGGGCATCGACAACTACAATCAGGACCGCAAGAAGGAGGATCGCTCGGTAACACTCGAAGCGCACGAGTATGTGGAGAACAACCCGCAGATGAAGGCGCAAAAGAGCATCGTAATCTACAACCCGAAGTGGATGAAGGGTATTGTGGGTATCGTGGCATCGCGCCTTATCGAGACCTACTACCGCCCTACGGTGGTGCTTACCCAGAGCAATGGCTTCGTAACCGGCTCGGCACGCTCGATTCCGGGCTTCGACCTCTATCAGGCTGTGGAGTCCTGCTCCGACTTGTTGGAGAACTTCGGTGGCCATATGTATGCCGCAGGCCTCACTATGCGCCCCGAGAATGTGGAGGAGTTCAAACGCCGATTCAACAAATTTGTAGAGGAGAATATCGACCCGAAGAGCCTCGTGCCGCAGGTCGAGATTGACAGCCTCCTCTCCTTTGCCGATATAACGCCAATATTCTTCCGTGAGTTGAACCGCTTTCAGCCATTTGGCCCGGGCAACAACCTCCCAATTTTCGCCTCCGAGCAGTGCGTAAATTCGGGTGATGCGAAGTTGGTTGGTGCCGATGCCGAGCATTTGCGTATGGATTTGACACAGCGTTCTGCGCCATCTGCCCGAATGCAGACTATCGCCTTCCAGCAGCCGTCGCACTACGAGTGGGTACGCAGCGGTAAACCTATCGACATCTGCTACCAGATTATCGAAAACAACTACCGAGGAAAGGCGTCGTTGCAGTTGCGCATTAAGGATATCAAAACACGCTTTTAGCAAAGAGCGTACGCCAAGAATAAAGAGTGTTAAAGGTTGCAGCACCTTTAACACTCTTTATTATTTACTTGCTAAATTTTCATCGGTCAAATTGTGAATATTGTAAAATTTTATTATATTTGCACTAATAACTAACCTTAAAAAACAACTACACTGTTATGATTTATCCACTATTCGCACTTGGTACTTCCGAGATACTTATAATCGTACTTATCATCGTGCTTCTCTTTGGTGCTAAAAAGATTCCCGAACTGATGCGCGGTATGGGACGCGGTGTGAAGGAGTTTAAGGATGCCGTAGATGGCAAAGAGGCTCCCGAGGAGAGCAGCGAAAACGAGCCAGAGAAGTAGTGTTGGATGGGGCGGCACCCCTTTTTGAGCGAGGCATCCTCATTTTATGTTTAGACTTTTCAGAGTGATAGAGCCTGAAGATGTCGATATGTCCTTTTGGGAACATCTCGACCAACTTCGACCACGTCTGCTGCGTGTTGCTGCGGCGTTCATCCTCTTTATGGTCGTAGCGTTTCTCTTTGGCGACGAATTGATGGTGCTGATTACAGGGCCCAAGTCGGAGTGGTTCCCCACAAATCGATTTTTTGCGTGGCTGGCAGAGCGGAGCGGTAAGGAGTTTTTGCGGATAAATGCCACGCCCCTATCACTTATAAATACCGCTATGGCGGGACAATTCAACCTCCATATCCGCTTGGCGTTCAACACGTCGTTGCTTGTTGTCATCCCCTACGCATTGTGGGAGTTGTGGCGTTTTATAGTGCCGGCACTCACGCAGAAGGAGCGCAGTCGAAGCCGTTTCTTTGTCTTGGAGGTGTCGTTGTGCTTCTTGGTGGGTGTGTTGTTTGGCTACTTTGCACTTACACCTCTCTCGGTGAACTTCTTGGCGACGTACTCTATGGGCGACCAGATTGCCAATATGATAGATGTGAGTTCCTATATCTCGCTGGTGCTAAATCTGGTGTTCGTTTGCGGATTGATATTTCTACTACCGATACTTACTCGCACGCTCGCAAAGATGGGGGTGCTGACTGCCGACTTTATGCGTAAGTATCGCCGCCACGCCATAGTGGTACTTGCGGTGCTTTCGGCATTTATCACACCGCCCGACGCTATGAGTATGATGTTGGTGCTATTGCCTCTCTATGGTTTGTACGAATTGAGTGTGGTGGTAGTGGCACGTGCCGAGGCGGCATACAACAGAGAAAACAACTAACTTAATAATATATATAGTATGGATAGATTAGAATTTTTGAAAAGACTTGGCGCTTTGACCGTTGGAGCATCGTTGATTGGCGTAGATGTAAACGCTATGACAGCCGAGGCGGAGGAGATTCCTGAAATTGCATCGGAGGCAAAGATTAAGACCAAGATGCCGGAGATGGATGCTAATCTTACGAAACCCGTAACAGTGTTGATAATTGGTGCGGGAAGTCGTGGTTGGACCTATGCGCGCTATGCTGAAAAATTCCCTCGCTCGATGAAGGTGGTAGGCGTAGCCGACTTGAACGACTATCGTCGCAAGCGTATGTCGAAGGCGCACAACATCCCGAAGGAGAATCAGTTTGGACACTTCAACGATGCCTTATCGAAGCCTAAATTTGCGGATGCGGTGGTTATTGCTACCCCCGACAATCTCCACTACGAGCCTTGTATGAAGGCGTTGGCTTTGGGTTATGATGTGTTGCTTGAAAAGCCTGTTGCTCCAACCGAGCGAGAGTGTCGTGCAATTATGAAGCAGGCACACAAATACAACCGCATAGTTGCTGTATGCCACGTTTTGCGCTATGCTCCATACTATGTTGCGTTGAAGCAAGTGCTTGAATCGGGTGCTATTGGCGATATCGTGAATGTCCAGCACTTCGAGCCTATCCGCTATGCTCATATGGCTCACTCCTATGTGCGCGGTAATTGGCCTAACTCCAAGACCACAACACCGATTATTCTTGCCAAATCGTGCCACGACCTCGATATCTTGCGTTGGCTTATCGACAAGCCGTGCGAGTCTATCGCAGCCGAAGGTTCGCTCTATCTGTTCCGTCCGGAGAATATGCCGAAAGGGGCAACCGAGCGTTGTATCGACAATGTTGGCGGTGGCGACTGCCCACACGAGAAGGAGTGTCCATACTCGTCGAAACACATCTACATTGACCGTCGTCAACACTTGGGCGCATTCGACATTCCGCGTAGGACACCTGAACTTATCCGCGAGCAGTTGAGGGTTACCAACTATGGCCGTTGCGTATTCCGTTGCAACAACGACCAATGCGACCACTATGTAGCGATTATGCGATTTAAGGATCAAGTTACAGCCTCGTTCTCGATGGATGCCTTCACCCCTTGGGGAGGTCGTCGTACCCGAATTATGGGAACGAAGGGTTTTATCGAGGGTGATATGACTACCTTTACCTTCTACGACTTCCGCACAGGTCATAAGAGCGTATGGGATCAGAAGGTCAGCGAGATTGCCGAATACAAAGGTTCGGGACACGGAGGTGGCGACCACTTGCTTGTCCGCGACTTCTTGCGTGCAGTGTCAGCACAAGATGTCAAACTCTTGTCGAGTACTATCGATGTATCGATTGAGAGTCACGTAATGGGCTTTATGGCAGAGAAGAGCCGCAAATCGAACAAGAAAGTAGCGGTAAAGTTGTAGTGAAATGAGGCTTGGCGCACCAGCGCAACCCCCAAACAAAAAAGACGGAGCGATTTTCTCGCTCCGTCTTTGTTTATGTTCGGTGCAATTACGCACGCTTGATAGCAATATTCAAAGGAATCTCGTTCACATCGCTTGCCACAACAAACTCGCCCTGTGGCTCTGCTACGGTCTTGACGCTAACCGCCAAAGTCTGCTGACCAATGTAGTGTGCAAACTCCGCTACAGCAGCGTGAACAGCCTCGATATCCTCTATCTCGACCTCAATCTTGTCGGTAACCTCCAAGCCCGAATCTTTACGGATATTCTGGATGCGGTTTACCAACTCACGAGCAACGCCCTCGCGTTGCAACTCGTCGGTGAGGGTGATGTCGAGTGCTACGGTGAGTTTGCCCTCGCTCGTAACCAACCAACCCGGCATATCCTCCGACATAATCTCGAAGTCGGCAGGCGTTACGGTAATCTGCTCGCCACCCATATCGAGAACAACCTCGGTCGAAGCCTCAATCTCTGCTATCTTCTCCTGCGAGAACTCGGCAGTCATTGCAGCAATCTGCTTCATATACTTGCCATAGCGAGGTCCCAAAGTCTTGAAATTAGGCTTGATGCGCTTTGTGATAAGACCTGTGGTTTCGCGAATAAGTGTCATATCTTTGATGTTCACCTCGTTGAGGATGAGCGACTTAACTGCCAAAAGATGCTCCTCGGTCGCATCGTCAAGCACCGGAATCAGCACCTTTGCCAGCGGCTGACGCACCTTAATATTCACTTTGCGGCGCAGAGCGAGTACCATCGACGACACCTGCTGTGCCATAGCCATCATATCCTCCAAGCGGCTGTCGATTAACGACTCGTCGCATTTAGGGAACGAGGCGAGGTGTACCGAATCCTCCGAGTGGCGATGGCTCAATGCGTTCAGGTCGCAGAATATGCGATCCGAGATGAATGGAGCAAACGGAGCCGACAACTTCGCAACGGTTTCGAGGCAGGTGTAGAGAGTCTGGTAGGCAGAGAGTTTATCCTCGTTCATCTCGCCACCCCAGAAACGCTTACGGTTGAGGCGTACATACCAGTTCGAGAGGTTCTCGCCCACAAACTCCTGAATAGCACGAGCCGCAGGTGTTGGGTCGTAGTCCTCGAGCGATGCGGTAACATCCTTCACGAGGGTGTTCAGCAACGAGATTATCCAGCGGTCAATCTCGGGGCGACGCTCCATAGGCACCTCTGCCTCCTCGCCTGTGAAGCCGTCAATATTGGCGTAGAGCGCAAAGAACGAGTAGGTGTTGTAGAGCGTTCCAAAGAACTTACGACGCACCTCGTCTACGCCCTCAACGTCGAATTTGAGGTTGTCCCAAGGGTCGGAGTTCGATATCATATACCAACGAGTGGCATCTGCACCATACTTGTTGAGTACCTCGAATGGATCTACGGCGTTGCCCAAACGCTTCGACATCTTGTTGCCATTTTTGTCGAGGACCAAACCGTTCGAGATGATATTCTTGAACGCCACGCTATCGAACAACATAGTAGCGATTGCGTGCAACGTAAAGAACCAACCACGAGTTTGGTCTACACCCTCGGCGATGAAGTCGGCAGGGAACAACTTATCGAAGTTCTCGGCATTCTCGAATGGGTAGTGACGCTGTGCGTAAGGCATAGCACCCGAGTCGAACCAAACATCGATCAAATCGCTCTCACGACGCATAGGCTCGCCCTTCGACGATACGAGGATGATGTTGTCTACGTATGGTTTGTGGAGGTCGATATTCTCGGTCGAATAGTTCTCTGCCGACATATCGCCCACCTTGAAGTTCTTGTATGGATTCTCGGTCATAAAGCCCGCAGCGATAGACTTCTCAATCTCCGCCATCAACTCCTCGACCGAGCCGATACACTTCATCTCCGAGTAGTCCTCGTTAGCCCATATTGGGAGAGGTGTACCCCAGAAGCGTGAACGCGAGAGGTTCCAATCTACCAAACCCTCCAACCACTTGCCAAAGCGGCCCGAGCCTGTATAGTCGGGTTGCCACTTGATGGTGTTGTTCAACTCAATCATTCGCTCGCGGAGTGCCGTAGTGCGGATAAACCACGAGTCGAGAGGATAGTACAACACCGGCTTATCGGTACGCCAGCAGTGTGGGTACGAGTGGGTGTGTTTCTCGATTTTGAACACTTTGCTCTCGCCTTTGAGCATTACGCAAATATCGACATCGAGCGTGGTGTCGCTATCCGCCAACGCAGCATCGTAAGCATTCTTGACATAGCGACCTGCCCACTCGTTGTAGAGTGCAACATCCACATACTTCTCGACAAACTCCTTATCCAAATCCTCCAAGCGGAAGAAGCGGCCCGAACGATCCACCATAGGGCAGTTCTTGCCTGCTGTATCCACCATAAAGAGTGGTGCAATACCCGCTGCACGAGCCACACGGTCGTCGTCGGCACCAAACGTAGGCGCGATATGTACGATACCCGTACCATCGGATGTTGTAACGTAGTCGCCCACGATTACACGGAACGCATCGCCCATAGGCTTCACCCAAGGGATGAGTTGCTCGTAGCAGATACCCTCCAACTCTTTGCCTTTGAAGGTCTGTTCCTCAACCTCGAATGTACCCTCCTGCTTCTTGCCGAAGTAGGTGCCTACGAGGTCTTTCGCCATAATTATGGTCTGACGAGCCTCGGTGTATGGGTTTTGGCACTTAACACGAACATACTCAATCTGCGGGCCAACGCAGAGCGCAGTATTCGAAGGGAGTGTCCAAGGCGTTGTGGTCCAAGCCAAGAAGAACACCTCGCCCTCGGCATTTGCGAAGAGGTGTTCGCTCTTCTCGTTGCGCACGATGCGGAACTGTGCGGTGCAGGTGGTATCCTTAACGTCGCGGTAGCAACCCGGTTGGTTCAACTCGTGAGTCGAAAGTCCCGTACCCGCAGCAGGAGAGTATGGCTGAATGGTGTACCCCTTATAGAGCAACCCCTTATCGTAGAGTCGCTTCAAAAGGTACCACAAAGTCTCGATATATTTGTTGTCGTATGTGATGTATGGGTCGTCGAGGTTTACCCAGTAGCCCATCTGATGAGTGAGGTCGCTCCAAACGTCGGTGTACTTCATCACATCCTCGCGACAGCGACGGTTGTACTCCTCGACGGTGATTTTCTTGCCGATATCCTCTTTGGTGATGCCGAGAGTCTTCTCAACACCCAACTCCACAGGCAGACCGTGAGTATCCCAACCCGCTTTGCGGTTTACACGATAGCCCTGCTGTGTTTTGTAGCGGCAGAAAACGTCTTTGATTGTACGAGCCATAACGTGGTGAATACCCGGCATACCGTTTGCGGAAGGGGGACCCTCGAAAAAAATAAATGCTGGCGCACCCTCACGAGTCTCGATACTTTTGGCGAAAGTATCCTTCTTGTCCCACTCTGCCAAAACCTCATTGGCGAGTGCCGATAAATCGAGATTCTTATACTCCTTGAACTTCATACTTTAGTATGTTCTTATCTGTTAAAATTTCACAAATCGGTAGTTATAATCGCGCAAAGATAAGGATAAATTGCGAAAATAACTCTTTTAGAACCCTAAAATTTTGCCAAAACCTTACGAACTCGCTTTTCGTGCTTGTAGAATCTCTTATCTATCTGGGCGTTGAAGGCACGAATGTCGCTTGGCATATCCTGGGGCATATCAATCTTTGGCTGTTTTATTTTCAGCACTTTTTTTATCAATTCTTTGTTTAGGAACTTCTTGTTGGATGCGGTGGTGGTGTATGCCTTCTCGCGAAAATCGTTCGACAATAGTCGCATCGCATTGCCGTGCACACACTCCGGAATGTACTCCTTTGCCTTGACGTATACGGGTACGGCAAGACTCGAAACCGAGTGTCCATTCATCACCAGCATACGAGGGTTGTTGCCGTCGCAAACTATCACAAACGAGCCGACGGTCGAGGCACGAGGTACGGTATGGTTACTGCAGTAGTATCGCTTTTCCATCTCGAGAACGTTGCCATATCTGAGACTGTTGTAGGAGCGTGAATAACCGATGAAATCGTGCGGCGTAAATGTCCCTTTGTGCGAAGCCATCTCGTTGATAATAAGGTCGTAGCGACGTTTGCTTGTTCCCATTTTTGTAGGGTCTCCGGCGTGCGAGAAGTTCGAACGCACATCGAAGCCATCGTTGCCGCTTTTGCTCACATCGTAACGGCGGTAACCCACATCCCAAATCTCGAAGTATGCCACCGCTCCCGTAGCATCGCCAACTCCGTAATTGGAGTGCGAACGACGACTGCGCTTGGTTGTTTTAAGCAACTCCTCGAACTCGTCGATGGTTGCACACTCTCGTAAGCCAACCCACATTGCTCCGCCACGTAGTCTACGAAGTCCGCACGCTTTATACTCCTCGGGCGTCGATTCGGGCAGATTCTTGGTGGCTGTGCTGATTATGCCTAACCCCTTTTCGTTTACGCCGGCATAGACGCCTTTTGCATACCTCTCGTTGTTGGGCACAACAGCGGTGTAGGCGTATGTACCATCCGCAATATATTCGATGCGGGTGTTGGTGTATTTGGCGTTGTCGCGGTGCTTCCACAATAGTGGTACGCCCTCGCTCGAACGCTGTGGTGCAACTATGGCCGAGGTGCAGGCAAATGCCTCGATGTGCATAGCAATAAGTGCTAATACGGTCAAAACAAATCTCTTCATATTCGTTGAATTTGGTGCGATACAAAAACAAAGATACAATCGTTTTGCTGAAAAAACAATAAATATTGTGCTATTTGCAAAGAAAAATGAGTATATTTGCACCAAAGTAAACAACCGAAAGAGGTATCTATTATGATGGAGAATATTAAGAGATACATACTTCATTGTATGTGTGTGATGATTTTGACAGTTGGCGCAGTTGGATGCGAGGGGTTGCACTTCGGCATTATCGACGATAACGATGACAACAACGAGAACAACAAGCCTGTCCAAGTGGATGTAACGCTCACAAGATGTTGGCGTTTGGTTAGTTTCTGCGGTGTGCCTACCGATGTCGATATTTTGATTGACTTTGCGAAGGATGGCAAATTCACAATCTACCAGCGTAGCGAGGAACTCACATATACTGTTTTCAATGGTACCTACACCACCGACGAGGAGAATAAAACTTTGTCGGGTGTTTATAGCGATGGCGTAAAGTGGGCTACCGACTACAAGTACGATGTGAATACCGAAGCAAAAGAACTGACTTTGGAGAGCATAAACAACCCTTCGGAGGTGGCGATTTACGAGATTGCAGATGCGCCCGTTACGAAGGCAGTAAATCTGCGAAATGCCACACCAAACGATGTTAAACCGTTGTAAAAGAGCAAGATGATGAAAAAGTTGATATATATTGCCGTAGTGGCGTTGCTGGCAGCGTGTACGGCAGACTTGGAGAATCAGACAATATCCACAACCGACAATGGTGTTGGTGGTAAGATTTTGAGTACCTCGCGCAACTGCGTGGGTGGTACGTTGTTGGTACGCTTCAACGCTACGGCAGAGAGCCGTTTGGCGGAGTGTGCAACACGTAGCGGCGCAACCCGCACAGGCATTAGCAGCGTGGATGCCGTACTCGACGAGGTGAATGGCTACTCGGTAGTGCCTCTCTACGTGGTTACCGAGAAGAACCGCGAGAAGGTCTACGCAGGCGGTTACCACTTGTGGTACGAACTCCTCTTCGACGAGGCGAGCGATATGGAGGCTACCGCTTCGAAGTTGGCAAAAGTAGGCGAGGTGCAGGTGGTGCAGTATGTGCATCGTGTGAAGCGTGTAGGCTCGCCAAAGGTTACTACACAAAGTGTTAATGAGGATATTCCTGACACTCGTGCAACCGTATCTATTCCGTTCAACGACACCCACCGCCGTTCGCAGTGGGGACTTGTGAACTCGGGTAATTTGAGTGGTCGTATCAACAATTTGCCTGATGCTGTTGAGGGTGCTGATGTAAATGTTGTTCCGGCGTGGGAACTCTGCACGGGCGACCCTTCGATTGTTGTTGCCGTGTTGGACGAAGGCGTGATGAATACCCACGAGGATTTGAAAAACAACATCTGGGTAAACGAGAAGGAGTTGAATGGTCAGTCGGGTGTTGATGATGACGGCAATGGCTACAAAGACGATATCTACGGCTTCAACTTCACCACGATGAAGGGTACTATTACGTGGAGCAAGAGCGGTGACACAGGACACGGCTCGCACGTTGCAGGAATTATCGCTGCCGAGAATAACAACGGCATAGGCATCTGCGGTATTGCGGGTGGTAGCGGCAACAGCGATGGCGTAAAACTTATGTCGGTGCAGATTTTCAATGGCGATTCGGGTGCTTCCACCTCGAATCTTGTGCGTGCTTTCCAGTATGCTGCCGACAACGGTGCGCACATCTCGCAGAATAGTTGGGGTTACCTTTCGGCAGAGACCGAGGGCGTTGAATATTGGGAACTTGGTCCTGCAAACGATAAAGATTATAAGTATCAACTCTCATCGGAGGCGAGCGCAATAGACTATTTCATAAAGAATGGCGGTAGCGAGGATGGTCCGATTGAGGGCGGTTTGGCGATATTTGCCGGTGGCAATGACAACGCAGGACTTCCGTGCTACCCGGGTGCATACGAGCCTTGTGTGGCGGTTGCAGCAATGAGCCCTGCGGCACGCCCGGCCTACTACACCAACTATGGTCCAGGCACCGATATTACGGCTCCTGGCGGAGAGCAGTTGTTTAGCAATGGCGAGATTCTTTCGACCGTACCGAGCGACTTCTCGGCATCGAGCAAGCCTAATTACGGCTGGATGCAGGGTACTTCACAAGCGACACCGCACGTGTCGGGCGTTGCAGCACTCGGTCTATCGTATGCCAAGCAGTTGGGCAAGCGTTACACAGCAAGCGAGTTCCGCTCGCTGTTGCTCTCGGCGTCGAATAGCATCGATGCCTCGTATTTGACAGGTGGTGTGACGATTAACTACTCCGACGGCAGTTCGCAAGTGGTCTATTATCCCGACTACGAAGGTGGACTGGGTAGTGGATATATCGATGCCTACAAGATGCTCCTGATGGTGGAGGGAACACCTTGTAAGGTTGTTAAGGTGGGTGTCGAGAGCGAAATTGACCTTCAGTTATACTTTGGTGGAATAGATGCCACCGAGTTTGTTGAGGCTGTGGTTGAAGAGGGCGATACTGCCGGCTTGCAGATTGTGTCGAGTTCAAAACTCAACGTTAGAGTAAAGACCTCGAAAGTTGGCGTTGCGACAATCACCGTAAAGATGCTTGTAGGTGGTGGTTCGCTCGGCGATAAGACTCAACCATTCCCAACCGAGGTTACCCGCAAATTTGTGGTTATCTCGAAGCAGGGTGTCGCAAACAACGGCGGTTGGTTGTAGAACTCTCACAACGGAAATTTATAAGGGGCATACGCGCGTAACTGCGTAATAATATTAAAGGGTATTACGTAGTTACACATCGGGAAAGTGCATACTTTTCCTCAATTTTGATATATTGTTTGGGGTTTGCAACAAATTTTTTCGGGAAAAGTTTGCAGATATCAATTTTTTGCGTACCTTTGCCACGCTGATTTGAAAAAATTGGCTCCTCAAAGCCCAGGTGGTGGAATTGGTAGACACGCTACTTTGAGGGGGTAGTGGGCATTAGCCCGTGTGAGTTCGAGTCTCGTCCTGGGCACATATTTAAGATACATCGCGGGGTGGAGCAGTTGGTTAGCTTGCCGGGCTCATAACCCGGAGGTCGGAGGTTCGAGTCCTCCTCCCGCAACTAAACAAAAATAGAACAGGTCAACGACTTGTTCTATTTTTGTTTTATCTGCGCGGAGGGAGGAGGACGAGAACCGTGAGGTTCGGACAATCCGAGCAGCGAGAGCAGAGTGGGCTTGCACACTATGCCGAGTCGCGAGAGATTGAAGACAAGCGTAGCGCAGTCAATCCTCCTCCCGCAACTAAACGAGAATAGATTGGTCTATTCTCGTTTAGTTGTTGCGCTCGGAGGCTCGGTCAGTCGGTGGCGTCTCGGGCGACTTGTCTGCGTGGTGGCTGTTGTTTGCTATTGCAAATCATTGTCTTTGTCTGATGTTGTCTTTGAAAATAAATTTTCCAGCCATCATCCGCCAAAGCCAACAATCTCTGATTGCAACAGCCCCACTGCGATCACCTCTCAACTGCAACGACCGTTCGAGTCAAATGCCTGATATTAAATAGTTTTGGGTGGTTGTGGTTGATAACATAGTGAATTTAGGGAGTATAGGGAGTATAGGGATTCTCTAAATTCTCTAAATTCATTAAATTCTCTACCCTTCCACCCCCAATAAAACCCCACCTATTAACTATAAGTTAATGCAAGATAAAATAATTTTGCATTTTGCATTTTTAATTCTGAATTTTTTATTATCTTTGCACCGCTTTGGCGTGATTCGCGTGTAAGGAGAATGCGTCCGAAGTGTTAACTATTAAATAACTTAATTTTAATTTTTTACTATTATGGCTTATTTAACAGCAGAGAAAAAGCA
>JAZQML010000013.1:0-31497 GCA_045543395.1 Alistipes sp. | reverse complement strand
TTTTCGAGGTCGAAAAGACCACTCGTGTCGAGGAGTGCCAACGCCCCTTGCCGTAGGTCAGGCGCAGGAAATCGTCAAAAGTCCAAAACGGGCCTACGCCCTGCACAAAGTGCAAGCCGAAGCCCTCCTCCGCAGTCGGCTCGGTGGCGAGTTTCACCGCACCTCCCAAGCCACCGCCCGACTCGGTAATCGAAGAGGAGCCGTGCAGAAGTGTTGCCTTATCGACTAAAAACGATGGTATCATCGAAAAGTCGGTCATTCCGAGCATTGGCGAGTTGATACGCAAGCCATTCCACAGCACCTGCGTATGCGATGGTGAAGTACCTCGAAACGATACGGTCGAGAGGGTTGCACGACCGCTGTTTTTTACAAAAATCGAGGAGTTGAAAGAGAGGATATCCGCCATCGAAAGCGAGATATTCTGGTGCAACATTGCCGAGTCAATCTTGGTCTGCTCCACGCCTATATCACGCATCGGGCGACGAGCCGTAACCGTCACATCTGGTATCTCCAAGCCATCACGCAGCCAATCGCGCTCCTCGGCACGAGCCGTAAGAGCGACAACCGCCAACACCAATATGAGAACTACCCTACGCACTATTTCCAACAGAAGTCGCCGGCAATTACGCCTGCGGTAAATGAGTCCAACAATTCGCCCTCCGCAGAGTAGCGATAAATAACGGAGCGTTGCTGATAGTCGAGCGCATCGCCCACAAACACCTCCTCGCTCACAGGTGCCACGCCCAAGGCGTAGTAGAGCGAGCGATTTGCCCCCACGATAGGCTCGATAAACGGCTCCGACGGCAACTCCTCGGCATCGATAGCCATTCGCCACACACCTCCATCTATCCAATAGAGTGTATCGCCTTTGTCGTTGATTTTCAAACGCGAAGCGGTGCGAGTGGCATCACCCGAATTGCTTTTACCGAGCGAAAACTGCCTCTCCACCTCGAAAGTTTCTGCGTTTATGCGATAGAGTGTCGACGGCTCGTAGCCGATAACATTTCCTTCATATCCGCCATCGCTCACAACCCAAAGTTTGGAGTTTTTATCCACAACGATAGACTTCGGCTGCACGCCCACATCCACAAAATCGACCACCTCGTCGGTGTGGATATCTATCTTCAAGATTCGCTTTTGGTAGGACCAACACGCCACAAAAAGGTGGTTGTCAACGATCACCATCTGCTCGGTCGAGCCTGTGCGGTAAGGGGTGGTCATCGGGCAGACAATCTCGCCCGTAATCTCGAAAGTTCGGGGATTTATGATGATTATGCGGTCGCTATCGATCTGCGACACGTACGCCTTCTCATCGGAGGCGAAGCATATATAGCGTGGTGATGGCAAATCGGTAATACGCCCCACCTCTCGCAGAGTTTCGACATCTATGGCAAATACCACGTGGGAGTTGTTCACCACAATCCATCCCACACCATTGCGCACCACCATAGATTGCGCCACATCGCCCAACTTCATAGCGTTGGCACGATAGAACATCTCATTTTCTATATGATTATTTTCGGGGGAGTAGAACGAGAGCGATGCACCGCCATAGGTAAAGTTGCCCTCGTTAGTGATGAATACGCCCTCGCCGAGAAGGTTGAACTGCTCCTGCTCGCCATACTCCCACCTCATACACGAGGTGAGTGCGAGCGCAAAAACGACGGCTATGTGGCGCAGGCAACGCATTACTCCACGCTGTTATATGTAACAAAACCGCACACCTCGGTCGAAGTTTCGCCAATGGCGGTGTGAATCTTGTTGATTGCCGACTGCACCTTCACAAAGTCCACGTGCGACAACACCACTGCCTCGCCCGTAGCATCGCAAGCGTCGAGAATGCGAAAGCGGTTTGCCCTATCGGCTGCGAGGTATGTCGCACTGAAATTGTCGGCATAGCCCCACTCAAAAGCGTGTAGCACCCACTCCTGATTTATCTCGCTCCACTCGCCATTGTCGGGCAGAAGCGTTCCCGAGAGTGTATACCGCTCGTTAGTTACCCACGCAGGGAAGTAGTCTTGTGGGTGCATCGAGTTGCGCATAATAACGCCTCCTCCACCCTTGTTATCTCGCCACGTAATAACTGTTTCGTCATCTACACGAGCATAAGTTACAGCGTAGTTTTGTGTGGTTGTCGCCTTGCCACTCTCCGAGCCACGCAGTTCGTACCACTGGTCATCCGCCACACCATTGTTGTTGCTATCTTGTGCCACCCATACAACGCCCGGCTCGGAACTGCCACCGAACGCATTGCTATATATGCCGAAGTCGTAGTCGCCCTCCGAGTTACGGATGGGAGTCTTGAACTTCA
Organism: Alistipes sp.; assembly: GCA_045543395.1. GTDB lineage: Bacteria > Bacteroidota > Bacteroidia > Bacteroidales > Rikenellaceae > Alistipes. The sequence goes on along the minus strand of JAZQML010000013.1, from coordinate 29,186 downwards.
CAACAACATATCCGCCAAAGCCGCCCAACGACACATAGTAATGATTCTTCATTCGCTCCTCGGCATAGGCACACGCCTCCTCCATTGTGGTCGCCTCGTAGCCCTCATTCACAAACTGCCCGGGTGCGGGGAGAAACTCCACCACCTCGAACTCCATCTCTTTCGGCTCGGCATCGCCTACGTTGCCTCTGCCTTCATCTAACTGCGTACAGCCACCTACCACAAATAGGGCTGCAACAAGTGCAAACTTAAAAAATATAAGCATAAAATGTTGGTGTTAGAACTCGATTGCCTGCGAGTTGATTAACAAAAAATTGTGAGGTAGGTCTTCTGACTTGTTCCGCAAGGCGCCTTCCCAATCGATAAGGATCAGTGGCAAAGAGAGCCTTTTTTACTCGTAGCACGTCGCATAACACACTACAGAGCAGGAACTTACAGCAGCAGGTACTGTTCCGGATTTACACCGAATTCCCTTTTCACCTTTCGTAACGCACTGCCACCCGAGGGTTGGCAAGAGGTTCGTAAAGGCTCCTCGTACGATGCAAAGATAGTAATTTTTCGGGAAATTAAGCGTATATGCTAAACTTTAATTTTTTCGATTTTTGTTATCATATACGGAGTGGAAGAAACTACAAAAAATACTCCGCTTTTACCTTCCGAACGGAATTATCTGAAAATGGCCGAATGGACTCTCGCCATCGTCTTGTCGGCACAGCGGAGCAACCATCGTGTGAATGCACTATAACGGCGATTTTTGCGCTGCCAGAAGCCGAGTAAATCGACTTTCAACATATTGTTTACCGGCACAGCAAACTCCCCTATGCGGCACTTCGACAGCAGGTGCATCAGTCGCACATAGACCATCTCGAAGTCGGACTTCGCAAACTCCACATCGTCCATCACGAGCAGATATTTTCTGAAAACTATGCGGATGCGGTCTGCCACAACATTTCGCAAAAAGTTCGCTCTCGCACCCGAGCGTACACGTCGTGACGAGGCGATAAAGTATTGCGCCATACACTCGGTTACTACCACCAACTGCGACAAACTGCGCATCATCACACTCTCATCCATAGTCTGCCCCTCGCGGGCGAGGTTGTAGCGATAAAGCGGAATATCGGCAAAGGATATGGTCTTGACGTTGAATAGCGGATAGAAAACCCACTCTTGATCGGTATAGGATATGCCCTCGCTCTGGCGATAGTTCATCTTGCGGAGCAACTCGGTGCGATAGCATACGCCGTGCATCATAAAGAAGCGTATTGCCCCATCCGTAAATACCCTCTCCGCATCGTACACCTTACCATATTCGTAGACCTTACGACCATATAGGTTGTAGCCTACCCTATGCTCGCTACGCCTGTCCACCTCCGTAAATGGCGTTACCACCATATCCACACCCTGCACACTCTGCAAAAAGGCGACGAACTCCGCCAAGCACGAACTCTCAAACCTGTCGTCGGCATCCAAAATCTTGACATACTCGCCACGTACCACCTCCAACGCCGCATTTATCGTAGAGCCATAGTTGCCGTTCTCCTTATCCACAACACGCACCACATCGGCATACCTATCGGCATAATGTTGCGCTATGCGAAGGGTTTTATCTTTGCTGCCGTCGTTCACCACCACAATCTCCAACGGCGAAAGACGAGGTGTACGCAGAATAGACTCCACGCACTGCGGCAGATAAGCCTCCATATTGTAGGCAGGAACTATGATAGAGAGTAGTTTCATCGCTATTTTGTGGTATCGAACGACAACTTATATGGTGCGTGATTTATCTGCTCCTCCTCGGGCAGTACGGGGCGGAGATTTGGGTAGTGATGGCGCAGATAGACCTCGATATTGCGAGGTGCTTTGACCATCATACCGCCAAACGGCATATCCACCGTATTCTCGATATCGGCGCGTGCTATCTGATCCTTCGGCATACGCACAATATTCACATACTTGGTGTTGCAACGATTGTATCGCCCCAGCACCCTATTCATCTTGCTGTATATTGCCTTGCGCGACATCACCGACACAACGGCTCGAATTGCTGCGCACCCCAACCACGACTTTGGCAGTGGAGCATCAATCTCACACCGTCCGCAGTGTTTCCACAGCCACACCTCCTTACCCATAAAGCAGTTTATCCAGAACTTTGCAGAGAAGCGGTGCAGTCGCTCCAACAACCGATTGTCGGGGATGCGGTCGTATGGGAATATATCTACGAATATGCCGTGATGAATATCCATCTTGCGCCAAATCTCTTCGACAAAGAGGGTGTTGTTGCGCTTAACCTTCGCAAAGTAGAACGGTGTATTCGCCTCCGTACCAAACCACTCCAAGAAGTAGTCGGGCGAGAGATGAGCAGGTGCTTCACGCAAAAAGCGTTCATAATTTTCGCGTGTCATACCCACATCTATATCGTCATCCCACGGCACTATGCCCTCGTTGTAGAGTGCGCCAATAGCCGAGCCGCCCTGAATAAAGTAGGGAATATCACACACCTCGCACACACGAACTACCTCCGCCAACGTGCGATACAACTCCTCGTGGAGCCTCTGTAAATCATCTTTTGCGTACTTCATACCCTACTGCACCAATAAGTTACAACCTCTGATATCGCTCTGCGAAATACGTCCCTCGATGCGGAACGAGCCATCGTCATAGCGTATGCCCAAATCCTCGGTGGCGATAAAAGCACACGACGATTGGTTTGCCAAATCTATAATATCCAAACCGCCCCTGCGCCCCGAAGCGAGGCGTGCAAACGGATCGTTCACATCACGCACCAACACCCTCATCCACTTCGGCGTGCGGAACACGCCCTCACCAAAGGAGTAGGCTTGCGACAACAACTCTGCCATTCCGTACTCCGAGTGTATACGCTCCACGCCAAATGCCGAGCATAGAATCTTGTGAAGTTCGACCTTTGGCAACTCCTTACGTCTGCCCTTCATACCGCCCGTCTCCATAACGACAGTATTTTCGAGGCGTGGGGAGTAGTTCTCCGCCAAGTCGAGCAGGGCGTAGGTTACACCCAACAATATCTTTGGGTTGGCATCCTCCGACATATCGTGCAACAACTTCTCGTGGTCGTGCAGATAGAAACCACCACCGCCACACGATGCTATAAGTCGCTCCGCCATATATACCAACGACGAGCCTTCTCGCTCCAAGTACGACGGCAGAAGGGCGTAGATGCTGCACTCCTTCTCGTTGCCGTAGAAGTGGCGAAAAGCCTCGGTGAAGGCACGCTCGTAGAGCGCAACGTCGGCAACATAGTGGTGCGACTGCACCATACCCGTAGTGGCACTCGACGAGAATACGATTTGTGGCTCTGCATCGCCACAATAGACCTTATGCGACTTGAATATCTCGATAGGCAACATCGGAATATCCTCAATTCGGCTCACCTGCGACGGCTCGATGCCGAGCAGACGCACATACTCCGCATAGGGCGGGCAATGCTCCGCCTGAAAGCGGAACAACCGCAACGCCTCGCGCTCGAACTCGTGGTCTGTCGCAATCGAAAATATGTTGTCGTACTTCGCCATAATACAAAGATAGGAAAAAGAACGGAAAACTCCAAACGGAAAGCGGAACCGACGACAAACCGAGAGCAGAGGGTGCTTGCACACTTTGCCGAGGTGCGAAGGAGGAAAAGCCTGCTTAATACGTTAAGCAGGGTTAAAACGGAAAACTTTTAGTTTTTCGGTTTACGCTTGGAGTGGAAAGCGGAGAGAAATGCAAAATGCAAAATGCAGAATGCAGAATGCAAAATGCAGAATGCAAAATTACCCCATTAAGCACCACAGGTGCGCCCCCAGTAAACCCTAGTAAACCCCAAAATTTGGCACAAAAAAAGATAGGTATCGAAAACGATATCTATCGATTCGTATTACCCCATAAAATCGTACGGAATTATCTACTTTAGACGTGTAAAACCAGAAAGTCATCCCGAGCGAAAGGAGTGAGCGTGGGGATCTCCTACCTACATTTAAGCGAGGAGATTGCCACGTCTTGTACCAAGACTCGCAATGACGCGTACACGACTAAAGTAGATAATTCCGAAACACCCCATCACTAAAAAAGTGGTGTCGAGCGCAATGCCCAACACCACTTTCTTTGAAATCCGATCGATTAGTCGTCTGCCAAATCAGGGTTGTACTCCTGACGGATAGACAACTCCAAAGATATAACATCGTCCCAACCATCCACATACGAGATGCGGAAAAGCACGATACGAGGCTGCAACTCGTCGTTGGCTGCAACGTTGAATGTGCATACGCCATTCTCGAACTTGAAGCCATTAACGATAGTCGGGTCTGCCGACCAAGCCGACAACTCGTGATCCAAGCACGAAGTACGCAAGCGGAATGTTATCTCGCCACCTTCCCAACCAACAGGCATACGAGTACCATCTTCCATAGAGAACATCTCCTTATCGTCGTCGTGAATTGCGATGTAATCCTCGAAACGTCCCTTCTGCTTGAACTTTATGGTATCGCGACGCTCGCCAGCCGAAAGTACCAAACGTGCTACACGCTTATCGTTGTTGTTCTGCAAGTGCTTGAACTCAACGTGCTCATTGCCTTTGCTTCTGCGAACTGCTCCCTCGGTATCGGCAAACGAAAGCCACTCCGAACCCGAAATGATGGTTGCATCGTACTCAACGTTCGAGATAATCGACAACTTGCAGAAGTCCTCGGTGTTTTCAAGAACAACGTTGCTGGTCGATGCACCCAAAGAAACGATTGGGCGATACTCCGGATAGTATGGCGACGAACACGACGCCAAAGCCGCAACGGCCAATATCATTACAAATATCTTCTTCATAGTCACCTCTTATTTATTTTGAGATATGTTACACCACTTCTCGCAGTCGATATCGGTACGACGTACGTGAAGTATCGCATAACGCATAACACCCTGATTATCTTGATACTCCATAGGCAAGAACGTTACACCCGCCTTACCGCGTACCTTGTAGAACTTATCAGTACCATTATAGTACTCTACACCCTCGGCAACATAGATCTTCTCGGTCTCGTAACGGCCGAACTCGTCCTTGATAGTGTTGCCATTAGCATCCTTCTTTGCCACAGTGTAGTAGTCGTTCAACCAGCACCAAATCTCGCCATCAATCTGCTGTGTAAGAGTTGCCTCCCACGGACCGGTGGCAGTAATCTGGAAATAGTGGAAGTTCTCTCCGTTTACTCCTTTCTTTGACGCTGTCTTTGGAATCGTCAAATCGTAGTTGTCGATTGTCAAAGGCTCGGTGTTCGTATATGGTTTAACACACGAAGTTACACTCGCCGCAATCAACACTGTCAGTATTGCTAATATCTTTTTCATTATAGTCCGTATTTATCGTATTCTGGATTAGACAAATTATAGTTGGAGAGTACAATCTGCTGGTCAGGAATTGGATAGTACTCACGGCAAGGGCCCTCCTTCACAAACTCAACGATATCGTTGCCTGCCGAACCTTCAATTACGCGGTCGTACCAAATTCCCCAACGAACAAGATTGTGACGACGAGTGAACTCGCCCAACAACTCACGACCAGACTCCTGCTCCAAATCCTTCATAAACATCACCTCGTCGGTATGTCCACCGCTCATATCCTCACGACCTGCACGCTGTTTTGTAGCGTTGAGATAGTCAAATGCCTTATCCCAATTTCCACAACGCATATTCGCCTCTGCCAAGTCGAGAATAACGTGTGCAAAGCGGAAAATCTTTAAGTTGTTCGAATCCTGCGTATAAATCATACCCGGACACCAGAACTTATCGCCCAAATATGGACGACCTGAATAGGTCTTGGTCGAGTTGAAGAAGTGTCCACCCGGAGGGTTTGCAGGGTCGTTGATATCTACGGTAAGATCCTTCCAACCCTTGTAGCACCAAGCCAACCAGCCGGCACCACCCTCAATCTCAACAGCCTCCTGTGGAGTACACTTGGCAGGGTCATACACTGCACGACGCTTATCCTTCGCATTGTATGGCAACAAAGTCTTATAGAGATAGTTTGTTGGACGGTAAGGCGAAGTAGTACGAGCATTTACGCCCAACTCCGGAATACGAACACCATCAAAGATGTCATCCTTCTGCGAAAAGTCCATACCATCCTCCTCGACTGCCTCATCGTCTGCATTGTCGACAAAATCGGACTTGGTACTACGCATTGGAGTACAACGCGAAGCCAACTGCTTTGTAACTCGCAAACCATAATCCTTTGCATAGCCCGGCAACTCCAAAATCGACTCCGGAGTATAGCGGTTACGGAACTGCACATCTCTCAAATCGTAACCCATCAAGGCATCACGCTCACGATATACGCCCTCGTTATCAACGGTGCCGTACACCTTCTCGATAGGTGCAAAGAACTCGATAGCCTTATCGAAACGCTTGTTCCACATAGCCAACTTACCCGCAATGGTCAAACCTACCATCGCACCAATACGATAGTTGTTTGCAGGGTCGTAAGTCTTAATCATTGGCAACGCCTGCTTCTCGAGCAACCAATACTCCAACTGATCCATCAACTCGGCACGAAGTTCCTTTGCCGGTTTACGAGGCATCTGCGCAATTCTATCGTTATTGGCATCGGTAACCTCCTCGAAGTAGTAAGGAACGTCGCCAAAGTTGATAGTCAAAATGTAGTAGTAGAAAGCACGCAAGATAACGCACTCTGCCAACAATGGCGCCTTCTCCTCATCGGTAAGTGGCGAACGCTCGATTGCTGCATACATAGCGTTACAACGCATAACTCCCAAATAGCCCTGATTCCAAATACTTGAACCAAAACGTGGCAAAGACTGTGTGTAGTAGCATCGAGCATCCACATACGAGTCCGAGTTGTGGTAGATCAAATCGGCTGCCACCTCGCAAACCTCGAAGTAGTCACCATTCGAATAGAGGCTCTTCAATGGAATATAACATCCATTAAGACCTGTCTGACACTGCGGCACCGTCTGATAGTAGGTCTGTGGAGCAGAATCGTACAACTGCTCTTCAAGAGTACAACCTACGAGCGCAATCGCAGCAAATATTATAAAAATCGTCTTTTTCATAATTAATAACGAATTTGAATTGCAAGTGAATAGTTACGATTCTTTGGATAACGACCTGTGTCGATACGACGACCACCGCTCACTGCATCCGGGTCATATCCAGGGAACTTTGTAAAGAGTGCTACGTTGTTCACCGATGCAGTCAAAGAGATATCGCGCAAGTAGCGAGTCTTCTTACGCAAGTCGAAACGATAACTCAAATTGATGTTCTGCAAACGCAAATACGAAGCATCGTAGATGAACAAGTCGCTACCAAGGCTATCGGACGTATACGCTCCCGGAATGTTCGAGAATGGATTACGGCTCGAGTGCCAAGCATCCAACATACGACGATCCTTGTTAGAGGTTGCATTACCACGCATTGTGGTGAACTCCATAATGTTATACATACGTCCACCAATGCTGTATGTGAAGTAAACTCCCAACGACAAGTTCTTGATAATCTTGAACGTGTTATTCAAACCTCCATATACGATAGGGTCTGCCGAACCGAGGTAGATACGGTCCTTATCGTTCAACACGCCATCGTGGTTGATATCCGCATAACGAGCATAACCACGACTACGAGTTGAACTCACATAGGTCTTGGTCTGCTTGTTCTGATTGAGTTCGTCCTGTGTGTGCCATACACCCTCGTACTGGAAGCCCCACAACGAGTTTGCAGGATAACCCTCAACATAACCATAGATCATATAACCACCACTATTGTATGTCGAAACGTAACCATAAGCAGTTGCGATATCGGTAACCTTCGACGAGTTGTGCGCGATGGTCAAATTGGTGGTCCACTGGAAGTTACGACGCGAAATGTTGCGCGAAGTGAGGGTGAACTCAACACCCTTATTCTCGGTGCTACCAATATTTTCAATACGCGAACCGAAACCTGTTACGGTTGCATTCTGCATATTGTAGAGCAAGTCCTTTGTGAAAGACATATAACCCTCCAACGACATTGTGATACGATCGTTCAAAATCGACATATCCAAACCAACGTTGAACGAATCGGTCTTCTCCCAAGTCAAATCAGGGTTGTTGATACGGTTTGGATAGAACGAAACCTCGTACGAGTCGCCAAACAACCAACCACTCTGGTTAGTCGAGAGCAACATCTGCGAAACGTAACGACCTACCGAGTCGTTACCCGAACGACCACCACTGATACGGAGCGAGAGGTCAGACAACCACGACTTCGTGCCTCTCATCCACTTCTCGTTGCTGATGGTCCACTTGAACGCCGCTGCTGGGAAGAATGCCCACTGGTGACCGCGTGCAAAGTTCGAAGCAGCATCACCACGACCTGTGAGGGTGAAGTGGTAACGACCACCATACGAGTAGTTCAAACGAGCCAACACCGAATAACGCTGCAACATCCACGAAGATGAACTCGAATTGAGGCAACGTCTGTCGACGAGAGCATCCATATTGTAGTAAGTGATATTATCGTCGAGATAACCACGACCATTCATATTGAGGTAGTTGTTACGAGTATTCTGTGCGGTGAAAGCACCCACTACGTCAATCTTATGCTTCTTCTTAATGGTCTTCTTGTACGACAATGTAGTCTCGCTCAACAAGTTGAAAGTTTCACTATCGGTACGGGTTGCAGAACCACCATAGTGGTAACGCTCTGCCACAGGCATCGTCGAAGGCGAATATACGAAGTTGTGAGTCTGTGTCAATGTGTACGAGAACTGCGACTTCAACTTCAAGCCCTTTGCCAATGTCAACTCGACGTACGGAGTGAGTGTCAAAATCGCACGATCGTAAGTGTTGGTGATTTTCAACGCCTTCAAATATGGCGAGTCGTAGATCGAACCACCATTGGTACCATTATCTCCCAAGACATTCCAAATCGAAGTTGGATTCTGCATTGGGTTGAGGTTGGTTACCGCTGTTGATCCTGTACCCGAGATTGCATTGTTAGCCTTCTGCTGCTCACGCAACGAGTAGGTGGCGTTGATTCCGAGTTTCAGCCACTTAAATGCTGTGTGGTCAATCTTCAAACGACCACTCAACTGTGTCTGTCCCGAACGAATCACAATACCCTGATTGTCGTTGTAGCCCAACGAGAAGTAAACCTTCGTAGTCTTGCTACCACCCGCCAACGAGAGGAAGTATCGGTGCGAGAACGCCTTACGAGTCATCACGCCGAGCCAATCGGTACCCTCACCATAACTTGCAGGGTTTGGATAACGGTTATAATCCGACGAACGAGCCTGCAAACGATAAGTACTGTTGTTGTTGATGAAGTAGTCGTTACGATACTGCGCAAACTCCGCTGCATTCATCATATCCAACTCACGTGGCAACTCCGAAAGGAGGAATGTAGCCTTGAAAGTAACATTCAACTTGTTGGCCTTCGCCTCGTGGGTAGTTACGAGGATAACACCGTTAGCACCACGCGATCCGTAGATAGCGGTAGACGATGCGTCCTTCAACACAGTCACGTTCTTAATCTCGGCAGGATCGATATCCGCAAAATTCGATACCGCATCCATCACACCATCGACCACGATAAGTGGCTCGTTCGATGCAGCGATAGAACGCGAACCACGAACTCGGATCGAGGCAGCCGAACCCGGCTCACCATCGGTAGTCATAATCTCGACACCTGCCAAACGTCCCTGCAACGCCTCGTCAACCGATGCTGATGCTGTGTTCGACAAGTCCTCCATATTCACCGATGTAACGGCACCGGTCAAGTCGCTCTTCTGCTGTGTACCGTAACCGATGACCACAACCTCGTTGATGTTTACGTTCTCCTGACGCAACACGATGTTGATATTGGTACGATTACCTACACGCTCGGTAACCTCGACATAACCGAGGATCGAGAACGAGAGTTGATCATCCGGCGTAGCCTTAATCTTATATTTACCCTGCATATCGGTGGTTGTACCAACGCCAGAATTACCTACTACGACAACCGTAGCACCAATCATTGGCTGGCCGGTAGTGTCAAACACCTGTCCCGATATGGTACGCGCCTTCTGCGCCATTGCTGTCTGGGCGAACAGCAGGGCCACGATGCAGAACGATGCGTAAATTACACTGTTAATTATGCGTTTCATCTGCTATTCCTCACTTTTAAGTGTAACAATAATTGGATGGTGCGCCAAGCCCGCCTCCTCTGTAAGCGATGTGTCGAAATCGAACGACTGGAACATATTCCAGCACTCATCGGTTGCAAAGACATTGTTAGCACGCGAGCCATCCGTTGTCGATGATGTGAATACCGAGTGATGTACCGAGTTGCAATCAATCAAATTGTAGTACATCAACAAGTTGCTGACATTGAAGTAGATGTCGTTCGCATCAATCAACTCCTCAATCGAGAAGTAGTTGTGCTCGGTTGCGAGGAAGTCCTCCCAATAGAAGTTTGGATCCTGTGGTGCATCGTAGCAATCCTCACGACGGAACTCCTTGTCGTACTTCACCATATCGAGGTGCGACTCGGCATTCGTATTGAGAGCGAAATACCAATTCACATCCTTCAAATACGCCTTGTTATCAACTGTCTGCTTAATGATGTAAGCGAGTTCAGTCTTACGCGCTGCGAGATTGTCCGGCTCGTAAACAAAAGGCACCTGCTTCTTGTTTGTAAGCATTGCATCAATCTGATCCGACCAATCCTCCGGAATAGCATTCTTGGCTGGCAACAACTCCGTAACTACGAAGTGAATGCCGTTAGCCTTGAAGTGGAGAACTGCGTTTTGAAGGCTTGCGCCCTGCTGAACGGTGTAAACCTCTTCGACGTTTACCTCTTCCTTCAAAAGTGCCGCCATAACCAAACGATTGTCGTCGTTGATTGCTACCAACGATTTCAAATTGTTTTCATTGGCATACCTATTGAACCAGTCCATAAAGTCGCGCTGATTCACTACACCAACAACCTTTGGCGCAACAAACATAGCGACATCTGCGCTCTTCATCGAGAGATAGAGTGCCAACTTATCCAAGTTAACCTCTCCACCCTCTGTGAGATTCAAATAGAGTGTCGTAAGTTCCATTTCGGTCTGCATATCGACTACCTCTGCATTGATATCGTAGTCACGCGATACGCCTACCTCCTTGGTACAACCCACTGCGAGGAGCGACACTGCAAATAGTGTGTAAAGTATCTTTTTCATTATTCAAGTCCATTTTGAGTTAGTACACATTCTGCTTTATGCTCATCGCCCCAAGCATCAACGAACAACACAGTGATTTGTGCCGAACGCTCAACGCCATCGTTCGCAGAGAGAGAAACCTCCAACTCCTTACCATTGCCGAGATACTCCACCTTCTCAACCCAAGCCTCACTTGCCGAGAGAGTAATTCCCGGACGACAAGCGTCGGTAAGGTTGGTATTAAATGGAATCAAGCACGCGGTCTGCGAAGCCTCGATCTGAACATCCGACAACTTCATCGATGGAGTGATACCACGCTGCTTTACAACAACGGTATCGGCCACGAAGCCGTCGTAGGTCTCGATCACGAGGTGTCCCACACGAGCAAAATTACGAGTATTCATCGACGACTCGTTCGAATCGTAGAGAACCGTCATATTGTAAGCATTCTGCTTCCATTCAGCATCGTCTACGTGCAACCACTCGCTCAATGGACGCACTTTCCACACGAGTTTATTGGTGTTGTTCACAGTAATTGGCAACTGGAACGAACCGGCAGTTACGGGTACCTCCTTCACAGCAAGTACTTGACCGGTAACCTCAATATACTCCACTTTTGTACAGCCGCAAATTGCAAATACGGCAGCCATTATAATGAGTAAATAAGTCTTTTTCATATCTCTTTTTCTTTTAACAATCAAACACTTCATTTACTCTTAATTCTTGGGATTGAATTCGCCATTCTCTCCGCCGAAGTCGCCAATGCCGTTGTCGTACTTCTGCTCCTCTGCCACGCAGACCTTCTCCGTAATAGCACACTTTGCTACTTCGAATGGGCCACGAACAGGGGTCGAAATGGTCATATCGGCACTTGCAATCTCAACAACGAAGTTCTCGTACGTACCCGGAGCCAACGAGAACCATACGGTCTGCGGCTCGGCTTTGGTGGTGTTAAAGCCCTCTGGGAAACCTGTTACGGTTGCCTGATTGCCACCATTTACGAGATAATCCTCAACGTCAGTCTCAATAGCGAGATCACCAACGCAATGATCGGTGTAACCGCCATCAGCAGTAACATTACCAACCAATACCGTTACTCGGGTAATGTTTGTAATGTCGTACTTCAACTCAACCTTCAAAAGACCGGTGTGGTAGTCGAATGTTACATTCTCCGAATCCACATAGGCGAGGAATGTCGAGTTGTACATCAAATGGTCGAATGCATCGGCATAGTACTTCTGCTGTGCCGGAACGACTACACGACCATCAAGAGCAGCAGGGCTGCCCGCACTTACATAAGGCATATAGATGGTCATATCGCCACCCACAGCATTTCCGAAGAAATACGCCTCATTGTCACCGATTGTTGACTTCACAGGGAGATAACACTCATTCTCACCCTCGGTACTACCATAGATACCGATAGTGTGAGTCTCGTTCCACTTGTAGTTACCGGTTCCTGTGGCGCCCTCCAATGTGAGGGGCTCCACAGTCGCCTTTACCATAGTGATGACACCGTTATCAACATTCGGCATAGCCTTCTCGGGGATGCGCTCCGTACACGATACCAGCGCAAGCGAGAATATTGCCACAATGCAAAGTAATGATTTCATCTTAAACATTTGTTTTATTTTTTATTTGTCAATTATTTTCGTTTTTTGCTGGTTATACGCCTGCATCCGGAGTTGGCTCCTCTGGGGTTGGCTCCTCCGGAGTTGGCGCAACATACAAAGTACATCCGTCGAAGTCGCCCTCTTCCGAGATAGATACATAACTATCAGGGTTCCACGACTCGCCATAGATTGCATTTGCAAAGTTGGTAGCATCAATATTCATCTCTCCTACTGCACCACGCAATACATAACCTCCTACGTAGCAATCCTTAACACCGATTGGCCACTCGTTATCGGAGTTCATACCCTCCGACAAGTACTTCGCCACATCGTTGCTGGTACTTGCAGTATAGACAAACATACGAGGCATACCTACGATAGCACCAACATTTGTTGTAGCGCCCTCCAATGCGTAGACAGAACCTGTATTGCGGCACCACTGCAAACCGCCTCGGTGCTCAATCACAGCACCCTCGCGCTTCGAAGGCTCAACAGCCGACCAGTAGTAGCCTGCGATACCACCGGCATAACCGGTAGAACCTACAGCACCCTCGTTTACAGCATACTCAACACGGCAGTACATATGCTCCGGCATATAGTCTGGGTGAGCGTTGTTGTCCGAAGACTTCGCACTTGCAACTGCATATGCTGCGCTGGTATACTCACGCAAGATACCTGCGATACCTCCCGCATACATATACTTCTGACCATAACGACCGCTGGTTACAACTCTGTCGCCCTCGCGCATAACTACGATATCGCCGGTATTGATGGTTGGATCGTCCTCGGTACCGGTAATCTTAACATACCAACTACCGCAACCGATAATACCACCCAACATACCCGAGAAGCCGTGGATACGGCCCGAGTTCTTACACGAAACGATAGTAGCGTTACAACCATTCTCGCGAGTACCAAGGTTTCCACCTACTGCGGTATCGCTATTTGTCGAGTGACCGATACCTCCGGTGTACTGACCGATGATACCACCAACTGCCGTATTAGCATAACCGCTGTTAGGAGATGCTACGGTATTGCTACGATCCCACTGAATCGAACCTGTATTCTCGCAGTGGTCTGCAAGGACATTGACGTTACCCCAGTGCTGTGTGAAACCATTGTGGCCCATATTTGCACTACCGAGGATACCACCTGCGTAGTTGTAGTTGTAGGTCAATACCATACTTGTGGTACGATAGTCGATATTACCGCTATTCTTACAGTTATAGAATTGCAACTGCAACTGGCTCTTATACCACTTACCACCAGAGTAGCCCTCCAAACCGATGTTTGTACAACGGTCTGCGGCACAGTGGAGTGCCTGTCCTACGATACCACCGGCTATCTGGTATACCGAAGCAGCAACCTCGCCGTAGTGGATATTACCCGAGTTGTTACAATTATTGAAGATAGCGTAGTGCTTATACTTCGAGAAGTCGCCCTCCAAGTTACCGAAAAGACGGTAGTCGAAGTGAGTTGCCACGATACCACCCATATTGATAAAGAAGGTATGCATCATCTTCGCTCCGTCGATAACGGTACCAACGCCTGCGCCATCAACCGAGAGGTTACCCTTGTTGTTTACTGCTGTACACTCCAAGTTACTTACCAATACATCGGCAATAGCACCGGCAACGCTCAAACACTTTGCACCGCCTGCATTAGGAACTGCAACGTTTGCCTCGTTTGTACAACCGGTCAACTTGTAGGAGGTCTCCTTCATTGTTGTACCCGGCATCTTCGAGAGGTCCATCATACGACCAAACAAACCGGCAACGTTTACACGAGTAAACAGACGACGGTTCTGACGGTCGTTATCGTCAACGTCGGTCCACTGATATGCATTGGCATCACCCATATCCGCAGATGGAGAGTTGTTTGTCGAAGCAGGTGTACCCAAAATAGTAATCTTACCCTTGTTGGTCAAACCACCAAATGAGCAGATGTAAGCAGTAGTATTGGCCTGTGGCGTGAATACACGACCTGCGATACCACCAACATCGAAACGCGAAGTTGCAAGTTCGCCGAGGTAGTCAACACGCAATGGGTTGAGCAAGCACTCGTGAGTTATCTCGCCATAGTTCTCGCAACCCGACATATCTAAATCGGTCTCACCTACGATACCACCAACTGCAATATCGTGAGTCATAATGTTACGCCAGTTGTTGGCAGTAGCCTTCTCCTGCGACTCGTTGAAACGAGGGCAGGTGTTTCCTGCGTGGCCTGCCGAGGTTATCTTACCATTGTTGGTACAGTTCCAAAGAGCGGCCTTTGAAGCCCAACCGGCAACACCGCCGATATATGCTCCATCGGTTGCCATACCTTTATATATAATATCGCCCGTATTGTGGCAATCCGAAATAGCCTTTGCCTCGGTGATAGCACCCTCGGTTGTAGGATATGCAGTACCCATAGTAGCATATCCGAACACACCACCAATGTGGATGCTCTTCGGAAGGTTCTTGGCGTTGCTCATATCAGGTACCTCGATAGTACCATTGTTGGTCAAACCGCTAACGCCCTTATTCTTGCTGGTGATATAACCAAAACCACCCGAAACGTAGATCTCCGGAGCGTAGCCGTAGATTGTTACGTTACCGTTGTTGGTCATACCCTTCTCGAACTCGCCACCTTCGTTAGCGTTGATCGACTTAATCTCGGTAACAACACCCTGCGACGATGTCAACGAGTTGGTAGTAACTGAACCACCCAAACCGGCGATACCGCCTACGAATGCGCAGAACGAAGCGTTACCCTTATACTCAACGACACCTGTCGATGCGTTGTCGAACTGTACGGTGTGCTTACCCTCCTTGTACAGACCGCAGTAGCCACCTACGTAAGCCAATGCTGCCGAACCCGAGAACGTTACACGACCAGTATTGCGGATACCCTCGGTACCTGCTCCTGTATCGGAGCCGGTCGATTGACCAAAGATCGAACCAATATAAGTCTCGGCAGTACAGTTAGCCTTCGACTCAACACTACCAGAGTTGTAGCAGTTTGGATACTGCAACTTAATGTCGAGTGTGTTAGCCAAAATACCTCCTACGTATACGTTACGAACATTTACGTCGTCGTTTACGAGGATGTTACCCGTGTTACCGCAGTTGTTGAACTTGATGTTAACACCACTCTCGGCAGTACCGAGCAAGCCCGATACCCACATCATACGGCTGTTCGAACCCGAAACGGTTACCCAGCCTGCATTCTCACAGTTGTAAATCTGGTCGCAGTGGTCGCTGATGTAACCAAACATACCCGAGATAAAGACAACGAGTGTACCGGTTGTTTCGTGATTCACTGTATCGGTCGAAACGTTAGCCTTAACATTTACCGAACCGCTATTCTTACAATCCGAGATATAATCAGACTCGAAGATACCAATACAAGCCGAGTTGAACACGTATGCTGCACCGCAATACTGCCACTCGAAGTTTACGTTACCCTTGTTGCTACAATTCACAGTCTTAACATCCTCTGCTATACCCAACGATGTTTTTCGACCTGCACGAACACCAATCACACCTGCGATAGCAGTGTTCTTATCGATTGTAGCCTTATTGTTCTTGATATCACCGTTACCTGCAATCTTACCTGCGATGCGAAGCACTGCGGACTGCTGGTTGTGACACTCGCTAACCAACTCCGACCACGACGTACCGATAACACCGCCGATTACGATATTTGCATTACCATTGATGGTTGCTCTATCCTGATAGTAGCACGAGCCCAAGTACTCGATCGAACCCGAGTTCGAACACTCCTTAACCTCCTTGGTGCCCTGAACAGCATAAGCAACTACACCACCAATATTACTCTTCTCCTTTACGAGGAAGTTCTCCTGGAACAAAAGTTGACCGCTATTCACGCAGTTTACAACCGAGTTTGCCTCCAACTTACCAACCACACCACCGATATTTGCACGAGTGGTCTCCTGATTGATAGTCAACGAACCCTTGTTCTCGCAATTTACAACCGAAACGTGTGATGCTCCGATAACACCACCCCAATCGAGGTCGAGCATAGGCTCGTCGATTGTCAATGCACCTGCATTTACGTTGCTCTCGAATACACCATCAACAACATATCCCGCAACACCACCGATGTATGGGAATGCCTTTTCGCTCTTCGAGTCGTCGTTCCAAACAACTGCACCGTTGCTGGTGTTATCCACAACAACAGGAAGTGTCTCGCCCTCGGCACAAGCGTAACCGATAACACCACCGATGTTAGGATTGAATACGGTTGTCTTACCATCGGCTCCTGCGATAGTTGCGATGTTGATATTTACGTTGCTCTCTGCGAGCGAAACCTTACCACCATAAACACCACCTACGATACCGCCGATGTTGATCAACTTGTAGTCATCGGTAAGCGCAAGTGTGCTGTTCTTATACTCGATAGAGCCGGTTGCAGTACAGTTGAATATTGTACCCACCTTATCGCCCGACACTGTGAGCGAACGAGCAACAAGACCAACCTTACCCTTTGTTGTCTCAACCAAATTACACTCAACGTTTACATTCGAGATAGTACCAATCACGTTCTCGCCAAAGAGAGGTGTAGTCAAACCCTTAATGGTGTAGCCACGTCCCTCGAACAACGACGAGAAGCCATCGAGCGACTCCCACTCCTTGCCGGTCATATCGATATCCGAAACGAGGAGCGCACCGTCGTACTTACTATTGAAAGTGTTGGCCTTAACCTCGTTTGCCAAAGTCTGCATATCGACGTCGGTACCAATGAGCAACATATTGCTACACTTCTCGAGGTCGAACTCAACCACAGGGAACTCGCGAACCTTACCGCCGAGCAACTGCTTGTCGCCCGAAGCGTCGAAGGTCTCGGAATAGACCTTACCCGACTGCTCCACGAAGTTAACCTCGAAGGTTGTGTACTCGCCCTTTGGAACTACAATGTAGAAAACATCCTCCTTGGACGATGTGATGATATGGCTATCATTCTCGAAGTTGTAGAACACGGTTGGATAGGTGTTCTTACGAGCCTCGAGTGTTCCTGCCTCCACCTCATCCTTATCGGCGCAGTAAACATCGAACACACCTGCGATTGGCGCAGCATCGGCAGTCGAAACCGAGATATACTTCAAATCAACAGACTGTCCCTCCTTTGCTTTGATAGAGAAACGGAGTGCAGTCGCGAGATGCTCCATATGGATATCGTCGAAACCGCTTGTCCAAGCATACATCGGTGCGCTGTTTGGCGCAAATGTACCCTCGGTGTGCTGCTGCTCGGCAGAGAATACCACCGGATACTTTCCGCTGTTAGCCTCAACCGCTACATCTTCGCCCTGATAAGGGTAAACAATGTGGAACGGAATCGTAATTCCCTGCGGCAAGTTGAACACTGCAACGCTTGGATTCTCCTCGTAGATGTTGATACCGGTTGTTGGCTTGCCATTCACAGCAAGAACATCGGTCTCGCACCACGATACAGGATACTTTCCATCAACCTTTTCGCCCAACTCTGTACGCGACGAGGTTGGCATCGAAACTTGCAGCGTCTTTACTTCGCCACTTCCACCACCATTCCCCGAGATAACCGGAGCCTGGTCATCTGTCAAATCCTGCGTACACGCTGCCGCTGCAAGCAGAACTACCGACATCAAAAGTTTAGTAAAATTTTTCACGCTAATAGTTTTTAAAAAGTTTGTAATTGTTTGTTATATTTTTTGATTTTGTTTGTTGTTTCGTCTTTTGTCTTCTCTCCTTTGGGCTTCCCTTTACGTGTTACGTGCGAGCATTACGCGCGTACGCAAAAAAACAAAAAGATTATTCGCTCCGCTTACATTGCGAGGCGATAAATCTTTACCACTGCGGGCTTACACCACAACACAAGCCCTCATAACTATCGTACAATCATTATTTTAAGGTTTCACCACATACAATGCGTCCATTCTACGTGGCCCATTTCAGTTCAATTCGGTGTTACAAAGGTACACATTTTTTTCATATTAACAACCTCGCAACACAATTTTTTTACAAAAAAATCGTAACTCTTTTTTCTACCACTCGATAGGCTCTTTGCCCACGCTCTCAAGATAGGTGTTTGCCTTCGAGAAGTGGCGCGAACCAAAGAAACCTCTGTAAACAGAGAGTGGCGACGGATGAACAGCCTTAAGCACAAGATTTTGCGCAGTATCGACCATTGCGCCCTTCTTCTGCGCATAACTGCCCCAAAGCATATAGACCACCCCCTTTTTGCGCTCGGCAACCAAGCGCACCACAGCATCGGTAAATCGTTCCCAGCCTCGACCTGCGTGGGATGCAGCCTCGTGCGCCCTGACGGTAAGCACCGCATTCAGCATCAGCACACCCTGCTCTGCCCACCTGTCGAGATTTCCGCTCGACGGAACAGGCTTGCCTATATCCTCGGAGACCTCTTTGAAAATATTGCGCAACGAAGGTGGAAAATCAACCCCGTCATCGACCGAAAAACAGAGTCCGTTTGCCTGACCATCACCGTGATACGGGTCTTGCCCAATAATCACGACTTTCAGATTTTCGAGCGGGCATTTATCGAATGCCCTGAATATGTTTCGGGCTGCCGGAAAGACCTGCGTCGAAGCGTACTCCGCCTTCACAAAATCGACCAATTCGGCAAAATAGGGTTTATCAAACTCCTCTTGGAGCAACTCTCTCCAATCTTCGGCTATACGAACATTCACGATTCCAACATTTTTTGGTTTGTAGCGGAAGCGAAGATAATAAATTTAGAGCAAAGAATTGCAACTTTTTGCAAAAATTCATATCTTTGTGAGGAAACTAATGTAAAACTCAAGGATATATGAAAAAGATTTTCGCACTGCTGACACTCATATTGGCAGTATCGTGTGGCGAGCCTCAAATTCAACTGCTCGACAAAGAGAACTTCGAGACACAAGTGAACGACAAAGCGGTATCACTCTACACCCTGCGTGGTGGCACCGTGATTATGCAGGTTACAAACTACGGCGCACGAGTGGTGTCGTTGTGGACCCTCGACCGATACGGCAAATATGCCGACATTGAGATCGGCTACGAGAACATCAATCGCTACATCAACAACACCGGCGAGCGTTATCTCGGAGCAGTCGTAGGCCCTGTTGCCAACCGCATCGCCAACGGCACATTCTCGCTCGAAGGCAAGCACTACACCCTTCCGCAGAACAACAACGGACAGACTCTGCACGGCGGAACTCTCGGTGTAGACTGCATCGTGTGGGATGTTGTGTCGCACAAGCAGAGCGAGATAGTATTCAAGACCACTCTGCCCGATGGGCAAGACGGCTTCCCGGCAAACCGCACCATTTTGATGACCTACTCGCTCACCCAGCAGAACGAATTTAAGGTTACCTACGAGGCTACAACCGATGCTACTACGGTGTTAAACCTCTCGCACCACTCGTTCTTCAACCTCGAAGGCGATGGCGAAGGCACGATTCTTGACCACGTATTGACAATCAACAGCAAGGCTATCACTCCGGTAAACGAGTTGCTTATCCCTACGGGCGAGATTATGGATGTTGAGGGTACTCCATTCGATTTCCGCGAGGCTCACGCCATTGGCGAGCGCGTAAACGCCGACCACCCACAACTCAAAGCGGGAGCAGGCTACGACCACAACTGGATTATCGACCGCGAGGACAATGGCGAGATTATAAAGGTTGCCGACGTATACTCACCTAACAGCGGTCGTGGTATGGAGGTGTGGAGCGACCAAGTTGCAATTCAGTTCTACTGCGGCAACTTCTTCGATGGCTCGTACAACAACAAATATGGCAAACCTATCCTCTACCGAGGCGCCATTGCTCTCGAAACCCAACGCTATCCCGATGCGCCAAATCAGCCATCGTTCCCAAGCGTAATTGTGAAGCCGGGCGAGGTTTACAAACACACCTGTATTTATAGATTTTATGCAAAATAGTTAGATAATTATGGCAGATTTAACACCAACTCCTCATATTGGAGCAAAGCGAGGTGAGATAGCCGAGCGAGTGATTATGGCGGGCGATCCGCTGCGTGCAAAGTTTATGGCAGAGCGTTACCTCGAAAACCCTAAACTCGTCAATCAAGTGCGTGGAATGTACTGTTATACGGGAACTTACAAAGGTAAGGAGGTTTCGGTTATGGGACACGGAATGGGTATTTCGTCGATCGGCATTTACACATTCGAGTTATTCAACTTCTACGGCGTAAAACGCATCATCCGTACAGGTTCGGCAGGTGCATATCAACCCAATTTACACATTGGCGACATAGTGATTGCACAGGGTGCTTGCGACAACTCGAACTTCGCAGCGCAGTACAACCTTCCGGGCACCTACGCCCCTATCGCCGACTTCGAGATGTTGAGCGCAGCGGTCGAGAAGGCGAAGGCTATGGGCGTGAACTACGCAGTGGGCAACATCCTCGCATCGGAGATATTCTACAACGACAACCCCGAGGCGTGGAAGCAGTGGCAAAAGATGGGCGTTTTGGCTGTCGAGATGGAGGCTTCGGCACTCTATATGAACGCTGCACGCAGTGGCAATCAGGCACTCTGCATCTGCACCATTTCGGACTCGCTCGTAACACACGAGGAGACCACAGCCGAGCAGCGCGAGAAGACATTTACCGATATGATGGAGATTGCATTCGAGATAATCTAACGATATGAAGCGTTTTCTAACCCTTTTAATAATAGGTATAGCCTACACAAGCAGTGCCTTTGCGTGGGGCAAGTTGGGACACGAGGTGATTATCGAGGTTGCCAAGCGACATATCAGCGAAAAGACCAAGCAGAATATCGCGAAATATATGCCATACGACATCACAAAAGATGGCTCATATATGGACTACCACCGCCACGATAAGGAGATTGGCTACACCACATCGTGGCACGTCTACAACGTAGACGAGGAGTGTGAGTACGATATGAACCCTCGCCTTTACAAAGGCGACGTGGTGCTTGCTATGAAGGTTTCGGACTACAACCTCTCGAGGTTGGAAAAGTTGACCGACTCGGCAGTGGTGATGAACATCCGTTGTTTGATTCACTTCGCCGGCGATATGCACTGCCCAACCCATTCGTATGTGCCGGGGCCTCGCTGTTTCTGGCCTTGCACGCTGAATGGCAAGCCTATAAAGACCTTCCACAGCCTTTACGACTTCATCCCAGCGACTATTCATCCGAACAAATCGTGCGTGGAGATTGCAGCCGAGATAGACAACGCCAAACGAGGCGAGATTAAACGTATCCAAAAGGGCGATTTTCACGATTGGGCAAACGAGATTGGCAGGATGAACGCCATAATCTATAAGTGGAACCCTCACAACACCGAGGTGCTTAACCCGAATACGGTGGAACTCTCGCGCGACCTCGTAAATGTGCAGATGCGCAATGCTGGTTACCGACTGGCATATCTACTGAATAGATACTTCGGAAAATAAAAAAAGGTCGCCAATGAAGTGACCCCAAAAGTTTTTTGTCCAAACTTTTGGGGTTTCTTTATGCGCAACAAACCACAAAAGATGGGTATCGAATTTGATACCCATCTTTTTATAGGAGCAAATATAATGCGCACAAAAACAAACGCGCACGGTACCTCCAAAAAAATCAGATTTGAGTGAGGGAATTTTGTGCTAAACAAGAAGGCGAGTCCGTAGCATAACCACTAAAAAAATCGTAAATGATTGGGCTATTTTTGAGGCAAACGAAAAGCCCGATGCGCACAAAAGACTAAAAATCATTATAGAGAGGCAAATGCAACACCACCAAAAATTGCTTTTAAGGAGGTAGTTGCAACGCTATCAAAGAAAAATGAGATGGGCGCATA
Source organism: Alistipes sp. (assembly GCA_045543395.1). Taxonomy (GTDB): domain Bacteria; phylum Bacteroidota; class Bacteroidia; order Bacteroidales; family Rikenellaceae; genus Alistipes. The sequence goes on along the minus strand of JAZQML010000013.1, from coordinate 6,577 downwards.
CTAAGGCGTATGTAACCATCTCATTTTTTGAAGATAAGGAAGCAAATGCCCCTTAAAACAATTTTTAACTCAAGAAGGCAAGCAAAATACCCGCCGCCACAGCCGAACCTACCACACCCGCTACGTTTGGTCCCATAGCGTGCATAAGGAGGAAGTTCGATGGGTTCTCCTTCTGACCTACGGTCTGCGATACACGGGCTGCCATAGGCACTGCCGATACACCCGCAGAACCGATAAGTGGGTTGATCTTCTTACCCTCCGGCAAGAAGAGGTTCATAAACTTCGCAAGGAGCAAACCTCCGGCAGTACCGCAACTAAACGCAACGATACCGAGTACGAGGATGCCGAGAGTTTTGAGGTTGAGGAACGAAGCCGCAGTAGCAGTAGCACCAACCGAGATACCGAGGAAGATAACCACGATATTCATCAACTCGTTCTGCACGGTCTTCGACAAACGATCCACAACGCCACACTCCTTCATCAAGTTACCGAGCATCAAGCAGCCAACGAGTGGCGCAGCCGATGGGAGAAGCAACGAGATGATGATGGTGATGATAACAGGGAAGATAATCTTCTCGGTCTTCGACACCTGACGCAACTGCGACATCTTAATCATACGCTCTTTCTTGGTGGTGAGAGCCTTCATAATTGGCGGCTGAATAACCGGCACGAGGGCCATATACGAGTAAGCCGCAATGGCGATAGGGCCGAGCAACTCCGGAGCAAGACGTGCGGTGAGGAAGATTGATGTAGGACCATCGGCACCACCGATAATACCAATCGAACCACACTCGTTTGGCTCGAAGCCGAGAGCCTTTGCGCCCAAGAAGGTTGCAAAGATACCCAACTGTGCTGCTGCACCAAGCAAAAAACTCTTTGGATTGGCGATAAGTGGACCGAAGTCGGTCATCGCACCCACACCCACAAAGATCAAACAAGGATAGATACCGAGTTTAACACCGAGGTAGAGGTAGTCGATAAGGCCCGCCTTATCCACAAAGATATCCCAATGAACGTGACCTCCCGCGAACAACTCCGAGTGATACATCTCGGCACCCGGAAGGTTAGTAAGCAACATACCAAATGCGATAGGGAGCAACAGAAGCGGCTCAAACTGCTTCTTAATTGCGAGGTAGAGGAGGAAGCACGCGAGTGCAATCATCACCGCAAACTTCCAGCCACCCGGCGCAAAAAATGCTCCAAATCCCGAAGTCTCGACAAACTTCATCACGCTGTCGAGAAGGAAATCTGACTGCAAAAGTGAAATCATAACGCCTACTCAATAACAAGTAATACATCACCCTCCATTACAGTAGCACCTGCCTGAACAAGCACCTGCTTAACAACACCACCACGCTCGGCGTCGATGTTGTTCTCCATCTTCATAGCCTCCAACACGAGGAGAGTCTGACCAGCCGCTACGGTGTCGCCCTCCTTAACATTGATAGAGAGTACGGTACCCGGAAGCGGACAAGCAACCTTCAAGCCCGAAGCAGCAGCAGGAGCAGCGGCCGGCTTGGTTGCGATAGGGGTCTTTGGAGTTACCGAAAGACCGGTAGCCTCCGGAGCAGCAATAACCTGCGGCTTCTTTGCAGCCACAGCCTTACCACCCTCGATCTCTACATTGTACTTTGTGCCATTGACCGTTACGTGAGCCAAGGTCGAGGCCTCGTTGATATCGTCAATCTTAACTTCGTAAGAGTTGCCGTTGATTTTCAATGAATACTTTTTCATTTCGTTTTGTGTCTTAAATTATTTACGCTCAGGTAACTGAGTCAATCCGTGAATTTTAGAACTCCAAGGCGAGTATGCACGAGTGATGCGGTTGATGGTAAGCATCTCCGACTCCTGATCGTGCAAGTTGCTCTTGTAGAGTTTCAGTGCAGTGATGATAGCCGCAGCAATCTCCTGGTCGGTAATTGCGTCGTGCTCCTCCTCTGCCGCTGCGCCTGCTACGGCAACCTTGGCAGCCTTCTTCTGGCGGGTAAACGCCCAACCCATACCCTTCATCACAAAGATGAGGAGTACAAGCACAGCAAATACCACCGAGAAACCAAGAAGCGCCATAAGCAACATTTCGGGCCAGCCTACATTTGCAAATTTATCCATAACTTTTTACGCTTTTACCTTTGGACTACAATGGAATATTCGAGTGCTTACGAGCAGGGTTCTGCAAACGCTTGGTTGCCAACGACTGCAAAGCACGGATAATACGGAAACGAGTGTTGCGTGGCTCGATTACGTCGTCGATATAGCCATAGCGTGCAGCGTTGTAAGGGTTCGAGAACAAATCTTTGTACTCCTGCTCCTTCTCGGCTACGAACTTCGCCTTTGCCTCCGGATCGGTAAACTCGGCCAAAGCCTTTGCGTGCAACACCTCAACTGCACCCGATGCACCCATAACGGCGATCTCTGCCGATGGCCAAGCGTAGTTGATATCGCCACGGATGTGCTTCGACGACATAACGATGTAAGCACCACCATAAGCCTTACGCAATGTAACGGTTACCTTTGGTACAGTAGCCTCGCAGTATGCAAAGAGCAACTTTGCACCGTGAGTGATAACACCACCATACTCCTGTGTTGTACCCGGCAAGAAGCCAGGAACATCCACGAGGGTTACGAGTGGAATGTTGAACGCATCGCAGAAGCGTACAAAACGAGCAGCCTTACGCGAAGCGTTGATATCCAATACACCCGCCATAAACTTTGGCTGGTTGGCGATAATACCTACCGACTGGCCGTTGAAACGAGCGAAGCAGGTGATGATGTTCTTTGCGTACGAAGCAGCCGACTCCAAATAGTCGCCATTATCAACAATAGCCTTGATAACGTCGTACATATCGTATGCCTGATTAGGGTTGTCAGGAATAATCTCGTTGAGCGAATCCTCCAAACGAGCGATGCTGTCGGTGCAAACTGCCAACGGAGCATCCTCCATATTGTTCTGCGGCATATAAGAGATGAGTTTGCGGATAAGTGCAATACCCTCCTCCTCGGTGTCTACTGCAAACTGTGCAACACCCGACTTTGTGGTGTGAACTACTGCGCCACCCAACTGCTCCTGTGTTACATCCTCGCCGGTTACGGTCTTAACAACCTTCGGGCCTGTAAGGAACATATTTGAGGTGTTCTTCTTCATAATGATGAAGTCGGCCAATGCAGGCGAGTATACTGCACCACCTGCGCAAGGGCCGAAGATTGCCGAAATCTGCGGAATAACACCCGACGACATAACGTTGCGCTGGAAGATGTTTGCATATCCCGCCAAAGCGTTTACGCCCTCCTGAATACGTGCGCCACCCGAGTCGTTCAAACCGATGCAAGGTGCGCCGTTACGCATAGCCATATCCATAACCTTGCAAATCTTATCTGCCAAAGCCAACGACAACGAACCAGCAGTTACGGTGAAGTCCTGTGCAAATACATAAACGAGGCGACCATCGATAGTACCATAACCTGTTACCACACCATCACCAAAGGTGTGCTTCTTCTCCATACCGAAGTCGTAGCAACGGTGAGTTACGAACATATCGAACTCTTCGAAACTGCCCTCATCGAGCAACATCTGAATACGCTCACGAGCAGTGTACTTGCCCTTCTCGTGCTGCTTTGCGATGGCCTTCTCGCCACCACCCATACGAGCCGTCTCGCGGTTCTCGATGAGTTTGTTGATTTTGTTTTGAATTTCGCTCATAGCAATTTTCTTATTTTGTGAATTTTGATTTGTTTCAAATTTCTAAAATCCCAAAAATCGTAAATGATGAGATTATTTTTGTGCAAGACTAGGGAGCAAAAGCGGAGCATACTTTGGCGTATGTGAGCATTTTGCTCTCCGACGGCTTGTGCAAAAAGAACTCATCAGAACGATTTTATTTCTTTTCGCAGAGTTCGGTAAGAATACCCTGTGTACTCTTTGGGTGGAGGAAGGCGATAGTCATATCGTCAGCACCCTTGCGTGGAGTTTTGTCGATAAGACGGATGCCCTGTGCCTCGGCATCTGCCAACTGCTCCTCGATACCCTCAACAGCGAGAGCCATATGGTGAATACCGATACCCTTATTCTCGATAAACTTTGCGATTGTCGAATCCTCCGAAGTAGCCTCCAAAAGTTCGATCTTGGTCTGACCAAGCATAAAGAATGCGGTCTTAACCTTCTGGTCAGCTACCTCTTCGATAGCGTAACACTTCAAACCCAATACGTTCTCCCAATAAGGAATTGCCTCCTCGAGGCTGTTTACTGCAATACCGAGGTGCTCGATGTGTGATACTTTCATAGTGTTTAATATTTATAAAGTTTAACTTAGTATTTATTTGTATTCTCGTTTCGTTTTTCTTACATCAAAAATCAGTCAAAGATAGTATATCTTTTTGAAATGGCGAAATATTTTCGACTCTTTTTTTACGAAAAGAGGGCCTCGCAACTAAATTCATTACTTTTAGTAAAGAGACTCGGATAATTAATATTTTTTTCCTATCTTTGTGGATTATGAGAAACCTATTGAAAATAATCATCGCAACACTGTTGTGCACCACAAGTGTCACAGCCCAGGATTTGCGCATCGGCGAACGAATACCCGCCATCGATGTCGACTCATCGGCAGGCGACGACCTGAAGTTGGTCGACGAGGAGTACACGTGCCTGATATTTATGCACTCAAAGAGTGAGCCAGCAGTGGAGGCCATTCGTCAATTTTCGGAGCTGATACTCCCCTATCGCAACAAGATAGGCATCGTATTGCTGACACCCGAACAGGATGGCTTCGAGGAGGATATGCTACAAAGCCTAACATCCAACGACACACTCCTCGCCTTCGACAACGATGGTCGAACATTCCGCAACTTCGGCGTGAGCTACATACCCTTCAGCGTGATATACAAAACAAGAGCCCGCAAAACCTTATGGTTCGGGTCGTTATCACAACTTGGAGTAAAGGAACTAAGCATGATAATCAAGTAACTAAATATTTGCAGTTATGGCATTTACGAAGATAGAACACTACGAGAAAGAGTATCTCGACCATCACCACGACAGCGCCCTAAACGTAACAGATGGCGTGGATAGTCAGCCTGTCGTAAACCCCTATTTTGTACGCAAGAAACGCCGACAGATGACCACCGACGAGTATGTGAGAGGAATCCTCGATGGCAACATCACAATACTCGCTCAGGCGATTACCCTTATCGAGAGCAACAACCCTACGCACTACGCTCAGGCTCAGGAGATTATAGAGCGCTGTCTACCCCACTCGGGCAAGTCGGTGCGTATCGGTATCACAGGTGTTCCGGGTGCAGGTAAGTCGAGCTTCATCGAGGCTGTGGGCAACATGGTGACATCGTACAACCATAAGCTCGCTGTGCTGGCCATCGACCCATCATCGGAGCGTAGCGGTGGCTCGATTCTTGGCGACAAAACCCGCATGGAGAGCATATGCCACAACCCTAAAATCTTCGTGCGCCCCTCGCCCTCGGCAGGCTCGTTGGGTGGCGTGGCACGCAAGACACGTGAAACAATCGTACTGTGCGAGGCTGCGGGCTTCGACGTAATCTTCATCGAGACCGTAGGTGTTGGTCAGTCGGAGACCGCCGTACACTCGATGGTCGATATGTTCATGATGCTTCAAATCTCAGGTGCAGGTGATGAGCTACAAGGCATCAAGCGCGGCATCATGGAGATGGCCGACATGATGGTTATCACCAAGGCCGATGGCGAGAACGTGAAGAAGGCTGAGTTGGCCAAGGCACAGTATCAGGGGGCATTACGACTATTCCCTATGGGCGAGTCGGAGTGGCGACCTCAGGTCTACACCTGTTCATCGTTGGAGGGCACCGGTCTTGAGGAGGTATGGCAAGGTGTGGAGCAGTATCTGCAACATATCGAGCTCAACGGCTACTTTATGGCAAACCGCAACCGCCAAAACAAATACTGGATGTACGAGACCATCAACGAGACACTTAAGTCGAGTTTCTACAACAACCCCGATATTGAGTCACGACTTGCCGATGTCGAGCAGCGGGTGTTAGAGGCCAAACTATCGTCGTTTATCGCTGCTAAGGAGCTGTTGGATATATACTTCAACGAGAAATAGTAGATGAATAAACTGTGAATATTTGTAAAAAATTTATTACAATTTACAGATTGCGCACTACTATCTAATTTTTTTACTATTTTTGCCCCGATTATAGGCACGTATCCCCAAAAAGGGGATAGGCCTCAACAAACAGAAAAAAATTTATTAACATACAAAAACCTAAATTACCATGAAAAAATTATTCAGCATGTTTGCGCTTATCGCAAGCGTAGCAATGGTGGTTGGTTGTAAGCCCGACACCCCAGAGCCACAACCTCAGCCACAGCCAAGCGTTAAGCCTGAGATTACCCTTACCGCTGGTGAGGTGACTGCCAACACGTTCACCTTCGAGGTGGAGACTACCGCAGCTGGCGAGCTCGGCTATGCCGTAGTTGCTGAGGGCAACACCAACCCTACTATCGACGAGATTTTTGCTCGTAATACTGCAACCGTAGAGAGCAAGGCTACAATCACCATAGAGGAGCTTAACGACAACACAAACTACA
>JAZQML010000012.1:0-38881 GCA_045543395.1 Alistipes sp. | reverse complement strand
GTTGAAAAATGATGTTGTCTTCCTAAGACCGCTTGGCCTCCGACTTCATAACCCCTAAAAATCTAAAAATCCACAAAAAAAAACTCCCGAAAAGTTGCAGAGTCTCCGTATAATTTTTACATTTGTGTTAATGAATAATATTGGTCCACATAGCACGCTCAAGGGATATCGCAAGGCAGAGATTATCTACGATATGACCTACTATTTTTGTGAAAAATATCTTCGCAAAGGTGACCGTACTATAGACCAAATGGTGCAAGCGGCTCGTTCCGGCAAGCAGAATATTATCGAGGGTATGGCGGCTGGTGAAACCTCGAAGGAGATGTTGTTGAAATTATTATATGTGGCGAAAGGCAGTTTGCAAGAGTTGCTCGCTGACTACCAAGACTATTTGCGTGTGCGAAATCTGCGACAGTGGGAGTCGGGCTCGATCGAAGTTGAGACGATGCGTAGGTTGGGAAAAGAACACGATGATAGTGGTTACTTTCTATCACTGGCGGAGAGCCGTAACGATGAGGTTATTGCTAATATGGTAATAGTGCTGATACACCAAGCAGATGTGCTGATTGAACGCTATTATAATTGGCATTACAATAAATTTTTGGAGCAGGGCGGTTTTCGTGAAAAACTGACACGAGAGCGATTGGCTCATCGTCGAAACGAGTAAATTATATCGCTCCAGAATCCCCAGAACCCATAGAATCCCCATTTTGTTTAGGTAGGAAAATTCACTTTTTCCACCAAATAGTTTGCAATTACGAAAAAACTTTGTAACTTTATAAAACGATTTGGCAACAAACGATAAAAACTTGAACACTTAAAACTATAATGCTATGAAAAATTACTCACCAAAAGAGATTAAGAACATCGTTCTGATTGGAGCCCCAGGCTCGGGTAAAACTACCTTGGCAGAGGCTATGGCTTACGAAGGTAAGGTTATCGACCGTCGAGGTAGTATAGAGAACAACAACACATTGTCGGACAACACCGACATCGAGCACGAATACAAGCGTTCGATCTATGCGACCACTCTCTTTACCGAGTTTATGGGCCGCAAACTCAATATCATCGACTGCCCGGGTTCCGACGACTTCTGCGGAAACCTCTTTTCGGCATTTAAGGTGGGCGACGTGGGCGTTATGCTCGTAAACGCACAGACCGGTTGGGAGGTAGGCAACGTTATTCAGGGCCGTTATGCACGCATCTTGAATAAGCCACTCATCGCCGTTGTAAATCAACTCGATGCCGAGAAGGCTTCGTTCGAGAGTACTCTCGAAACCATTAAGGATAAGGCGTCGGTTAAGCCGGTTATCGTTCAGTATCCTGTAAATCAGGGTGTGGGCTTCGACTCGTTTATCGACGTGTTGATGATGAAGATGTACCGCTTCACCGACGAGAATGGTACTCGCGAGGAGTTGGAGATTCCGGAGAGCGAGATGGAGAAGGCAAAGGCTTTGAACCTCGAACTTATCGAGACCGCTGCCGAGCACGACGACGCTTTGATGGAGTTGTATTTCGAGAAGGGTACTCTTACACAAGACGATATCCGCTCGGGTTTGAAGATTGGTGTTGCAAAGCGTAAGGCTATGCCTGTATTCTGCGCTAGTGGTAAGAAAGATATCGGTACAAAGCGTTTGATGGAGTTCATCATCAACGTTGCACCGGGCCCAACCGTAGCCCCTGCATTCCCTGCAACCGACGGCTCGGAGGTTGCTGCTGACGAGACTGCACCTGTGGCGTTGTTCGTATTCAAGTCGCAGATGGAGGGACATATTGGCGAAATCAACTACTTCCGTGTAGTTCGCGGTAAGTTGACCGAGGGTATGGAGTTGGTGAACTCGCGTACCGGCAATAAGGAGAAACTGACACAGATTTTTGCCGTTGCAGGAAAGAACCGTATTAAGGTTTCGGAGTTGGCTGCGGGCGATATCGGTTGCACCGTTAAGTTGAAGGGTACTCGCACAAACGACACCCTCTCGGCTCCGTCGTCGCCTATCACTTTGGAGCCTATCGTATTCCCGGAGCCACGCTACCGTGCTGCCGTTAAGGCGAAGGTGCAGGCTGACGAGGAGAAGTTGGGTAAGTTGTTGCTCGATGCACGCTTCGAGGACCCTACAATCTTGGTTGAGTACTCGAAGGAGTTGAAGCAGACCATTATTCAGGGTCAGGGTGAGCATCACCTCAATATCTTGCGTACCCGCATCTTGGCGGAGAGCAAGATCGATATGGAGTTCTTTGCACCGAAGATTCCTTATCGTGAGACCATTACAAAGGTTGCACAGGCAGACTATCGTCACAAGAAGCAGTCGGGTGGAGCAGGCCAGTTTGGCGAGGTACATATGGTTATCGAGCCTTACTACGAGGGCATCGAGGAGCCTACAAAGTATAAGGTAAACGGCAAGGATATCACCGTAAATATCAAGGGTAAGGAGGAGTACGACCTCGATTGGGGCGGCAAACTTCAGTACTACAGTTCGATTGTTGGTGGCGCTATCGATGCACGCTTTATGCCGGCAATTTTGAAGGGTGTTATGGAGAAGATGGACGAGGGTCCGTTGACAGGCTCGTACGCTCGCGACATCCGCGTAGTGATTTACGATGGTAAGATGCACCCGGTAGATTCGAACGAGATTTCGTTTAAGTTGGCGGCTCGAAATGCCTTCAAGGAGGCGTTCCGCAATGCAGGTCCAAAGATTATGGAGCCTATCTACAACGTCGAGGTACTTACCCCAACCGAGTATATGGGATCGGTTATGAGCGACCTTCAGAACCGTCGTGCGATGATTATGGGTATGGAGTCGGATAAGGGCTTCGACAAACTCAACGCACGAGTTCCGTTGGCAGAACTCTACCGTTACTCTACAACCCTCTCGTCGCTCACCTCTGGTGCTGCTACCTACACTATGAAGTTCGACTCATACGAGCAGGTGCCAAGCGATGTTCAGGATAAGTTGTTGAAGGCTTACACTGACACCGACGAGGAGTAAAAATCGTTCTGATGAGTTCTTTTTGCACGAATCGGCGGAGAGCGAAATGCTCACATACGCCAAAGTATGCTGCGCTTTCGCTCCCTTGCTCCGCACAAAAATAATCTCATCATCGACGATTTTACGGATTAGAGAATATATTTAGCCATTCAATGGCTAATAGCCTTATAAAAATGTTTAGAAAAATATAACCGAAAACCCTAACCAACCATTTTTCATAAGCATTTTTCGGGAGAGGACAGAGTCGTGAGATTCCGTCCTCTCTATTTTTACATTAGCCGTTAGCCGTTGGCTATTACTGATAAGCGCAAATTTTTTAACTCCAAATGCTTAATTTTTAATTAAGATTATTATCTTTGTAATATGATATTGGACGAACTCGCTTTGACTTTTATACCCGATCTCGGGTCACGTGGTGTGTCGCATCTTATGGATATTTATGACGATGCCACAGCGGTCTATTCGCAGCCGGAGTACAATCTGATTTTGTGCGCCGAGTTGCGAAAGGATGTTGCCACGCGCATAACGCAGAGGGTAGGTTATGCCGAAGCAGAGCGAGAAATGGAGTATTGCCAGAAGCAGGGTATAAAGATTACCTCATCGCTCGATGCCGACTATCCGCCACTGTTGCGTGAGGCGGCCGACAGACCGCACATCATCTATTCGTTGGGCGATATCGAGGCGTTGCAATCTCCACACATTCTCTCGGTGGTGGGTACACGTCGCATAAGTGCCTATGGCGAGAGTGTCTGCGCCAAGATTATTCCCGAGTTAGCGGAGATGTTCCCCGACTTGGTTGTGGTAAGCGGTTTGGCATTTGGCTGTGATGCCGCAGCGCATCGTGCTGCCATCGCTGCTGGGGTTAGAACGGTGGGTGTTGTGGCAAACAAACTCCCCGACATTGCGCCTGCTCAACATCGCAACCTCGCCAAAGATATGATTGAAAGAGGCGGTGCCGTAATCACCGAGTTGAGTTCGCAGTCGAAGCAGAACGGCTCCTACTACATCCCTCGCAACCGCATAATTGCCGGCGTAGCACCGGGTTTGTTGGTTGTTGAGTCGCCGGCAAACGGAGGCTCGCTCTCTACGGCAAAGGCGGCAGACGCCTACTTCCGAACAATTATGGCATTGCCCGGACGTGTTACCGACACACGCTCCGAAGGAACCAACCATCTTATAAAGACCAACGTGGCTCAACTTGTTACCTCGGCACGCGACATCGCTATGGCGTTGGGGTGGGAGATTCCGGGTGTAGTACCCGAGAAGATGCACTTCGCTCCGCATCAAGTTACACCAAAGGAGCGTGCCGTATACAACGTCGTTGCCGATAGTACGGACGGCTTGACCATAGATAAAATCGCCGAGATGACCTCACTCTCGGTGTCGGTCGTAAGCACCATTTTGTTGAATATGGAGTTGGCGGGATATATGCGACAACTGCCGGGTAAAATATATGTAATATGCTGATAGATACCCATTCACATATCTACGACGAGGCTTTCGACGACGATCGCAAGATGGTTGTTGAGCGTGCTGTGGCGGAGGGTGTCGAGCGCATAGTTCTGCCTGCGATAGATGGCGAGAGCAACGAGCGGTTGTTCGATATGTGTCGTGAATATGGCGACTATGTGGTGCCGCTTATGGGGCTGCATCCGACATCGATAAACGATAATCCTCGTTGGCGCGAGGAGTTGAGCGAGGTGGAGCGACTATTGGCTATGCCTCCGCGCGGCGTAGAGCGTTTTTATGGCGTGGGCGAGATTGGGTTAGACCTCTATTGGAGTCGTGATTGGCAAGCGGAGCAGAGCGAGGCTTTCAGGGCGCAGGTGGAGTTGGCGTTGCAGTACGATTTGCCGATTGTAGTGCATACGCGCGATGCGTGGGAGGAGATGGCAGCGATAATCGAAGAGTATGGCGATAGAGGTTTGAGGGGTGTTTTTCACGCCTTCTCGGCAGATTTGGCGATGTATGAACGATTGCGCAAGTGTGGTGAATTTGTCTTTGGCATAGGTGGCGTGGTAACCTTCAAAAAGAGTGCTTTGGCAGAGGTGGTTCGTGCTATGCGATTGGAGGACTTGGTGGTGGAGACCGACTCGCCATATCTTACCCCTGCACCGCATCGTGGCACACGCAACGAATCGTCGTATGTAGGTTTTGTAGCGGCAAAGATTGCCGAGTTGAAGGGTGTCGACTACGAGGAGGTTGCCAAGCAAACAACAGCAAATGCAAAGAGGATATTTAGATTATAGGGCTATGAAAAAGTCTTCAATTTTAATTATTTATACGGGTGGTACTATCGGTATGCGCCGTAACGAGAATGGCACATTGGTGCCTTTCGACTTTAATACTATTGAGCAGGAATTTCCTGCTGTTAGGAATTTGAATGTCGATATCTCGGTCTACAAGATGGAGGCGATAGATTCGTCGAATGTTACCCCGTCGCGTTGGGGCGAGTTGGCGCACATCATCGAGCAGAACTACGACTCCTACAATGGATTTGTGGTGCTACACGGAACCGATACAATGTCCTACACCGCCTCGGCATTGAGTTTTATGCTCGAAAATTTGGGGAAGCCTGTGATATTTACGGGTAGCCAGATTCCTATGGGTATACTCCGCACCGATGGTCGTGAAAATCTGATTACGGCAATAGAGATAGCCGCCGCAACCGACAACGAGGGCAGGGCTTTGGTGCCGGAGGTTGCACTCTATTTCCAAAATCATCTTTTCCGTGCAAATCGCACTTCAAAACACTCTGCCGAGGCGTTGAGTGCTTTCGAGTCGAGGAACTTGCAACCATTGGCGGAGGTGGGTGTGAACATCAAGTACAACCACGCAGTAATTCATAAGAGCGATGAGAAGAGGTTGCAGGTGTCGGATAAGTTGGACGGTAGGGTTATAATCATAAAACTATTCCCCGGTTTGTCGGCAGAGTCGTTTAGGGCAATGCTTGCTATTGAGGGCGTGCGAGGTGTGGTACTCGAAACCTACGGTACAGGAAACGCCCCAACGGCAAAGTGGTTTGTCGAGGCTCTGCGTGAGGCTATTGCTCGCGGTATTGCCGTTGTGAATATAACTCAATGTCAGGGTGGTACGGTGGCTATGCAACTCTACGAAACAGGCCGTCAGTTGCAGGAGTTGGGCGTAATTTGCGGCTACGATATGACCACCGAGGCGGCAGTAACAAAACTTATGCGACTGCTTGGCGAGGGCTTTTCGGGTGCCGAATTGGTGCAAAAAATGGAGGAATCGCTCTGCGGTGAACTTTCGAAGTAGTTAATTATATAAAAATATAATTATCTTTTTTGAAAACTGAATATTATTTGCTATATTTGCGCCGTAATGGGTGTTATGCCCATTTTTACAGAGTTTAAGAATTGAATAGAAATCAAGTTTTTTAATTTTAATCATTACAAATCACTATGAAGAATCTTATTAAGATGACATTGGTTCTTGCAGCGGCTGCTTTGACCTTCACAGGTTGTAACTGCTTCAAGAAGATGGCGAAGAATCCTTCGGCTATCACTATCACTTGCACTCCGGATGTGCTCGTGTTGAACAACGGAAAGGTTGTTGCTGACATCAACGCATCGGTGCCTGCAAAGTATTTCAACAAGACTGCATCGTTGAAGGTTACTCCTGCTCTCGTTTACGAGGGTGGCGTTACCAAGGGTAACACTATCGTTCTTCAGGGCGAGAAGGTTGCCGACAACGGCGTACTCGTTAAGAATGGCGAGCAGGTTAGCATCAAGCGTCACATCGAGTTCGCTTACAAACCAGAGATGGAACTCTCGAACCTCGTACTTATCGTTGAGGTTAAGTGCAAGAGCGGCAAGTGCAAGGAGTTTACTCTTATCAACGCTAACACAGGCGAGATTATCGGTGCAGAGACTAAACTCACTCCTGCAGAGTATGGTTTGACTATCGCAAAGGGTATCAACACTTTGCAGTCTGATCTCGATTTCGCAGAGGCTATGCAGAGCGCAGCCAACAACTACAAGCGTGTAACTACTGTTGTTACCAAGGCTGACATCGTTTACAAAATCAACTCGTCGCGTGTAGCAAAGAAGGCTGTCGAGACCGAGGCTTTGACTTCGTTGAAGGCAGGTGTTGAGGCTTACAAGGCTAACGACCGCGTAGCACAGTCGCTCTACGTTAATGGTTATGCTTCGCCAGATGGTCCGGAGAAGTTCAACGACAAGTTGTCGGAGAAGCGTAGCAAGACCGGTTTGAAGGCTGTTGAGAAGTTGCTCGCAGACGCAGGTTTGAATATCGACGCTGCTGCTTATGGCGAGGACTGGGAGGGCTTCCAGGCTGCCGTAGCCGCTTCGGATATCGCTGATAAGGATCTTATCCTTCAGGTTTTGAAGATGTACTCGTCGAGTGCAGAGCGTGAGAAGGAGATCAAGAATATGGCTACTGTATTCAAGTCGCTCAAAACTGACGTGTTGCCACAACTCCGTCGCGCACAGGTTGTAAACAGCGCAGACATCACAGGTTGGAGCGACGAGGAGATGGTTGCTTTCGTTAAGGAGGGCAAGGCATCGACTTTGAAACTCGAGGAGTTGCTCCACATCGCTTCGGTTTGCGACGAGGTAGCAGAGGCTGCTTTGGTTGAGGCTGTTAAGTCGGGCGATGCTCGTGCTTGGAACAACCTCGCATTGGTATACGCAAAGGCTGGCAACTACGCAAAGGCTGTTGAGTGCTTGAACAATGCAGACAAGAGCGTTGCTGCCGAGTTGAACAACAACTACGCTTTGGCATACGCTGCCGAGGGTGATGTAGCAAAGGCCGAGGGTTACGCTGCAAACGCATCTGCCGAGGCAAAGGCTTTGGTTGCTGCTGCAAAGGGTGATTATGCAACTGCTGCTGCTACTTTGAAGTCGGGCTACAACGCTGCTATCGTAAACTTGCAGAATGGTAACTTGGCTGCTGCAAAGCAGTGCATCGCAAGCGATATGTCGGCGAAGGCTGATTACTTGCGTGCTGTTATCGCTTGCAAAGAGGGCGATGTAAACGGTGCGAAGGCACAACTCAATAGCGCAATTTCGAAGGATGCTTCGTTGAAGGCAAAGGCTGCGAAGGATGTAAACCTCGCTGCTATCAAATAAGCAATTTCGATAGATACGATAAAAGCCTGCACTTTAGGTGCAGGCTTTTGTTTTAGATAGTAATTAGCAGTTAGCAGATTGTGGCGAGTGGGTTTTATTATGTCGCACGCAATAAAGCCAACTTGGTTGGTGTCGCTATGCTCTGTTCCGCTCCGCTCTGTTCCGCTCCGTTCCGTTCCGTTCTGCTACGTTCCGTTCCGCTCTGCTCCGCTCTTTCGCTGGATTATAGCCTTATCTCGCTGACATAGATGGTGTAGAGATGAATTACCTTATCGACATATTCGATGGTCTCTTTACTGCCGTAAAATGCACCTGACTGTACCACCTCGCACTCTGCAAATTCGGGGTCGGAGAGCCACGAAAGGAATAGGGCCACAATGTTCCACTTCTCTGCGTTTGCATCGTAATATTGCGCCAAACGTCGTGCATCGGCTATACGTGAGTAGCCGGCATTGTAGCACGCCAAAATAAACTTCAACCGCTCCGTATGGTCGAAACTCTTGGGCAGATGGAGCATCCTAACGTTATCGTGCAGCAACTTTGCTGCCACCTCCACGTTGGTGCGAGGATCGAATAGTTGCTCGCGGGTATATCCCATATTGTGTGCCACGAGCGGCATAATCTGCATCAAACCAACCGCCCCTGCTTGCGATACCGCATCGAAGCGGAAACGCGACTCGGCTCGGGCGATAGATGCAAGGAATCGCCAATCGATATTGTATTCTGCACCAATCTCTTTGAAAATGTTGTCGTATTGTGAAATGGCGTAACACTCCTCCTTCTCCTCGACCTCTTGGGTTGCTATGTTTGTAGGCGTGGAGAGTTGTGATACAATCTCTGCCACAGTCGCTGTGATAAAGGTTGCCGATAGGGCTATAAATAGTATAGGTATTATGAATCTATCGAATATACGCCACATAACCCAAACGGTTTAATCGTAGAAGGTCCACGAGATACCAAATTTGAACATTCCGGGGTTAAGAGGGTATCGTGCTATGGAGAAGTACTCCTGATTGCCAAACAGACCGCAATTCCAATGCTGGTATTTCAACAATATACGCATACGCTTCCACTTCGCTGCAATAAAGGCATCGAGGTAAGGATAGTTGCCCACCTCGGTCTCGTTCTGATTGTAGAACACCGATAGGGCAGGGTTGTAGCCTTGTGCGAAGTAGCGGGTATTGAAACGTCCGTCCATACCAATTTGCAGTCGCAAAACATCGCGCTTAACCCAAAATTCGTAGTAGTACGAGAGGAATGTCGATACAAGCGGGAGAGGTACGACGTGACGATTAGAGGTGAGTTGCACCAAAACACGGTGGTCGAGGTGTACTCCCTTGATGTTGAAATTCTTTTCTGCGTAGATGCTTGTAACACTCACAGTGCCATTGTGTTGCTTTGGCATACAGTCGGCACCATAGTATATCTTATCGCGCAAAATGCTCTGCCAAAAGCCCAACTCAATGCCGTAGTCAGGCACCGTGAAGGCGATGTTGAAGCGGGTTTCGCCCTCTTTCTTGAAGTCGTTGTTCCAACGATAGTGGTTCGAATCCCAATTATTCACCCAATAGCCCGGCGATGTCATCGACTCGGAGAACGAGCCTGATAGCGTTATAGGCTTCTTCTTGATATATGCGCTGAACGAAGCACGCGCATTTATCTCGTAGTCGCCACCTCGGTAACCCGAAGGGTATATCTTGAAATCTGCACCCCAATCGGCATATTTGCGAATCTTACCCTGCACACCGGCGTAAGCAAACCACGAGGTCTTGTTCACCTTCTTGACTTTGCCGGAGAGGTATGCCTGTTGCCCAAACTGCGAGTAGGTGTGAACATCGATACCTACACCGCCATCCAGCGTACCTACTGCACCATTTCTATCCCACGGCTGCGCCTGAACAAATATGCGGTTTGTTATGATGCGTTCGTAGGTCGAGTCGCGTGTGCGCTCGGGGTTGTAGAACCAATCTTTGTAGTAGGTATCAACGTGTGAATTGAATGAGCCATCAGGGTTGCGCGAGTATCGCTCATCCTTGTAGGTGGAGTATTTGTCGGTGTAGACTTTGCTCCACTCGTTGTACTCGAAGGTGTGACCGACATATATTGCCGGCAGGTCTGCCATCGAAAAGTCGCGCTCGGTCATCCTAACAAACGGAATACCGATAGACTGCTTTATGAAGAAGGCGTTGTTGCGGTACTTGTTCAGAGCCTCGGCTGTTGCCAATCGCATAGGTACACCCGAAGGCATCTCGAATATGGTGTCGGTAATTGCCCAATCGCCTACCACACCGCCACTCTCCTGCTGTTCCACCTTGTTGTGGGTATATCCTGCGTGAATGGAGTATCGTTTGCCTGTGTGCGCTATCGTGCCGGCAAAATTCTTGTTCCTCACTCGCGAAACATCATACTTGCTTCGTGAGCCTCGCGAACGGAAGTTGAGCGATACCGAGGTCGAAGGGTTGATGTTCTGCGATGCCATAATCTCGAAATGCTCCTCGCGGTAACGCTTCTGCCCCGATTCGAGGTAGGTCATCCAGATGTATGGGTGCTTCATATTGTAGAACGGCACATTCTCCGTATTGTAGGTGTATGTGTCGTATGGTTGCGAGAAGGTAAACTCGCGCGAACGTGTGCGCTCGAAGTAGTTTACCTCGGTCGAAGCCTGTCCCAAACCACCCACCGAGTTGTTGCCAAGACGCTTGTGGTAGTGCGGGTAGTCCAAACGCCAAAGCGTAAGCGTAGTGTCTATTGGCTCAACGTTTACGGTGTTGTAATCACGATTTATGGTCCACTTGAAATTTCGCAATGCTCGAATCGAGTCGCTAAAGAAGTAGGACTCCAACGGCTTGCGTGGACGCTTTTTCTTCTTTGTCGAGTCCGCCTGCTCGCCATTTATAGGGTTGCCGTTCTCGTCTACCTGCCCCTGCTGATTGGGGTCGTTCATTGCGGGCAGACCATTCGGGCCTAAACCCTGTTGTTGCTGTCGCTGGGCATTCATCAGGGCGCGTGCATCAATCTGCGCCGATGCAAAATCACTCACCGTCACCACAAGGATAGCAGCAAGCATCGCACGCCAAATATTTGCCCCTCTCAACAACATCGCTTTTTTTATCGCTTTTGCACCATCCAACGAATGGTCGAAATAACTATGTATAGAACGATAATTGCAGGAATAGCGTATAGACGAAGCAGACAAATCAACAAACACGATGTGATGAGAAGAGCGTAACGCAATTTGTTGTCGCTGCTGCCGAGTCCCCACTCGTGGAATTTAAGAGAGAACATTCTTACGGGCGAAATCAACATTGCCGCCACCAATACCGATATCAGAGCCAACCACTCAACATCCACTACAATATTGTCGCGCTGACACAATGCTGCCAAGGATACGAGCAATATCGCCGATGCCGGAGTTGGAAGCCCCTCAAACTCATCTTTTTGCGTCTCGTCGATGTTGAACTTTGCCAGACGCAGTGCCGAGAGTGCTGCCACTATAAGCGGAAGGTAACATACAATCTCGTGCGCCGTACCCTCCAAACCGAATGCCGAAGGCATAGTTTTGCAAATCACCATCATCGCAATGGCTGGTGCCACACCAAACGAAACCATATCTGCCAACGAATCAAGTTGTACACCTATGTCGGAGTATTGTTTGAGCAGTCGTGCTGCAAAACCGTCGCAGAAATCGGCTACTGCCGAGGCTGCAATAAATCCAAATGCCATCAGTAAGTCGTTGTATACCAACGCCGAAACGATAGACCCTATGCCGCACAACAAGTTGATGAGCGTGATGCAGTTGGGTATTGTAAAAAGTCTGATTTTCATTTTACCACATAATTTATCACGCAAAGATAATAAAAACATTTGGTTTTTTAATAAGATTAAAAAATAAGAGTTGAAAATTCTGAAATTCTCAACTCTCGATAGCCGTTAGTTGTCGGCTAAATAGAACTAAATTAGTTCTCCGTTTTCCATCCTATTTTAGTAGTTTTCCCGCTTTGGTTCGAAGTGTGCTTGCGGATGTTTGCAGGTTGGACAGATGCGAGGGGCATCCTTTGCTCGGCATACAAAACCGCAGTTGCGACACTGCCACCAAATCTCTTTGTCGCGGTGGAAGAAATCGCCGTCAGCAATGCGTGAGAGCAGTTTTAGGTAGCGATTTTCGTGTTCTACCTCCACGCTCGAAACCATACGGAATGCGTGTGCCACTTCGGGAAAACCCTCCGCTTCGGCAACGGCTGCGAAGGTGGGGTAGAGGGTGTCCCACTCCTCCCGTTCGCCTTCGGCTGCGGCGAGCAGATTTTCGTAGGTAGAACTTACCACGCCGGCAGGGTATGTAGCCTCGACGATGGTTGCTTTGCCCCCTTCGAGGAACTTGAAGAATACTTCGGCGTGTTCCAACTCTTGGGCAGCAGTCTCATCAAATACGGCAGCAATCTGCTCGTATCCCTCCTTGCGCGCACGCTTGGCAAAGAGGTTGTAACGACTGCGTGCTTGCGATTCGCCGGCAAATGCTTTTAGCAGATTTTGCTCGGTGCGAGTTCCTTTGATACTTTTCATTTTAGTATGTTTTTTGATTGTGTTCAGTGATGGGATGGACAATATTTGTGCCGTTTTGGGGCTGATTTCCGGGCAAAAAGAGGGGAAAAGATAAAATTTTTTGAAAAAAGTTTTGCAGAAAAGAAATTTTGCCTTATCTTTGCACTCGCAATCGGGTAATACCGGTCGCGGTAATGCCTCTTTAGCTCAGTTGGTAGAGCACGACACTCTTAATGTTGGGGTCCAGGGTTCGAGCCCCTGAGGGGGTACAACAAAAGGTCCGATGGATTCAGTCCATCGGACCTTTTGTTTATATACGCTTACCGGGCGAGAAGCCTGACGACACATCTCCTTCGAAGTTAATATTCTCTTTTAATTTATATGCCCCAGAGTGCCGTAGAACGCCTATTCGAAAATTTTTTTGGTCGTTTTTTTGAAATTTTCTAAAAAGTTTCTATATTTATAATTACGTTAAAGCATAATGTCGAAACCGATAATAGAAAATTAAAACCCACAAATATTAAACCTATAGCAAAATTTAAGATTAAGGATGGCGTTGCCATCATTCCCGAGGGTGTGGGGTTTACATTGCGCATCTGCCCGAGAGCGTGCGCAATTTAGTTTTAGAGGGATAAAATGAAGTAATAAATATGGGTAAACAGTTTGAAATTAACCACTTTGCAGTGGATGGAGAGGCGGCAAAGCGAGTCTACGAAATTTTCAAAGAGTCGCACTTCGTGAAGAGCCAAAATGCGTTGGGCCTCAATACGAAAATGGAGTTCGACTATGCCGATGGCGTTTTGCGCATTGAGGAGTATACCGAGGCAAACTCGTTGGCGTCGGAGTTGCTCGACTTCTTTGTGGGAGCCTGCAACTTCTACTATCTCACCGAGTATGGCGAGGATGGGGTAGTTTACACCTACGATATTTTCGATGATGAGGGCAAATACTTTGTCCGCCCACCTCAAACCGAGTGGGAACGAGAGGTGGAGGCTGCTATGAACAAAGCAAGCAGCGAGATACCATTTTAACGAGGAGGACTGTATTATGAGTGAACTTACAGGAAAATACATATTTGCAATCGAGGGTGAGAATGCCCAAAAGGTCTACGATGCGGTTGTTGGCTCGTACGAACACAACGCCTATCCCGATGATTTGAAGTTGGAGTGGCGCGACGATGTTCTCTTTATCGAGGATGAGTGGTGGGGATATTCACCGTTTGGTGACTTTATATTGCCGTTTTTGATAGGAAAAGAGTACTATGCGTTGTGCTATTATAGCGATAGCGGAAAGTGGGAGACAAACGACAAGGAGGGTAAATATTTTACGATACCAAGCGAAATATAAGCAATTTTGAGAGTGAGGGCAAAATACTTTTGTATGAGGGAGATAATCGTCTGAACTGGGTATCCGAGGAGCAGGCACTGAAAGATGCCCTACTCGAATCATTCGACACATTAGACCGAGTATTGATAACAACTAACGAATAAGGCATATATGAAACAAAACTTGACTTTTGAAGAGTTGGAGGGCGCTTTGATGCTTATCTCCTATGATACCGTAGATGAGGATGGCGTTGTCGAGCGCGAAACCCTTGCCTACACCTACGCCGATGGAAAACTCAAATTCTACACTTTCGATGCCGAAGGTGTCAACATTGATGCGTCATTCGATCCTGACGACCACGAGATTTTGAAGGTTACTACCTACGACTTCGACCCCGACGACTACGAGGATGCTACCGACCTTGTAAAGGCGATACTCAAACACGAGGGTCAAGAGATTATCAAGGAGGCTCCATATAACGAGTGGGAGATTGTGGATAACAAGGTCAATATCGTGGTCTATAACGCCGAGCGAGAGTTGGTTGCCGAGCATAGTTGGAAGAGCAGAGCCAAGAAGAAAAAAGTCGAGCCGGAGGAGCCGGAGATGACCGAGGAGGAGAAGATTGAAAGTTTTCGCAGGAGTCTCGAAAATATGATGTATGTAGAGGAACAAAACTTTAAGAGTAATAGGCGCGCACTGTTTTTCCACCTATTTTTAATGGCTGTGGCAGGCGGTCTTACTGCTTGGCTCGGATACTATCTGGAATGGTCTGCTACAAAAATTTGGATATTTTCAGTAGGAGTTGGGGCATACTTTACGCAGTTGTGGTGGTGTAACTCCAAGCGAACCCCTTTGGGCGTTGTTGCTGTACTTGAAAGGCGTCGCCAATATCGCCCGTGGATAAACGGAGGCTGGATATTAGCGACCATAGTAGCCGGGGGGCTTTTGGCGTTAACATATAAAGCGGGAACATTGGAGGAGAATCTTGATGACATTGTTACATCTTGGTTTATTTTCATACCAGCATTTACTTTTATGATTTGGGTAATCATTGGTTCAACCAAACCATTAGGTGCCCAAATTGCCAGAGAGTGGTTTCCTGGACTTTACAAGAGCAGCCGCAAAATAAAGCGCAGGGAGGTACGAGAGTTCTGGATTAAGTTCTTTAAGCGTCTTGTATGGTTAGATTAAAATTAAAAACTTTATAGACTATGAGATTTTTGAAGATTATGGGCCTTATAGGCGTTGCGCTTATGGCTTTGGGAATCATTGACGACTTCTTGTCGTGGTTTGACATTGTATTTATCGAGTCTAATTGGGTGTCTGTACCGATGATTCTTGTAGGATTGACACTTGCCGCTGCAGCGACTGCCTGTGCAGAGGAGGAGATACACGAAGAGGTGCTCCGCGAAAGAAGAAAGAGTAGAAACCGTTAAGAAATATAGTGTTATGTCTTTAGTACTTTCAAAGAAAACCGGCAATTTGTTTGGAGAGTGACGATGATTATCGTCAGGTGATATTCGAGGGAAAGACGATTACCAAGTCGCTCTTTGCCGATATCGAGAATTGTGCCGAGTTTACAAAGGTTACAATTCCCGAAAATGTCGAGGGGATCAGAGGCTATGCCTTTGAGAACTTTGTAAATCTCCGTGAGGCGGAGATTTTGGGTTCGGTCGAGGGTGTAGAGCGTTCGCTCGGCACGGTAGCGACCCTCGATATAGATTGGGAAAATCCTGCCAAACTTGCCGAACATCTCAAAAGTGGATGTTATATCGTGGTTAAGCGCACGCGCAGTTGGCGCGACTGGAATTAGCCTCGCTACATATAAACCTTATGGCATTGCCCCTCGTTCGAGAGTATTGTAGTGGCAGATGACAAGATAAACCGACTATACCAATCATAATTTAACAATTTTTTAATTCTTAATTTTGATTTTTGAATTTTGAATTGTACCTTTGCACCCGCGTATCAACCTCTTATACCGGGTAGTTGAGCAAAATGCTTCGGCAAGGATTAGACGGCAGTGACCGACTATGGTAGCAAAACTGCAGCGATAATGTTGAACGGAAACTATAAAATTTTGTTGCAACAATGAACAAGGATTCATTAATTAGACTCGTGAACGAGCAGATGTGGACAAAGACTGATGCCGACATCCCTCAGTTCAGCGCAGGTGACACTATCACCGTAACTTATCGTATCATCGAGGGAAGCAAGGAGCGTTTGCAAAGTTTCCGTGGTGTAGTTATCCAGATTAAGGGTACAGGTAAGACCAAGATGTTCACTATCCGTAAGGTTTCTAACGGCGTGGGCGTTGAGCGTATCTTCCCTCTCTACTCGCCACACATCGACAAGATCGAGGTTAACAAGTATGGTGTTGTTCGCCGTGCTCGTATCTACTACTTCCGCGACCTCACAGGTAAGAAGGCTCGCATCAAGGAGCGTCGTATTTCGGCTCCAAAGGCAGAGTAGTAGCGCTGCGTATTCAACAAAGTGGGTTGCTCCAAAACGGGGCAACCCTTTCTTTTTGAATTATCTACTTTGTGCGTATCCGTCATTGCGAGGCTTGGTACAAGTCGTGGGAATCTCCTGCATACCATCCACCGAGGAGATTCCCACGCTCACTATGTTCGCTCGGAATGACATTTGTTTTCACAAGACTAAAGTAGGCAACTCCGTTGCTTGGGGGATAGGTAACATATGGTCTCTCCCCGCTACAAAAAAAGGAGTGGCAAAACCACTCCTGAATTTTTTTGTAGCGGGAGAGAGACTTGAACTCTCGACCTCATGATTATGA
Source organism: Alistipes sp. (assembly GCA_045543395.1). Classification (GTDB taxonomy): domain Bacteria; phylum Bacteroidota; class Bacteroidia; order Bacteroidales; family Rikenellaceae; genus Alistipes. The sequence goes on along the minus strand of JAZQML010000012.1, from coordinate 22,121 downwards.
ATCATGCGCTCTAACCAGCTGAGCTATCCCGCCATTATTGCTCGAAAGCGAGTGCAAAGATAGTGGAAATTTTCGTTACACCAAAAAGTTTTGCGATTTTTTTTGCTTTCTGTATCAAATAGTCCCATTTTTACGCCACTATTAGGGCCTGCTATTTGCGTAGATTGGTCAAAAAGTATATCTTTGCATCAACATAAGTAGGTAATATGGAATCTTTACGCGAATTATACAAAGTGGGTTGTGGCCCTTCGAGCAGCCACACAATGGGCCCAAAACGTGCTGCCGAGCAGTTTGCCGAGCGCACCAATGGTGCCGAGGCGTACCGAGTAACCCTCTACGGCTCGCTGGCGGCTACGGGCAAAGGCCACCTCACACACAGTGCAATACTTTCGGTTTTGGAGCCTCTCGCCCCAACCGAGATAGTGTGGAAGGCGGATGTTGTTCTCGATTTCCACCCGAACGGAATGTTGTTCGAGGCGACGAAGGGCGGCGAGGTCTACGATAGTTGGACTATTTTTAGCGTTGGCGGTGGCTCGTTGGCAAACGAAACGACGGTTGCCACAATGCCAAAGAGTATCTATCCGCTCACTACTATTCAGGATATTAAGGAGTGGTGCTACAACGAGGGTAAGACCTATTGGGAGTATGTCGAAGAGTGCGAAGGTAAGGAGATATGGGACTTCCTCGATAATATATGGACCGTTATGTGCGAGACTGTTGAACGTGGCTTGAACAACGATGGTGTTCTGCCCGGAGGCCTTAAAGTGGCACGTAAGGCGAGTACCTATTACGTTAAGAGTAAGGGCTATGCCGATTCGTTGAGTTCTCGCGCCCGCATCTACGCCTTTGCGTTGGCGGCAGCCGAGGAGAATGCTGCAGGCGGTACGGTTGTTACAGCGCCGACGTGTGGCTCGTGTGGTGTGTTGCCGGGCGTTCTCTACCACTTGAACACCTCGCGCGACTTCTTGCGTATCAGGATGTTGCGAGCGTTGGCTACGGCGGGACTCTTCGGAAATGTGGTAAAGACCAACTCCTCGATTTCGGGTGCCGAGGTCGGATGTCAGGGCGAGATTGGCGTGGCTTGCGCAATGGCGGCTGCGGCTGCTTGCCAACTCTTTGGCGGCACACCGGCACAGATTGAGTATGCTGCGGAGATGGGCTTGGAACATCACTTGGGCTTGACGTGCGACCCTGTATGCGGACTTGTTCAGGTGCCTTGCATAGAGCGTAATGCTGTGGCAGCGGCTCGTGCTTTGGATGCCAATACATACGCAATTTTGTCGGACGGCTCACACCTTGTGTCGTTCGATAAGGTGGTGGAGGTTATGAACGAAACGGGCCACAATCTGCCGAGCCTCTATCGTGAAACCTCGGAGGGTGGCTTGGCAAAGCGTATTTCGCATAGGTAGTTTTCAACTCCAATACAATATAAGGGCGTGTCCACAACGGAACACGCCCTTATTATTCCTTACGGCTCGGCATAGTGCAAACCCTGTTTGCCCTCTGCTCTCGCTCCGCTGCGTCAGTTTTCCGTTTTCCGTTTTCCGTTTTCCGTTCTCAAAACGAGGTGTTCGAGTATCAGCACCACGATAATACCCATTACAAAGCCGTTGCCTACAATAGGGCGGAGGAGCGACGGTACCGACTGCATAGCCTCTGCCGGCACGAACGATAGTATCAGAGTAAGCATAATCGGAATGCCGAGTATAACGCCATCACGGAATGATAGCACCGCCTTCGACGAGTGGATAATCTCGAAACCCGCAGCCACCTGTGTAGCCATCAAATAGAGCAACACAATACCCATAATCGGCTTCGGAATAGTCAATAACACCGCCACAGCATCGGGGAACAATGCCAACACCACCATTGCCACCGCAGCAGGCAACATAGTGTAGCGCGAGGCGCACGATGTGGAGGCCACAACGCCCGGTGAAAGCGAGTAATCAACCGGTCCGGGAACGCCCATTGCGCCACTTGCCATATTCATTGCACCTGTAATCAGCAATCCGCGAGTTTGGCGTTTATCCATCCCCGTAGCACCAACAAAGTCGCCGAGCGACTGCACCGAGCCAACCTGATTTATCAGCAGTGCTATGTAGCAGAACAGGAAGGCGATAACAACACCCGCATCGAGCGAAAATTCCGTCAATACAACCTGCGGTGCAACACTGTCGCTTACAAACTCCTTCGGAAATTCGGTCATCGAGTAGTAGAATATCGAGCCGAGAATCATCGCCAAAATCACGACTGTGGATTTCCAAATACCCTTAAACACATTGTTCGCCCACGCCATAATCGCTATGCCCACGATGGTCGAAACCAATGCCAAACCGGCGTGTGCCATATCGGCGAAAATAAGCCCCAAGATTGGCTTTGCCATAGTGAAGGATATAAGTATGACTATGGCAGCAACGATGCGTGGCGTGAATATCTTTTGGATGTACTTCATTGCACCCACCGCAGCCAATAGCGTAACCAATGCCCCGCCCACAATCATCGAAGGGTAGATTGTCGAGGCAGTGTGTCCTTGCGATGCTGCGGCAATAACGCCCATAAGCAATACTGCGGCAGGACCCGCTACCAATGGCAGACGATGTCCCCACAACACCTGTATGATGATGGTTATGCCACACATCACAAATAACTTCTGCGTGAAGAATACCATCTCGCCCTCGGGTGCTATGAAGGTGCTTGTAAGCACTACGGGCAGGCAAATCATCAACCACTGCAAGCCGTAGAGCAGCGTTGCTCCGAGGCTCGGTTTGTCATCCACTTTGAAACGAAAATCCATACTGTAAGGTTAAAGTCTAACGACACATCTTGTCAATTATCTCTCGTGCGAGCATTGGGTTATCCGTAGTTATGCAATCGACGTTATGATTCACGCACCAACGGATATTTTGCTCGCTATTTACGGTCCACACATTTACGGTCATACCCAATTCGTGCGCTTGGCGTATCCATTGCGGCATCAACTTCAGTACCGTAATGTTGTAGTCTATGCCTGTGCAACCCAACTCTTTGCACTTTTCGGGCGAAAGGTCGCTACAAAGATAGGCAATTTTTGTTTTTGGTGGTGCAAGTCGAGCCAATTCCGAACATACAAAGCGGCTGAAGGCTATATATTCCACCTCGTTTTCTAGTCCATACTCCTTCACTTTTGCCAATACGCGCTCCACAATCTCGGTCTCGCGCTCGGGTGTGGCGTGGCTCTTCAATTCGATGATGAGTTTCAGCCCCTTCGACTTTTGGTGCTGTGCCAGATATTCGTCGAGCGTAGGCACCACCTCGTTGCTCGTGAGCAGTATAGCCTGAATCTCGGCTTTTGTACCACGCTGCACGTGTACCTTCGGCGACGAACTCTTTTTCGGGTGCCAATCGCCGTGAACAACCAGCAACTCGTTGTCCTTTGTGAGGTTTATGTCGCACTCCGAACCCCAAAAGCCCGCCTCTTGCGCCGCTTTGAGCGCATTTAGCGAGTTCTTTGCTGCGGACTCCGACCTGTGAAAACCTCGATGTGCGATAACCTTGGGGGCTTTGTATTGTGCCGAAGCGACTGTTGCAACCATAATAGCGATAAATAGTGTTGTCAATCTTTTCATAGCGCGACCTCTTTGAATAAGCCGAGTGACGAAATTCGCACTCGGCCTATTCTAACGTCTACTCTTTAACGATTATTTCTTCTGCTTTGGACACATCTCTTTGATGATGTTCTTAACGAGTACGGGATCGTCGGTAGTGATGTAGTCTACGCCATTCTGGATGCACCAACGGATGTCTGCCTCCTTATTTACGGTCCAAACATTTACGGTCATACCCAACTTGTGAGCCTCCTTGATCCATCTCTTCTGCTTTTTAATTCTGCCTATATTGTAGTCGATACCTGTGCAACCAAACTCCTTTATGTAGGATGGTGTGCAGTCGCCTCCGAGGTAGAAAATCTCGGAACCCTTCGGTGCTTTACGGCCCAATTCGAGGCAAGCCCAAGGGTGCGATGCGAGATATACAACGTTGTTCTGCATCTTGTAGAACTCAACAATCTGCAAAACCTTCTCTACTAATTGAGTCTCGCGCTGTGGCGTTGCCTGATTCTTGATGTCGAGAATGAGTTTTGTTGCAGGCTTCTTTGCTGCTCGTTTGAGGAACTGCTCCAATGTGCAGATAAACTCGCCGTTGGTGTACGGAATATCGAGCATCTTATCTACGTCGCTGCGCTGAACGTCAGCCTTTGGCTTCGCTTTGCGATTTGGGTGCCAACCGCTCTGAACTATCAAAACCTCTCCATCTTTTGTAAGGTTTACGTCGCACTCCGAGCCGTACAACTTCGCCTTCTGTGCTGCTTTGAGTGCGCTCATAGAGTTCTTTACGCCACTCGATCCGTGTTTGTGGAAACCGCCGTTAGCAACAATCTGCGGTGCTTTGTACTGCTGTGCCGATACCGAGAATGCGGTGGCTACTGCCAAGAGAGCCAAAAATATCTTTTTCATAGTGTCTTCAACTGTTTTTGGTTAATAATAGTGTTCTATTTGCACATTTCGTTGATGATGTTCTTAACGAGTACGGGATCGTCGGTAGTGATGTAGTCTACACCATTCTGGATGCACCAGCGGATATCCTCATCCTTATTTACGGTCCATACATTCACATACATACCCAACTTGTGAGCCTGCTTGATCCAGTGCTTTCTCTTCTTCAAAGTCTTGTAGTTGTAGTCGATACCGGCGCAACCCATAGCCTTGCAGTACTGCGGTGTGTAGTCGCCATTCAGGTAGGCAATCTTTGTACCCTCCGGTGCAAGACGAGCCAACTCCCAGCAAACGAATGGGCGGAAGGCGATATACTCAACCTCGTTCTCCAACTTGTACTTTGCTACCAAAGCCAAGGTTTTCTCTACAATCTCGGTTTCGAGCGTAGGGGTAAGTTGATTCTTAATCTCGATGATGAGTTTTGTGTTCTGCGACTTTGTCATCTGCTGCAAATACTCGTCGAGTGTAGGCACCATCTCGCCACTCTCCAAAAGAATTGCCTGTACCTTCTCCTTGGTGCTGCGGTTTACATTTACTTTCGGCTTTGCGCCCTTTGTTCCCGGATGCGATGGGCCGTGAACAACGAGAACTTCGCCATCCTTTGTGAGTTGGATGTCGCACTCCGAACCCCAAATCTTTGCCTCTTGTGCCGCTTTCAGAGCGTTGAGCGAGTTGCGTGCTGCACCCTCCGAGGCGTGGAAACCGCGATGAGCGATAATCTTTGGCGCTTTGTATTGCGCCGATGCTGCGAAACCAATCATCACAGCAACCAAAAGTGTTAGAACTTTTTTCATAGCATTAAATGTGTTTTATAAAGTTAAATAATCTTTTCCAAGTGGTTGCGGCATTGCTGTATAAGTCAGTGCAATAAGCGTGAAAAATAGAGCAATTTTCCTTATAAATGGCGTTTTATCTACCCAAATAACTTTACAAATATATAAAAAATAACTAAAAATTCGTATATTTGTCGCTGAAAAAATTAGACGCGAGAGAAGGCGATGGGGCAAATAGTAGCAATGAGGCTAATCAGACCTAATGTGTTTTTTGAAATATCCTATAATTTCCTATCAACTCCCCTCGAAAAAATAAAATTTTAATTTGGCTAGTAGTCAACGACTAACGGCAATAAAGTATGCAGGAGTATATTTCGAAGCAACAACAGATTTTCCGTTCGGCGGCACAGATTTTTCCGCTGATATCCAACTTCTCGCTGCTCACACCCGCTGTGGCAGATAAGGTCGAGGAGTGGCAGGCTGACGAAGAGCGATGTTCGTTCAAGTTCAAGGGCTTTACGGTTGCGCTGCGAATTGAGGAGAAGGTTGAGAATAAGCATATTAAGGTTGTGGGCGACGGTGGTACGGTGCCTATGGACTTCGCCTTCTGGATTCAGTTGCATCAGGTGTCGGAGGGCGACACCCGCATTCGTTTGGTGTTGCACGCCGAGTTGAATATGATGATGCGAATGATGATTGGCAAGAAACTGCAAGCGGGACTCGATCAGGCTGTCGAGGGGTTGGCAGGCGCATTCAATCGCATCTGATTTTGAAAAGATGTTTTGTGGCACCGAAAGGTGCTAAATGGTTAATTTTGTAAAAAATAACGAAAAAATTTTGCTCGGTTGCCAAAATAAATGTATATTTGCAACCGCAAAAAACGGATATTTAATAATTTATAAAAATTGTAATACTATGACAAAGGCAGAAATCGTAAGCGAGATCGCTAAAAAGACTGGCGTAGAGAAGACCCAGATTCAGACTATTGTTGAGGCCTTTATGGATGAGGTTAAGGGCTCGCTCGAGCGTGATGAGCACGTATATCTTCGTGGTTTTGGTTCGTTCATCATCAAGAAGCGTGCAGAGAAGGTTGCTCGCAACATCTCGAAGAACACCACTATTACTATCCCTGCACACAACATTCCTGCGTTCAAGCCAGCGAAGTCGTTCACTGCAAAGATTAAGTAAGACAAACCATAAAAAATCATTATAACTATGCCAAACGGAAAGAAGCATAAGCGTCACAAGATGGCTACGCACAAGCGCAAGAAGCGTCTGCGTAAGGACCGTCACAAGAAGAAGTAAACACTGCACTTCTTCCATAGGTTTTAACGCTAAGGGTGCGGAATGCCTCTTAGCGTTACCTATTTAGAAAGATTTGGGTTGAGAGAGGGAAAAATCGTTCTAATAGGCTCTTTTTTGCACTTTAATTGCGGCACAAATGCTCGCATACGCCAAGTGTGCTGTACTTTCTGCCACTGCGTAACGCACCAAAGCGGCCTAATTATCTCCGATTTTGAATTGAGTCAAAGTTTTTCTCAATCCTAAAAAAGGCTAATAGCAAAAATTTTTGCACTGAAAAATGAATAGAGAGTTAATCATAAATGTAACATCCTCCGAGATCAACATCGCCCTGTGCGAGGATAAGGTTTTGGCGGAGTTGAATCGCGAAGTGGCTCATACGGGCTTTGCGGTTGGTGATATCTATCTCGGTAAGGTGCATAAAATTATGCCCGGACTCAATGCCGCGTTCGTGAATGTTGGACACGAGCGCGATGCCTTTATCCACTATCAAGATTTAGGAGCACATTTCCCTTCGCTCTGCAAGATTGTTAAGAGTTATCAACCCGGAAGTCGTGGTTTGCGCCTCGACACAATGAAACTCGATCCAAGTGCAGAGGTGGCGAAGGGGGGCAGAATATCGGACTATCTGCAAGTTGGTCAGACTGTTATGGTGCAGATTGCCAAGGAGGCTATCTCGACCAAGGGCCCACGTTTGACGGCAGACATCTCGCTCGCCGGCAGAAACATTGTACTCCTCCCATTTACCTCGAAGGTGATGATCTCGCAGAAGATTCGCTCCAACGAGGAGAAAAAACGTTTGAAGCGAGTTGCTGCGGGGGTTCTGCCAAAGAACTTCGGTGTGATTATCCGCACCGCAGCGGTCAATGCCACCGACCTCGATGTCGAGCAGGATATTTTGGCTGCGGTGGAGAAGTGGCGAAAGACCTGCCAGCAAATTCGCAAGCGCACCGCACCATCGCTCCTTATGGGCGAGATGAGCCGAGCAAACACCATTATCCGTGATACGCTCGATGGCTCGTTCTCGCAGATTTGCGTGGATGACGATGCGATGTACAACGAGATTCGCGCCTACATTCGTGCCGTAGATGCCGATAAGGAGCGTATCGTGAAGTTATATCGCGGCACAGTGCCTATTTTCGATAACTTCGACATCTCGCGACAGATTAAGTCGCTGTTTGCCAAGTATGTATCGTTGAAGCGTGGAGCCTACCTCATTATGGAGTCCACCGAGGCGATGCACGTCATAGATGTCAATTCGGGAAATCGCACCAAGGCCGAGGATAATCAGGAACAGACAGCATTGGAGGTCAATTTGGCTGCTGCGGCAGAGATTGTGCGACAGATTCGTTTGCGCGATTGGGGTGGCCTCGTGATTGTCGATTTTATAGATATGCACAAGTCGCAAAACCGCCAACTCCTCTACGAGGAGATGCAGCGACTTATGGCAACGGATAAGGCAAAGCATACGATACTTCCGCTCTCGAAGTTCGGTTTGATGCAGATTACTCGTCAGCGCATTCGCCCTGTGGCGGTGCAAAACAGCGAGGATGTATGCCCAACTTGCGGAGGTACGGGAAAGGTTGAACCTACGATTCTTCTCGATCGCAAAATCGAGAATCAGATATCGCTGCTCACTATGGAGCGCAAACACAAGTACATTCGTCTTTTGGTAAGCCCTTATGTGGCAGCCTATTTGAAAAAGGGCTTCTGGTCGTTGCGTCGTCAGTGGTCGTGGCGATATCACACCACCATCAAGGTTGTTGCCGACCAAGGTGTCGGAATGATTGAGGTGCGCTACGAGGATAAGGATGGCAACGATATTCTGAATGTGAAGAAGGCTGAAAAGTCGAAGCGTAAGAGGTAGGTAATCGGACATATATGCACGAAATACTGAGATTTGCCGAGGGCTCGCCTCAAATAGAGCAACTCGGTAAAGTGTTGGAGAAAAAAGGCAGCACCGTCCTTCTCAACGAGATGGTCGGCGGTGCTTTTTTATTTTATATGGCGGCAACCATCGCCCGAAAGGGTGGTGTGCATATCATCGTAAGCGAGGATAGAGATGCCGCAGCCTATGCGTTGAACGACCTCTATGCGCTGCTGGGCGAGGAGCGTGTTTTGTTCTTCCCTTCGGCATACAAACGCTCCATTGTCTACGGCACCGAGGAGGCGGAGAGCGTGGTTATGCGTACGGGAGTGCTAAATGCGCTGAAAAACCGTGAGGGCGAATTTCTTGTTATTGCAACCTACCCCGAGGCTCTCTCGGAGCGAGTTGCCGATTTGGAGGGATTGACTTCCGAGTCGTTGCGTCTGCAACGTGGCGAGTGTGTCGAGATTGCCGACGTGGAGGAGCGGGTGCAGTCGCTCGGCTTCGAGAAGGTAGACTTTGTCTACGAGCCGGGTCAATACTCGGTGCGAGGAGGAATTTTCGATGTATTCTCCTACTCGGAGAGTAAGCCCTATCGTCTGGACTTTTTCGATAATGAGATAGAGTCTATTCGTCGCTTTGAGTTGTCGAGCCAACGCTCCATCGAGAGTTTGGAGGCGGTGGATATCATCTCGAACATCAATAGGGCCGATGTGGGCAGGGTGTCGTTGGCAGAGTTTGCGGGCGATGCAACCTATTGGTTCGACGATGCCGACTTTGTATTCGGGAAGGTGGATGATGTGCGACGTAAGGCGTTGCAAGAGAGCGATGAGCCGGAGGCTATTTCGCAAAAACTCACTTCACGCAAGGAACTTATCGAGGATATGGCGGGGGCGAATGTGGTGCTTATGCGCAACACGCTATCGGAACGCCCTGCATCGCAAACCATACTTTTCCATACAGCACCGCAAAATAGTTTCAACAAGAACTTCGAGGTTCTGGCGGACGAGTTGCTCTCTCGTCACGAGATGGGCTATCGCACCTTCCTTTTGTCGGAAAATAGGGCGCAGGCGGAACGTCTGGATGGTCTGCTCTACGCTACGGGGCGAGATGCGAAGTTCGAGGTGGCAAGAATTACGTTGCACGATGGTTTCACCGACCACGACCTCAAACTGTCGCTCTATGCCGAGCATCGCCTCTTTGAGCGATATCGTCGCTACAAGATAAATGGACAGATCAAGCGTGATGAGCAGATGACCATTGCCGAGTTGAACTCGCTGCAAGTGGGCGACTATGTAACCCATATCGATCACGGTGTCGGTCGCTTTGGTGGCTTGGTCAAGATTTCGGAGGGTGGCAAGATGCACGAGGCGATAAAGTTGGTCTATCGTGATGGCGATGTTCTCTTTGTGAATGTCCACTCGCTGCACCGCATTGCTCGCTACAAGAGTGGCGATGAGGAGGCTCCGAAGGTGCATAAACTCGGTAGTGGTGCGTGGCAAAAGATTAAAAATGCAGCCAAGAAGGCGGTTAAAGATATTTCGCGAGAACTCATTGCACTCTACGCCAAGCGAAAGGCGAGCGAGGGTTTTGCTTTCTCGCCCGATGGCTATTTGCAGCAGGCGTTGGAGGCGTCGTTCGAGTGGGAGGATACCCCCGACCAGCAGAGGGCTGCCGAGGCTGTCAAGCGAGATATGGAGTCGGAACGCCCGATGGATCGTCTGTTGTGTGGCGATGTGGGATTTGGCAAGACCGAGGTGGCTATTCGTGCGGCATTTAAGGCGGCAACCGATGGCAAGCAGGTGGCGGTGTTGGTGCCTACAACAATTTTGGCACTGCAACACTATCGCTCCTTCCGTGAGCGTCTGCGCGAGTTCCCTGTTACGGTGGAGTATATCAATCGCACCAAGAGTACGAAGGAGTGCGCACGCATTTTGGAGGAGTTGAAATCGGGCAAGATAGATATCCTTATCGGCACTCATAAGATGCTCGGTAAGGGGGTAGAGTTCAATGATTTAGGCCTGCTTATCGTAGACGAGGAGCAACGATTTGGCGTTGCTGCGAAGGAGAAACTTACGCAACTGCGTGTGAGTGTCGATACGCTTACGCTTACCGCAACGCCTATACCTCGAACTTTGCAATTCTCGCTTATGGGGTCGCGCGACTTATCGGTTATATCAACCCCTCCGCCAAATCGTCGTCCTATTCAGACCGAGTCGCACACCTTCTCGGAGGAGTTGGTAAAGGAGGTTGTTGAGGCGGAGTTGCAGCGTGATGGTCAGGTCTACTTCATTCACAACAGGGTGGAGGATTTGATGACCATAAAGGGGATGCTTATGCGCCTATGTCCGAAGGCTCGTGTGGCTGTGGCGCACGGACAGATGCGCCCTGCCGAGTTGGAGAAGACCATTATGGACTTTATCTACCACGACTACGACATTTTGGTGGCGACATCCATTGTGGAGAGTGGTGTGGATATTCCGAACGTTAATACCATAATCATCAACAATGCCGACCGCTTTGGTTTGAGTAATCTGCATCAGTTGCGTGGTCGTGTGGGTAGAAGTGATAGAAAGGCGTACTGCTATCTGCTTTCACGTCCCGACGAGATGCTTTCGAGCGATGCACGACGACGATTGCGAGCGATTGAGGAGTTCTCCGATTTGGGTTCGGGTTTCAATATTGCGATGCAGGATTTGGATATTCGTGGTGCGGGAAATCTGCTCGGAGCGGAGCAGAGTGGTTTTATCGCCAATATCGGATTCGAGACCTACCAAAAGATTCTCAATGAGGCGATTGCCGAGTTGCGTGCTGAGGGGTTGGATGTTGGTGGTTTGAGCCACGAGGAGCAGAGTGTGGTCGAAGAGATGCGCTATGTAGACGACGTGTCGCTCGAACTGGACGTAGCGGCAGAGTTGCCGGAGGAGTATGTTCGTCAGCAGGCGGAGCGACTGAAACTATACCGACGCATAGATGCGATGACCGACGAGGAGTCGCTCACGAAGTTCGAGGCAGAGTTGGAGGACCGCTTTGGCAGAATGCCGCAGGCAGCGAAGGAGTTGATGAATGCGGTGCGTCTGCGTTGGGAGGCTATGCGCCTCGGTATGGAGCGTGTGAAGGTGAAAAATGGTTTGATGATTGTGCGCTTTGTGGGTGATGAGCAGTCGCCATACTATCGAAGCGATGTATTTATGACTGTGCTACGCAAAATTACGGCACAACCCGACCGCTTTGTGCTAAAACAAAAGGATGGTAAGTTGCAGATGACTGTACGCAGGGTTGAGGATGTGGCAACTGCTGTCGAGGTGTTAAAGAATTTATAGAGAGGCTGGTAACCACAAGGAGTTATGGCAAATTTAATCATAGACGAGGGCAATACTTTGTGTAAGATTGCCGTTTTAGATAAAAGCGAGGTGCTTTGCGAGTCGGCAACACGAAATTTCGATATGTCGTTGGTTGCGCAGATGGCGGAGCAGTTTCCGTTGGAGAGAGCCATTGTAGCATCAACTCGTGGATGGGGCGAGCAGATATGCCGCCAACTACGCTCGGCAGTGGCGCAAGTACTGCACTTTACGTCCCAAACCGAAGTACCTATTCCGATAGAGTACTCATCGCGTCAAACACTTGGAACTGACCGTATTGCGGTTGCTGTGGGGGTGGTTTGCGAGATGGGAATAGAGAACGCCCTGGTTGTGGATATGGGCAGTGCCATAACCTACGATATTGTGGAGAACGGAGCCTTCAAAGGGGGTAATATCTCGCTCGGTGTGGCGATGCGATTTAGAGCATTGCACGAGTTTACCGCATCGTTGCCTTTGTGCGAGGCAAATGAGGTGGCAGAGGGCTTTGGTAGTTGCACCGCCGAAGCGATAGAGCGAGGGGTTATGCAGGGCATTTTGTATGAGATAGAGGGTTATGTTGAGCGAATTTCTGCAAAAAACGACAAAAAAAATATAATTTTTTGCGGTGGCGACGCCGAAAGTTTTGTTAATCGAATTAAAAATGCGATATTTGCACCTCGTAAACTGATGTTTACGGGATTGAATAGAATATTGGAGTATAATGTATCGAAAAACAATATATAAGTTTTTGCAGGTTGTAGTCGCTGTGATGGTGCTGCTTTTGGCTGGCGAGGTGTCGGCACAGGGCGGTGCAGCAATTACGGCATATTCGCCATACACGATGTTTGGTATTGGCGAGTTGCAAACTATCGGTACAACGCAGATGCGCTCGATGGGTGGCGTAGGTGTTGCTTGGCGTTCGACGCAGATGCCGAGTTTGGTGAACCCCGCAGGATATAGCGCAACTATGCGCAACAGTTTCTTGTTCGAGGTGGGCATCGAAGGCAACTTCTTGAAGAACGCACAAAAACAGTACGACGCAAGTGGCGCATATACGGGTTTGGCGAAGAATGGCAAGAACTCGGTAAATATCCACGAGATTGCGGTGCAGTTCCCTTTGGCAAAGGGGTTGGGTATGGGTATCAGCCTTATGCCGTATAGTAGCGTAGGCTACAAGATGTCGTTCCTCGACCAACGCGACGAGATTGCGGGTAACGTAGGTGCTGCATCCTACACCTATTCGGGTGATGGCGATGTTACCGAGGTGAAACTCGGCATCGGTTGGGAGCCATTCAAAAACTTCTCGTTTGGTGTAGCGGCAAAGTACTATTGGGGCAAGATTACCCACAACTACACGTCGGCTGTGGATAACAACATTGTCGGCACGGGTAGTTTCCTCTCGGTTGTTGGCGAGGATGAGTACGCAATTTCCAACTTCAAGTTTCAGGTTGGCTTGCAGTGGAATATCATAGCCAACGACAAGCGAATGCTGACACTCGGTGCTACGTACGACTATGGAGGAGGTTTGCGTCCGAAGGTTACAAAAACGTTGCTTCTGAACAATAGTTACGAGACCGAGGCGTATCGTGAAACAGGCGTGTCGCAGATGCAGTTGCCACATAGCGTGAAGGCGGGTTTGATGTATAACGATCCGAAGTTTATGGCAGCCGTTGAGTATGAGTTTCAGGCTTGGGGTAGTGGTAACAAAGGCTATTTCGAGGAGAATATCAACAACAATATGAAGGTGCAGTATGTCGATACTCACACGGCAAAGGTTGGCTTCTCCTACACACCAAATCGCTTCGATGTCCGCAACTATTTCAAACGAGTATCCTACCGAGTGGGTGCGCGATATAGCAACTACTACCAAGAGTACAACGGCCGTGCCATACCGCAGATTGCCATAACGGCAGGTTTCGGCTTCCCGCTCAAATTTATGGGTACGTCGAGCATTGATGTGTCGTTGGAGTATGGTTTGCGAGGCTCGCACGCTCTTATGAACACCGCACCGAAGATTGGAATGATTCGTCAGGATTACTTCAAAGTGGGACTCGGCTTCTCACTCTTTGGCGAGGATTATTGGTTTGTTCGTCCGAAATACGACTAAAAAATAACATAAAATATCGTTACAATGAAAGCAGTAAAATTATTTATCGGTTTAGCATTTGCGCTCGTTGCAGGCAGTGCTTCGGCGCAGGATTTTAGCGATCCACAGTATGCAAAGTGGGGTGAGACTCCCGAGCAGCGTAAGGAGAATATTTTGGCAAGTACCTTTTTGAAGGAGGAGTTGGCAAATCGTAATTTCAATCAAGCAGCAAAGTATCTGCAGCAGTTGTTGACACAGTGCCCAGCCGCTTCGGAGAACACATTTGTACGTGGTGTAACCCTCTACAAGAACAAGATTAACCGCGCTCGTTCGTTGGCAGAGAAGAATGTATATGTAGACTCGTTGCTTATGCTCTACGACCTTCGTTTGGAGTATTTTGCTGCTCATCCAAAGCGTGGTAAGGCGTATATCTTGGATCGTAAGGCTCGTGAGCATTTGACCTATCGTGAGTCGGACCGTGAGGGTATTCGCAAAGATTTCGAGTTGGCTATTGCTGCACAGGTTGAGGCAAATGGTACTGCCGATCCTGCATTGGTTGCAATCTACTTCAAGAATTTGTGCGACGACTACTCGAATGATATCGTGGATGCGATGACCATCGTTAACGCATACGAGGCAAACTCGAAGTTCTTTGCCAATATCGATGAGTCGCAGGCAGAGTTCAAAAATCAGTTCGAGAATAGTTTTGGTGCAAGTGGTGCCGCTTCGTGCGAGAATTTGCAGAAGATATTTGAGCCAAAGGTTACTGCCACACCTAACGATGAGGCATTGCTCGCACACGTTTTCCAACTTATGGCGAAGGCAAACTGCGAGAGCGACTTCTTCATCAACGTTGCCGAGTTGTACTATGGCGTGAAGCCACAGTCGAATGTGGCTATGTTGTTGGCGCAGATTTTCCAGAACAAGAAGGAGTTTGGCAAGGCAAACAACTATTTGCGTGAGGCTTTGGCAAAGGAGGAGAATGCAGAAGAGCGTGAGAAGTTGTTGGTACGTATTGGTATCCTCGAGATGACCGCTCACAACTATGTTGCAGCAATCAAGGCATTCAACGAGTCGATTGTAATCGACGAGGCAGACGATGACGGTTTGGCATTCTACTTCTTGGCGCAGTGCTATGTTGCCGGAGCAAAAGATTGTGGCTCGGAGTTGGCAAAGCACTCGGTATATTGGTACGCTTACGACCTCGTGCAGAAGGCTCTTCCATTGTTGGAGCAGACCGATGCAAGTATTGCTGCTAATGCCAAGTCGCTCGCTGCAAGTTATCGTTCGGTATTCCCAACTGCCGAGGAGTGCTTCTTTGCCGAGTTGAAGGAGGGTGCCGACTACACCATCGATTGCGGTTTGGCAAAGGGCAAGATGACAAAGGTGCGTTATCGCGCACAGTAATAGGTAAGTACTTATTATAATATATATAGCATAGGCGAGATGTCGTTTCGTTTGCATAGAGTCGCTATGGTAGCACTTCTGATGGGAAGTGCTATCTTGCTATTCTCGTGTAAGGCGAAAACTACGGCAGCGGAGGAGTCTATGGATGCCGTAAAAACGGAGGAGAGCGAGAATCTGACGATAGTTATGTCGGAGAATGGCCGCAAGTCCTACCTCTTTACCGCACCCCTTCTCGAAGGCTACACGCTGGGGCGCGACCCCTATCGTGAGTTCCGTAAGGGTATCTCCATAACGACCTACCAAGATGACTCGCTTACCACTGTGAACACTGTCTTGGTGGCAAACTATGCCATATACTACGAGAATCGTAAATTGTGGGAGGCAAAGGGAGATGTCGTTGTTACCAAGCACGATGGCTCGCGCCTCTATACGCAGCAACTCTTTTGGAATTCGATAACCAAACGCATCTACTCGAACGTGGACACCAAACTCGTTTCCGATACCGACGAGGTTATAGGCGAGGGTTTCGAGTCTGACGAGGAGATGAACGAGCCTCGTTTCCGCCGTTGGAAGGGCTATATGCAAGTGGATTCGGAGCAGTTGCGCAATGAACAAAAGGGCAAGAAGGAGGCAAAATCGGAAAAAGAGCCATCCTCCGACAATAAATCGGAGAGCAATGAGGCGAATAAACCTTCGTCAGAGCAGACACCTTCTGCTGTGAAGAAGCCTACGCCGATGTCCCAGAAGGAGAATAAAGGCTCCTCTCTCCCGTCGCAAAGGCGTAGAATGGAGAATAAGGTAGTTAAAAAGATCCAGTAGAATGGATAATATATACGTTTCGATAGCGATAGTTGTGATAATGGTTACATTGTCGGCGTTCTTTTCAGGAATGGAGATTGCCTTTCTGAACAAGAATCGTCTGCGTTTGGAGATCGACCGCAAGCAGAGTCGAACATTCGACTATGTGGCAGGGCTCTTCTCACGACATCAGGGCGAGTATATTTCTACAATATTGGTGGGCAACAACATCGCACTCGTCTTGTATTCAATGTGCTTGTCGATGGTGTTGCGCGAGGTGGCACGTCTGTTGGGGTGGACCTCGTTGCAGGAGGGTTCTATACTGCTCGAAACTATTATTCCTACCATAATCATCATCTTTTTGGGCGAGTATTTTCCGAAGTCGATATTTAGAAGTAATCCTAACTTCTACTATCGTTATCTCTCGCCTGTGATGTATTTCTTCTACATTATTTTGTATCCTATCACTCGTGCCACAACGCTTGTTTCGTTTGGTTTGTTGCGATTGGTAGGTCGTAAGGAGAGCGATGCCGAGCGACAGATAGAGTTCGATCGTAGCGATTTGGAGAGCCTGCTCGAAAACAATAACTCGTCGGATATGGCATCCGAGGCGGATAACGATATTAAGATGTTCCAAAATGCGTTGGATTTTGCCGATTTGCGGGTGCGCGATGCTATGGTTTCGCGTGTGGATGTCGAGGCGGTAGATATCGACGACTGCACGATGGAGCAGTTGACAGAGCGTTTTGTCGAAACTATGTACTCTCGAATCTTTGTTTGGCGCGACTCCATAGACAACATCATCGGCTATGTCAATTCGAAGAGTCTTTTTGAACGCCCAAAGAGCATCGAGGAGGCGTTGATAAAGGTTGATTATGTTGCCGAGACGTTGCCATTGCAAGATTTGCTTACGCAGTTTACCAAGAACAAGAGTAATATTGCGGTTGTGATAGACGAGTTTGGTGGCACTGCGGGTATCATCTCGTTGGAGGATGTTTTGGAGCAGATTTTTGGCGATATCGAGGACGAACACGACAAACCCGATATGGTCGAAAAGCGTGTTTCGGAGCGAGAGTTTGTATTCTCGTGTCGTTTGGATGTGGAGTATCTGAACGAGGAGTACGAGATTGGAATACCCGAGAGCGAGGAGTACGACACGTTGGCAGGATATATCATATCTCGCTACGAGGAGTTGCCTACTGCGGGTACGGTTATGGAGTTCGACGGTTTGCGAATAAAAATATTGCGCACCACACGCTCACGCATCGAGTTGGCTCGTGTTGAGTTGCTCGAGCGAAGCGTTAAAAATAGCGCATTGCAATAAAAAAATAGCGAAAAAGGCCTTAATTATGAAATAAATTTCATATCTTTGAAGGTTAAAATTGTTTCGGCAGGGGTTGAACTGCCGAAATTGATGAAGAGAGAACGATAAAATTAAAATATTAAATACTATTTACTATGTTGAGTTTGAATAATTTAAGAACCAAATTTGGTGTCGTATTATCGGTCGTTATCGGTGCTACGCTTTTGGCTTTCGTGTTGGGAGATTTTTTGGGAAATCGTAATCAGGGCTCGATTCCGGAGGTAGGCGAGATTAACGGCGAGGAGATTGGTGGTATGGAGTTCCGTCGTGCATACGACGAGACATCGTTCTTGATGGACAACAACTCCGATCCAACCGGTCAGATGACTATCAATGCCACTTGGCAGTCGCTCGTTCACGAGAAGGTTTATGCTTCGGATTTGGAGGCTCTCGGCTTGGTTGTTACCGACGCAGAGGCTACCGAGGCGTTCCAAGAGAGCATCGAGAGCAACCCATATCTCCAGCAGATGTTGCAGCAGAATGGTGGTGCATCGCTCTATGCAAAACTCTTGTCGCGCGACCTCGTTATGGGTAAGTATATGGATTTGGTGCGTTGTGGTGCTTATGCCAATGCCCTTGTTGTGAATAAGGGTGTTGCCGAGCAGAACAACACCTATAAGGGCCACTTCGTAGTTGCCAACTACTCGTCGATTAAGGATGAGGAGGTTTCGGTATCGGACAAAGAGATCGAGAACTACTACGAGGATAATATGCCAAAGTACAAGCAAACTCCTTATCGCACAATCTCTTACGCACACTTCGAGGTTGAGCCTTCGGAGGCAGACCAGCAGGCTATCGAGGCGAGTGCAAAGCAGTTGGTAAAGAGTTTTGCTGCTGCAAACGATTTGCGCGAGTACACCGCTTTGGAGGCAAAGGCTTCGTTGTCGGAGAACTATGTTTCGGCTGATGCAATCTCGTCTGACGAGTTGAAGGTGCTTCGCAGAGGTCGCACCTTTGGTCCGGAGAAGCGTGGCGATAATTGGTATGCTTCGCGTGTTCAGAGTGTTCGCACCGCTCCGGAGGAGTTGGAGTTGCAGCACATCATCCTCACAAAGGATGCAAATGTTGATAGCCTCTATGCAGTGGCAAAGGTGCCGGGAGCAGATTTCGCATCGTTGATTAAGCAGCACTCGCTCTATCCGGAGGCAGAGAATGACGAGATTTCGTACTCGCAACTCCCTGTGGTATTTGCTGATGCGTTGGTAAATGCTCGTGCTAACAATGTTGTAAGGATTGATCGTGGCGACTTGGTATTCATCACAAAGGTGTTGAAGGCCGACAATAGAACTCGTCACTACCGTCTTGCAACCGTAAACTATCCTATCGAGGCTTCGAAGGCAACCAAGGATGTAGTCTATGCGAAGGCTTGCGAGTTTGTGCGCAACGCAAAGGGCTCTGTTGAGAACTTCAACAATGCTGCAACCGAGGTTTCGCCATCGTCGGTAAATCTCAATCGTGGCGACCGCAGCATTGCAGGTTTGTCAGGCTCGGTAGAGATTGCTCGTTGGGCTGTTGCCGCAAAGGTAGGTGCTGTTTCGGATATTATGAATTTGAACGACGGCTGGGTTGTAGCAGTAGTTACCGCAGTTAGCGAGGACGAGTACAAGCCATTGAATAGCGTTTCGGCAGAGATTAAGCGTACATTGGTGCGTGAGAAGAAGGCTGCGTTGTTGAAGGCGAAGATGCAGGGTGCAACTTTGGATGAGATTGCAAAGAGCGTTGATGCAGAGGTTAAGTCGTTCAACGATGCAAAACTCTCGTCGTACTACGTTAACAACATCGGTGTTGAGCCACACGTTGTGGGTGCTTTGTCGGGTGTAACCGCCGAGACAACAGGCAAACTCCTTCCTCTCGTTGAGGGTGGCAAGGGTGTATTTGCTGTGGTTGTTGACGAGGTTAAGGTTGGCGAGGAGCAGAATGTAGATGACGAGCGTGTGAAGGCACAAGCACAGGAGGAGTCTATGGCTTCGTATCGTGCAATGCAGGCTGCACAGAAGTATGTGAATGTTATCGACAACACATTAAAGAACTTCTAAAAATCTGCAACATATACCACAATGGGCGTGTACTTCGGTATGCGCCCACTTTTTTTAGATAGTAGTTGTATCAAGAACCTCTGCTCTCGACTTAATCGCGGCGGTCCGTTTTCCGACTCCAAGCGAAAAACTGAAAATCTTAAAAGTTTTCCGTTTTCCGCTTTAACCCTGCTTTGCAGGCTTTTCCTCCTTCGCACCTCGGCAAAGTGCGCAAGCGCCCTCTGCCCTCGGTTTGTCGTCGGCTCCGTTTTCCAACTCCAAGCGAAAACCGAAAAAACTAAAAGTTTTCCGTTTTCCGCTTTCCGTTTTCCGTTTTTATATATATATTTGTAGTGCTAAATTGCATACATAGTGCAGATATCATAGAGAGTTATGAAAATAGTTATTGCCGGAGTAGGGGAAATGGGTAGCCATTTGGCGAAGATGTTGAGTGGCAAGGACCACGATATTACCGTTATTGATACCGATGCAAAGGCTTTGGCGGAGGTGGCGAGCCTTGCCGAAGTGCTTACTGTCGAGGGCGACTCCACGACCTTTGCCATATTGCGCAAAGCGTCGGTACGTAAGTGCGACCTCTTCATTGCGGTGCATCCTGTTGAGAATACCAACATCCTCTCGGCTATTATGGCGAAGCAACTCGGAGCCAAGAAGGCGATTGCCCGAATTGATAATAACGAGTATCTCGAACCGAACAATAAGGAGATGTTTATCAATATGGGTATCGATTATATGTTCTACCCGGAACAGATTGCTGCCGAGGAGGTTATATCGTTGTTGGGACACACCACAACAACCGAATTTGTCGATTTCTCGAGTGGTCGTCTTTCGCTGTTGGTATTCCGTCTGGAACCAACCTCTCCACTTGTGGATCGCGAGTTGTCGAGTTTCACGGTTGACGAGAGTTCAACCTATCGTACAGTGGCTATTTCGCGTGGCGGTAAGACCATTATTCCGCACGGCTCGGACACCTATATGGTCGATGATATGCTCTATGTTATTGCCCGTCACGACGCTGTGAACGATATTATGGCACTCTCGGGACAGGGCGATGTTCATATTAAGAATATGATGATTTTGGGAGGCTCGCGCATTGGCGTGCAGATTGCCCAAGCGATGCAGGATAGAGTGAATATTAAACTCGTAGACTACAATCAGGATAAGGCGTATCGTCTGGCGGAGCAACTCGAAAAGACTCTGATTATCAATGCCGATGGACGTAACAACGAGGTGATGATGGAGGAGGGATTGCCGAATATGGATGCTTTTGTTGCCGTTACGGGGCGTAGCGAAACCAATATTTTGGCGGCTATGTTGGCGAAGCGTATGGGCGTGAAGAAGGTTATCGCTGCGGTGGAAAATCTCAACTACATAACTATGGCGGACTCGATTGGTGTAGATACGATTGTGAACAAGAAGATGGTGTCGGCATCCAACATATTCCGTTTTACGATGTCTACCGATGTGTTGGCGATAAAGTGTTTGACCGGCAGCGATGCCGAGGTTATGGAGTTTATCGTTAAGCCAAACTCTCCTGCTACGAAGGCTCAGATCAAGGAGTTGGGTATGCCGTCGGATTCGACCATTGGCGGTATTGTACGAGGCGAGAAGGTATTTATTGCCTCGGGCGACACCAAGATTTTGGCATACGATCGCGTAGTGGTGTTTGCAATGCCTTCGGCGGTATCGAAGGTGGGCGAGTACTTCAATTAGATAACGAGATAAATAAAATATTTAACCCTTATGTATATAGCAATAGCAGGAAATATTGGTAGCGGTAAGACTACGTTGACCGAGATTTTGACCAAGCATTACGGTGCAAAGGCCTATTATGAGGATATCGACAATCCTTATATCAACGACTTCTACGAGGATATGAATCGCTGGGCATTTCAATTTCAAGTACACTTCCTCGCAAGCCGTATTCGTCAGACTATGGATATGTTGGCAGATGGCTCGGAGGTGGTGTTCCAAGACCGTACGATATATGAGGATGCTCACATCTTTGCGGGTAACTTGCATCAGATGGGCTCGATGTCGTCGCGCGACTTCGGAACATATATGAAGCTGTTTGATATCTCTACCAGCCTTATTCCAAAGCCCGATTTGCTTATCTATTTGAAGGCAAGCGTGCCTACTTTGGTGAAGCAGATACGCAAGCGTGGTCGCGACTACGAGCAGAATATCGAGGTGGAGTATCTCGAAAGATTAAATGAGAGATACAACAACTGGATAGAGAAGAACTACGAAGGGGAGGTCTTTGTTATCGATAAGGATAATAGCGACTTCATAGAGAATGCCAAGGTGTTGGAGGCTCTTTACGAGCGTCTTGATGCGATTAAAGCTGCAAAGGGTTAAAGAATGAGAGCGCTACCTATCGCCTTTACGGAGCGTATGCGTAAGCAGTTAGGGGCAGAAGAGGCTGAACGCCTATTCGTTGCGCTTGACTCTGCGTCGCCCGTTGCCGTGCGCCTTAATCCTGCCAAGTGCGGTGAGGAGGGTGTTTGGAGTGATGGTGAGCAGGTGGCGTGGTGTGAGAGTGGCCGTAAATTGAGGGAACGCCCCTCCTTTACCCTCGATACCGCTTTTCACGCAGGAGCCTACTATGTGCAGGAGGCCGCC
>JAZQML010000011.1:0-2243 GCA_045543395.1 Alistipes sp. | reverse complement strand
TTTAATACTCAGATGCAGACTACGCAGGACGATGGCGAGATTGCCCGCCTGCGTCAAGCCATCACGGATGATTCACGTATCGTGGAGTTGCGCCGCAGGGTGCGTATGGCGGCAGAGTCGCAGTTAAAAAATGGGGTGATTGACGCCACCGACCTATTGCGAAAAATTTCCGATGAGACGGCGGCTGCACTTGCACGCAGCACTCACGAAATAGAACTTTTGCAAGCAACATACAGATTGAAAACAACATTAAATCAATAGAATATGAAAAAGGTATTATATATCGCTGTGTCTCTGCTCGCCATCGCGTGCAGTAAGGAGGCGGAGTTTGACGCACAAGGCACATTTGAAGCCACGGAGGTGGTTGTATCATCGGAGGCTACGGGTCGAATTCTTAACTTTGATATAGAGGAGGGTATGACAATTGTGGCCAACCAGGCGGTAGGCACGATTGATAGCCTTCAACTCCATCTGCAGCGCAAGCAACTCATAGCGCAACAGTCGGCGTTGCTCACCTCTCGTCCCGATGTGAAGAAGCAGGTGGCCTCGTTGCGTGAGCAGATCGTAAAGCAGAAGAGCGAACTTCGTCGCGTGGAAAATATGCTCAGTGATGGCGCGGCTACACAGAAGCAGAAAGACGACATCGAGGCGCAGATAAAAATACTGGATGGGCAGTTGGAGGCCACGCTCTCAACGTTGAGCAAAAATACCTCTACCATCAACGACAACTCCGTGGCTTTGGAGGCGCAGATTGCCGCCCTTGATGACCGCATCTCAAAGTGTCGTATCCTTTCGCCCGTCGGTGGTACCGTATTGGTTAAGTATGCCGAGGCTGGCGAGTTGGCATCGGTGGGTAAGCCTCTGATGAAGATTGCCGACCTTAAAAATATCTATCTGCGTGCCTACTTTACCTCCGACCAACTTGCCAATATCAAATTAGGCGACGATGTGAAGGTGGTTGCCGACTTTGGCGGTGAGGAGCGATATGACTACACAGGTCGCGTTGCGTGGATTTCGTCGGAGAGTGAGTTTACGCCCAAAACAATCCAGACAAAGGATTCGCGTGCCAACCTGGTCTATGCCGTGAAGATTGCTGTTGAAAATGATGGTCGATTGAAGATAGGCTTGGCGGGCGAAGTGGTTTTGTAGTATGGGTGCTATTGATGTACATAACCTCTCCAAGAGTTACGGCAAGGTGCGGGCACTCAATGGTGTGTCGTTCTCGGTCGAGCGGGGCGAATTGTTCGGACTTATCGGTCCTGACGGGGCAGGTAAGACCACGCTGTTTCGCCTGCTGACAACGCTCATCAATCCCGACGAAGGTAACGCCACGGTTGATGGATGCGATATTGAGAAGGATTACCTTGCTATCCGAAAGCGCGTGGGCTATATGCCTGGTCGCTTCTCGCTCTATCCCGATTTGTCGGTTGAGGAGAATCTACAATTCTTTGCTGCGCTGTTTGGCGTTACTGTCGAGGAGTCGTATGACCTTATAGAGCCTATCTACAAGCAGATAGAACCATTCCGCACGCGCCGAGCAGGCAAACTCTCGGGTGGTATGAAGCAAAAACTTGCACTGTCGTGTGCCTTGATTCATCGTCCAAGCGTATTGTTTTTGGACGAGCCGACAACGGGCGTTGATGCCGTGTCTCGAAGTGAGTTTTGGGATATGCTTGCCGCTTTGAAGCAGCGTGGAATTACAATTCTCGTATCAACACCATATATGGACGAGGCGAGCCGTTGCGACCGCGTAGCCCTCTGCAATGAGGGACATATTTTGAGCATCGATACACCCGAAGGCATTGTGCGTGGATTCGACGGGCGACTCTACGATATCAGCGCCCGAAATATGTTTGCCCTATTGGAGCGGGCACGCCGAGTGGAGGGTGTTGAGGATTGCTATCCCTTTGGCGAAAAGCACCATTTGGTTGCCGCAGAAGGCTTTGACGAGGAGAGATTTAAGGCGGCACTTGCCGATGTCGAGGGCTTAGAGATTGTGAGCGCAGAGCCGACAATCGAGGATATGTTTATAAAACTGATGAAACGATGAACGACATAGTAATTTCGGTACGCGACCTTACGAAACGATTCGGCAACTTTACTGCCGTTGACCGCATCTCGTTTGATGTGCTCCGAGGCGAGATTTTCGGCTTCCTCGGAGCAAATGGTGCGGGCAAAACGACGGCTATGCGAATGTTGTGCGGGTTGAGTTTTCCGACATCGGGCAGTGGCACCGTTGCGGG
>JAZQML010000010.1:0-31649 GCA_045543395.1 Alistipes sp. | reverse complement strand
TAGAAAGTGTTTTTCGAGCCCTAAGCAGAAAATGTGGAAGTTTTCATAAGAGAGGGCAAACGAACAGCACTCATTTCTTGTATATATGCTATTGGTATGCTCTATGCCAATGTATTGCTATATACAGGTGTGGGGCATTGTAGCGTTTATTCTCTTATAGGTAATTCCACAACCTTCTGCTTGATAAACGAAAATCAACCTCACACTTTCTTTTTGTCATAATAGTTCAAATACTTTTGTTTAACTTTTTAATACAAACTATTATGAAAAAAATTCTTCTTTTATTTGCAGCGGTAGGAATGATTTTCACCGCTTGCGAGCCGGGTGGCGGACTCGACGAAAATGGTAACGGCAACAACACCGAACAGCCGGGCGGAGGAGAAGGTGGCGAGGATAATCCTGACAATCCGGGCGGAGGAGAAGGTGGCGAGGATAATCCTGACAATCCGGGCGGTGGAGAAGGTGGCGAGGATAATCCTGACAATCCGGGCGGTGGCGACCAAGGTGGCGAGGAGATTCCTGCGCAGACTCTCGCTATCGAGTTCCAAGATGAAAACACCAAACTCCTCTGTACGCTCCATTGGGACAAGAACGAAGATGGCGAGTTGTCATACGAGGAGGCAGCAGCCGTTACCGACCTTGGCACAGCATTCAAAGGCTCTTCGATTTTGGCATTTACCGAGTTGAAGTACTTTACCTCTCTCGAAAAGATTGCCGACAGCGCATTCGAGGGTTGTGTCAGCCTTGTAGAAATCACTCTGCCAGAGCAACTTACAATTATCGGTACATCGGCATTTAATGGCTGTAGTAATCTCAAAAAGATTGCTATTCCAAATGCTGTTACTGAAATTGGATATGCTGCTTTCTATAATTGCACCTCGCTGACAAGTGTTACAATTCCTGATAGTGTTACTACGATTGGAAATTTTGCATTCTCTGGTTGCACCTCGCTGACAAGCGTTACAATTGGTAATAGCGTTTCTTCGATTGGAGATTATGCATTCCAAGGTTGCACCTCGCTGACAAGTATTACAATTCCAAATAGCGTTACTACGATTGGAAATTTTGCATTCTATGGTTGCAAATGGCTGACAAGTGTTACAATCGGCAATGGCGTTACTACGATTGGAGGTAGTGCATTCTCTGGTTGCACAGGCGAATTGATAATTGACAGCAATGCATTGGGTTTATATGGTGGACAATTTACAAAAGTGGTAATTGGCGACAGCGTTACTAAAATTAGAGATTTTGCATTCTCTGGTTGCACCTCGCTGACAAGTGTTACAATTGGCAATAGCGTTACTTCGATTGGAAGAGAGGCATTCACTTTTTGCATCTCGCTGACAAGTGTTACAATCGGCAATAGCGTTACTTCGATTGAAGATTATGCATTCTGTGATTGCACCTCGCTGACAAGTGTTACAATTCCTGATAGCGTTACTTCGATTGGAAGTAAGGCATTCGCTGGTTGCAGTAGCCTGACAAGTATTACAATTCCTAATCGCGTTACTTCGATAGAAAATGAGGCATTCGCTGGTTGCTCCTCGCTGACAACTATTACAATTCCTGATAGCGTTACTAAAATTAGAGATTTTGCATTCAATGGTTGCACCTCGCTGACAAGTATCACAATTCCTGATAGCGTTACTTTGATTGGAGGTTCTGCATTCTGTGAATGCTCATCGCTGACAAGTATCACAATTCCTGATAGCGTTACTGAGATTGGAAGGTGTGCATTCTATGGTTGCACCTCGCTGACAAGTGTAACAATTCCTGATAGCGTTACTTCGATTGGAGGTAGTGCATTCTCTGGTTGCACAGGCAGGTTAATTGTAAATTGCAATATACCATCGGCGACTTATGCTCCTGAAGGTGTCTTTTATAGATCGCAATTCACGGAAGTAGTAATTGGTGATAACGTTACCTCAATTGAAAGTTATGCATTCTATGAAAGCACCTCGCTGACAAGTGTTACGATTGGCAATAGTGTTACTTCGATTGGAGATTACGCATTCAATGGTTGTACCTCGCTGACAAGTGTAACAATTCCTGATAGCGTTACTTCGATTGGAAATGATGCATTCTCTGGTTGCTACTCGCTGAAAAGAGTTACAATTGGCAATAGCGTTACTTCGATTGGAAATGGGGCATTCTCCGGATGCGACTCACTGACAAAGGTTACAATCGGCAATAGCGTTACTTCGATTGGAAGTGAGGCATTCTATGGTTGCAAATCGCTGATAAGTGTATATTGCAAGCCGACAACTCCGCCATCATTATACGACAGCACTGTGTTCCCAACAAACAATGCTTCTCTAAAAATCTATGTACCAACTAATTCGCTAGAGGCATATTACGCCGCTAATATCTGGAAAAATTATGCCTATTTTATTACAGGATACGCTTTTTAACTAAATATAGATATAGAATAATAGACGAATGGCTAAATCAAAGCGACCACGCAGAGCAATTTGCGTGGTCGTTTTTTTGCCGACAACTATAACGGTTGTTAAGGGTAATTAAGGGGAGTTCTTACCATTTAGGGTAGATAATTGGCGAACAGAGCCTTATAGTTGCACCCGGCACATCGTCGTCGGTAGCAACAATGCGTGCCGCCTTAATCGGTTTCGGGTTAATGAGTTTGGCTCGCCCATTCTCCAAGTCGGCAACACGATGGAACGATTTTCCGTCGGCACTAACTTCGAGATATCCCTTCGTAATAATGCGCGAGTAGACCGCATAACTGCCTGTAACAAATTCTATTGAGCGGCACTCAACAGGTTGCTCGAACTCGAAAAGTATCCAATCACCCCTCTTGTAGGTCTCGGCAACACGCATATTCATATCGTAGTTGGCAACACGGTGGTAGCCATACTTCGGTTGCGCTTTCAAAGAGGATGTAAGGGTAACCTTCGGCTTTATGGTCTTGTAGCGCGACGAGTGCGCCACATCGGGCGACTTGGCACCACGATACTCCGCCCAGAACAGGTACTTACCCGGTTGCGAGGTGCGAATTGCACCCTTATATGGCAACCTCTTATCCGAGCCATCCACGCGGTAGTATATCGCACTGTTGTCGATCTTTTCGATAGAGAGCATACCATCCTCGTACTTCACATTTGGCGGTGTGATGCGGAAGTTCAACTCCATATCCGCCATACGGTCGTAGTGGCTCTTGTAGAGGCGATTGTGGAACTCCTGCCACTCGCCACCGCCATTCTTGCCCCACGCCAACTCGGAGAGGGCGCAAAGGCGAGGGAAGGTTTGATACTCGATGAAATCGATAGATTTATCGCCACCCTGCGAGAGGAACACTTCGCTCCACGCAGCAGCCTCGAAGCCCTTAACAGTTGCCACCTCCTCCGGTGTGAAGCCCTCCTTCGCAAAGTCGAACGAGTAGACCTTGCGAATATCGAAACAACCGCCCCACACAGCACCATTCTCGTGCTTGCTCTGGCGCATATCGAAGTAGAAGAACTGCTGCGGCATAAAGATTGTCGGATAGCCCTTTGCCATAACCTGCTTGCACACCTTCGGGCTTTTCCAACCGTGTACCCACGCCTCCTTCGACAATCCTCCGCCAAATGCCGCCTCGTTCCACACCGATGGAGTCTTGCCATACTTGGCGAGGATATCTTGGATGCGGCCGATAAACATATCCTCCAATTTGTAACCATCGGTATAGCCTCGCTCATTCAACCACGCCGAGCAGTCGGGACAACTCTTCCATTGCGACATATTCACCTCGTCGCCACCGATGTGGAAGTGGTTGGAGGGGAAGAGTGCGCACACCTCCGCCAATATCTCTTCGAGGAGTTGGTAGTTGCTCTCCTTTGTGGCGCAGACCACTCCACCCGATTTGCGAGGAGAACCATCGGCATTCTTACACAACACCTCGGGATAGATGCGGGCAAGGGCTGCGCTATGTCCCGGAAGGTCAATTTCGGGAATAACCTCGATATTGCGCACCTTTGCGTATGCCACAACCTCGCGAATTTCATCCTGCGTGTAGTAGCCGCCATACTTCTCGTCCCACTTGCCGAGAGCGGCAGGTAGAGGCGAGTCGCCACCACGAAAACCGCCCACCTTTGCCAAACGAGGGTGCGACTTTATCTCTATGCGCCAACCCTGACTGTCGGTGAGATGCCAATGCAACTTGTTGATTTTGTGGTAGGCTATATAGTCGACGTAGCGCAATACATTCTCCTTTGTTACGAATGTGCGGGCAACATCGAGCATAAAACCACGATAGGCAAACTTCGGCTTATCCTTAACCTCGCAACCCTGCACCGTAGCAGGCAACGCCAACTGCTTGGTGTAGACCGCACTCGGCAGGAGTTGAAAGAGAGTCTGCACGCCATTGAACGCTCCGCCATATCCGCCCGCCACGATATGCACCGCTTCGCGCGACACCGAAAGGCGATACTCCTCCTCGGCAAGACGCTTGTCGAGGGCAAGGGATATATAGTTGCTCTTTGGTGCTTTGGCAGCAGTTGCAACTTTGAGATATTGCTGCGTGTAGGCTACAATCGAAGCAAACTGCTTCGCTCCGCAAACTATTGTTGTTGAGGAGTTTACAACAAAGTTATTGTTGTGTTCCACAACAGACTGCGGCTGCGGAATAATCGCCACTGCCGAGGCAGAAAAGGTAATGGCAACAAGTGCCACCACCGCCAAGATAAGTCGTTTCATAGGGTTAAAGTTTTAGTATCTTTTACAAAGATAACGAAATAAACGGAAAGCGGAAAACGGAAAACGGAAAACTTTTAGTTTTTCGTTTGGAGCGGAAAGCGGACCCGACGCTGCGGAGCGAGAGCAGAGGGCAAACTTTGTTTGCACTATGCCGAGCCGCGAGGAGGAAAAGCCCACGAAGTGGGGTTAAAACGGAAAACTTTTGTTTAGATAGTAGTTAGTAGAGAGTAGTTTTATTTAATTCAGAATGCAAAATGCAAAATGCAGAATGGAAAATTACCCCAGCGCACCCCATAAAGGGCGGAACGCCCGCCCCCAGTAAGCACCGAAGGTGCGCCCCCAGTAACCCCCAGAACAGTTGCGCCGTGAAAAGCCTCGGAGTTCGCAGTTGGTAGCGGCTTATCACAAGAAATTACAATTCGTCGGAATAGACCGCTCCCGGCAACTCGTGCTGATTGTAGCGCGAAGCCATCGACATTCCGTAGGCACCGGCTGTTTTGAGGGTGAGCAAATCGCCTCGCTTGGTGAGTGGAAGCGACACATTCTCATCGAAAACATCGGTACTCTCGCACGCCGTTCCCACGATTGTGTATTTGAGCCTTTGCTCGCTTTCGGAGGTGATATTCTCGATATTGTGGTACGAGCCATAGAGCGCAGGGCGGATAAGTTCGGTCATACTCGCATCTACAATTACCAGACGACGACCTGTTGCGGTGGTCTTGTTGAACAGCACCTTTGTGATGAGTTCGCCACACTCGGCAACGATGGCACGACCAAACTCGAAATGCACCTCTCGCTTGCCGACTTGGAGGTGTTGCTTGATGATGGCAAATACCGAAGCAAAATTCGGAATTGGCTCATTTTCAGGCATATCGTAATTTACACCCAAACCGCCGCCAACATCCACAAACTCCAACTCGAAGCCCAAATCGGTGAGGTTTTTCACGATTACATTCACCTTATTGCACATATTTTCGAATACGTGCAACTCACGAATTTGCGAGCCGATATGGATGTGCATACCAATAACATCGAGGTTCTTCAACTTCTTGATATCCTCCACGCTTGCCAAAATCTCCTCGTAGGAGATACCGAACTTCGAGTCCGCCTGACCAGTGTCGATGCAGTGGTTGGTCTTTGGGTCGATATCGGGGTTTACACGCAAACCCACGCAGGCAATCTTGCCCATCTCGCCCGCAATCTCGTTTACCACGTGCAACTCCTCGATAGACTCGCAGTTGATGGCGTATATGCCCTGCTCGATGGCGTAGCGAATCTCCTTATCGCGCTTGCCAACACCGGCATACACAATGGTTTTAGGGTCGAAGCCCGCCTCGATGGCGCACTTAACCTCGTTGCCACTTGCGCAATCAACGCCCAGACCGTGCTCGCGGATAATCTGCAAGAGGCGTGGGTCGTAGTTCGCCTTGATGGCGTAATGCACCTTATAGTCGTAGCGCGAAGCCATCGTCATAAGGCTCTCCAAAGTCTGGTGCAACAACTCTACATCGTAGAGGTAGAATGGAGTTTCGTGTGTTGCCAACTTGGCGGCAACTTGTCTGCTCAACATATAGTAAAAATTATCTTAATTCAATCAGTATATAGGAGTTAGGCTCCATTACCACCTTCGCCTTCGAATCGACAATGTCGATAGGTGTTTCGGTGTGCATCGTGTACTTATCCAAAATATGCGAGGTAGCCTCCTTCACTCCAAAATTCTTAAACTCGATATCCACAACCTTCGGTGCCACCACATTTCTATCGTCGGTGTAGTAGGTCAGAAGCAGAGCCAAACGGCCATCGTCGCTCTTGGCTGCCGTAGCGTAAAAGTCCTTCAACTCGCCAACCGAGGTCTTTACCTGCGTGCCGAGTTTGCGCAACTTTGTCCACGAGTAGAGCGCATAGTAGGCGTGGCGAGGCTTCGATGTGTAGAGGTCGAAAAGACCATTGAACGCTGTTCCCGGGCGTGCATCGTAGTACATCATCATCGTAACAGGCGTATTCTGGAAGGTCTGCATCACCGCCGCAGCGTGGGCTGCACCCTTATGGGAGTTGACAACCTCGATGGAGTGAATAAACTCGTCGTTCCAATTTGCGAGGTAGTTCCACTCGTTGAAAATCAACTCTACATCGGAATATCCGTGTTTGTCGAGTGCGCTCTTAACGGCGTATGTGCGCTCCAAACCCTTCTCCATCTTGCCGAAGTAGCGGTGGTAGGAGAAGAAATCCATCTCGACCTTATGCTTTGCCATATAGGCAAGGAAACGATCTGCCCAATCGGGACAACTTGCGAGCGCAGGGCCACCAATCTTCAACTCCGGAAAGAGTTTGTTGAGGTGGTTTGCCACAATCTCGTAGAAGCGGAAAAACTCCTCCTCGGTACCTGCCCAAGTCGCCGACTTCTCAATCGTATAGTTTGGCTTGTTGGTACCATAGTCAGGCTCGTTCCAAATCTCCCAATACTCGATATTGTAGTGGAAACCATTGTTCCAGCCCTCGTTGTAGTGGCGAATGATATGTTCGCAAATGCGAGCCCACTTCTTGAAGTTGGCAGGCGGAATTACGCCATACTTCTTTGGCCAATGCTCGATAGATTGCCCCAAACGGTAGAACACCTTTGTACCCGAGTCGTAAATCTCCTTAATGAGTTTGTCGGTCAGTGTAAAGTCGTACGATTTCGGATCGTTCTCGTCAGCCGAGAAGTCGGGAAATACGCACGAAACATCGACCGTATGAGCCCACTTCCACGAAATCGGAGCATCGTGCAGACGCGCATACGAGAACTCCGCCTGCTTGTATGCCAGAGCGTTACCCTTGATTTGGGTAGAGCCTGCCACCTGCGGACCATTGTTTACGGCATTCATAATCTTAATCTTGCCGACAACATCGTTGGCATCGACAACCACCTGCGCCGACAACGAACAAATCGATGCTACGGCTACAAGTGCGGCTACTATAGGCTTAAAGTTTCTCATTTCGTTGGGAGTAGATACTTATATATATTATATACATTACTTCAAAGTCACGAGCGAGTGGCCATCCATCTCTGCCGGCTGTGGTACGCCCATCAACGACAGAACCGTAGGTGCTACATCTGCCAAGATTCCGTTCTCAACCTTTGCAACACGCTCCGAAACAACCACAATAGGCACCGGATTCAATGAGTGTGCAGTATTTGGAGTGCCATCCTCGTTGATTGCATTGTCGGCATTTCCGTGGTCGGCAATCAACACCACCTCGTAGCCATTTGCCTTTGCCGAGGTAACAACCTTCTCTACGCAAGCATCCACAGCCTTTACAGCCTTCTCGATAGCCTCGTAGATGCCGGTGTGGCCCACCATATCGCCATTTGCGAAGTTCAAGCAGATGAAGTCGTACTTCTGCTCGTCCAAAGCACCAACCAACTTATCCGCCACCTCGTATGCGCTCATCTCCGGCTGCAAGTCGTAGGTAGCAACCTTTGGCGAAGCAACCAATATACGCTCCTCGTTCTCGAACTTCTCCTCACGACCTCCGTTGAGGAAGAATGTTACGTGGGCGTACTTCTCGGTCTCGGCAATGCGCAACTGCTTCAAACCAAGCGACGAAACATACTCGCCAATGGTGTTCTGCACGTTCTCCTTATCGAAAAGTATGTGCAAACCCTCGAACGATGCGTCGTATGGAGTCATACAGCAGTAGTAGAGCGGCATTGTGTGCATACCCGCCTCCGGCATATCCTGCTGTGTAAGAGCAACAGTAATCTCGCGTGCGCGGTCGTTACGATAGTTGAAGAAAATAACCATATCGTTTGGCTTGATTGTGCCGATAGCATTACCCTCGCCATCAACTGCCACGATAGGCTTGATAAACTCGTCGGTTACGCCCTCTGCGTACGACTTCTCGACAGCAGCAACCATATCGGTAGCCTTCTCGCCTACGCCATCAACCAAGCAGTCGTAAGCAATCTTCACACGCTCCCAACGCTTGTCGCGGTCCATTGCGTAGTAGCGACCAATAATCGAGGCAATCTTGCCTGTCGATTGTGCCAAATGGTTCTCCAACGCCTCGACAAAACCCTTACCACTCTTTGGGTCGGTATCGCGACCATCCATAAAGCAGTGAACAAAGGTGTTCTCGATGCCGTAGTGCTTCGAGATGTCGCACAACTTGAACAAGTGGTCGATCGACGAGTGTACGCCACCATCCGACAACAGTCCCATAAAGTGAACATTCACACCATTCGCCTTTGCATACTCGAATGCCGCAACAATCTCCTTATTCTCCAAAATCGAACCGGTCTTGCAGGCACGGTTAATCTTCACGAGGTCCTGATATACGACACGACCTGCACCAATATTGAGGTGTCCCACCTCCGAGTTACCCATCTGTCCATCGGGCAAACCCACATTTTCGCCATCGGTACGCAACTCGGCGTGCGGATTCGCAGCAGTCAATGCGTTGATAAACTCGGGATTTGTAGAATAGATAGCATCCGACTTGGTGTGGTTACCAATGCCCCAGCCATCCAAAATCATCAATAAAACTTTATTAGCCATAGTTTTTTCTTGCTTTTAGCCATTAGCCGTTAGCCATTGGCTTTTTATTTAATTTTTAATTTTGCATTTTGCATTTTGCATTTTATTTGAGTGCAGCGAGAATCAACTCCTTTGCCTTCTCTATAGCCTCGTTCAAACCATCAGGGTTCTTACCACCTGCCGTAGCAAAGAACTTCTGACCACCGCCACCGCCTTGGATAGCCTTGGCAGCCTCGCGAACAACAGCACCCGCATTTACACCCTTGGCAACAACATCGTCGCCGAGCATAATTGTGAGGGTTGCCTTACCGCCAACATTCGAGCCTACAACCATAACGAGGTTTGGCTTGCGAGAGCGCAAATTGTAAGCCAAATTCTTGACAAACTCGGTCTGACGTGGCAACTCACGAGCCACAACGAAGTATCCATCGGTCTCCGGCGTGTTAGCCAAGATACTCTCGGTAAGGGTATTCAACTGCTCCTTCTGCATAGCCTCAACCTCCTTCGCAAGAGCATCGTTGCTCTCGACCAAACGCTTGATAGCAGGCACCAACTGCGAGTTGCCGAGCATATTGCCGAGCGAAGCAATCAAATCCTGCGCCGTATAGACCAAAGCCTCCGCCTTCTCGCCCGTTACCGCCTCGATACGGCGAACACCTGCCGAGATAGCCGACTCCGACACAATCTTAAACATACCTATATTTCCGGTTGCCGAGGTGTGAGTACCACCGCACAACTCTACCGACTCGCCAAAGCGCACCATACGCACCTTATCGCCATACTTCTCGCCAAAGAGCATCATCGCACCCGCAGCCTTTGCCTCCTCCTGTGTGGCATTGCGGTTCTCGTCGAGTGGCGAGTTGAGGCGAATCTTTGCATTCACCTCGCGCTCTACGGCACGAATCTCCTCGTCGGTCATCTTCTGGAAGTGCGAGAAGTCGAAACGTAACACATCGGGCGACACCATCGAACCCTTCTGCTCCACGTGCGAACCCAACACCTTACGCAACGCTGCGTGGAGAAGGTGGGTTGCCGTGTGGTTGTTTGCCGACGACTGACGCTTCGCAGGGTTTACCACAGCGTGGAACTCCGCCTCCAAATTCTCGGGCAACTGATTCACGATGTGGATAATCAAACCGTTCTCCTTCTCGGTAGCCACAATCTCGATCTTCTCGTTTGCCGACTCGATATAACCAACGTCGCC
Organism: Alistipes sp.; assembly: GCA_045543395.1. Classification (GTDB taxonomy): domain Bacteria; phylum Bacteroidota; class Bacteroidia; order Bacteroidales; family Rikenellaceae; genus Alistipes. The sequence continues at coordinate 21,236 of JAZQML010000010.1, read as the reverse complement.
AACCTGACCACCCGAGTTACCATAGAACGGAGTCTTGTCGAACACCATCTGGTACGACACCTTATTCTTGGTCTGCACCTTACGCACACGAGCGATGCGGACATCCGCCTCCAAAGTGTCGTAGCCGATAAACTCCTCGTTTTTCAAATCGGTAATCAACTCCTTCCAATCGTCGATATCCTGCGCTGCGGCGTTGCGCGAACGCTCCTTCTGCGCCTGCAACTCCTTATCGAACTCTGCCAAATCCACCTCTACACCGTGCTCCTTTGCAATCAACTCGGTCAAGTCGATTGGGAAGCCGTAGGTGTCGTAGAGCAAGAAGGCGTTTTTGCCCGAAATCTTACCGTTGCACTCTTTGATAACGCCCTCCAAGAGGTTGATACCCGTAGCGAGGGTACGGAGGAACGATGCCTCCTCCTCCTCGATTACACGCTCCACGAGCGACTGCTGCGCCTTCAACTCGGGATACTGCTCGCCCATCTGCGCAACCAACGTTGGCACCAAACGGCAGATAAATGGCTCGTTGAAGCCGAGGTAGGTGTAGCCATAACGCACTGCACGACGCAAAATACGACGAATAACATATCCCGCCTTAACGTTCGATGGCAACTGTCCATCGGCAATCGAGAACGAGATAGCACGAAGGTGGTCGGCAATAACACGCATTGCCACATCCACAGCCTCATCTTTGCCATACTCCTTACCCGACATATCCGACAACACCTTAATGGTTGATTGGAAAATGTCGGTATCGTAGTTCGACTTCACGCCCTGCATAACCATACACAAACGCTCGAAGCCCATACCCGTATCGACGTGCTTTGCAGGCAGTGGCTCCAACGAGCCATTTGCCTTACGATTGAACTGCATAAAGACAAGGTTCCAAATCTCGATAACCTGTGGGTGTCCCATATTCACCATTTCGCGGCCCGGTTTCTCGGCAATCTCTGCCTCATCGCGCAAGTCGAAGTGAATCTCGCTACAAGGACCGCACGGGCCTGTTTCGCCCATCTCCCAGAAGTTGTCGTGCTTGTTACCACGAATGATATGATCCTCGGCAATGCGCTCCTTCCAGATGTCGTAAGCCTCCTGATCGAAAGGCACGCCATCCTCCTCCGAGCCTTCAAACACGGTAACATACATACGCTCCTTTGGCAACTTGTAGACCTCGGTAAGTAACTCCCACGCCCACGCGATAGCCTCCGCCTTAAAGTAGTCGCCAAAAGACCAGTTACCCAGCATCTCGAACATAGTGTGGTGGTAGGTGTCGTGTCCCACCTCCTCCAAGTCGTTGTGTTTACCCGACACACGCTGACACTTCTGCGAGTCGGCAGCACGTGGCGACTTGCGCTCGGCGTTACCGAGGAATATATCCTTAAATTGGTTCATACCCGCATTTGTAAACATCAGAGTCGGGTCGTTTTTCACTACCATAGGTGCCGATGGCACGATAAGGTGTTGTTTCTCTGCAAAGAAATCAAGAAACGCTTGGCGTATTTGTTTAGAATCCATTTGTGTATAATATTTTTAATTTCAATTCGTTATGGTAATGCTCGCCCGCATTGCGCACACGCACGAGCCAAATCGGTTGCAAAAGTACAAAATTATATGTAATTTTGCACCATTACAGCAAAGATTTTCGCATTGAAAGAGGATATTCGCAATAAGAAAGGTACGCCAAGCACCTCGAAACGACGAAACCGATACAGCATTCTACGACAAATGCTCATTGGTTTTATCGTTATTTCGTTGCTGAATTTAGTAACCTCGCAACTATTCTACACGCCAAAGATGCACTACCTCGCCGAGGAGAATCGCGAACTCGTGCTGAAATACGAAATTCTGCAAGGGCGTATCGCTTCGATGCAGAGCAAGTTGCAGGAGATTCGCCATCGCGACCACAACGTCTATCGCCGCCTATTTTCGAGCGACACTCTCGCCATAGAGGGCATCTACACGCCATATCATAAGTCGAAATATGCGAATCTTGCCAACGACTACTACTCGGGACTAATGACTACGACGTGGATGCAACTCGACGCTACGACACGTCTTGCATACGCCACATCGCTCTCGTTAGACGATGTGCAGGTGCTTGCCAAAAATAAGGAGCAGATGGCTCTTGCCACACCCGCAATCTGGCCTATCGACCGCACCGCACTCAAAGCATTCTACGCCTTTGGCGTGCGCAAAGTACACCCCATCCTCAAACGACGTACAATGCACAAAGGTGTGGATATGTCAGCGAACTATGGCGTGCCGGTATACGCTACGGGCGATGGCGTAGTCGAAAAGACTTCGAAGGGGCAACGTCGTCGTGGCTATGGTCGCCAAATTCTTATCAACCACGACTTTGGCTACAAAACCCGCTACGCCCACCTACAAAAGATTCTGGTAGAGCCGGGCGAGAAGGTGCAGCGCGGACAACTCATTGGCGAAGTTGGCTCGTCGGGTGGCTCTACGGGCCCTCACCTCCACTACGAGGTTATCTATCGTGGTCGCAACGTGAACCCTGTGAACTACTTTAACCGCAATATGACCAGCGACGAGTATCGTCAGTTGATGGAGAATATGAAGTACAACTCCGACCTCGAAACCGACGAGGGTGCATCACACGAGGAGGTATAACGATGAGAGAGCGTAAACACCTACATACTCGCAGTCGCCGCGCCCTACACATTTTGGCGTGGTTGGGGGCCACCACTGTCTACTACGTGGTGTTCTCGCTGCTGTTCGATACGCCGGCAGAGTATGAGTTGCGCCACTCGACCGACCGCTTGGAGCAGGAGTACAACACCCTCGTAGCGGAGTACGACTCGCTTGCTATGGTGGTCGAAAATGTGGTGGAACGCGACAAAAATATATTCGCCATAATGTTCGACTCGGAGCCATACAATTTCGACTCGGGGTACAACAACGAGCGAGTAGATTTGCGTGTTACGCTCGACAACAAGTCCAATAGCGAAATGTCCGATATGCTAACCCATTCGGTGAGCAACTTGGAGCAGAAAATGGCGTCGTTGGAGCAGAGTTACGCAACGCTCGACAACGACCTGCGGCAACTCGGCTCGAAGCGCAACAATGTGCCTTCTATTCAGCCTGTTACAAACCACGAACTCACGCTGCTGACTGCCGCCTATGGCACGCTTATGCACCCATTCTACCGCACACTTCAACACCATCAGGGCGTTGATTATGCCGTGCCGGAGGGTACTCGAGTCTTTGCCACCGCCGACGGCATTGTCAAAGAGATTAAGGGCAAGAGTTCAACTTCGGGAATTACCGTAGTTATAGATCACCGCAACGGCTACACCACATCGTACAGCCACCTCCAAAGCGTGAAGGTCAAGCGAGGTCGCCGAGTGCAGCGTGGCGAGATCATTGCGCTATCGGGCAACTCGGGACTTTCGCTCGCTCCGCACCTACACTACGAGGTGCGCTACAACGGTATGCGGGTAGACCCTATTCACTACTTCTTTATGGAACTCACACCCGATGAGTATCAGCGCATTATACGCATAGCACAGTCGGGTATGCAGTCCTTCGATTAGCCACAATTACTATGCAGATAAAACTTATACTTCTCGACTTCGACGGCACTCTCGCATCCACCGAGGAGGCAAATATGGAGGCGTATGTAGCGGCACTCGCCGAGGAGGGCATTACGCTCGACCGAGAGGAGTATCGTCGTCGCTATTTCGGTATGCGCTGCCCCGAGTTTTTGCGCGAGTTGGGCATTGTCAACGAGGAGGATATCGACCGTATACGTCGTCGCAAAATAGCACTCTACCCCACCTTTTTCGACTCGGTACGACTGAACGAGCCGTTGTGGAATTTCGTGCAAGATTTCCGCTCGCAGGGTGGTCGTGCGTGGGTGGTTTCGACGGGGCAGAAGGATAATATAGGTAATGCGATGCGACATCTCGGCATCGAGGGGATGGTCGACGGAGTAATCACGTCGTTGGATGTGGCAGAGGCGAAGCCTTCGCCCGAGGCGTTCCTAAAAGCGATGGCAGCGGAGGGTGTCTCGCCTGCCGAGACGCTTATTTTCGAGGACTCGGCTGTGGGTTTGGAGGCAGCCAAGGCGAGTGGTGCAGCATATTTCAAAGTCGAGATATAGTATGTTTTCGAGGTGCGAAGTGGGCGAAAAATGGGAGCAAAACAAAAAAATTGATAAAATTTTTGAAAAAAGTTTGCAGATTAAATTTTTTGCTTTACCTTTGCACTCGCAATACAGCAACGGGGTGTAGCGCAGTCCGGTTAGCGCATCTGGTTTGGGACCAGAGGGTCCCAGGTTCGAATCCTGGTACCCCGACAAAGAGCGAAGCAAGAAGATGTCAAGAAATTGACATCTTTTGTTTTTTTGGGAATTATCTACTTTGGCGTGTAAAACCAGAAAGTCATCCCGAGCGAATGGAGTGAGCGTGGGGATCTCCTACCTACATTTAAGCGAGGAGATTGCCACGTCTTGTACCAAGACTCGCAATGACGCGTACACGCCTAAAAAAGTAGATAATTCCGATTTTTAATTCAGAGTGCGCCTACCATTAAGCACGCCTTTGGAGGGCGCACGCAAATTATTTCCCTTTTTCTTTACAATCACAAAAATTTTTGTTATATTTGTCTACCAAACAAACTAACCAGATTTTATTATGGAGGGAAAAGTAAAGTGGTTCGACTCCAAAAAGGGGTACGGATTTATTGTTGCCGAGGATGGCAAAGAGATTTTTGTTCACTACACCGGTATCGTTAAGGAGGGCTTCAAATCGTTGAACGAGGGACAACTCGTTACATACGAGATTGGCAATGGCGACAAAGGCGAGCAGGCTGTAAATGTGCAACTCGTGCCAAAGGCAGAATAGAAAGTTTTTTTTCTGAAAGAATGGGTGGCTATAAAATTATAGCCACCCATTTTTGTTTTACTGCACAAAAAAACGCAAAAAAATCAAAAAAATATTTGGAGATTAGAATTTTTTGCATTTACTTTGTGATATCAAAATAATATCATTTTGAAAAACGGACAGTGAAAGAAAATAAAAAACTTAAACCTTTTTAATACCTATTTTATTATGAAAGCAAACAAGAATTTGATCTATTCTGGTTGGAAGATGAATGGATTTGCGATGTTGTTTATCGTTTTGTTGTCGTGGGTTGCAGGTCCTGCACTCGCAATATACGGTGGCGTAAATTGGGCCACACCATACGACATCGTTGCCGTTGTAGCGGGCGTGATAATTCTCTTATGGGCGATTATCGGCTCGTGCGGTTTTATGATGTTGGAGCCAAACGAGGCTCGTGTATTGGTATTCTTTGGCGAGTATCGTGGTAACTTTGTGCAGACAGGTTATTGGTGGGTAAACCCATTTATGTCGAAGAAGCAGATTTCGCTCCGCGCACGCAACCTCAACGCCGAGCCTATCAAGGTAAACGACAAGCAGGGTAACCCTATACTTATCGGTTTGGTATTGGTTTGGAAAATTCGCGAGGAGGAGATATACAAGGCGGTATTCGATATCGACACCCCAATCGCTACGGGCGAGGTTGCCGTAACAGCAAGCAGCCGTATGCGAGTGTTGGAGAACTTCGTATCGGTGCAGAGCGATGCTGCATTGCGACAAGTGGCAGGCATCTACGCCTACGACGACAATGGCGGTGTGAGTGGCGAATTGACACTCCGCTCGAATGCCGACGAGATAAACGAGGAGTTGGAGAGCCGTTTGAACGAGCGTTTGGCAATGGCGGGTATCGAGGTTGTCGAGGCACGTATCAACTACCTCGCCTACGCTCCGGAGATTGCAGCCGTGATGTTGCGCCGTCAGCAGGCCGATGCTATTATCTCGGCACGCGAGAAGATTGTAGAGGGTGCTGTTTCGATGGTTAAGATGGCTATCGACAAATTGGCAGAGGACGAGGTTGTAGATTTGGACGAAGAGCGCAAAGCGGCTATGGTGAGCAACTTGCTCGTAGTGTTGTGCGGCGACGAGTCGGCACAGCCCGTAGTGAACACCGGCACACTACACAACTAAAACTAATTTTTAATTTTTGTTTAGCCAATGGCTAATAAGAATTTTATACTTCGTATAGATGCCGAGATGATGGAGGCTATCGAGAAGTGGGCGGAAGATGAATTTCGCTCCACCAACGGTCAGTTGCAATACATCATAGCCGAGGCATTGCGCAAGAGCGGACGAATCAAAAAGCGAAGAGCAGAGAACCAAAAACAGAAAACCGATGGAGACAAATAACCTAATACAAAAGGTACGCAAAATTAACCGAGGCGTGTCGTTCAATATCTGGCGTGTGCGCATTGGTGGTTTGGAGATGGCATTGTTCTTCCTCTTCGCCATCGGCGAGAAAGTTGTTGGCAAAGCAGTTCCGATGGAGCCGGCAACAAAGGAGATTGTAAGCGAAACGTTGAGTTGTATCTCGGTGCTGATTTTGGGAGAGGCTATTTTACGTTCGCTCTACAAACTGTTCCCACGATATCGTTGGGCAACCCTCGCGGCTATGATTGGTGGTGCGATAGGCGGTCTTGTGATTACCATCATTATGAACTACGCAGACGGCACAACCGAGAATATGAAGACAGATTTAATCGCTTTGGGAGTGTGCATACTACTATTTATAGCAGCATTTCTACTCTGGCGGCAGAGCGTTCGCAAAATCACAGAGATAAAGTTGGAGCGAGCCGCCCGAAGGCGACGACACAAGCACACATACTAACAAAGATGCCCCCGAAATTTCGAGGGCATCTTTTGTTATCGTTCAAAAGACTACACCTTATTAGGGTCGTGCTTATACTTAAAGATAAGCGCAAAGAGAATTGCCACTACCAACGCATAGCCTGCGAAAATCAACCAAGTGTGCGACCAGCCCTGCATCATCTCCACACCCGTAGAGCCGTTGTAGACAAAGTGGTTTACAACTGCCTGTGCGCCGAGTGTACCGATTGTAGCACCCACGCCATTGGTCATCATCATAAACAAACCCTGTGCCGACGAGCGGATATCCTCCGAGGTCTCCTGATTAACATAGAGCGAGCCAGACACATTGAAGAAGTCGAATGCCACGCCATAGACAATCATCGAGAGGATGAACATCCACACACCTGCACCCGGGTTACCCAAGCCGAACAGACCGAAGCGCAACACCCACGCAAACATCGACATAAGCATAACATTCTTAATTCCAAATCGCTTCAAGCAGAACGGAATCAAGAGAATACACAAAGTTTCGGATACCTGCGAGAGCGAGATAAGGATATTCGAGTGCTGAACACCGAAGGTTTGCGCATACTCCGCAACGCCTGCAAAGTCGCCAAGGAATGGGTTTGCAAAGCCATTGGTAATCTGCAACGACACGCCCAAGAGCATCGAGAATATGAAGAAAACAGCCATCTTCTTCTGCTTAAACAGTGCAAAAGCCTTCAAGCCGAGAGCCTCGCCGAGCGACTTTTTCTCGCCCTTAACAATAGGACACTCGGGCAAAAGAAAGGCGTAAACGCCCAATATCAAACCCAAAGTGGCGCACTGCGCAAACTGCAAATGGTTGGACTGGAAGCCCAACAAATCACAACCAACCATAGCGCAAATAAAACCTACCGTACCCCAAACACGAATTGGAGGGAACGCCTTAACTGTGTCCAAGCCGGCACGCTCCAAGAGAGCGTAAGCAACAGAGTTGGAGAGTGCGATGGTCGGCATATAGAACGCCACGCTCATAGTGTAGAGCGAGAACAACGGAGCGAACTCCACCGCTCCCATAGCACCCGAGCCATAGAGGGCTGTCAAACCGGCAAACACAGCAGCAAGAGTGTGGCAGATGCCCAACACACGCTGCGCCTGAATCCAACGGTCGGCGATAATACCCACCAACGCAGGCATAAAGAGCGACACTATACCCTGCACTGCATAGAAAATGCCGATGTTGCTACCCATACCAATGCCACCAAGGTAGCGGCCCATAGATGTCAGATAGGAACCCCACACTGCATACTGCAAGAAGTTCATCACTATCAGACGAAGTTTGATGTTTTTCATACTGTTTTACGATGTTTTTATATTGGTTATCTCACTAAATTCGGTGCCATATTCACCATTTTCACAACAAAATTATAAATTTTTTCGAAAAAACTTTGCGAAAACAAAAAATAAATCATACTTTTGCACTCGCAAAACAGCATTGGGCTATGGTGTAATGGTAACACTACAGATTCTGGTCCTGTCATTCTAGGTTCGAATCCTGGTAGCCCAACACGAAGACGACTTGTTTAAGTCGTCTTTTTTTTGTTGTGCTACCAGCATTCAGTCAGTCGGGGGCGGTGTGGCTGACTTGTCTCCGAAGTATGCGATAAGAGTTGTTGCTACGCAACTGCGATAACAGATTAAAACCGGAAGTTCAAATAAATTTGACTACCGATTTTAATCTATTCTCGAAACTTTCAGTTTAACTCCTATCGCAAAACTCTCCGGTCTGCTCAAACCTGCGGCGACCGTTCGAATCCGTCGGGTATTTTAAGATTAGGTGGGAGGGGAGGCGCAAAAAGAGGAGATAGCAAATTGCCATCTCCCCTGTCTATTCTAATAAGTCCAAAAAACTCTATTTCTTAATTTTCAAAACATATCCTCCGCCCGAAGCCATCTCGGCTACAACCTTGCGGGATGCAGGAATAGTGATGGTTTCGTGGATGTAGTCCTCGCCCAGACGATCGGCATTCACACCATCGCGGAACACCTCCGCCTTATAGTTGCCCTCGCCGAGAATGCCCGACAAATCGAGTTCTACTTTGCGGGCGGTCCAGTCGTTCATAACGCCCACATACCACACATTGCCCTTACGGCGTGCCATAGCCACATAGTCGCCAATATGGCCGTCGAGTACCACTGTTTCGTCCCACGTAGTTGGGAATTCGGCAATAAACTTGGCACACTCCACCTCACGCTCGTAGAGCGATGGCGAGTCGCACAACATCGAGAACGGTGCGAAATAGATGGCGTACATAGCCAACTGACGACAGCGAGTACCTTGGCTCATAGGTGCGTGCGAGCAAGGATAGTAGTTGCGCTTCTTCACATTACGCATTGCACCCTGCGTATAGTCCATAGGGCCTGCAACCATACGCAAATATGGAATTTCCAAATCGTAATCTACCACATTGTAGCGCAGACTACGCTTGGACTTTGCATTCTCCAAACCGAGTACCGCCTCGAAATTCACAACATTCGGATAGGTACGGTTCATACCCGTAGGTTTCGGACAGCCGTGATAGTCGAGCATAAGTTTATACTTGGCTGCCACCTCGGCGAGTTTGTATTGGAAATCGACCATCTCCGCATCATCACGATCGAGGAAATCGACCTTAAAGCCCTTCACGCCCATCTCGGCAAAGTGGCGGCAAACCTCCTCCTCTTTGCCCTTCACGGCGTTGTAGCCCGCCCAGAGAATGATGCCTACACCCTTTTTGTTGGCATTATCAATAATCGCCTTCAAATCTATCTCGGGAACAACCTGTGTGAGGTCGTTGGCATATTTAACAGCCCAGCCCTCATCGAGAATCACATATTCGATACCATACTTGGCAGCAAAATCGACATAGTAGTTGTAGGTTTCGGTATTGACACCCGCACGGAACGGCACACCGGTCAAGCCCCAATGGTTCCACCACTCCCAGGCAACCTTACCCGGCTTAACCCACGAGGTATCCTCTACGCGCGAAGGCGAAGCGAGGCGATAGACCATATCGTTGTCGAGCAGCGTGTTCTTATCCTCGGTAACCAGCACAATACGCCACGGAGTATTGGTCTTGGCATTGCACTCGGCGATATATGGTTTGCGACTTTCGACTATTCCCTGCAACTTGTTGTGTCCGCCCACGACTACCCTATCGGGCATTGGAGCAAACTCGCCATAGAGAGCCGTCTTGTCACTATTGTTTGACACGAACATTCCCGGATAGTGTTCAACATCCGACTCCAAGATGCAGACATTGTAGTTGTCGTGTTCGACAAGCACAGGCACAAACGCCACGCTACCCTTCTCGATATGCGACAACTCGCATTTGCGATACCACGACTCGAACGAAGTGAAGTACTTATCCTTGCGCGTACCCGTCTTATTGGTATATGGAAAGTATCCGTTGTAGTCCTTCGCAAAAGCGAACTCTGCAATCTCGTTTTCGAGGATGAAGTCGCTCTTAAAATTTGTTACAAAACGATACGCTACACCCTCGTCGTAGGCACGGAACTCCACCGCATAGTTCTCCGCAAAGTCCAAACGCAGAGCGTTGTAGTGGTCTTTGATAGTTTCGCGGAAGTAGTTTTGCGTAGCGATATCGTTGTTTACGGTGGTGCGCTTCACACGCTTCACCTTATCGCCATTGCCGAGCAATTCGCCCTCATAGATTTTCAAACCAATCTTCGACGGTGCCAACACCAAGTCATTCCCGCATTCGATACGGTACGACAACCGCGGTTTGGCAGCGATTGTAACCGTCAATTTGCCATTTGGCGAATTGAGTCGATACTCCTTTGCTGCAGATGCAGCAACGCTCACAAGCAGTGCGCAAAGTACGAAAATACTCTTTCTCATTTTGTCGATTCATTTAGGTTTAATCTCTTAATCATCAATGTCTACATCCACCAATGTATCTTTCTGTCGAATCAATCGTCGATTATTGACCTCCCACTCGTATCCGCACTCATTGCAAACCCAGAGCGTAGCATACTTCTCGTAGGTCTTTTCGCGGAGATATGTCTTGCGGAGAGTGTAATCGCCCTTCGACGTAGAACTATGCTCACGGCTTCGCTCTGTTACAAGACCTCGGCTCTCCTGTCCCAACGACTCGGTCTCGTAGTAGGCATTACATTTTGGACAACGGCCCGTAAGCAGACCACCCAACATAAAGGCGTAGTAGAAGCAGAGTGCCACAAAGGTTAGGAATGCAGCGATAAAGCCCGGCATCTCACTGCTCAAATAAGGATAGACCCACAACACTCCGGTCTCGATAACCATTGCCAGCATAAACATCGTGATTTGACGATTCTTCAAAGTGCGATTCAGCACCATATTTTTCGATATGGTTCTAATACCCCAAATCAGCCACCACAACGCAACGACAAGGCCAAACGCCACAATTATTCCCGGTATGATTTTAACAACGAAAGGAACATAATCGCTGGTTAGTGTAAACGCTCCCGTCAACATCATAGGGAACAAAAAGACAGCCAAAAGCACCTTGTAATAGAGGCTTTTAGGGTGGCGATTGTAGTGCGAGAGCGATGGTTTAGGGTCGCTCGTATCCATCAGATCGTTAACGCTCGTATCCATCCACTTGTTGAAGGAGTACTCGAGTGCAATCTGCTCATCGGTCATATTCTTCGTATCCTTCGGCATCCACTTCGAATGGTCCGCCTTCTTCGCCTTCTTGCGATAGGTCATCACACCCCAGATATTGTTGCACAACAAAAGGAATATGGCGCAACCCACTATGCTTATCACGAGCGATGAATAGGCAGCGCCCTTCTCCTCTCTCTCCTTCTGCTCGGTCTCAATCCTCGCCTTCTCCTCGAAATGTTTTTTTACCGAGATATTCGAGTTGTCGATATCTTTGAACTCCGCCTTTGTCGCTGCCGACATCGACGAGTGATACTCTATCTCGCGCGAAATGATGTGGCTGTAATTGCCATACGAGCGCGATATCTGCAACCAGTTGCCTGCACTATCGACCTTTCCGGGTACCTTATAGTAGACCGCCTCCAATTTCGGAATCGGAATATCGACCACATTGCCGCCATTATACTCCTTGCAGGTCTCGTTTTGGGTATCTGCCAATATGCCATTTTGGTAGGTCGATACCACCTTTCGCAACATCTTGCCCTCGGGCGAGAGAGTCATAATCTCTTCGCTTACGGGCTGTTTATCGCCTCGGAACTTCTGCGCTCGGTAGCGCACCACCTGTCCGCTCTCGTTGTACCAATAAGTCCAAGTCTCTCTATCCCAATAGTTGATTTTGACGGTGAGTTTGCAAACATCGCCCGTAAACTGCACAACCTCTTTGCGATAAATAACACCCAACTCCTGCGCCTCGACCATAAACACGGAGAGTGCAGCAACCGTCAGGCACAAAAATCTCTTCAAAGTCTTCATCTCTATTCTAAATAGTGGTTAATTAGTGTTTCGGTGTAAAGCCCTGCGCCTTCAAGCCGATGTTGCTGCCATCGGGCGTTACAAGGTAGGCACCTGTATCCTCGGCTGTGATGTGGCCGATAATATCGATGCAACCCAAGCGCACAATCCTGTCGCGCATATCGAGTGGTACGGTGAACAGCAACTCGTAGTCCTCGCCACCATTCAACGCCGCAACCACCGGATCCATATTCATCTCTTCTGCCAACATATTGGTCTGCTTTGCCAAAGGCATACGCTCCAAGTAGATGCGTGCGCCGCACTTCGATGCCTTGCAAATCTGCAACACCTCCGAAGCCAAGCCATCCGTGATATCTATCATCGAAGTTGGCACAATGCCCTCCTTACGCAGCGAGGCCACCATATCGTAGCGTGCGCGAGGTTTCAGGTATCGTTCGAGCAGGTACTCGTAGCCCTCGAATTGAGGCGTTACAGCATCGCCCATACCCTGCAACACTCTACGCTCACGCTCCAGCAATCGCAAGCCCATATACGAGGCTCCGAGGTTGCCCGTAAGGCATATCAGGTCGTGCTCCTTTGCGCCACTGCGGTAGGCTATCTCGCTCTTTTTGGCTCGACCTACGGCGGTGACGTTTATCACAAGTCCCGTAACCGAAGCCGAGGTGTCGCCACCCACCAAGTCCACGCCTGCCTCCTTACAAGCGAACTCAACACCCTCGTAGAAGTCATCGAGAAATTCAACCGAGATTTTCGACGATATGCCGAGAGCGAGGGTTATCTGCTCGGGTACGGCATTCATAGCCACAACGTCGCTGATACCCTTTGTAACGGCCTTATAGCCGAGATGCTTTGGTGGAAAGTAGGTCAAGTCGAAGTCTATACCCTCCAACATAGAGTCGGTAGATACAACCACCGCCTTATCCTTCGATGCCTCGATTACCGCAGCATCATCGCCAACGCCGCAAATAGTCGATTTGTTGTTTTTTGAAAATTTGGATGTCAGGCGGTCAATCAAACCAAACTCGCCCAACTCTGCTATCTCTGTTCTGCCTTTTGCCATATAGTCAGCCATTAGCCATTGGCTAAATTAAAAATTCAGTTTTCCGTTTAGAGTTTTCCGTTTAGAGGTACTTTTCAACCACCTTACCTATGCGCTCGGCTACCTCCTCGATAGTGCCTAACGAAGGTACGCTCTCGAACTTGTCCTGTGCGCGGTAGAAGTCCGCCACAACGGCAGTCTGTGCGTTGTAGACATCAATGCGGTTGCGGATAATCTCCTCCGACTGATCGTCGGCACGTCCCGACTCCTTACCACGTAGGAGTATGCGCTTGACCAACTCCTCCTCGGGAACCTCCATATTTATCATTACGGCAACCCTCTGTCCGTGCTTGGCGAGAATCTCGTCGAAAGCCACAGCCTGTGCCGTAGTACGAGGAAAGCCGTCGAAAATCACACCCTTACCCTCGTTGTGTGTTGCCACATAGTCGGCAACCATATCGATAACGAGTTGGTCGGGAGCCAACTCTCCACGCTCGATGCACGCCTGCATCTGCAAGCCGAGTTCGGTTTTTGCAGCAATCTGCTCACGAATAATATTTCCTGTTGAGATGTGGCGAAGCGAGAAACGCTTCTCCAAAAGTTCCGACTGCGTACCCTTACCACAGCCCGGAGCACCAAAAAGTACAATGTTTAGCATTACGTATGCGTTTTTGTTTACATCCGCAAAGATAGTAAAATAAACGGAAAGCGGAAAACGGAAAACGGAAAACTTTTCACTATCTTTGCGCCATCTAAACAATAAATTGTTTAACGAAATGAAAATCTACCGCATTACCGACTACACGGCCGACGTTGCCGAGGCCTTCGCAAGGTTATTGCCACAACTATCCGCTTCGGCGCAAACACCTACGACAGAGCAGATTGCAGCACTGCTCAACAACCCCAACACCCACCTTTTCGTCGCCTCAAAAGAGGGTGCGATAGTAGGAATGCTCTCGCTCGTCGTTGTCGATATCCCGACGGGGCGCAAAGCGTGGATAGAGGATGTAGTTGTAGACGAGGCGGCACGAGGTCTACGAATAGGAGCGGCTCTGGTCAAGAGAGCAAAGGTGGAGGCTGCCGCACTTGGCGCACAAAAGGTATACCTGACATCCAACCCTTCACGCAAAGCGGCACACGCTTTGTACCTCAAATGTGGCTTCGAGAAGTACGACACCACAGTGTTTCGCTCAATTTTAGCAAAAAAGTAATCAAATTTTTCGTACTCGGAGAATACCGTAACGCATTTTTTTATATTTTTGCGCCCATAAAATAAATTATATTTGTTATGCAACTGTCACTAAACAAACCAAACATATTGACCATATTCAAAGAGTACTCTTTGATGTTTGTGGGAATGTTCCTCTACTCGTTCGGTTGGATATGCTGCATCTTGCCCTCTGACGCAGCGGGTGGTGGCGCAACAGGTCTTTCGTTGCTCATATACCACCTTACAGGCGGAGTTCTCTCGGTAGGTGAGTTGGTGCTGATAATCAACGCCATATTGCTTGTTATTGCAGGTTTTGTCGTGGGATGGAACTTCGGAATTAAGACCATCTACTGCGTGATTATAATGTCTATAATTATGCACTTCTTGCAGGAGTGGTTTACCGTACCCGATGGTTGGGTGGCGCAGATTATTATGTCTCGCGATTCGCTCGATTTGAAGCCCGGAGCCATCGTGGACCTCTTCAACCTCAACAACCGACTCCTCTCGGCAATTCTCGGAGGTATATGCTCGGGTGTGGGTGTGGCATTGTGCTTCCAGCAGGGTGGCTCAACAGGTGGCTCGGACATCGTGGTGATGATTGTTAATAAGTTTCACACAATATCTTACGGTAAGTTCATCCGCTACACCGACGGCATCATCATATCGTCGGCATTGTTCCTCCCCGAGGTGGGAATCGATGGTGTGATTTACGGTTTCGTGATGATGGCGGTGTTCAGTTATACGGTGGATATGATACTCTCGGGTAACCAGCAGTCGAGCCAGATTTTCATCGTCGGCAAAGACTACAAGGCCATTGCCAACGCCATAAACAACGAGGCAAAGCGTGGTGCTACGGTAATCGACGCAATGGGTTGGTACTCGAAGGACAACTCAAAAATTGTGATGTGCGTATGTCGTAAGCGCGACTTGGCTATGGTGCTGAAAGTTGTTCGCAACGTAGACCCCGAGGCATTTATCACCATCGGCTCGGTAATGGGCGTATACGGCAAGGGCTTCGATGCGCTGAATAAGATTTAACCATCAACGATAGATACAAAAAATGGCACTCCTCGGAGTGCCATTTTTTGTTGTATGCCCATCCTAAAATCTAAACGCAAAGGTCAGGGCGATATTGTGGTTCACGATATCCAACCCATATAGAGGAGTCGCATTTACGGCACTCCACTCGGTGTAGTAGGTGTAGTAGTTTGAATAGCGAGTGGTGCGATACTGATATGCCAAATCTATCGAGGTAACCTCGCTTACACGGAAGCCCACACCTGCCGAGGCGTACCACAACTTATTCGCCGTAGGCTCCGAGAACTGCACCGCATCAACGCCATCGGCAAGCAGTGCCGTTCTGTATCCGCCACCTACACGCAACGACAACCAAGGCAGAGGTTTTCCCTCGACACCTGCACGGATAGTGTGCGTACCCCTCAAACTGCGGCGAATATCGGCATTATTGTATCCCGGATCATCCACCGGCGTATAGTTCCACTTCAACAAATCATTGATACTATACTCGTAGTCTGCCGAGATTATGGCATAAGGAGCAAAGGCGTACGAGATGCCGCCAAGCAGACGCAGTGGCGTAGTGAAATTCCAACGATACTCGCCATCGTCTTTGAGTATCGGCGTAGACTCTTCGGCATACACATTTCCATCGACAACATCCCAGCCATTGGGGTTCGAGCCTATGCTTGCCGCCGTAGACGAGAGTGCACCCACATAGCGATACGACATCGAGTAGTAGGATGGCGTATGCAGAGCCACGCCTATGCGCAACTCCTTAACAGGTCGCACCACAACTCCGAACTTTGCCCCTACGCCCGAGCCACTAACCGACACACTCTGCCCAAAACGGAAGTTGCGAAGGAGGTATGGATATGCCGCAGCATCGGGAGTCTCGCCTTCGGCATAAGAGATATACTCGTCGTAGTATAGAGTCTGCTTACGCGAAATGCTCATTACGTCGAGCGAGGCACCGAGGTAGACTATATTGTTGAAGTTGAAACCAAAAGCGAATGAGAACTCGCCCGACGAGCCTCGACTCTGCAAGTTGGTGTAAGGTGCAAACTGCGCACCTGCACCCACCTCGTCGAGAATCCAACCGCTTGCTCCCCCGTTTATAAGTCCCGCCTTATACGCCATCACCGTACCCCAATAGTAGGGGTTCATCTCGTAGTCTATGTAACCACGACTGTCGGTTATTTTGTTTTCGGAATTTATCGCCAAGCCATTGGCGTTGGCAATGTCGGCAAACGAACGCGCCAACGATTGTGCCGACGTGGCACCGCCATACGCTATGCTGTAGTTGTAGTCGGCAATTTTGTTGTAGCCGAATGCGAAATTTACGGCTGTAAGTTTGCCCGTACCCTCGTAGACTTTGAACGACGCACCCACATTGTTCACCGCCACACGGAACAACGTATTGTCGCCCGTAGTGTAGGCGTTGTAGTTCTTGGTGCGGATGATGTCTGCTCCAAGCGATACCGAAACCTCGTTGCGGCTATACATACCGAAGCCCGCAGGGTTGTAGCCCAACGATGCCATATCGCCACCGAGCGACGTGAATGCGCCACCCATACCCATAGAACGGGCCGTACCTGCCGACTCGCGCTGCGAAAACGACACGAGTGACGACAAAGGCACTACATCCCTATTAAAAAGTATGCCCGAAGCATCCTGCGCCAACGCCGAAAACGACACCGCCAGAAACAAAACCACTAACGAAATAGATCTTTTCATACTCTAACTATTCACTGCTCACTAAACCACTATCTTCCTCGCGAATTGCCACCACTCGAATGGGATGGACTGCTCGAATAGGATGGGCTGCTCGAACCTCTAAACGACGAACTAACACTACTACTGCGATATGTCGGGGTTGCGCTGTACGAACTACTCTTGTAGGTCTTGTTTGTCGTAGTTGTCGAGTTCTTAACCTTTTCGCTTGGCACAACCACCTTCTTGTTCGATGGTGCGCTACCGCCACGATATGGAGTAGGCGTCTTGCCGCTTGGCGCAGCCGTAACACCCTTGCCACGATATGGCGATGTTGGCGAAACCTTTGTCGGAGATATAGCCTTTACAGGGGCAGTAACCCTACCATTCGCCGGTGGTGCAATGGTCTGACCACCTCTATCGCCGGGGCGCGAAGCACCCGGATTGCGACCTACGGTATTACCCGGGCGGTAGTGATGCCCCGTATTACCAACGCTGCCCGAGCCTGCATACGGCGGACGTTGCGATGGGCGATGCGGATGATGGTGGTGATGGTACGGATAGTATGGATATCCCCAACCCCAATAGTATGGGTTGTTCCAACTATAATACCAATTCCAACCATAATTATAGCGATATGGATAGCCCCAATAATATGGGTTACTCCAACCGTAGTACCAACCATACGTAGGCACTACCGCAGCACCCCACGAGCCGAACATCGAGGTTATATACTTTGGCTCAACCCACACCATATCGCCCGAAACCATAACGTTGTAGAACGCTGGATCGTAGGCGGAGGCGTAGGTGAATGCGTCGGAATATCGCCACGTGTAGTACGACGACGGCATACGATACGTTGGCGACGAGAAGCCATAGAGGCGACGAGCATAGGCACTCTCATAGGTATCCGCCAGCACCGAGTCGTAGACGTTGTACGCCGTAGCACTACCCGAGCCACCCTCGGCCTCCTGCTTTGCCGCCTCCGCCTTCTGTTGTGCGAGAGCCGCTTCGTACATCGCCTGCTGCGCCTCGTATTGCGCCTTGGCAAGTTCCGCCTCTGCCTTTTGGCGGTTGGCTATTGCTATCTGGTTATGCACATCGTACATATCGTCTGCATACTGCACATTGCGCCACGCACCGCAACCCGACAACGACAACACCAATGCCGCCTGAATGGCTATAATTGCAAATTTTCTCATACTATTGTTCCATTATCTGTTAGTAAAACGAACTAAATAGCCAATTTAGTCTATTACAAAGATAATAAATATATTTATGATAAACTACTCATTCGGGGTTTTACACAAAAAAAGTGCAAAATATTGATAGAAATAGTTGGAATTAAAAAATAAATTCGTACATTTGCAACCGCAAAACGCATTGGAAAGGTGCCGGAGTGGTCGATCGGGCCGCACTCGAAATGCGGTGTACGGGTAACTGTACCGGGGGTTCGAATCCCTCCCTTTCCGCAAAAAGCAAAGCAAGGAGATGTCGAAGAAATTCGACATCTTTTTTGTTTTGATACTACGACACGCAAACTTGTTTGTGGGGCGTGGTAGCGAAAGCAAAAAAGTTGATTTATCAACTCCTTGCTTGGTTCTTTTTGCAAGGAGCCCCACGGCGAGTGAAGGGAAAGACGAGCGAAGCGATGTCAATCCCTCCCTTTCCGCAAAAAGCGAAGCAAGGAGATGTCGAAGAAATTCGACATCTTTTTTTTGTTTTCCGTTAGTTACTCCTCCACTTTGGTCTTATGCCGACAAATATCTCGAAGTTGATACCCGGCATTGGGCGGGAGAGTTCCGAGAGGTACTCCTCGTTGAATAGGTTGTTGATTGCCCCTTTGAGCGAGAGGTCTGCCCAGCGGAACGAGAACTGCTTTTCCAACTCTATGTTGTTCATAAAATATGGCGGGAGTTTGCCCGTAAGCGACACGTCGTTGCTCGACATTGTAAATCGCTCGCTATAATGGCACCACTTGTAGAGCAACGACCACGAGCGGAACGACAATCGCCCCGTAACCGACGACGAAAAGCGTGGCACATAGGGAAGTTGTTTGCCTATCGAATTGTCGCCAGCCGAGATTGGTTCGCCCACATTCACCGATGGTGTCCACGCCACCGAACCGTTCAACTCCAATCGCCAATCTTTAGCCAAGCGCACCGAGAGCGATGCTTGCGCCTCGACGCCATAGGAGTGGACTTTTTTGACATTGCGAGGCGAGAAGAAGCCCTTATTCGTAGGCAACCACAATATCCAATCATCTATCCACGACTCAAACCACGATGCCGATAGGCGCAGGCGGTAGATATCTTTGCGCCCCACCTCGCTCGAAATGCCCGCATCGTAACTCCAACCCGTTTCGCTACGCAGGTCGGGGTTTCCACCCGGGCGGAAGTATAGGTCGTTGAGCGATGGCGCACGATGGTTGCGCGAGGCGGAGGCTCGCAACATAATATTACCCTTTTCAGAGACCACACCCTCGACCGCCACAACCGGTATTGGCAGAGTCCACTGCTTGCCATACAACTCCTCGCGCAGAGTTGCCGACAAACCAAACCTATCTATCGGTTGCCAGCGTGCCGACACCACAGCCGAGAGTTCGGCACGCTGGGCATCGTACCCCACTGCGCCATCCTCCGAGCGGACAAAGTTCTGGTGGAGCGTAACATCGCCCGAGAGCAACACCCTCGCATCCTCGAAGGAGTAGTTGCCCGCCACCGAGGCGTAGATAGTATTTATGCGACTGCGAGAGCGGGTGGTTGCCACCTTATTGTAGGAGTAGTCGTAGCCTAACCACGTGTAGATATACCCCACCTTCGCTCCGACACGATAGTTGCTACGTATATGGTCGTAGGCAGCAACACCTCGGAAGGAGTTTTCGCGCTGGTAGTTTTCGTACTCGGGCGACGAGCCGTAGTCGGTGGTAAGCAGAGGAAGTTCACGATAAGAGTTTGTATACCACGCATTTAGCGAGAGCCTATCGCCCCTCTTTGTCTTGTAGTAGACCTCCTGCATAAGGTGCGTATCTCGGAATGCGGCATTGCGGTTGCGCTCTACGGGATAGTACTGCCCAATGATATTCTTTTCGTCGTCGTAGATATTCTCCTTCTTGTCGTAGTTGCGGTAGCGGTAGTTGTTTTTTGAGGTGGAAAAGACCACTCGTGTCGATGAGTACCAACGCCCTTTGCCGTAGGTCAGTCGCAGAAAGTCATCGAAGGTGCAAAACGAGCCTACACCCTGCACAAAGTGCAGACCGAAGCCATTTTGCGCCTTTGGCTCGGTCGAGAGTTTCACCGCTCCGCCCAAACCTCCACCCGACTCGTTGACGGACGATGAGCCGTGCAGGAGTGTTGCCCTATCGACCAAAAAGGACGGAATCATCGAAAAGTCGGTCATTCCGAGCATTGGCGAGTTGATGCGCAGACCATTCCATAGCACCTGCGTATGCGAAGGCGAAGTGCCTCGGAACGCCACCGTAGAGAGGGTGGCACGACCGCTATTTCTGACGAAAATCGAGGAGTTGAACGAGAGGATATCCGCCATCGAGAGCGAGATATTCTGGTGCAGCATTGCCGAGTCTATCTTTGTTTGATCAACACCGATATCGCGCATCGGACGGCGTGCCGTAACGGTAACATCGGGAATCTCCAAGCCATCGCGCAACCAATCGCGCTCTTGGGCTTTAACCGACATAACGACAGTAAGTAATACCGATATGATCAACCACCTGCGCATCATCTCTTCCAACAAAAATCTCCGGCAATTACGCCTGCGGTGAATGAATCGAGGAGTTCGCCTTCGTGCGAGTAGCGACGGATAATACTGCGTTGCTGATAATCGAGCGCATCGCCCACATATATCTCCTCCGTGTCGGGTGCCACACCCAAGGCGTAGTAGAGCGAACGACTTGTGCCGAAAGTAGGCGCAATAAACGGTTCGGCAGGCAGCTCCGTGGCGTCTATTGCCATTCGCCATACACCACCATCTATCCAATAGAGAGTGTCGCCCTCGTCGTTTATTTTGAGTCGTGAAGCCGTGCGGGTGGCGTTGCCGGAGGTGTTCAAGCCAAGCTCGAACATCCTCTCCACCTCCAAGTTCTCGGGGTTTATGTGG
>JAZQML010000009.1:0-1560 GCA_045543395.1 Alistipes sp. | reverse complement strand
AAAGAAGAAGATGGTGCACCTTATCGACTGGGCAAACCCTATGGAGAATGATTTTCAGGTTGCCGAGGAGGTAACCATACACGGCACAAGCGACCGCCGCCCCGATTTAGTCGTTTATGTCAATGGTATTGCCCTTGCAGTAATAGAATTGAAGCGCAGCACTGTGTCCGCGCACGAGGGTATTCGTCAGAATATCCGCAACCAGCAAGATGGTTACATTCCCCGATTCTTCACAACAATACAACTCCTATTTGCGGGTAACGACACCGAGGGTTTGCACTATGGAGTAATCAAGACGCCCGAGAAGTTCTGGCTTCGTTGGAAAGAGCCGTGCGGTGAGCCTTGTGCAAAGCCTCATTTCACTGTAGAGGAGTATCCCAATGAGTTAGATCGCAGTGTGTTGCAGTTCTTTGAGCCAGCGAGGTTGTTGGAGTATATTCACGACTTCATAATCTTTGACGGTGGAGTAAAGAAGGCTGCACGACCTAACCAATATTTTGCCATCAAGGCGGCGCAGCCACGAGTTCGCAACAAACAAAACGGCATAATCTGGCACTCGCAAGGTTCGGGCAAGTCGCTAACGATGGTGTGGTTGGCACAATGGATACGCGAGAATGTGGAAGATGCCCGTGTGGTAATCATCACCGACCGTGACGAATTGGACAAGCAGATAGAGAACGGCTTTAAGGATGCTGGCGAGCAGATTAAGCGAGCAACGAGTGGCGATAAGTTAATTGGTATGCTTAATGCTGCCGAGCCGTGGCTGATATGTTCGTTGATACACAAGTTTGGCAACAAAAGCGATGGCGACACCATTTCGGTAGGAGGCAAAAAGGCGACCAAATCGCTCGACCTCTACCTCGATGAGTTGGCAAAGTCGTTGCCAGCTGACTTCCGAGCAAAGGGTAACATCTATGTCTTTATTGATGAGTGTCACCGTACACAGGGCGGTATGCTCCATGAAGCGATGAAGCACATTATGGGCAACGATGTGATGCTTATAGGTTTTACAGGTACACCATTGCTCCATACCGACAAAAAGAAATCAATCGAGGCCTTTGGCTCGTATATACATAGTTACAAGTTCAACGAGGCCGTTGAAGATGGCGTTATTCTCGACCTGCGTTATGAAGCTCGCAATGTGGAGCAGTATCTCGGCAAGCGAGAAAAGATAGACGAGTGGTTTGATGCCAAAACAAAGGGTTTGAGTTCGGTTGCTCGTGCTGCGCTCAAAGAGCGTTGGGCAAAGATGGAGAAGTTGTTTAGTAGCAAGGAGCGCATAGACCGTATTGTGGCAGACATTTGCCAAGATATGAGTACGAAGCGTGCTTTGTCAGGTGGATATGGAAATGCCATGCTTGTAGCCGACAGCATCTATCAGGCGTGCCGCTATTGGGAGGTATTCCAAACAACGGAACTCAAAGGACATTGTGCTGTGGTTACAAGTTACGATGCAAGCACCGCATCGGTGAAAGATGAGTATCAGGGCGATGGCGAGACCGAGGATCTGACAAAGTACGAAATCTACCAAAAGATGATAGGCGAACTGACCGCCGAGCA
>JAZQML010000008.1:0-120194 GCA_045543395.1 Alistipes sp. | reverse complement strand
TATCTGTGGCAGATTGAGGACCTTTTGAGGGCGTTGCAGTTCAGCCCCGAGGCGATTTACTCGCAACTGGTCGCGCCACGACAGGTCGATGAGGAGCAGAAGCACATCTTCCTGCTGTGGTATATGGACATTGTGAACCTTCTACGCAAGGAGGGTAAGGAGGAGAGCGGACACCTTGAGCACACGCTCCACCTCATCGGCGATATGCACAATCTGCATCTTCAGTTGATGCAAAACCCTATCGGCGAGCACTACCGCAAAACATTCCAGACCCTGGCGCCGCAGTTGCCTATGCTTCGCACGCTGGTAAAGAAGGAGGATGTGTGCGACACCGAACTATGCTTCCGCGCACTCTATGCCGCGATGCTCTACCGCATCAAGGGTGACAAGAAGCGCGCCGAGGCGATAAACGATACCATCGAACTGGTCTCGCCAGTGATTGCCGAGTTGGCGGCGATGTACAGAAAGGTGGAGCGCGGCGAGGTCGATTTGTTCAAGGATATGTAGCCTTGAGTGGCTCTCGCGCAGGGCAAAAGCGGGTGGCGGATGGCGAAAATATGACTTTTTACGCCCTCCAAACGCCAAAATGCAACGGGTGGAGGTAAATTTATTTGCAAATATTTTGTTAAATAAGAAAAATCGTTTTACCTTTGCACCTCGCAAAGACTATGCTACGCACGGTTTTAGCGGAATAAGTGAAACAAACACAAAAACGATATCGTTATGGCAATGAAAAGAACTTACCAGCCTTCTCGTCGTAAGAGAATCAACAAGCATGGATTCCGTCAGAGAATGGCTACTGCCAATGGTCGCAAGGTATTGGCAGCGCGTCGTGCAAAGGGACGCAAGAAGTTGACTGTATCAGATGAGTCAACATTCAAGTATGCTTAATTTTCTGATTCATCAGAAAAATAAGAGGGAACTGGACGCAGTTCCCTCTTGTTTTTTGTATCCCCTACACCAAAAGTTGTATAAAAAGAGGAATTTTTAGGAAGACGAGGCTCGAAAAGCCGCAGTTTACTTGGCGTAAATGAGGACTTTGAGAGCAAGCCTGACACCAAAATTACCTTTTTAGGCAACTTTCGCTACTCTACAAACTCCAGCAACGCCGCAGCACACGCCTTTGGTTCCTCGATAAAGCCCATATGGCCAGAGTTCTCAAGCCACGCGACCTTCGCTTGTGGGTGGCGAGAGATAATCTCCTCGGCAGCCTCCACAGGGATGTAGGCATCGTGCTTACCCATAATAAAGAGTTGCTTTACCGCCGACTTCTGCAACATCTCGTTCTGATCGACACGCGCAATCATACCACCCAGCAGGGCCACGATACCCTCGTCCTCGGTGACATGAACGCACTCCACCAAATCGTCGATATAACCCTTCAGGCGCTTGCGGTTGTGGGGAGCAAAGCCCGTCTCGGGAGCAACGCGCGCCAGCGCATCCTTCTTGCCCGCCTTCACTAGTGCAATCTCGCGGAGGCGATTTTCTCGTTTCTGCTCGGTGTCGGGGTTTGGCGATGAACTGAGCAGCACCAAGCCATCCAATCGCTCGGGATACTTCGCACAGAACGCCAACGAGATATATCCGCCCATCGAGTGACCCACCAAAGTAACCTTATCAATGCCCACAGCATCAAGCATATCGTGCAGCACATCGGCCACCCACTCCATCGTGTGCACCTCGCCATTGACAACCGACACGCCGTGACCAGGAATATCAACCGTAATCACGCGCACCCTGGGCGTCAGCAGAGGCAGAAAATCATCCCACACATACATCGACTCAAGATAGCCGTGCAACAACACAACACACTTCTCGCCCTTGAGCGAGTCGGCAATATGGAGGGCAGTCGAGCCTGCCATAACAAATTTCTCTTTCATCTGATAAACTATTTAGTTGTGTAAAATTAGGTAAAAATTTGCGAAAACAAAAATATTTATCACCCGCAAAGCCCCGAAGCGTCGAGTTGTGGGAAATTTATTTGTTTATCGTGCGAAATATTCTTATTTTTGGAGAATAAATTAGGCACACAATGCAGATAGAGATAATCAAATGCCACGGCTCTGGCAATAAGTTCATTATGGTCGATATGGTCGGCGGAAACATCGTGGGCGATATGGCGGCTTTTGCTCGTCAGGTGTGCGCCCACAGAGATGTAGAGTCTGCCGACGGCATACTTTATGTAGTGAAGGCGGGCGAGCACTACGCGATGCGTATGTTCAACCCCGACGGCTCGGAGGCGGAGATGTGCGGCAACGGCATTCGTTGCGTGGCACGCTTGGCAGAGGAGTATGTGGGAAGCAGGGAGTTCGTTATGTTCTCGGGCGCAAACACCTACCCTATCGTTCGTAGCGAGGATATCTACCCCGAGATTCCGACCTATGGTGTAGATTTGAAGGTACGTCTTTCGAGTGACGATTTTGGTTTTGCAAAGGGCGCAGAGAGGTTTATCTCGAAGCAAATAGCGAGTTTGGAGAGTAGTTTGCAGTGGAGTGCCATAAATGTGGGCAATCCGCACATCGTTGCCGAGGTTGAGGAGATAGATTACGACCACCTCACCCGACTTGGCGAGCGTGTTTTGGAGTTGAAAGATGAGTTTCCGAATGGCATAAATGTATCGTTGGTGAAGGTTACGGGCAAGAATCGCATATTCGTTGCCACCTACGAGCGTGGTGCGGGCATCACTGCATCGTGCGGTACGGCTATGACTTCGAGTGCTACGGCTATGGCTCTCAACCACCGTTGCGACTACGGTGCCATTATCGAGGTGGAGAACCGAGGCGGTGCAGTGCGCTGCATCTGCCACAACGAGTGCGACCTTCACACCCAACTCATTGGCAACGCATCCTACATCTCGTATGGCGAGGTGGTGACAGAGGATGGCAAATTCGAGTGCGTGGAGTTGGGCAAGGAAGAGCGAGAGATTGCGTTGTATAACGACTTTTTAAGTAGCAGGGCGAAATAATGCGTAAGTGGCGTTACATATTGTGTTGCGTGGTGCTGGGGGCGACTCTCACAGCGTGTAACGTTACGCGCCATATTCCGTCTGATGCCTACTTCTTGCAGAAGGCGAATATCGAGGAGGATAAGAGCGTGCCTCGCGACGAGCGCATAAAGGCCGACGATGTAACAAAATATTTGCGTCAGAAACCAAACAAACGATTCCTCGGCACCGACTTCTATGCGTGGATATACTTGATGGCAGACCCCAAGAAGGATAATTGGTGGAACAACCTCAAACGCAAGATGGGCGAGGAGCCTGTGCTGTTCAACGAGCGTGATACAAAGCGTTCGGCATCGAATCTGAAGTTGTACCTCGAATCACGAGGCTACTACTCGTCGGATGTAACTTTCAGGGTGGATACCACCTCACGTCGTAAGCGTGCGAAGGTATACTACACGTTGAAGCAGGGTAAACCATACCACATAAGTTCCATTTCGTACGACTTCCGCGACCCGTTCCTCGGGCCTGTTGTGCTGCCCGACACCGTAAATACGCTATTGCATAAGGGCGATATATTCGACATCTCGGTGTTGGAGGAGGAGCGAAATCGTATTACCAATTTCCTGAAAGATAAGGGTTACTACAACTTCTCGGTCAATAATGTGGAGTTTGAGGCAGACACCCTCGCCGGCGACAAGAATGTGGGCGTGAAGGTGGTTATCAAGCGCGACATTACGGGTTACAACGAGCGAGGAGTGCCGATGTACGCCAACCACAAGCAGTATAAATTGCGAAACATAAACATCATCCCTCGCTACAATGCCGCGTTGGCGAAGTCGCATAGCGACTACTTCTCGCGCTTCGACACCATCGAGCATAAGGGGTTGAATGTGCTTTTCAGCGACAAGAAACCGAAGGTGCGCCCTGTGGTGTTGCGAAATGCTGTTTCGTTGCGTTCGGGCGACACATATAGTTATTCGCAGGTAAACAACACCTACTCCACGCTTATGGCGATGGGCTACTTCAAGAGTCAGCGAATAAACTTCACCGAGGTTAAGGATGGAGACTCCGATCAAACGATGGCAACCGCTCCGCTCAAAGGAGTTCTGGATTGCGACATCTACTGCACACCTGCTTTGCAGCAGAGCGTGAAGGCGGAGTTGGAGGCATCTACCACGTCGAGTTTCTACGGTTTGACCGCTCTGGTAGGTTATCAGAACCGCAACATATTCCGAGGTGCCGAGATGCTCGAAATTACCGGTACGGCGGGATACGAGTATATGAAGGCTCCGAACTCGAAGAAGCGACACGCTATGGAGTTTGGTTTGGCGGCGAGTTTGTCGTTCCCTCGTTTCGTGTTGGCAAACTACGCCATAAGCAAGAATATTTTGGTGCCAAAGACCAAGTTCGAGATATCGTACAACTATCAGGACCGCCCATACTATCGTCGTGGTCTGTCGAGTATCACGTGGGTGTACTCCTGGAAAAACAGGTCGAACTCCTCGTTTGTGGTGCGTCCGATAGCCATAAACTGGGTGGATGTGTCGTACATCGACGACAACTACTTCAACTCGTTGCAGAACCAATATCTCAAATATAGTTTCGAATCGCAGTTGATTGTCGCCATTTCGGGTTCGTATGTGCTGACCAAGCAGTACAAGTCGGCACCCAACAACTACACTACGGTGCGAGCAAACTGCGAGTTGTCGGGTAACGTGTTGAATGGTTTGGTACATCTATTCTCGAAGCCGCCAACAGACCGCAACTACTACGAATTTCTCGGCATACGATATTCGCAGTATGTGCGTGGCGACGTGAGTGCAAGCCACAAAATTATGTTCGGCAAGGTTACCGCTCTGGCAGCACGCCTCTATGCAGGTGTTGCCTACGCCTACGGAAACTCCGATGCTATGCCGTTTGACCGCCTATTCTACGCCGGAGGTAGCAACAGTATGCGAGGTTGGGCCCCACGAACTCTCGGTCCGGGTGCTTCGCCTGCCCCTACGAATGTGGTCTACCCTACGCAGTTGGGCGATATGAAGTTGGAGGCAAACCTCGAATTCCGCTTCCCGATATGGAGTATGTTCCACGGTGCAGCCTTCTTCGACTTGGGTAATATATGGTATATCGGCCGCAAGGGTGCCTCCTATGACGAGAGTGCTGTGTTCCACTTCAACTCGTTCTACAAGCAGTTGGCATTCAACACAGGTATAGGTCTGCGATTGGATATAGACTTTGCCATCTTGCGACTCGATTGGGGTATCCAGTTGCACAACCCTAACAAACCTGTGGGCGAGCGGTGGATACACAACTTCAAATGGCGAAACACCTCGCTCAACTTTGGCGTAGGTTTCCCGTTCTAAAACAAAAAGCGTATGCAGTTTGAGTACAAATACCTTCATAAGATAGATACGCCAGATGATTTGCGTAAGTTGTCAATCGACGAGTTGCCGCAATACTGCAAAGAGGTGCGCCAATTCATCATTGAGCAGTGTGCCACCAACCCGGGACACCTCGCTTCGTCGCTCGGTGCGGTGGAGATTGCTGTGGCTATACACTACGTCTACGACACCCCAACCGACAAACTCATTTGGGATGTAGGACATCAGGCGTATGCCCACAAAATCATCACAGGTCGTCGCGATTTATTCCACACCAATCGTCGTTTGAACGGCATAAGCGGTTTCCCACGCATAGCGGAGAGCGAGTACGACGCATTTGGCGCAGGCCACGCCTCGGTGTCGGTATCGGCGGCGTTGGGTATGGCAAAGGCGGCACAGTTGAAGGGCGAGGAGTACAAAACCATAGCCGTTATTGGCGATGGCTCGATTGCGGGAGGTTTGGCTTTCGAGGGGTTGAACAATGCCGGCTCGGACAAAGGCACCGACATCTTGGTCATCCTGAACGACAACAATATGTCGATTGATAAGTCGCAGGGCGCACTCAACCGCTATCTACTGCGTCTTTCTACATCGTCGAAGTACAACCGTTTTAAGCAGTGGGCGTGGTCGGCACTTGTGCGCACACCTCGTCTTTTGAGCCTCTGCCGCAAAGTTTCTAACGCCATAAAGCACGGTTTATTGCAGAATAGCAACCTCTTCGAGAGTCTTGGTTTCCGCTACTTTGGTCGTGTCGATGGCCACAACGTAAAACTATTGGTGCGTACACTCTTGGCGTTGAAAAGGATGCATTCGCCGAAGTTGCTGCACATAATCACCGAGAAGGGACACGGCTATGCACCAACCCAGAAGGATCTCTCGGTATGGCACGCTCCGGGGCGTTATAACCCCGACACAGGCGAACGTATAGCCTCCGCTACGAGTGGTCGCGCCCGTATGCAGGATGTATTTGGAAAGACACTGCTCGAACTTGCAAAGATTGACGAGCGCGTAGTGGGTATCACCCCCGCAATGCCTTCGGGTTGCTCAATGAATATAATGATGCGCGAAATGCCCGATAGGTGTTTCGACGTAGGCATTGCCGAGGGACACGCTGTAACATTCTCGGCAGGTCTTGCAGCCGCAGGACAACGCCCATTCTGCAACATCTACTCCACCTTTATGCAACGTGCCTACGACAACATCATCCACGATGTGGCGTTGCAGAATCTGCCTGTAACGTTCTGTCTTGACAGAGGTGGTTTGGTGGGCGAGGATGGCGCGACACATCACGGATTGTTCGATATAGCCTATTTGGGATGCGTTCCAAATATAGTTGTTGCCACCCCATCCGACGAGTGGGAGTTGCGAAATATGATGTTCACCGCCCTGCAAAGCGACGTTCCGTTTGCCATTCGCTACCCACGTGGTTGTGGTCGTGGCACGGAGTGGGATAATCTGCCTTTCGAGGCTATCGAGGTGGGCAAAGCACGCAAAGTGCGTGAAGGCGAGGATGTTGCCGTATTTGCATTCGGCACCCTACTCTCCGATGCGGAGCAAGCCGCCGAACAGGCAGCAATCATAGGTGTTTCGACCGCCGTCTACGATATGCGTTTTGCAAAGCCGTTAGACGAGGAGTTAATCGTGGAGGTGGGCAAAAAAGTTAAGCGCATAGTAACCATCGAGGATGGAGTGCTACGAGGTGGCGCAGGCGAGGCGGTCGTGAAATTGCTGAACGACCACCACATTGCAACCCCTATAACAACTTTGGGAATAGACGATAAGTTTGTGGAACACGGCACAATAGCAGAGTTGCGACAACTCTGCGGATACGACGTAGAGGATATCCTGCACGCTATTGTGGAGTAGTTATTCCAAAGCCTCGGCAACCACAAAAGTACTACCACCGACGAAGAGCATATCTTGGTCGGTGAGTTGTTTTTGGGCGCACGCCACAGCCTCGGCAACAGTTGCTGCCACCTCGAAATCGAGCGAGAGTGTCGTTGCCACCTCGGCAATCTTTTCGAGCGACGCAGCACGACGAATTGATGCCTGTGTAAAGATGTAGTGTGCATCCTTCGGCATCAAAGCCAATATTTTCGCAAAATCTTTATCCTCGCAGAAGCCCATAACGCAGAGCAGACGACCGCCATTTTTGCGGGCATTCAACTGCTTGGCAACCTCGGCTATGCCGTGTTCGTTGTGGGCAGTGTCGCACACCACGAGAGGTTTTTCGCTCAACACCTGCCAGCGACCTCGGAACGATGTGATTTTGGTCACCTCGCGCACACCCTCGACAAAGGCACGACGCGAAATGGAGAGGGGTGTAGATTCGTGCAAAATATCCAACACCGTAGCCACCGTAACGAGATTTTGGCGTTGGTACTCGCCGAGCAAATCCAGACGCAACTGATATGGGTAGCCGTCACGATTGCGAGTCATCGTCACCACCTGCTTATTTCCCTCGAAACCGCACTCGCCGAGCGAGAACGCCTCGGTAGCGTAGGTCAATTCCGAGCGCATATCGGAGGCTATCTCCTCCAAAACGAGCGAGTAGTTCGTATTCTTCTCGCCCACCACAACAGGGGTACACTTCTTGATGATACCACCCTTCTCGCGAGCAATCTTTGGCAACGAATCGCCCAAATACTCGGTGTGTTCCAAACCTATATTTGTGATAACCGAGACGAGCGGCTGAACGATATTTGTAGCATCGAGGCGACCTCCCAAACCCGTTTCGATAATGGCAACCTCGACATCGCACTGCGCAAAATAGTCGAACGCCATAGCGGCAGTCATCTCGAAAAACGAGAGTTGCAGACGGCTCATCTCCGCCTTGTGGCGATCCACAAAGTTCACCACCTTCTGCTTGGATATCATCTCGCCATTGACACGGATGCGCTCACGGAAATCTACCAGATGGGGCGATGTGAATAGGCCCGTATGGTAGCCTGCCTGTTGCAATACCGCTGCCAACATATTCGACACCGAGCCTTTGCCATTGGTGCCGGCAACGTGGATAACGAAGTAGTTGCGTTGCGGATTGCCTATCGAACGGCAAAACTCGGAAATGCGTTCCAAACCCGGTTTGTAGGCATCGCCTCCCACCTGCTGGAACGAAGGCATCGACGAATAGAGATAATCAAGCGTTTCGGTGTAGTTCATAATCCTATTTTAATTCATATAGTACTTTTTCTTTGCTGTATAGGCGACGAAGTAGAGAAGACACAACGCCGCAATAAAGAGCGACAAACGACCGATGTAGTCGCCATACTTGGTATAGAAGGTCTGCTTGTCGTT
This sequence comes from Alistipes sp., assembly GCA_045543395.1. Taxonomy (GTDB): domain Bacteria; phylum Bacteroidota; class Bacteroidia; order Bacteroidales; family Rikenellaceae; genus Alistipes. The sequence goes on along the minus strand of JAZQML010000008.1, from coordinate 111,572 downwards.
GAGTCGAATGTCGGCAGTAAGCACGCCTCGCTTATCCCACTCCAAACGAGTTACATCCTCGCCCTGCATCGTAATAAAACCCGACACGCCGGTGTTGGCACTGCGAGCAACATCTCGACGACACTCGATAGCACGCAGACGACAGAAGGCAAAGAGATACTTATGTCCGAGAGTATTGCCCCACCAGCCATCGTTCGACACCACAAACAACGCCTCGGCTCCATTGCGGACAAACTCCGCAATGTGGTCGCCATACAAACCTTCGTAGCAGATTGCAGGTGCAACCTTCTTGCCATTGTGCGAGAATGGCTCTTGCCTATCGCCAATGCCGAGTTGCCCGAACACACCTCCAAGGTCTATCGCAAAACTATCGCCCGCATTGCGCAACCACGCCGGAATGGTCTCTACGCCCACCACGAGTTTGCCTTTGTGATGCACCTGAATATTCGACGTAGTGTCGATACCGAGCGAGGTGTTGAAGTTGTCGTAGTAGCCCCAACGCCCTCTGCGAGCCGTTTCGGAGGCCTTCGTCAGACCATAGCGACGAACTGTCGAAGCACCCGTAACCACCATTGCCGATGGTTTCTCGCGCTTCAACTCCTCGCCAATAGACTCAATCATATCCGACGAAAAGAAGTCATCCTCGAAAATATACTCTTGCGAGAGTGCCGTTTCGGGCATCAGCACAAACTCGGTAGTGTCGGGAGCCTCCGCCAGCAACTCCATAAGTATACCCTTCTGCTCCTCCAACGTAAGGTCGAACTTGTCGTAGCACGGGATGTTGGGTTGTGTAACCGAAACAGTCATCTTGCCGAGCGAGGTGTAGTAGTCGCCATTGTGGTCGTACTTGTAGAACAACCCTATTGAGATGCCGAGCGGAATCGCCAACGCCAAAGTTGCCGACACCCATATTCGCTTACGCATAGTGAGGCACGCCTCGAAGGCGAGTACATTGACCAACAACACCCACAACGAACCGCCAAACACACCCGTATACTCGTACCACTGTACCGCCCACGCATCGTCGGCAAAGCCATTGCCAAGCACCAACCAAGGGAACGACAGTGCGGGAGCCTGCGTGTAGAGATACTCGCCTGCTATCCAAGTGGTTATAAGCGTGGCATACGCCAAAGCCTTCGGACCACGTTTCGACACTACGTGATAGAGCATAAACGGAATGATACTCCACCAAGTCGATACGAGCGTAGCCGCTATGGGACCTGCGGGAGTAGCGTTCCATACCCACCACACGGTGGCAACGTTCCACGCCACAAAGGTGAGCAACGCCCAACCGAGCATCGAAAAGGCATCACGCCACGATGCGCTATATTGCGCACTGATAAGCATCAGTGGCACAAATGCCGCAAAGAGGGTTATGCAACTTGCCCCCTCCCAAGGTATAGACAGAAGTATAGCCGAAGCGAGCGATAACGCCAACTTCGATTTTTTCGAAAATTCTCTTTTGAACTGTATCATACTACAAAAGTAACAAAAAAACGTGAAATAGAGCAACAGAAAGGGAAAACTTTGCAAGGTTTCAAGATAATTTCATTATCTTTGCGCTCCGATAGAACATACATTTAACAATGGAATATATTTATCTTTTAATTTGTTTGGCGGTTATAGTATTCAGTGCCGATTGGTTGGTGTCGGGAGCAGTAACCGTTGCCAAACGATTCAAAATATCCGATTTCGTTATTGGTGCAGTTATCGTAGGCATCGGAACATCGTTCCCCGAACTCGTAGTAAGTAGCATTGGTGCGTTGCAGGGCAACTGCGACATCGCAATAGGAAATGTCGTAGGCTCAAACATATTCAACGTTCTTGGCATTTTGAGTTTGACCGCCATAATTATGCCGGTGGCTGTCTCGCGCGAGAATATGCGCTTCGACCTCCCCTACTGCATCGCTCTTTCGATATTGACACTTCTGCTGGTGTTCAACCTCTTTGCAGGTGGCACAGCGGGCATCGACCGCATAGATGGATTGATTTTGTTGGGGTTCTTTGCGCTCTTTATGTTCCTCTCGCTCAAAAACGGCAAGAGCAATCAAGCGACAACTACCCACACCGCAGTCAGCAACAAACAACTCACCTTCGGCATCGGTAAGGTGATAGTTGGTTTGGGCGCACTTATCGTTTCGAGCCGTTTTTTCCTCGACAACGCCATCATCGTCGCCGAGTCGTGGGGTGTGAACGAGGCATTTATAGCCATTACTCTCGTGGCGTGCGGAACATCGCTTCCGGAGTTGGCAGCATCGTTGGTGGCAGCAGCAAAAAAGAATACGCAGTTGGCACTTGGCAACATCATCGGCTCAAACATTTTCAACCTGTCGTTTATCCTTGGTACGGCTTCGCAGATTAGCCCACTCACGAGTTCGGGCATCACTACAATAGATTACGCAGTGATGATTTTTGCAGGCGTTGCACCGCTTTTGTTGGGCTTCAGGGGTAAGTTGAATCGCTGGTCGGGAGTTCTGCTATTCCTCTGCTTTGTGGCATACAATGCTTATCTGTTGTATACCCACACAAATTAAAAACGCAACTAAACAAAAAGAGTAGAATATATGGAATTTGTATTTGAAGGAATCGTATTTGCCATTCTGCCTGAACAGAGCGGAACATCGGCTCGTGGCGAGTGGCACAACCAGAATGTAGTATTTGAGATGCAGACCTCGTCGCCATATCCGCGCAAGGTCAGCGTCAAGTTCTTCAACAAGCGTGACGAGGTGGCACGCCTCGTTGTGGGCGCAGCGTACAAGGTAACCTTCGACGTTGAGTCGCGCGAGTATCAGGGCCGCTGGTACACCGACGTTGTAGGTCGTCGTATCGAGCCAAAGGAGGCAGCACAAGTTGCACAGGCACAATATAGCGAGCCGTTGCCGACATCTGCTCCGGTTGCAGCACCAATGCCTACCGAGGAGCCTGCAATGCCTGCGCAGGGTGCAGCCGTAGTTGACGATCTGCCATTCTAAAAAGAGGTATTCACAATCAATCTAAAACACAAATATTATGAAGAGTTTAAGACGTTTATCGACGCTTTTGGTGCTTCTGCTTTCGGTGATAGCCGTATATGCAGGTGGTATCAGCAACGCCAAAGAGTTTGTGGCTTTTGCAAAGGCTGCCAACAAGGGCGACGACCTCGCCAAGTGGCGTAACGAGAAGGGCCATATCGTACTCGAATGCGATATTGATATGGCAAAGATTAAGAAGTGGACTCCAATCGCAGAGTTCAAAGGCACCTTCGATGGTAAGGGCCACGCTCTGCTCAACTGGAAGACCAAGCAGGGTATTTTCGACCTTATCGCAACAAATGCCGCAGTTAAAAATCTCCGCATCGATGCCTCGTGTTCGATGAATGTGAACACCAAGTGCGAGGAGGTTATCGCCGGCTTTATCGCTCGCGTAAACAAGGGTACAATCTCGAACTGCGAGAACAACGGTAACATCAAGTATCGCGGTGCCTACACCGAGAAGCACATCTACATCGGTGGTTTGGTTGGACAGAATGGTTACATTATCACCGACTCGCGCAACACAGGCTCTATCGATGCCAAGTTGTTCATCGCATCCGAGAACAAGAGTTTGAACATCTGCGTTGCAGGTATCGCATCTTCGACCATCCCGAAGGGAAGCCGCATCATCACAATCAACCGTTGCGAGAATAGCGGTAACATCTCTTTCGAGGGCGACGCTCCTCGCATCTATGTAGCAGGTATCATAGGCTATTCGGGCCGTGCAGGAGTTCGCTACTGCGTTAATCGTGGCGAGATTTCGTCAACCGGCGTAGTGGGCAATCCGGAGGCTCGCAACTACAACAACATTGCGGGTGTTGTAGCACAGTCGGGACAACACATTCAGTGCTGCGACAACTTCGGTAAGGTCTACCTCAATGGTACTCACTCCACATACGGAGGTGGTATTTGCGCTAGTTTGAACGCCGCACGCAACATCCTCGGCTGTTCCAACTATGGCAACATCGTATCTAACGCTACCGTATCCACTATCTTTGCAGGCATCTTGGGTGCTTCGGGCGACGGCGCACGCCTCTGCAACTGTAACAACTACGGTGCAGTCGAGTTCAAAGGCACAACGTCAAAATCGGGTGCCAATATGGGCGGTGTTGCAGGATATCTCTTCTCGAAGAAAAAGGTTAAGTACGGCTCACGTCTGCTCCGTTGCAACAATATGGGCAAAATCAACAGCGCAATCGAGCATAGCAAGTTCTATGTTGGTGGTGTTGTAGGTCGCTTCCGTGGCAGCAATAACGCAGACATCAAGGTTATGGATTGTGCTAATAAGGGCGAGATTTCAGCAGAGGGTTGCCGTTTTGGCGACATCACCGCTTACAGCACATATACAACCATCGAGGGCGAGTACTTCCACAACAATATGGCAACTGCCGTTGATGCTCCAAAGGGCAAGAACACTCTCTTTGGTCGTGTAACCTCGACCACAGGCGAGCCTGTTGTGGGTGCTGTCATTTCGGATGGCGAGTTCTGCGTACAGACCGACGAGGAGGGCTACTACGGCATCAAGTCTAACCTCTCGTATGCTCGTTTCGTAACTATTTCAACACCTGATGGCTACAAGTTCTCGTTCCGCAAGAGCGTACCGCAGAACTTCCTTCGTATACCTCGTCACGCCAATGCTGTCGAGGCAAACTTCGTACTCGAGAAGCGTGATAAGTCGACCGACAAGTACACAGTTGTAATGATTGGCGACCCACAAATCAAGGGCTACAAGGTGGATAGCGCAGCGCACAAACTCCGCCACAACATATTCCCTGATATCTTGGCTCTCAAAGAGGAGAAAGCTGCCAACGAGGGCGAGTTCTTCGCAATCAACCTCGGCGACCTTGTATTCAACGATATGTCGAAGTTGTACGACTACGTAGACGTTATTTCGGATAGCAACGTTCCGATGTTCCACGCTATCGGTAACCACGACTACGACCAGACCACACATCAGGAGACAAAACTCGGAACAATTCACTTCGAGGAGTATCTCACCCCATCGTACTACTCGTTCAACGTTGGTAAGATTCACTACGTCATCGTAAACGACATTTCGTTCTCGCGCAAGAACTACAAGCAGAAGTACCGCCTCGGTTTGGAGTATTGGCACTACAAGTGGTTGGAGCGTGATTTGAAGTTTGTACCAAAGGATCACACCATCGTAATCTGCGGTCACGCACAGTTGTTCCGCAACTTCAAGAAGGCTGATGCCGACAGCAAGAAGAACCTCTCGTATGCACGCTACTCGAAGTTGCTCTCGCAGTATGCTCGCGTATACTCGTGGTCGGGACACTACCACTACAACTTTGGTTACGACTATGCAAACTCGACTGCCGAGGCTCACGCACCATTGAAGAATATTGCCAACATCTGCGTAGCACGTGCTACCGGAGGTTTGCACTGCAACCGCGACCTCAACAACGATGGCACACCTAACGGCTATATGGTAATGGAGGTTGATGGCGACAATGTTGAGTGGTACTACAAGTCGATTGGCCACGATCGCGACTACCAGATGCACATTTATGCCCCTCACCGCACCGGTGGCGAGTTGGTTAAGGTTAATATCTGGAACTGGTCGAAGAACCATTGGACAACACCGGAGTGGTGGGAGAATGGCGTTAAGGTGGGCAATATGACTCACAAGTACGAGAAGGATATCGCCTACTTGGAGGATCACAAAGAGAAGGGCCCACATCCGTACAGTCCAAAGAGCAAGTACGACACTGCACGACCTTATAACGCTCACGGTATGTTCTACATCAAGCCAAGCGAGGGTGTTCGCTCGGGCGAGGTGCGTGTAACCGACAACTTCGGAAAGACCTATATCGAGAAGGTGGAGTGGTAATAGCCGATACACCTATTTAATAAAAAGAGTGCAAGATTTTTTTAGTTCTTGCACTCTTTTCGTATATTTGCACTAATAAGAGAGTCCAAACTATGAAGAAAAAGATTTTTATTGCTCTCTGCGCTGCGCTTTGTGCGGTGATGCCGACGGCAGCAAAGGGGCAGATATATGCAAAGTTGAACGCATTGTATGCAGTTGTGGGTGTCATAAACCCTCAACTCGAGTTCATTGTAGGGCCTCACTCCTCAATCGTTATCGACCCGATGTTCTCGCCATACAAAAGCATTAAGTTGGGCGAGCGCGACAACATCCACGCCCTATTTGGCATCTTGCAGGCGGAGTATCGCTTCTACATTAAGCGTGAGGCGCAGGGCTTTTACGTCAGCGCAAATGGCGGTATGCAGGCATTCGACATCTCTCGCCCCTACCTCTTTCAGGGTGGCAAACTCGTAACTTTCAATGCGGGTTTTGGTCGTGGTTTCGGACTTATGGCGGGTATCGGCATCGGCTACACCCACACCTTCAAAGAGCGATGGGTGGTGGATGCCTTCTTTGCGTTCGATCGTATGTGGAGTTGGTACAACGGCTACAATGCCGATGGCTCTATAAACCTATTCCCTCGTCACCAAAAGGAGCCTAAATTCCCCGATCCGTTCAACGGCTCGGCAGAGTGGCTGCCGTCGAAGATTGGTGTGGCGATTGGTTACAAGATTTTCGACCCTGCAATAAAGCGCAAATCGTGTAAGCAACGCCGAGTAGAGCGACTGCTCACGGAGTAGGCGAAGTCGGCAAAAAAAGAACTGCTGCCAAAAAAAGAACTGCTGCCCTATTGAGGACAGCAGTTTTCTTGTTATTGCGCTCTATTAGGCGACGTAGTAGTGCGATGCCAACTCGGTGAACGAAGCAACCTGCTCGTCGATCCAAGCCTGATCGCGTCCCAACTCCTCTGCCAAAATTTGTGCTACACGTGGAGCAGCCTTCTGCGCCTCGCGTGCATCAACAAACAAGAGGCGTACACGACGCGCCAAAACATCGTCTACCGTAAGAGCCATCTCGTGGCGAATAGCCCAGAGTACCTCCGCTACGGTGTAGTCGTACTTCTCCGACAACTTCTCGCCGAGTGCAGGGTTCTCCTTAATCATATCGAGAATTGCAGGCTCGTCAGCACCATAAACATACATATGGTCTGCCAAATTTGGATTTGGACGCCAGCCGTGAATCTTCAACTTGCGGGTTACGCACTTACGCTTCTCAACCTTACCCAACTTGATAGCCTTATCAACGGTATCCTCCGCCATCTTACGATACGAAGTCCACTTACCACCGGTGATGGTGATGAGGTCGTTGTCCGAAACCACAACCTTGTGCGAACGCGATACCTCCTTCGACTTCTTGCCCTCCTTCTTTGGCGCAGCGAGTGGTCGCTGACCTGCAAATACCGAAACGATATCTGCGCGTGTAGGGGCAGGGTTCATATAGAGGCCTGCGGTATCGAGAATAAACTGAATCTCCTCATCGAGTGGGCGTGGCTCGCTCTCGGCGGTAGGACGCTGGATGTCGGTAGTACCAACAACCACCTTATCGTGCCAAGGCACTGCGAACAACACACGACCGTCCGAAGTCTTTGGTACCATAATAGCGTAGTCGCTCTGCAAGAACTTCATATCGAGAACGATATGCACACCCTGCGAAGGCACAACCATCTTTGCCTCGCCCGGCTTATCCATCTGCAACACCTCGTCTACGAAGCAACCCGCAGCGTTGATAACTGCCTTTGCCTTTACGACATAGTCCTTGCCTGTGAGCAAATCGCGTGCTACAACTCCGGCAACCTTACCCTTATCGTCGTGCAATACGTTTACCACCTCGGTACGGTTGGCAACAACACCACCCTGCTCTACGCAGGTTTGTGCGAGGTTGCAAGCCATACGGGCATCGTCGAACTGACCATCGTGATAAACAACACCACCCTTCAAGCCCTCGGCAACCGAAGTTGGGAGGTACTCGCGGAGAGTCTTTGCTGTGATAAAGCGCGAACGACCATAGCCGAAGCCGAACGAAAGGATGTCATAGAAGGTCAAACCACAGAAGTAGAGGAAGTTCTCCCAATGGCTGTAGTTCGAGATTACGAAGGCCTGATCCTTTACGAGGTGAGGAGCATTCTGCTTCATCAAACCACGCTCGTGAAGAGCCTCACGCACCAAGTCCACCTCCAACTTTTGGAGATAGCGTACACCGCCGTGAACGAGTTTTGTCGAACGACTCGAGGTACACTTGGCGAAGTCCTCACGCTCAAAGAGCGCAACACTGTAACCGCGCGATGCGGCATCAACTGCACAACCAAGACCGGTTGCACCACCACCTACAACGACGAAATCCCACACTTTATCAGTGTTTTCGAGTTGTTTGAGTAAGTTTTCTCTTTGCATTTTTGTATTTTATTTGGTTTTTACGTAGAATCGGCCCTTAAACCACACAAAGTTACGATTTCAAATCGAAAAACGCAAAGAAAAAATAAAAAAAACGGAGAAATATTTTGCGATTTCTCCGTCTTTGTATTGATTCGGTATTTGTACCTACTAATCATCTATGCCGATAAAGCGACCTTCGGTGCTAAATCGCAAATCGAGATCGGAGGTCAACTCCACCTCGTAGCCATAGCGTTTGCGTTCAATCTTCTCCACCTTTGTCGAAGGGTAGTTGGTCGAGATATAGGTTGCAATCTTTGCCGGCACAACACTCGCAGGGATATTGCCCACTCTGTTTTTCACGCTCTCCCACTTGCCCGACGCATCGAATTCGATTTTGGTTCCATCGTCGAGAACTACCGTATAGTCGTTGTCGGTAATATCTCTGTCGTGCATAGCCGATACGACCTTATTTGTCGAATAGTTTGTCTTCAAAAACTTTTGTGCCGCCTCCGGCAATCTCTGTGCGGTAATGGCAACATCCTCGGCCATTGTCGGGGTAACCGCAAGCGTAGCAAATGCTAACGCCGAAAGTAAAATCTTTTTCATAGTATTACGGTTTTAATCTGTTGTCATACAAATATACGAAAATATATTCGAATTTATTGTGTATATCTCAAAAAAATTGCAAAAAACATTCCAACTGCGAACTCCGACCCTTATCACGGCGCAACGATTCTGGGGGTGCTGGGGGCGGACCTTCGGTGCTTACTGGGGGTTATGGGGGTGCGCTGGGGTGCGCTACGAACTCCGACACTTATCAAGGCGCAACCTTTTTAGTTAGTAGTGAGTAGAGAGTAGAGAGTAGTTTTGCATTCTCCATTTTGCATTCTGCATTCTGCATTTTGAATTTTGCATTCTGCATTTTGAATTTTGAATTTTGCATTTTGCATTTCCCTCGCCTCTCGTCTTTTTCAAGATTTTGGTCTAAAATTTGGATAAATAAAATTTTCTGCTTAATTTTGGTAAACGAAAAATAAAATTTAGGAGGATTTACTATGGCACAACAAGAGAAAACACGCTACAGCGACGCCGAGTTGGCCGAGTTCAAAGAGTTGATTCTTCAGAAACTCGAGCAGGCTCGCCACGACTACGAGGAGTTGCGTTCCAGCATAAGCCGCACCACAGGCAACGACACCGAGGATACTTCGCCAACCTTCAAAGTTTTGGAGGAGGGTGCCGCTACTCTCTCGAAGGAGGAGAGCGAGCGTCTGGCTACCCATCAGTTGAAGTTTATCCGCAACCTCGAGAATGCCCTCTTGCGCATCGAGCATAAGACCTATGGCATCTGCAAAACCACCGGAAAATTGATTCCGCGTGAGCGTCTTTTGCGCGTACCACACGCTACGGAGACCATCGAGGCAAAGGAGTCACGAAAATAGTTGTTGCCCCTACATACACGAACAGGTTGCTCCTCGCGGCCTGTTCTTTTTTAAGAGATACGTATATGTCGAAACTCAAACATATTGCGACGCTCGTTCTTGCCCTCGCACTTGCAGCGTGCGGCCCCGAGAGTAATCACGACGTAGTAAAACACTACCTCTGCGACTTCGAAGGTGCGCAGTGGGATGCGTTGGCGGATAGTAGCCCCAATGGCGACAATCTGCTCAACGGCACTATCGCCCTTACGTGGCACGACCTGAAAAGCGACCTCGCAGGCGAGGTTACCATACCGTTCGAGGGGTATTGGGGCGGTGCTGCGATATCAAACCATTGTAGTAAAGATTTGCAAAACGACGGCTCGCCCACCGACCAACTTTATGTCTATGCGGAGGGTGCCTACTCGGGTAGAAACTTCCTCGTCTGCAACTGCTTCTGGGGTGGTGTCGAACTCCGCTTCGAGAGCAAAGCGAGTTATATCGAAAGTATTATGGTGGCAAATACCACATACGCACGTGCTGTCGCAACCAACGGCAACCACCTGACCGCACCTCTTGCCGAGAACACCTCGATTTGGGTGGAGGCCTCGGGCTACGTAAAAGGCTCGGACAGAGTGCAGGCAACCACAAAGTTGTACCTATATAAGAACGGTAAACCCGCATTCGAGGGGTGGACAAAGTGGTATATGACCTCGATGTGTAAGGCGGACCGCATCGTATTCGATGTTAAATGGGATGGCACAGACTACAACCCCTACCCCGCCTACTTTGCGATGGACGACATAAAGATTGTCCGCCAAGAGAGGGCGGAGTAGCCTAATATCCAAAACCTAAATAATATGAGAAAATTCTATTCCTATCTTTTGATTTTTGCCGCTGCAATGGTGGCATTCGGCTGTCAGGAGCAGCAACCAAAGCACGAGGAGTTGACCTTCACGCAGTTGATGGAGCAGTCGTCGCCCGAGCAGATCCAATCGTGGTACAATGGTGGCTCACGCTTGGATGCGGAGTATACCGCAGCGCACGCCGCAGAGTTGCGCCAGCAGAAGAAGTTGATTGTATTCGACCTCGATGGCACCCTCTCGAACCACCGCTGCCCTATGCCCGACGAGAGCCGTGCGTTGCTCGATGCACTCGGCAAGAAGTACCGCATTGCGATGTGTGGAGCAGGCAATGCACCCCGCATCTACAAGCAGATGGGCAACTACCCTATCGAAATTGTCGGCAACTACGGTATGCAGCACGCCAAAGTGGTGGATGGCGAGTTGCAAATCACAAAGCAGATAGTCTGCGACATAGACCTCGATTTCTTCCGCGAAAAGACCGACTATCTCCGCCAGAAGTATGGCTATACCGAGATTTACGGCGAGTCGCTCGAACTTCACAAGTCGGGAATGGTAACCTTTGCGTTGCTCGGCACCGAGGCTCCGAAGGAGATGAAGATTGTGTTCGACCCCGATCGTGCCAAGCGTCGTGTGATGTATCCGGAGGTGTTGGAGATATTCAAGGATTACACCGTATTTATCGGTGGTTCGACATCGTTCGACATCGTAGAGAAGCAGTACAACAAATATGACGCTACGTTGCAATACGCCAAGTCACTCGGATTCAGCAAGGAGCAGATTCTATTTGTTGGCGACGATATGGGCGACGGCGGTGGCGACAGCCACGTGCGCCTCGGTGGTATGGACTACATCCACGTACTCGACTACACGAAGGTTGCCGAAATGCTCGCCTTCCTATTATAATAAGACGGAAAAAAGAGTTGAGAACTTCCTCAACTCTTTTTTTCGGAGTTATCTACTTTAAGCGTGTACGCGTCATTGCGAGTCTTGGTACAAGACGTGGCAATCTCCTCGCTTAAATGTAGGTAGGAGATCCCCACGCTCACTCCATTCGCTCGGGATGACGATATGGTTTTACACGCCTAAAGTAGATAATTCCGTTTTTTAACTCAAATGCTCTATCAGAATTTTGATGCCTATGGCTATCAGCACCACGCCACCCGTAATCTCGGCACCGCTTTTATAGCGAGAGCCAAAGAGATTGCCGAGGCGCAGACCAAAGGCGGAGAATAGTGCCGTAGTTGCACCTATAAAGGCGACTGCCGACCAAATATCGACCTTCAACACCGCCAACGAGACACCCACAGCGAGCGCATCGATGCTTGTTGCAACGGCCAACAACAGCATAGTTTTGAGGTTGTAACTTGCCCCTACGCTCTCATCGTCGTCGCCCGCAATAGTATCGTAGAGCATCTTTCCGCCGATGATTGCCAACAATGCAAAGGCTATCCAATGGTCGTAACTCTCGACTACTGCTATGCATTTCACGCCGACAAAGTAGCCCAAAAGAGGCATCAACGCTTGGAAACCTCCGAACCACAACGCAACCGAGAGATAGTGTTTCGGGCGTACGCTCGGCGTAGCCAAGCCCTTCGCAATCGAGACCGCAAAGGCATCCATCGAAACACCAATAGCCAATAGCAGAATATCGAGCAGTGTCATTATCGTCTGAAAATTTTGAGTATCTCGCTCAACACCAAACCGCCAAACGAAAGTCCGATTACCCACCACCAATGTGCCATATCGAGTGGCACAACCTTAAAGAGCATCTGCAACTGTGGCACCAGCAACACCATCAACATCAACGCCACAACCACGACGATTGCCCCCAAGAGGTAGCGGTTTGCGAACATTCCGTTGAGTGCAATGTGGTTGCCCGAACGGATGCTGAATATCATAGTCATCTGCGAGAATGCAAGCGTAGCAAACGCCATTGTGCGAGCCGTTTCAACCGACACATCGAGTCCAATCATATAAGCAGCCAACGACAATGCGCCAATGATGATGGACTGAATTGCCACCACCGTAACAAACCTACGGGTGAGGATGCCCTCATTCGGGCTTACAGGCTTGCGGTGCATAATATCACGCGAGGCGGGATCGACACTCAACGCCAACGCCGGCAGACTGTCGGTTACCAAATTTATCCACAGCAGTTGTATCGGCAACAATGGCACCTCGAAGTTGCAGAGTACCGCCACCAAGAGCAGAATTATCTCGCCGAGGTTGGTCGAAATCATAAACTGAATCGACTTTATCAGGTTGTCGTAGATGCGACGGCCCTCGCGCACTGCCGTAACGATAGTGGAGAAGTTGTCGTCTGCCAAAACCACATCGGCAGCCTCCTTCGACACATCCGTACCCGTAATACCCATAGCAACGCCTATGTTGGCGAGTTTCAATGCCGGTGCATCGTTCACGCCATCGCCCGTCATCGCCACCACGTTATCTCTGCTTTGGAACGCCCTGACAATACGCACCTTATGCTCGGGTGCTACACGCGCAAATACCGAAGCACGAGCAGCAACATCCGACAACTCCTCGTCGGACAACCGCTCCACCTCTACACCCGTAAGCACCGCATCGCCCTCCTGCATTATGCCGAGGTCGCGAGCAATAGCCGTTGCGGTAATCTTGTGGTCGCCCGTAATCATCACAGCCTTTATACCTGCCGTTTTGCAGTCGGCAACCGCAGCACGCACCTCCTCGCGCGGTGGGTCAATCATTCCGACCATACCTACAAAGACCAAATCTCGCTCGATGGTCGCAACCTCAACCGAAGGTGGCAGAGCCTCTATATCTCGCTTCGCCATAGAGAGCACTCGCAATGCCGAGTCCGCCATAGATAGATTCTCGGCACGCAATCGCTCCACATCTTCGGGTGTCATTGTCCTCTCCGTGCCATTCTCCAAAATGTGGGTACAGCACTCCAAAACCTCGTCCAAACCACCCTTCACAGCAACCAAAAGCGAGTTGCCATTTTGGTGGATAGTACTCATTCGCTTACGCTCCGAGTCGAAAGGAATCTCCGCCACACGTGGCAACTCCTGCTCCAATGCCGACTTCTCCAACGAAAATCTCGCACCCATATCGAGCAGAGCCGTCTCGGTAGGATCGCCCACATAGACCACTTCGCCATTCTCGTTACGCGAGGTGGCATCGTTAGCCAACATCGCCACCTTAACCAAAATATCGCTCTCGTTGTATATCTTGGTTACGGTCATCCTATTCTGTGTGAGCGTTCCTGTCTTGTCCGAGCAGATAACCGTCGTGCTGCCAAGAGTCTCAACCGAAGGGAGGTTGCGGGTTATGGCGTTCTGCTTGGCAAGTCGTTGCACGCCAATCGCCAGCACAATGGTAGAGACTGCCGGCAAACCCTCGGGTATGGCTGCAACTGCCAACGACACTGCGGTCATAAACATCTCCAAAAAGCCGTTACCATAGAGCATACCTATTATAAATATGGCACCGCAGATAACGAGAGAGATGATAGCCAACGCTTTGCCGAGTTGGTCGAGTCGCACCTGCATAGGAGTTTTCATATCGGGTACCGACTGAATCATCGAGGCTATTTTTCCCACCTCCGACTGCTCGCCCGTAGCCACAACAACGCCACGACCACGACCATAGGTTACCGACGACGAGGCGAAAGCCATATTTGTGCGGTCGCCAATAGGCACTTCGTCCGCAATGCTCTCGCACGACTTCTCCACCGGCAACGACTCGCCCGTAAGCGAAGCCTCCTGAATTTTCAGGTTTGTAGCCTCCGTAAGTCGCAAATCGGCAGGGATACTGTCGCCCGTTTCGACAACCACCACATCGCCAACTACCAATTCGCGCGACTCCACAACCACAACTTCGCCATTGCGCACCACCTTACAGTGTGGTGCCGAGAGTTTTTCGAGTGCAGCCAACGACTTCTCCGCCTTTGCCTCTTGCAGCACTCCGATGATGGCGTTTATTACGATGATGACCAGAATTATTATCGCATCCGTAATACCCTCGCCATTCATATAGCCTGTAACGCCGGAGATAATCGCTGCCACAATCAGCACCAAAATCATAAAACTCTTGAACTGCGCCACAAACTTCTGCAACAGCGAGGTGTGCTTCTGTCTCTTAAACTCGTTGTAACCACCCTCTTTGAGGCGACGTTGAGCCTCCTCCGTCGAAAGGCCGTTATCGAGGTTTGTGCGGAATTGCTCGACAACATCGGCAACACTTTGCTGATAAAATTCTCTGTTCATTGTGATAACTCTACTTTTTTACTATTGCACTACGATACTACGAACGAGGTCGGTGCCGAGTTTATTGTTTATGGAGCGAACTAACGCCTCACGCTGCATCATCAACTCGTTGCGCAGAACGCTCGACGAGATGTGGACATAGAGCGTGCCTCGCACAAAACGCACTTGGCGCGTTGCCGAAGCAACCACCTCGCCCGTAACCTCGCGCCATACGTGAGGCAACGACCCCTCGGCAATCTTGCGTGCCACATTCGGACTCTTGAACAGGGAGTCGAGCAACTCCCCTATGGGTTGTGCGTTGGTACGTTTCATCCTACTCCTTTACGACTGTGCCATACGACACGTTGAACAACTTGTAACTGCAATTTGCCCTGCCGAGAATGCCTCCCATACGCTCGCCATTGCAGTCGGTGATAATCACCTGACCAAACTCATCGCCCTTGACCAACTCGATAAGGCGCGATACACGGCTTTCGTCGAGTTTGTCGAACAAATCGTCGAGCAGAAGTATAGGTTTCTCGCCACACGCCTGCGCCACAATGCGGTATTGGGCGAGTTTCAGCGCAATGAGGAACGACTTTTGCTGCCCCTGCGAGCCATATTTACGGAGTGGATAACCACCTATCGAGAAGCGCAAATCGTCGCGCTGCACGCCACAAGTGGTGTAGCCCATAACTCTATCTCGTTCGCGCGAGGCGAGCAACAACTCCTCGAGCGTGGCATCGTTCAACTCGGAGCGATACTCCAACTCCACCCTCTCGTGGTCGTCGGACAAAGCACGATAGTAGTCGCAAACGAGCGGGTACAGCAACTCGCAGATATCCAAACGAGCCTGATGAATCTTTGCCGCTACGGGAGCCATCTGCGCATCGTATATGCGGAGCATCTCATCGTCGGAGCCTATTTTCAGGTAACTATTGCGATTGGCAAGTGCGGTGTTGTAGCGCATTGCCGCATCGAGATAACTCTTGTCCAACTGCGAAATGAAGGAGTTGAGGTAGCGACGACGCTCATCTGCCGACTCGCTAATGAGCAACGAATCGGCTGGCGAAACAATAACTACAGGCACCAAACCGATATGGTCTGCCAATCGCTCGTAGACCTTATCGTTACGCTTGACAACCTTTGACGCACCACGCTGATAGGAGCATACCACCCTCTCGTGGCGGCCTTCGTCGGTGCGGTAGTCGCCCTCCAAAACAAAGAACTTCTCGCCGTGACGCACACACTGCGTATCGCTCATCGCCAACGACGATTTGCACATCGAGAGGTAGTAGACCGCATCGATGATGTTGGTCTTGCAGGTGCCATTATCCCCCACAAAGCAGTTGAAGCCCTCATCGAGGTGCAACTCCTCTTGTGCGAGGTTTTTGAAATTGAGTAACGATAGTCTTGTAAGGTACATTTTATTCCAATTTTTCTACTGCGAAGTTACGAATAATTGAGGGGAGAACAAAAAATTTCTCGATTTTTGTGGTTTATTGCATAAAAAAGTGTAATTTTGTCGTTTGTAAAGGGGTATGCGCCCCAATGTGCGCCCCCGAGTGAAAGAGATACAAACTAAAAAAAGATACAATTATGTCACAGAAAGTTCAGAACGAGGTTGCCACAGAGGTCGCTCTCTCCGCAACCGAGAAATTTTTTGAGAAGTACGGCAAGGCTATCGTAATCACTCTCGTCGTGCTTTTGGTTGTCGCAGTTGGCGGCTTCTCTATCAAGCACTATGTGTTGGACAAAAACGAGGTTGCAGCACAGGAACTTATCGTTGCAGCACAGGGCCATCTCAATGGTCAGAACCCTGACTACAAACTCGCTCTCGAAGGCGACGAGAATGGCGCAGGTTTCCTCGACGTTATCGAGCAGTACGGCTCGACCGATGCAGGTAACATCGCAAACCACTATGCAGGTGTTTGCTACCTCCACCTCGGCGACTTGGAGAACGCAGCGAAGTATTTGAAGGAGTACGACTCGGTACGTGGCTCGATTTTGGCAGAGATTATCAACGCGCAGAACCTCGGTTTGCAGGGCGATGTTGCTGTTGAGTTGGGCAAATACGAGGAGGCTGCCGAGTTGTTCGGCGAGGCTGTCGAGGCTTCGCACAACGACTACACCACACCTTACTACCTCTACAAGCAGGCTCTTGCCCTGCAAGCAGCAGGCAAGGTGGCAGAGGCAAAGGAGTGCTGCAAGGCTCTACTCAAATCGTTCCCTAACACTTTGGAGGCTCGCGAGGCCGACAAGTTGCTCTACTAACAGAGATTACAAATCAACTTATAGGGCAGTCTTTGGGCTGCCCTTAATTTTACAACACTATGATTTCGATTGCCGATATTAAGGTTGGCGTGGTAACGTTGGAGGAGTCGTCGAGCGAATTTGAGGCTCTGCAAGGACTCGCCCTATATGGCGTTACGCGCGAGAACGTAGAGATTAAGCACATACCTTCCGCTGCGAAGGCTCCGCTCACCGCCCTATTCTTTGCCGAGTACACCGATGTAGATTGCGTGTATGTGGCTATGCCCGAGGGGCTTGAAGCAGTGCGTGAACGACTCTCCGAGTTGGAGTTGCAGTGCCGTATGCCGATTGGCACCTCGCTTATGGGGTTGGAGGAGATGAGCGATATGCTGCGAATGGTGCAGTTGCAAAGCACTATGGTCGCCAGAGCCGAAATGGAGCAACGCGAAGGCTCGAACTTCCACCTAAACTAGCGACATATAATATCTGCTTATGCCGCTATAAAATTTATCAATTTGACAGATACAAAAAGTTGTATTATATTTGCATTAGGAAAGCAGAAATAACAACCTTAAAAACAATACAACTATGTTAAGCGAAAGATTACACGCAGCAATCAACGATCAGATTAACGCCGAATTGTGGTCGGCATATCTCTACCTCTCGATGTCGATGGATGCCGAGGCGAAGGGTTATAAGGGCGTAGCAAATTGGTTCTACGTTCAGTGGCTCGAGGAGCAAGACCACGCCCATATCCTGATGAACTACCTCAACTCGCGCGATGCGAAGGTGGTGCTGAAACCACTTGCCGAGGTGCGTACCGAGTGGGCTTCGGTGCAGGAGATGTTCCACGAAACCCTGCGCCACGAGAAGGTCGTAACAGGTCTTATCAACAACCTCGCCGCTATTGCTCACGAGGACCGCGATTTCGCTTCGTCGAATATGCTCGTATGGTTTGTCGACGAGCAGATCGAGGAGGAGGAGAATGCACGCGATATGATTTTTGCATCGGAGGCTGTCGAGAACGACAAGTACGGAATGTATCAACTCGATAAGGAGTTGGCAGCACGTGTCTACACGCAGGCTTCGCCTCTCGCCTCGTCGGCAGAGTAACATCCCGATATGCACAAAAAAAAGCCACCGAATTTCTCGGTGGCTTTTTCTATCGGAATTATATACTTTAGGCGGGTAAAACCAGAAAGTCATCCCGAGCGAATGGAGTGAGCGTGGGGATCTCCTACCTACATTTAAGCGAGGAGATTGCCACGTCTTGTACCAAGACTCGCAATGACGCGTACACGCCTAAAGTAGATAATTTCGTTTTCTAATTCACGAATACCGTCTTGAAATATTGCTCGAACAGTTCTCTCGCTCTATCGAGTTGTTCGGGCGTATTCTCCTTTACGCCCTGCAACTTATACTCTTGCCCCAGAGCCTCGTACTTGTGAACACCGAGAGTGTGGTATGGCAAAATCTCCACCCTCTGCACCATCTCGAACTTGCCGAGATGCTCGCCCAAAGCACGAATATCCGCCTCGTCGTCGCTATATCCGGGTACCAGCACATAACGCAACCAGAAAGGTTTGCCATTGCGCTCCAACCACTCCGCCGTACGCAGAGTCTGCTCGTTGCTGCGCTCGGTCAGGAGAAGGTGACGTGAGGGGTTGTGCTGCTTGACATCGAGCAACACCAAATCGACAATCGAGAACAACTCCTCAACCCACTCGTTCCAGACGGAGCCATTCGTGTCGATGCAGATGTGTATGCCCTGCTCCTTCAATCGCTTGCAGAGCGGAATCAACGCCTTCGCCTGAACGGTAGGCTCGCCACCGCTGAAAGTGATACCGCCACGCTTGCCGAAGAAGGGTTTTTGACTCACCGCCATATCTACAATATGGTCGGCATCGGTAGGCTTCGACTCGCCACAGAGGTCTATGGTGTCGGGGTTGGCGCAGTAGAGGCAACGGAAGTTGCAACCCTGCAAAAAGACCACCAGACGCAAGCCCGGGCCATCGAACGTACCCAACGACTCGTATGAGTGAACATTTAGTTTCATAACTCTCTTTGCTTTTAGCCATTGGCCATTGGCCATTGGCTCTTTTTATAAAACTGCCTCGAAGTAACCTCCGAGGCAGTACACCAAAAATTGATTAAAAAGGTGGGATTTCAAGGCTTGCGAAGCGTGAGAAACCGCAGCATACTTGGGCGTATGTGAGGATTTCGAGCGCAAGCGTAACGCTGAAATCACCCTTTTTTATCGATTTTTACATTCTCTCGTGGAACGAACGCGAGATAACCTCCAACTGATGCTCACGGCTCAACTTGGTGAAGTTCACCGCGTAGCCCGACACACGAATGGTGAGTTGTGGGTACTTCTCCGGATGCTCCATAGCGTCCATCAACATCTCACGATTCAGCACATTCACATTGAGGTGGTGCGCACCCTTTGTGAAGTAGCCATCCATCATCGTTATGAGGTTCTCTACACGTGTAGCCTCATCAACACCGAGCGACTTCGGAACAATCGAGAAGGTATTGGAGATACCATCCTGCGAGTCACGATAGCGCAACTTTGCCACCGACGACAACGATGCCACAGCACCGCACTTATCGCGTCCGTGCATTGGGTTGGCTCCCGGAGCAAAGGCTACGCCCTTCTCACGACCATCAGGGGTTGCACCTGTCTTTTTGCCATACATCACATTCGAGGTGATGGTCAAAAGCGACAACGTAGGCTTTGCGCCCTTATAGATTGGGTGCTTTTTCAACTCCTCGTTGAAGAAGTATACCAAATCGACTCCGAGGTGGTCTACGCGGTCGTCGTTGTTACCGAACATTGGGAAATCCTTCTCAATCTCGAACGACTCGGTGAGTCCCATCTCGTTACGCTTAACGGTTACCTTACCATATTTGATAGCCGAGAGCGAGTCCAACACAATCGACAAACCTGCAACACCATAAGCGAGGTTGATGCGAGGGTTGGTGTCGATGAGTGCCATCTGCGCCTTCTCGTAGTAGTACTTGTCGTGCATATAGTGGATGATGTTCATCGCATCGTTGTAGACACGTGCCACCTCCGACAACACCTTCTTATAGTTGGAAAGCACCTCCTCGTAGTTGAGCAAGTCGCCCATCAACGTAGGGATACCCTTAACAATCTGCGTGCCTGTGTTCTCGCAACGGCCACCATTGATGGCGAGCAACAACGCCTTTGCGAGGTTGCAACGTGCGCCGAAGAACTGAATCTGCTTGCCGATAGCCTGATACGATACGCAGCAAGCGATACCGTAGTCGTCGCTGAAACGCACCTCACGCATCAAATCGTCGTTCTCGTACTGGATAGACGAGGTGTCGATAGATACCTTTGCGCAGAACTCCTTAAAGCCCTCGGGCAACTCCGGACTCCAAAGCACAGTCATATTTGGCTCGGGCGATGGGCCGAGGTTGTAGAGTGTCTGCAAGAAGCGGAACGAGGTCTTGGTAACTTTGGTGCGACCATCGTTGAAACGACCACCGATAGCCTCGGTAATCCACGTTGGATCGCCCGCAAAGATGTCGTTGTACGACTGCATACGGAGGTGGCGAACCATACGCAACTTGATTACGAATTGGTCTATCAACTCCTGTGCAAACTCCTCGGTGATGTTGTTGTGGTCGAGGTCGTACTGGATGTAGATATCGAGGAACGACGAAACGTTACCGAGCGACATCGCTGCACCATCCTGCTCCTTAACGGCTGCGAGGTATGCCATATAGACCCACTGCACAGCCTCCTGTGCCGAGGTTGCAGGGCGACTCAAATCCAAACCGTAGTACTCGCCCAACACAAGCATATCCTTCAACGCCTTAATCTGGTCGGCAACCTCCTCGCGAAGGCGGATTGTAGCATCCGACATTGGCGAGGTGAGTCCCTTCAAATCGGCCTGCTTTGCCTCGATAAGGCGGTTGATGCCGTACAACGCCAAACGGCGGTAGTCGCCGATGATACGACCACGTGCGTAGTTGTCGGGCAGACCCGTGAGGAAGCCCAACGAACGGAATGTACGAATCTCCTCGGGGTATACGTCGAATACACCCTCGTTGTGAGTCTTGCGGTAGTGAGTGAAAATCTCCTTCACCTTATCGTCAACATCCACGCCCTGCTCCTTACAAGCACGCGACACGACATTGATACCTCCGAAAGGCTTAATCGCACGTTTGAGCAACTCGTCGGTCTGCAAACCTACGATAAGTTCGTTTTCGCGGTCGATATATCCTGCCTTATGCGATGTGATTGTCGAAACTGTCTTATTGTCGAGCGAGAGAACGCCACCATTGGCACGCTCCTGCTCGAGAGCCTCGAGGCACTTATTCCAAACCTTCTTTGTACGCTCCGATGGTCCAGCCAAGAACGAAGCATCGCCATAGTATGGCGTAATGTTGGCCTGCACGAAGTTGGCAACATCGATAGTTGTCTGCCACAGGCCCTCCTTAAACTGCTTGTGTATATCCATAACTAATCCTAAAATGTATATCCTCTTATATTTCGGGCGCAAAGATAGTAAAAAAAACCGAAAATTGAAAGAGTAGGGCAAAAGATAGTGAGGTTAGACTGCGAACTCCGACGCTTATCACGGCGCAACTTTCCTGGGGGTTACTGGGGGCGCACCGAAGGTGCTTACTGGGGGCGGGCGTTCCGCCCTTTCTGGGGTGCGCTACCAAGTGTATTTTGCTGCGCCAAGTTCGATGGCATTGAATGGCATTCGGGCTTTCAGCCCTTAATGGCATTGAATGGCAGCGCACTCCAAAGGAGTGCTTAATAACAGGCGCATTTGCCATTCAGCGACCATCGGGAGCGATTGCCATTCAGTGAGCGTTAGCGAACGCTTGTCATTCAGCGAGTGCAACGAGCGAATGCCATTTTGCTAACGCAACAAAAGTCCCCCTCACAGGAGGATAAAACATTGGCAGGAGTATGAGTTGTTGTATGCGGGGAGTTTCGGGGAGGATGTTAGGCTTGTGGGGCAAAAAAAAAGACTGCCCGAAAGCAGTCTTGCTAAATGGTATATGGGCGAGAGTTAGTCTTCGTCATCGTACATATACCACTCTTGCTCGAAATCGCCATTGGAGCAACCGTAAGCCTCGAGATCCTCCTCGACCTCTTTGCCGTCGTAGCGCAGGGTAATACGATGTTCTTCGCTCTCGTAATCGGCAGGGCCAAAGATTGCATCGAAACACTCGTAGTAGAAACTCAACTTGTTGATATCAAAGTTCTCCACATCGAACTCCCAAGTCTTGCCCGCAAGGTTGTCGTAATAACCAAACTTTACGATATCCTCGCTGTTCCACTTCTCCTCCATATCGAATGGCTCGTAGTCGGAGTATTCACTTCTATCAGAGAGTGCCTCTTCATCGAATTCTATCTCCTTGCCATCTACGGTGATACGGATAAAGCCGGGAGAATCATCACCGTTGAATGCGAATGAACAACCTCCCACCATCTCGTCGCCACAGTCGAAAGCCATATATTCGTGCTCCGTAATTTCGACATCGACACATATATGTTGTTTTTGTAATTTGTTCGGCTCGGACTTTGAGGTAGGCGTTTGTGCGAGGTTGGCATTCAGGAAATCAACCAACTTCGAGCCGAATTGTTGAGTGGTCCAAGCCTTTTCGTAAGCGAAGCCTGCTTGGTCGGCAATCTCTCTCAATGCTGCCTTGGTATTGTCAAATACCCCCCCCTGATAAACTACTGATACACTGTTGTTTGCGGCGATTGAAATGGTGTAATCGCCATAAGTTGCTTGTTTTTTCATAGTGTAAATTTTTGTTAAATGGGTTTATAAAATGAAAATTAACTATATAAATAGTTTTTTGTTAATTACTCCTTAATTACATTACCTTCCAAATCGAAGGAGGTGTAAACACCGTTGATGCAAACACAAACCTTATCTTCCTCCCTACATAACTCCCATTCATTATATTCGCAAGGTACTATTAACTTGCCGCAGGTATTAATAGCGCCCCATTTTTGAGAGTCAAAACTAACAAGAGCAGTTCCATTCTTAAAATCCGTCACTGTCCAGCGTTTAGGAGCTATTACCTCTTCTCCTTTGAGATTTATATATCCCACTCCGGGGTTCTCTCCACGATATCCTGCAAGGCATAGCCCATCATAGAAGCCATCTCCTAACCAGTCATAGCGAGGTGAAATAAGTTCATTGCCATCAAAATCTGCAATTCCCCATTTATTATTGGATTGGATGCAATAGACATCCACTTCGTAATATACCTTATCGTACCTCAACTTTAATCGATCTGATATGAATTGTATATACGCTAATCTCTCAATATCCCTTTCGGCTTCGGGGGTAAATACTACTTTCATATTTCAAATTTTTACACTTTATAGTCATCATAGCCGCAATCTTTGCGCTTTAACTCTGCCGAGAGGGATAGTTCGTTGCGTCCCTCTATATCCTTGGCGATAAGTTCGGCAAGGCACTTGGCAACGGCCGTGCGGCGAGAGTCCCAGAAACTTACACTCCACGCAACAGTGATGCAGAAACTGTTGATATTCGCCACATTCGCGAGTTTGCGGGTATATAGTTTATGAGGGTTAAGACCCACACCGTGATAGCGTTGAAAGGCGCTCTCCAAGTTAAATTCACTCTTTAAGCGCACCTCCGTATCATCTATAAGGGTCTTAAAGCGAGCCGTGTCTTTAACGGTCAAGCCCTCTTGTTCGAGCGACTCATTGCCCTTTTCGCCGCCCGCCGTAAATTCAATCTTTGCAGGGTACGCGGGCTCGTTGCCACCACAGGAGGCAAGCATCGTTATAACCCACGAATCTTCGCGCGAAGTGAGGTGGTTGAGGTCTGCCATATACTCTGCAAGTCCCTCCACGGCATTCTCATCGTCAAACTTATAGAATGAGCGATATGGGCGTGTCTCGCCAAACTCACGACTAACAAAGTTGAAACCTCCAATTTTTGCCAAATAGTAGCCAAAGTGACCAATTACAGGGTCTACGATATTGCTTGGCGATACGATAGTCACCTTCGATCCTCTATCTATGCAGCAACCATAGGGGCAATTAACCGCAAAGTGTTCTACTACGAGTCTATCTTGCGGGTGTTCATCAACGGTCTGCATAACAGCCGTATTTGCCAAACGGAAGCGGTCGGAGTTCTCTACGGCATCTATAATATCATCGACCTTCATACCCATTCGAGCCTGAATCTCCACAAGCGACAACACGGGTGGCACCACCTGAAAGCCCGTAGGGCGGTCCAACTTACGCGAGAATGCTTTGTGGAGTTTCTCGATATTCTCGGTAACGACCTCTTGGTGCAACTCCTCCTCCATAGCCTCCGAGAAACCAGCACCGATAAGTCCCGCAGGCACAGCAAAGAGGGCTATACCCAGCAGACCGATGATGCAGGCGATGATGCGACCTACCAGTGTTACAGGCGGTGTGTCGGCAAAACCTCCCGGGTCGCCGATATACTGCGCAAATGCCCACACCACCGAGGTTACGCCATTGTTGTAGACCTCGGGCTGTGCGGCGTGTTCGTAGAAAAAGAGGATAAACGAGAGTATCAGCGTGATAATCACGAGGAACTGCAACGATATGAACATCTCCTTCGACTTGGAACTTATAGCCTTCTGCAACAGGCGGAACGAGCGCATATAGCGGAAAACACGCAACAGACGCGCCACTCGCAACACTTTGAGTATAGCGTATGGCAGCGGAATAAAGAACGCCAAATAGAAGGTGTAGGTGGAGAGGATGTCGATTAGGCCGTAGAACGAGAAGCAGTACCTCACTCGCCCCCAGAAGCCCTTATACCTCGCATCGCTCTCGTCGGCCACCCAAATACGCAACGACACCTCGATGGTGAAAATCACTACGGTTACGATATCAAACACATTCAACACACGCTGAAATGCGGGCGAGACGTCGAATGTCGATATAAACACCGAAAGTGTACTCAACACTATGAGTCCGATGATGATGTAGTCGGGGATATTCTCCCACTGCTTGGTGCGCAAATCGCTATCGAAAATGCGAGCCAACTGCTTTCTAAACCTCTCTGTCTTTGTCATTTATCTCCTCAATTATTGTTTGAATTGCACAAATCATATCGCCGAGTGGTAAGGTCGGCTTTTGGGGTTTTGCCGTACTCTGCCCCTCGTAGAAGGGGAGGTGGACAAACAGCGCACGCAGCGAGGGTTGCTCCACGCAAATCGTCAACGCCTCGTAGTAGGTGCGGTTGCAGACATACAAACCTGCCGAGTTGGATATCTTGACCGCCACGCCCCTCTCGGCAATAGCCTCACGCAACGCCTTAATATCCACATTGCAGAACAACGCACCCGACTTGCCCTCATCGATAGGCTCCTCGTCGGGGAGGTAGCCATCGTTGTCGGCATTGCAGGCATCCATCATATTCAGAGCCACACGCTCCAACTTAACCCTATCGCTTCCGCCCGACTGACCGAGCATTATCACCAAATCGGGCGTATGCAACGCTATTGCAGAGCGCAACGCTTTGCCCACACGCCCAAAACTCACAGGCAACATCTCGGCAACCACCTCTGCGCCCTCCAAAGCGCACCGAGAGAGTTGCTCCGCCACAACCCACGACGAGTTTTCGGTGTAGTCGAGATATGGCTCGAAGCCCGTAATCAGAACTCTCATCCTACCTCTTGCGCTTTGTTGGGTTGTTTATCTGCCACGCCACACCGCAACTTACCGACCACGCGTGTGCCACGTGGGTGAGGTCGTTCAGGTTGGCAGCCAAGTCGAGTTGCACCCGCTCTGCCACCATATAGTTGAAACCGAAATCCACGCCATAGCAGTGTCCGTAGCGAGAGAAGTAGTTGAAACTCTCGGCAAAGCACCCCAACCTCTCCGTAATGGAGAAGCCCAGACACAACGCCACAAAGGTGGATGGGCCAATAAGCGCACCATCCCACTCCACGCCGACGTTGTAGCCGATGCTGAACCAATCGTTTACGGGGTTATCGAACAGCAGATAGAGCGACGGCGCAACATTTTCGGGCGCAAAGCCTCTGCTTCCTGTGCCGGGGATAGCCAAATTTGCCATCAGCGAGATTGCCGGAATAGCACCTCTGCCCTCGAAGCAGCGAATTTTGGTACCCACGCTCAAACCCGAGAATGCAGGGTGCCACTTCGCGCCATCGTGATGGATGAACGCATCGCCACCCAGACGCAACTCCACGCCATCGAACAATCCGAAACGAAAGAGCGTGTTCGAGAAGGTGAATTGCCCCTTCGCTCCATCGCCATCGTAGGCAATGCCCTGCTCCCATTGAAATACATTGCGCCCAACCACGCCCGTACCTGTCGAAGCACCCGGGCGGTCGGCGGTAAACTCAATCTCCTCGACCTCTTGTGCAGATGCAGCGACTGCAACAAAGGCGAGCATTATAATCGCAAAAACTCTCTTCATCATAGCGCAAGGTTAGCAATTTTCCGATTTCATTTTCTCTTTTTGGGTTAGTTTATTGCACTATATACTTTGTTGTGTAGTACTCCGTTGTAGCGACTACCGCCACCACCTCAACCCAGAGATAGTTGGCGTAGCGCATACGCTCGTTCTCGAAGC
This sequence comes from Alistipes sp., assembly GCA_045543395.1. Classification (GTDB taxonomy): domain Bacteria; phylum Bacteroidota; class Bacteroidia; order Bacteroidales; family Rikenellaceae; genus Alistipes. The sequence continues at coordinate 84,925 of JAZQML010000008.1, read as the reverse complement.
CGAGATAGATTGTTCGCGCACCCTTCATCGGAATGCGGCCATTGCGCGACTGCGTGCCAATGGTCGAATAGTCCACGTCGTAGTTGAGTTGCGATGCCGACTTGGTGCTATCCTGAAACTGCTTCGCCTGCGACTGATTGCGGAATACATACATATTGCAGTAGGCATCCTCCTCTCTCACAGGGCGGTTGTCGTCGAGCAAAGTGTTGAGCAAACCATTGCTTCGGCTTCGCTCGTAGAGAGGCAGACCGAGGAACTTGATACGCTTGTAGGAGCGAGAAAGGTTGTCGTGGAACTTGCCATCGTCGGCACGGCTCGCCTCGCTCGTAGCGATACGCATCGAGTAGAGGATGTCGGTTGTTCCCGCAGGCACCTGCACCGCAACCAAGCCTTTGGCATTGCCCGAGAATGTCGCTTTGAGTTGTCCACGCAGAGTGAACTTGTATGGCTCCTCGAAGCAGTTGTGCATAACTATTGTCTGCACCGCCTTTGCACCCCAATCGCCCTTATTGCACTTCACACTTTCGCTACGCACACTCTTACGCGCCAACGCTGTACCTCGTGTCGAGATGTTCAACGTCGAGTAACACTTGGCAGTAGGCACCAAATCTATGGTGTAGACACCCGAATAGGCAACCTTCAACGAGTCCTTCACGCTCTTTCCGCTGTACTTTTTGAGTGTTCGTTGCGTGTCGGCATTATTGAGTCGTACCGATACCGCCTCCGACGAGGTATGCTCGATGAGAAGCATCTCGCCCGCCTCGGCATAGAAGGGCAACGCAACGCTCTCGGAGAGCAACTTGTTCGAGTGCGAGAGGATGTTGATACGCCTTATAGTCGAGCGCACCTTAACCTCGTGGTTTTGGTACTCCCCCTTCAACTGCTCTATTCGCTGACGGAGTTGTTCGCAATGCGCAACCGTTGCGGCATTCATACCCTCGGCGTTGTACTCATATTGCAACGCACGCACCTTATGTTGCATCTTGGCAATGCTCTCCACACTCTGCTCGCCCGACTGCATCATCGCCTCAACCTCCTCAACGTCGGCGAGAGCCATATTGTAACGATACTCCTCACGCTCGGAGAGGCATACTCCCTCCGAGAGGGTTGTAGTGGTGGCGGTAGTGGAGGCTCTGCCACCGCACGACGACAGTGCAAACAGCACCATCGCACAAAGTAAAAGTCGCTTCATACGCTATTGGAAACTATTATAGACATCCATAATCTGTCCGTGCATCGTGTTCTTGCTATATTCTGGGTAGTCTTTGCCCCACTGGTGGTTATCCACATTCTTGGAGAACCAATGGATGTGCGATGTAATAAAGGTGTACGCCTCGTCGTGACGTTGGTTGGTGCAGAGATGGGTTATTACATCCACCATATAGGAGAAGTAGTCGTGAGCGTTGCCCGGGTACTCCTCGCTACTGTAACTCAATGGGTGGTATGCCCACGCCTCGTCGAACCTGTCGGCAGCGATAAGTTTCTTGTAGATTTTCTGCGAGTTGCGCTTCGTGAAACCATCCTCATCGTAGAGCGAGTCGAATTTCATCTCATACATACTGCAATGCGACGACACCTTATCGAACACATAGATTGCTTTGTTCAGGTTGCCGATTGAGAGATACTCGTCGATAAGTATCTCGCAACAGAGGTTGAAATCGCTTTCACCGCGCATTTGAGTTAGCACCACCTGCGCTTCGGACAACTTACCTTCGGCTATTGCCTTATCGAACTGCTCTCGTGGCGATGGGCCACCAACGCACGACACCAACGCAGCGGCAACAGCACACACCACGCCAAAAATAAAACTCTTTCTCATCATCTATTCTATGTTTTATCGGAATTACATACATTAGGCGTGTACGTTATTGCGAGTCTTGGCACAAGATGTGGCAATCTCCTCGCTTAAATGTAGGTAGGAGATCCCCACGCTCACTCCTTTCGCTCGGGATGACTTTCTGGCTTCACACGCCTAATGTAGATAACACTCCATTTATTATTTACTCCTTTTCTTGCCAAACAGACCTTTCAGTATTGCACCGCCGATTTTGCGTTCCACGCCCTGCTTGGTGGTTGGAATACCAACTTTGCGGGCAACCTTCGACTTCAAACCGCTGATGCCCACTGCTCGTTTGAGCGAAAATGATAATCCCGGAATTTTCATAGCCAATAATTTACATTACGCACACAGAACCAACGAATTAGCCCTGTGTACGAAGTATTGTAGTATAGTTCTACTTACAGCGTTTGAGTGAATCTTTTGCGCTCTCGATTTCGCGTTTCCACTGCTCAATACGGCGATCGTGAGCCGCAGCGTGGTCGATTTTGCACTTGCGATAGTACGCCTTGTTCGATGCACCCGATGCGCTCTTTACCTTATCGGCATAGTAAGCATTTTCGCGCTTCTTTGCCTCCTTCTCGTCTGCAATCTTTGCTCGCAGATCGATGATTTTCTTTCTGTAATACGCTTTCATAATATATTGATTTTCATACTATTTCCAACAGCCCTTCTTGCAGCCATCCTTCTCGCACTCGGCATTAAACGCTGCGAGGGTTTTATCGTCGTTGCTACCCGATGTGTAGTAGCGTGAGCCATCGCCTTCGGTGTAGCAAATTTGGCAATAGAGTCCAAATACTTTGTCGAACTCTTTCTCCAACGACTTAATCTTTTTGTTGCCCGAGATAGAGATATCGCCACCCGAATCGGCACGGCGCACCGATGCGATAGTCTTGCTACCGTCGATAGATGTGATGCTCTCGCCCTTTGCCACTTGCTGACGAGCGTAACTGTAGTATATGCTCAAACGCAAATATGGGAACTTCTTGTTGAACTCCTTACGCAGAGTGTCAATCTTCTTGTTACCGGTAACCGAAATCTCGGTAGCCTTCGGAGCAGCAACCTTCTTTGCAGCAGGTTTCGCCGTTGTAGTCTTTTTGGATGTTACAACCGCAACCTTTGACCCCGAGGTCTTGAGCACCGCGCTTACGCGTGTGGCTACGCTTTTTGACACCCCTGATACTATGACAGCAGGAACATTATCAACAACATCTTTAGCATCGTCTAAAGGTACTTTCATAATATCCCTAACATCCTTTATTAGTTTTAGACCTAACGCACCCTTCGTTTTTAATATTACATCGAATTTTTCCCCTGCCGAAGTCTTCTTTGCCGCACTTTTTGTTGCGGTGGTTTTCTTGGCGGTGGTAGACTTCTTCGCCGTTGTTGTCTTTGCCATAATGTATAAGTTTTAAGGTTTTAGCGATATGTGGGGCGATCAAACCCCACATACCTGAAATGTGTTCGGCAATTATTTGCCTGCGCCAACCAAAGTTGCGCCGTTGTCAGCCAACTTCTTGTCGTCCTTGTCAGCAACCTGAACACCGATACCGTACATCTCGGCAATCTTCTTCTCGAAGTTACCAACGCGGAGGTTACCACCTACAACGAGTTCGCCACCCTTGTAACCCTCTGCACGGAGTGCTGCCAATGTCTTCTCGTCATCAGCAGGAGTCTTACAAGCAACGGTTGTGTAAACGCGCAACGATGCACCAAATTCCTTCTTGAAGTTAGCCTTCAAACTCTTGACCTTCATACGGCCATCCAACTTAAAATCTGCCATAATTTTTTTAGTTTTTAATGGTTAGAAAAATGTGAATTAAATTATTTCTTCTCGTTAAGAAAATCTACCAATTTAGAACCGAACTGACGAGTAGTCCACGCAGGGTCATACTCGAAGCCCTCTTTCTCTGCTATTTCGCGAAGCGCACCCTTTACATTGTCGTAGATACGATACACCTCAATAGCACCATTATCCAATACGGAGACTACATACTCTCCTGTAATTACCGATTTCTTTGCCATAATTTTTAGTTTTTTTAAGTTTGTTATTAAATGGTTACGATGCAGTAATAAAATCCAACTTTGTCAATCTCTCTCGTACGCCACTCAATGCTGTACTCCCTCTCAACCTCAAAGTTCGGGTGTGTTTTGGCACAAGTACTTTCGGGGTTTGCCCAATGCTTGATAGGGGAGTGCATCCCCTCTGCCATACTGAATTGATGGTTGTTGGATGTAGGTTTGCTCCCTTTGGTGTAGAATGCGTCATTTGTAACAAATACGGCCAAACCGCCTTTCACTCGCTCAAATCGGTTGCGCACCAACTCTACACGACGCACATCCTTCCAAAAGTCGTACATTCCCAAATCCTGCGCTCCTTGATTCTTCATCACCACAACATTGTCGTGCATCTCCTCGTCGAAGCGAGAGATTTTACGCTCCACCTTCTTGGTCTTGTACTTAAGTTCGACAGGGCAATATTCATCCCCCTTTTTAACTACGATATCGAGGCGTAACTCGCTATCCCAAACATAGTTGTCGAGTTCTTGACAAGGCACATAGTACTCCACATCGACATCGTCGTAGCGATTAGAGGAGTTGCGTAGCCAAGTAGCAAGATGCATCTGAAAGTCGCGCTCATTGAAGAGCAACTCCTCGTTGCTCTCCAAAAAAGCGCATACATCAGCGCGAACTATGTCGGTTAGTATTGACATAGTTTAGTACTCGCCTCGTGCTGCCTGTCCGAGGGTGATGCCGTTCGGAACGAGTTTGGTGCCTTTGGCATCCTTAATTTGAACGGTTACACCAAAGTTCTGGTCAAACAACTTCTCGGCATCGCCAACCTTCATACTCGCCTTAATCTTAAAGCCATCTGCCTTCGACTTCACATCCTTGGTGGTCTTCTTATTCAAGGCTGCGAGTGTCAAATCGCCATCTGCAATCTGTGCACCCTTATAGAAAATGAGCGAGAGGTTAAAGGCCTTCTTAAAGTCAGCCGACAAACTCTTCAATTTCTTGTTTGGAGCAACGGTAAATTCTGCATTCTTGAAGTTGTCCAAAATAGCATTCAAAATTCCCATAATATTATTATATGTATTAAAGTTTATTACTCAACAATGATAAACTCGGTGCGACGGTTTACCTCTGGGTTGCTCTCATCAAGTGGCTCGCTCGAACCCTTACCGACAGCCTCCAAACGCTCAACCTCAACACCGCCGTGACCTACCAAGAAATCGACAGCCGCCTGTGCGCGAGCCTCCGACAACTTCTGATTTACCTCGGGGTTACCCTCTGCCGATGTGTGGCCCACAATCTGCAACTTCACCTCGGGGTGCTTCTTCAACTCCTGTGCGAGGTCGTGCAACACAAACTTTGCTGCCTCCGACAACTCCGCCTTACCCTGCTCGAACTGCGCCGCGTTGAAGTTCTTCTCGATCTCCTCGATACGGTCAACATAGACAATCTTCTCGACCTCCACGACCTTCTCGACCTCGACAACCTGCGGTTTGCGCAGTGCGAAGAATGCTGCTACGCCACCCACCAAAAGGAGCAGGAGCAACCATACCAACCACAACGACCTCTTCTTTGCCGCTACCGGTGGCACATAGCCATTGAGGTACTCCAAACGGAAACCGCCCTTCTTACCGCCCTTATCGGCAGCCTCGAACTTCGCAATCTCGATATCGTACAACTTTGCGTGCGACACCATTCGCTCAAAACTTGGCTTTGTCCACATCTTAACAATCGACACCTTCTTGCCGTCGCCCATTGTGAGCAACTCGTCCTCTGCCTTGAAGTAGCCATCCCAATCGGCAGTTGTACCCTTATCCTCGGCATAAACGAAGTTCTCCTTCACGCCACTATCAGGGTTCAACTCATTTGGAAAAGCCTTGCGCAGATCCTCCAATGTTGCCTGTGGGTACATCACCATATAGGCGTGTGCAATACCCAATGCGGTACGGTTTTGCGCCTTACCATAAACTCTTACTTTGCTTGCCATAAATCTCAATTATTTAAGTTATATATAGGTTTCGGTACTCTATTTGCTGCGCTTGGGGTATAAAAAAAGAAGCGCAGACTAATCACTTAATCTCCGCTGATAGGTCCTAGGAAAACCTCTGGTAAGAAGAAAAAGCAACAGCCTACGCTATGCCTATATATCCAGAGGATATATAGACTCGCAACAGGGCTTGTCCTCTCTTACCGTAAATGAATTTCCTAGGTTCATCAGCGAGATGGACAAACACTTGCGTGTTTATCGTTTATTTTCACAAATATAGCAAAAATAATTAACAAAATACCCCCCCCCCATAAAATTTTTTCAAAATTTACAAAAACGCATAAAAACGCTTTGTAAATGAATTTTATGAAGGATGGCTGTTGCTTTCTGCAAAGGTAAGAATAAAAGAAAAGACAACGGCAAAATGTCGTTGTCTTTCGTTGTCTTTTGCGAACTATTTTGCCCGATATGGGCGATATGGTTTACGCTCTTTTAGCAGATTGTTATAGAATATCACCTCCTCCATAGGCAGATTGCTTTGGAAGGTAAATGGCAGAGAAGAGGCTCGGTCGTAGAGTTCTTTGTACGATTTCGTATACGCCTTCATATAGACGTTGTTAGCGAGAGCATTCAACTCCACATCCTCGATTGTCGCAATATGTTCGTTGCTAAATTTGGTAACTTCATCCATAAACGAAAGAATATGCACACCGGCAAACTCCTGATAGACCTCGTGAGAGATAGAATCTGCCGCAATGGCATATACCCGCTCCACCTCGCGCTCAATTTGGCGGAACAACTGCTCACGCTCGATACGTTCGTTGCGCTCGGCGAGTTTCGCCTGCCCATAAAGCAGAGTTGGAAGCACAAAAACGATTGCAGCAACAACGCCAAGCAACACCTTTAATGGGCGGTTGCGCTGTCGCCAAGAAGAGTGCAATGCCGAGATATTCGCATATCGCTCGGCAGCACTTTCACGACAGCACCGCTTGGCAATACGACGATGGCGGTTTCCGAAAATATCCTGCATCAAAACGCCTATAGAGTAGATGTCGCTGCGGGCATCCATAACACCGCTCTGCGCTCGCAGTTCGGGCGAGGCGTAACGGGGTGTGCAACCGAGCGTGCGCAAAGCGTACTCGGCATCGCTATCCGCCAAACCGAAATCGATAAGTTTCAGCGTGTTGTCGGCACGAGAGATAAGGATATTTTCGGGTTTAATATCGTTGTGAACAACGCCTCGTGTATGGAGATACTCCACCGCCGAGAGCAACTCCTCGAATATGCGGTTGCGCTCCGACAGGGTAGGTCGCTCGGCAAGATAGTCGGCAAGCGTACGTCCCTCGACATACTCCATCACAAGCCCTACGCCAATGGGTAAATTCTCGATGGTGTAGATGTGAACGATGTGCGGGTGGTCGCATCCAAACGAGAGTTCATACTCACGTCGAAGCATAGCCAACTGCCGCTCGGAATTGTCTTTTGTTGTCTTTATCAGGAAACGTTTGCCCGCCTTATAAGCGAGATACAACGAGGCATTTGCAGTGGTTTTCAACAACTTAAAGCCGTGAAAAGCCTGTTCGCCTCCATAAATTTCGGACTCAACGCCGAATATACCGCTCTCCTCCATCGTAAAAATCGTTTTGTTTGTCAAAGATAATGATTATTTTTGTATCACGATGAGCATTCGAAGAGATATTCCGCAAATTAGCGCACTACGTAGCCGAGTGGAGAGTCGCTTTGGCAAGAAGTTGGTGGTACACGCCGACTTTTTAGCATTAGTCGCTATGATAGAGATGGAGCAGCGCAAACATATCTCCGAAAGCACATTGGAGCGAGTGTGGGGCTACTCGACAAGAGGCTACAACACTGTTTCGTTGCACACGCTAAACATACTCTCGCAATATGCCGAAGGGTGCGACTGGGAGGATTTCTGCAAACGTCTGCACGCCGAGATGGGCGACGAATCGGAACTATTCAACGTGGAACATATCTCGTCGAGTGATCTCGCAGTGGGCGCACGACTGCTGATAGGTTGGCTTCCAAATCGCCTTTGCGAGATTCGCTACTTGGGCAACAACCGTTTTGTGGCGGAGGTGTGCCACAACTCGAAACTGCAGGTAGGCGACACCTTCTCGTGCCTACAATTCTCGCTTGGCAACGGACTTGTTCTGACCAACCTCACCCGCGAAAATCTCGACACCCCACGCACCTACGTCGCCGGCCAACAAAACGGGCTAACGACACTCCGACTGTTGGAGTAAACTACTCTGCACATATATTGGTTATCTGCCCCAAGAGTCGCGGTCGAGGGTGCGGTAGTTGATCGCTTCGGCAATATGCGACGATTCTATATTGTCGCATCCGGCAAGGTCGGCAATCGTACGGGCAACCTTTATAATTCTGTCGTAGGCACGAGCCGAGAGATTCAATCGGCGCATAGCCATCTCGAGAAGTGAGCGCACATCGCTACTCAATGGGCAGAATTTACGCAACATCGCCGAGTTCATCATTGCATTAGAGTGGATGCCCACCCCCTGAAAGCGTTGCCTCTGAATATCGCGTGCCGCAATAACTCGCTTACGAATCTCGGCACTCGACTCCTCAACCTGATCGCCACTTATCTCCGACAACGGCACCGGCACAACCTCGATGTGCATATCAATACGATCGAGCAGTGGCCCCGAAATGCGCGAAAAATAGCGATTTATGGCGAATGGTTGGCACGAACACTCCTTTGTAGGGTGGTTGTAGTAGCCGCACGGACAAGGGTTCATTGCGCCAATAAGTGTAAAGTTCGACGGATACTCAACACTATATTTTGCTCGCGAAATGGTTATCATTCTATCCTCCAACGGCTGGCGCAACACCTCCAACACATTGCGACCGAACTCCGGCAACTCGTCGAGAAACAACACTCCATTGTGCGCCAAACTAACCTCACCGGGTTGTGGCGACTGACCTCCACCAATAAGTGCAACTTGCGAGGTTAGGTGATGCGGCGAGCGGAATGGGCGTTTGGTCATCAGCCCCACATTCTCGCCCAACTTGCCCGCTACGGAGTGTATCTTGGTAGCCTCGACAGCCTCCTCCAAACTCATAGGGGGCATAATCGTAGGCATACGGCGTGCCAACATTGTCTTTCCCGAGCCGGGTGCGCCAATCATCAGCACATTGTGTCCTCCGGCGGCGGCAATCTCCAACGCACGTTTCACATCGCGCTGTCCCTTCACGTCGGCAAAATCCTCGGCATAGACGTTCTGCTCTGCCGAAAACTCATCTACCCTACCCTCGGCAGGTGTTATATCTATCTCGTTATTGAGGTACTCGATAACCTCTTTAAGAGTATTCACAGGGATAACCTCAACGCCATCGACTACTGCCGCCTCGTGCGCACTCGCTGCCGAGACTACAATACGGCTCATTCCGTTCTCCTTTGCCATAACGGCCAACGGAAGGATGCCTCGCACAGGTTTTACTGCGCCATCCAACGACAACTCGCCCACGAACATCGTGTCGCCCAAGCGAGTGTCGAGTACCTGCTGCGTTGCTGCCAAGATGCCCACTGCAATAGGCAAATCGAAGCCCGAACCCTCCTTACGAAGGTCGGCAGGTGCGAGATTTACAACCACCTTCTTGGCGGTCATACGGCGTTGCGAATTTTCGAAAGCGGAGCGAATACGTTGCTCGCTCTCCTTCACGGCATTATCGGGCAAACCCACAAGAAAAAGCCCTATACCCCCTCCTGCTACATTCACCTCGACATCGACCTTCACAGCCTTGATGCCTACGATGGCTCCCGCAAAACACTTTACAAACATCGCCTTTGTCTTTTAGAATGGTGCTGTTTCGTCGTTTGTAGCACTGCTTACGCGCGAAATGTCGAACTCGTTGCTCGTTGCATTCTGCAATGCCGAGCCTGACGACTCGAATGGTGCGGCTTGCATATCGTCGTACTGCTCGAACGACGAGGTTACATTAGCACCACCTGCGGTATTTATCTGGTCCCAGTTGGCAAACTTCGCCTGCTCCTTAATAAAGCGCAACTTCACATCTGCCACTGCGCCATTACGATGCTTTGCCAAGATAAACTCTGCCAAGCCCTCGACAGGTTCCTCGCCCGGACCTGCCGTAAAACCGTAGTACTCGGGGCGGTGAATAAACGCTACAAGGTCGGCATCCTGCTCAATCGCTCCCGACTCACGAAGGTCGCTCAACTGTGGTCGCTTCGAGCCACCACGCGACTCGGTAGCACGATTCAACTGCGAGAGGGCAATAATCGGGATGTTCAACTCTTTGGCCACGCCCTTCAACGTACGCGAAATGAAGGCCACCTCCTGCTCACGATTACCCTTATCGCCCTGTCCCGATGCGGTCATCAACTGCAAGTAGTCGATCACAATAACCTTTATATCGTTGTTCGCCTTCAAACGGCGCACCTTCGAGCGGAACTCAAAGATTGACAACGCCGGTGTATCGTCGATAAAGAGCGGAGCCATACCCAACGCCTTGGTGTTGGTTTCGAGGGTTTTCCACTCCGAAGGGGTGAGTTTACCGCTACGGATGGTCTGACCGTTGATACCCGTTTCGGCAACCACCAAACGAGTCATCAACTGCACCGACGACATCTCCAACGAGAAGAATGCCACCGGAGTGTCGTAGTTTACTGCCATATTTCGCGCCATCGTAAGGGTGAAGGCGGTCTTACCCATTGCAGGACGTGCGGCGATAATAATCAAATCGGAAGGTTGCCAACCGAGTGTGATATTGTCCAAATCGGTAAAGCCTGTGCAAACTCCGCTGTAACGAGAGTCATTCTCGGCAGCCTTCTCGATTTGGCGAATTGTGGCACGAAGGATATCGCTGGCGGTCTGCACCGAGCGTTTAACGTAGCCCTCGGTAATCTTCAACACCTCGCCCTCGGCAAAGCCAATCAAGTCGTTTACGTCGATTGTGCTGTCGTACGATTGGCGTTGAATCTCCGACGAAGCACGAATCAACTCGCGCTGGATGTGCTTCTGCGTGATGATGCGGGAGTGGAACTCGATATTTGCAGCCGTACCTACACGCTGGGTGAGTTGCGCCAGATAACTCGCACCTCCCACCTTCTTCAACTCGCGCTTCGATTTGAGTTGGTTGGTTACGGTGAATAGGTCTATCGGCTGTTGCGCCATAGCCAACTCGTTCATCACACGGTATATCAAACGATGCTCCTCTTTGTAGAACGATGCCTCGGTGAGATACTCCTGCACCTCGGTAATTTTGTCCGCCTCGAGCATCAACGCACCTAGTACCGCCTCCTCCAACTCTACGGCTTGCGGTGGCACAGTGCCCATTACAGCCTCGGGGGCCAACTCCGCAAACGCACCGCTATTTTTGTTGTATTCCTTTGCCATTGTTTCGTCCATTTATCCCACAAAAATACTCTTTTTTTGCAACTCCGACAACTCACGCATTATGCGTGCGTGTTGAAAACTATGTTTATAACATCTGCGCAGGGTGCAAAAACGCCCCTACACGCCTCTCTGCGCTGTTTATATCTTTTTGAAAACTCTATCGCTCGCCTACTATTCGTCGCGACACAGCAAGCGATGCAACACTTATTCTGACATCGCCATCGCAAGCATTGACAATAGCCATAGCGCACGAAGTCATCGTTGCTCCCGTAGTCAGCACATCGTCTATGAGCAGAATGTGTTTGCCGCGTAACCGCTCGGCTCGACGCACCTCGAAAATATCATCCACATTATCCCACCTCTCGCTACGACTCTTCAAGGTTTGGCTATCGTTGTAACGGCGACGGCGTACCGAACGAAAGTCGCACCCAACATCCAACTTGCGGGCTATGCCCAAAGCCAACTGCTCCGACTGATTGTGTCCTCGTTTCAGGCGACGACGATAGTGCAAAGGGATGGGAATTATGACATCCACACCCTCGAAATTACCACTCTCGCGCAACTCCTCGCCAAACCATTCGCCCATTCGCTGCGCAAAGAGCCAATGGCCATAGTATTTGAAGTTGTGGATGATGCGTTGCCACTCCGTACCGCCCACAAACCAGAACATTGCCGTTGCACTCTCCACCGGCAATACATTCTCGAAAAGGCGTTTTACGGGGTTATCCTTCTGCTTGGAGAAGTTCGTAAGAGGCATATTGTAGCGACACGCCAAACAGAGATTTCGCTCGTTCTCCATCAACACACGACCGCACACAATACACGTACGGGGCAGAATTAGCGACATCACATCCCGCACAACAGCGGCTACATCAAAGAATATCGACATCGCAGATGATTACTATATTTCGGTAACTCTTATCCTCGCGCAGTCGGGCAATCTCCTCGCGCAGAATCTCTCTTGCACGAGCAAACGATGCCTCGACCTCGATTTTCAGCATCAACTCCACACGATACTCGCCACGCACTCTATCGATGAGCGGTGATACGGGCCCCAACACCCTACGGCCAAAGCGGGAGCGCAACTGCTCGCCCAGATGCAACGACGATGCAACCAACCGCTCCTTATCGTTGCTACGCATCGTAACCTTCACAATGCGCACAAATGGCGGATAGCCGAACTGCTTGCGCTCGGCAAGCAACTTCGCCGCCACACGCTCGTAGTCGCCCACCATAGCGTATACGGAGTGTTGTGGCTCGGCACTCTGGATAATAACCTCGCCACGCTTATCTCGTCTGCCGGCACGACCTGCTACCTGCATAATCAACTGCCACGCACGCTCCTCCGCCCTAAAATCGGGCGAGGCGAGCAGATTGTCGCCATTGAGAACACCTATGAGCGTAACGTCGGCAAAGTCGAGCCCCTTCGACACAATCTGCGTGCCGACCAATATATCCGCTTCGTGGCGGGCAAATGCTCCGATTATGCGGTTGTATGCTCCACCCGAAGTGGCAGTGTCGCCATCCAAACGCAACACCCTCGCATCGGGAAATAGTTGCATCACCGCCTCCTCAACACGCTCCGTACCGAAACCCATAGCCTTCAACTCGCCCGATTTGCAATTTGGACAATAGCGTTGTATCGGCTCGTTATAACCACAGTAGTGGCAAACCATACTCCCCTTCTGCTGATGTGCCGAGAGGGTTACATTGCAGTGCGGACAACGTGCCGACCAACCGCACGACGGACACTCCATATATGGGGAGTAACCACGTCGGTTTTGGAAGAGTATGACCTGCTCGTTGTTTGCCAATCGCTCGGCAATACCATCTATCAACTCTTTGTTAAAGTGCAACTTACGCTCATTGCGCTTGACATTTCGCACCGTATCGGACATAACAATATCGGGCATCTCCACACCGCCATATCGCTCCGTAAGCAGGGCGTAGGCATACTTGCCGGAAAGGTGGTTTGCGTAACTTTCGAGCGATGGCGTAGCACTACCCAGCACACACTTTGCATTGTGGAGCGATGCCAACATAATTGCCGCATCACGACCATTGTAGCGAGGATTTGGCTCGGACTGCTTGTAACTCGAATCGTGCTCCTCGTCTACCACCACCAAGCCCAACTTCTTGTATGGCAGAAATAGCGCAGAACGCGCTCCCACCACGAAATTTCCACCCTCCGACGAGAGCATATCGGTGTAGAGTCGGGTGCGTTGTTGCGGTGTTAGTTTCGAGTGATAGACCGTAACGCTCTCGCCAAAGAGTCCACGCATACGCTCCACCAACTGCGTGGTGAGCGATATTTCGGGAACGAGGAACAACACATCCTCGCCACGCGAGAGTCGCTCCTCGATAAGGTGGGTATATATCTCGGTCTTGCCCGAACTTGTAACGCCGTGCAGCAGTACCACACGTTTCCGGCTCAAACCATTACGCACCGCATCGAGGGCCACAGTCTGTGCCGACGACAACTTCGGCAGAAGCGTTCTACTCCACTCGCAATCGAGTTTATAGTCGCGCTCGCCAAACTCCACCAAACCCGCCTTCTGCAACGATTTCAAAGCCGTAGCATCGAGCGGCACAGCATAACGGGGCAACACCCCACCCGCCTTTTCAATCTCGCACAACGCTTCGTAACGCTTGGGCGCTCGACGTTCCAACTTGGCACGCACCTCACCCGCAAAGGCCTCTGCAACGAGGTTTATGGTCTGCTCACGCTTGGGAATATATGGCTCAAACTCCGCTTCACACTTCGCTTTCGCCTTAATAATGGAGGGGAGAGCCACACGCATAACCTCGCCCACCGAGCAGATGTAGTAGTCGGCAATCCACTCCCAAAAGCGCATCTGCAACTCCGAGAGGAGGGGCTTGTCGTACAACACTTTCAGTATAGGTTTCGCCTCGCCACGCACAGGTGGAGTGTTGTGCAGTCGCCAAACCACACCCGTATAGACGGCATTTTTTCCAAACTGCACCGCCACAGCATCGCCTACACGCACCTGCTCACCCTCGCCTACGGCAAAGGTGTATGCCGGTTGCGCCAATGGCAGTACTATGTCGGCAAAACGAAACATTTATGCTAATTCAAAATGCAAAATTCAAAATTCAAAATGCAGAACCGACGCACGAAGCAAGAGCAGAGGGTGCTTGCACACTATGCCTTGCAAGAAGGAGGAAAAGCCCTCGAAGAGGGGTTAATGCAAAATTATTTTTTCAACTACTCACTACTCTCTACTAACTACTCACTTTTAATGGGCTGCAAGCCAATTACCCCCCACCCCACACTCGGCAGTTAGTGGTATGGACAACTTGGCTGCGCCCTCCATCTCCTCACGCACAATTTGTTCGACTTGCGCCTGCTCGGAGCGGAGAAGGTCTACGACAATTTCGTCGTGTACCTGCATTGTTATGCGGGAGCGGATACCCTCGGCTTTGAAACGACGGGCAACACTCACCATTGCAATTTTCATAATATCGGCTGCCGTACCCTGAATAGGGGCATTTACGGCGTTGCGCTCTGCCAAAGCACGAACATTGGCGTTGCGTGAATCGATATCGGCAAGATAGCGACGACGACCGAAGAGAGTCTCGACGTACCCCTTTTCGCGTGCATCGGCAACGACCTTATCCATATACTCTTTAACCTTCGGATATGATTCGAAGTAGCCATCTATAAGTTGCTTCGCCTCGCTACGAGGAATGCGCAATCGCTGGCTCAAACCGAAGGCGGAGATGCCGTAGATGATGCCGAAGTTGGCAGTCTTGGCACGACGTCGCTCCTCGGATGTAACCTCGTCAATGCTCTTTTTGAATATGCGTGCTGCGGTGGCTGCGTGGATATCCTTACCCTCGCGGAACGCCTCGCAGAGATGCTCGTCGCCACTCAAATGCGCCATCAGTCGCAACTCCACCTGCGAATAGTCTGCCGAGAGGAGAAGGTGCTTTTCATCGCTCGGAACAAACGCCTCGCGGATAGGACGACCCAAATCCTCGCGTATAGGAATATTCTGCAAATTAGGGTTTGCCGACGAGAGGCGTCCCGTAGCCGTAACCGCCTGATTGTAGGAGGTGTGGATATGCCCCGTAACAGGGTTTACCAACTGTGGCAACGACTCTACATAGGTCGAAAGCAACTTTTTCAGACCTCGGTACTCCAATATCAGATCGACAACTCGATGCTCGCCTGCAAACGATTGCAGATACTCCTCGTCGGTGCAGAACTGCTTGGTCTTGGTCATCTTGGGCTTGGCGGTAATTCGCATCTTGGCAAAGAGCAACTCGCCGAGTTGTCGGCTCGAATTTATATTTATATCCGCCTCGCCCGACACCTCGCGAATCTCCGCCTCGATGGTGGCGAGTTTCTGCGACAATACAGCCGAATAGTTGCGCAGTGCATCGCTATCAATAGCAACGCCCTCCCACTCCATATCTGCAAGCACATCCATCATCGGCTCCTCAATCTCGTGGTAGAGTTGCAGCAACGTAGGCTCCTGCTCCAACATTGGGCGCAATACGTGGTAGAGTTGCAGCGTTACGTCGGCATCCTCCGCTGCATACGAGGCAACACGCTCCACGCCCACCATATCCATCGTAAGTTGTTTGGCACCACGACCAATAAGCGACTCTATTTCGATTGGCGAGTAGTTGAGATATCGCTCCGCCAGAGCGTTCATACCGTGACGCGACTCGGCATCGAGCAGATAGTGCATCAACATAGTATCCCACTTCACGCCCCTGACCTCGATGCCCAAACTGCGAAGGAACAGGATGTCGAACTTCATATTCTGCCCCACCTTTGCAATCTTGTCGTTCTCGAAAAGAGGGCGCAAAATTGGTGCGTACTCCGCCTCGATATCGTTGCGAGGGCGAACGTCGGCATTGTGTCCAAACGGCACATACCACGCTTCGTGAGCCTTCGTAGCGAGCGAGATACCGACTATTCTGTCGCCAAATATATCGAAGCCTGTGGTTTCGATGTCGAAGCAGAAGTATGGCTCATTGGCAATCTCCGCCACCACCCTACGCAATTCGTCGGCAGTGAATATGGTTGTATATTTGTGTTCTGTGGTCGCTATTGTGGCCAACTCGGAGAACAACTCCGACTGTTCCGGCTCCTCGGTAACACTCTCCGCAGGGAGTGGGGAGGGAGTTGCCGGCATTGGCTCGAAGAGGTCGCCAAAGAGCGAACATTGCCCCTCCAACGACGCTTTCTTCTGCTGTCCCGCCTTCACTCTCGCCATATTGGCAAGTTGCATCTGCGGGGCTTGCTGCGGCACGGAGGTATCCTCGGCAGGTGCGAGGTTTGTCAAGTCCGCCAAAAAGGCCTTAAAATTCAACTCGGCATACAACGCCCTCAACTCGTCAATCTTCGGGCAGCACACCGTAAGCGACTCCTCGCTAAACTCAATCGGCACATCAAGACGTATGGTGGTCAGCACCTTCGCCAAACGCAGTTGCTCCTCGTTGGCAACGATATTTGCTCCGGTCTTACCGCCAATCTTATCGGCATTGGCAATGATATTTTCGACCTCGCCCCACGCCTGAACCATCTTGCACGCACCCTTCTCGCCTACACCCGGAACACCCGGAATATTGTCCGACGAGTCGCCCCACAAAGCCAAGATATCTCGCACGAGTTCGGGACGGTCGATGCCATACTTTGCCTGAATAGCCGCAGTGTCGATAATCTCGATGTCGTCACCCTTCTGTTTGTAGAGTTTGCGATTTTCGCCTACCAACTGCCCATAATCTTTGTCGGGCGTAACCATAAAGACCTCATAGCCCGCTTCGGCACCCTTCATCGCGAGAGTTCCGATAACATCGTCAGCCTCGAAGCCCGGCACCTCCAACACAGGGATGCACATAGCCTCGACTATACGCTTGACGTATGGCACCGAGAGCAATATATCCTCGGGTGTAGCGGGGCGATTTGCCTTATACTCGGGATATATATCTCGTCGGAAGCACCCACCCTTCGGGTCGAAGGCGACACCGAGTAGGTCGGGTTTCTCACGCTTTTGCAAATCGCGCAAAAACTTGGTAAAACCGTACACAATCGAGGTGTTCATACCATCCCGATTGCGCATTGGTCGCCCCATAAAGGCGTAGTAGTATTTGAAAATCAATGCGTAAGCATCGATAAGGAAAAGTTTTTTCATTATTAAAAATTCAATTATAGGAGTTATAGGAGCGCACCTCTGGTGCTTAATAGGAGTAATGGGACAAATGGGATATAAAAAATCCTATCGTACTCATTGGTCCTATTGGTCTTATGATCCTATTCACAAAAATCGTCAATGATGAGATTATTTTTGTGCCAAACGAGGGAACGAAAGCGCAGCATACTCAAACGTATGTGAGCTTTTCGTTATCCGAAGTGCGGTGCAAAAAGAACTCATCAGAACGATTTTAGTTATCTGATGCAAACCATTCAGCGTAGGAGGTTGCAGTTTCGTGCAGGCGCAACGAGTAGAGTTCTACCTCTGCAGGCAAAGCACGTTGCAATCGCGCTGCAAAATCTGCCAACATATTCTCGCAAGTGGGTTGATAATCGACCAAAACCACCTTCTTGAACTTGGTGCCGAGCAACTCGCGCAACTCGTCGTTCTGCTCCGAATTGCGCAATACAAACGAGTGGTCGAGCCTATCGACTATCTCGCTATTGACTATGCGTTTCAAATCGCCAAAGTCCATCACCATACCCAACTTCGGGTTGCTCTCGTCGCACGACGGCTCGCCCTTAACGGTGACGAATAGGCGGTAGGAGTGGCCGTGAATCTCACGACACAAGCCATCGTAACCATCCAATGCGTGTGCCGACTCGAACGAGAACTCCTTTGTCAATCGTATCTTTGCCATACTATTTATCCAAGTAGTCGATATGTGGCTCACGCGAGAAAGCCTCGTTGAGCGAGATGTAGGTCTGGGTTTTGGTTACACCCGGAATACGCAAAATATTGTCGAAAATGGTGCGCATCAAATGCTCGTTATCCACGCAGTAGAGTTTCACCATTGCGGTGTAGGTACCTGTTATGAAGTGGCACTCCACAATCTCGGGAACGAGTTTCATCTTCTCGGCAATAGCACCCAACATCATTGGGTCCTGAATGCTCAAATTCACGAAGGCGCAGACATCAAAACCGAGCATCTTCGGGTTTACAATCATACGCGAGCCCATAACTACGCCCGAATCCTCCAACTTATTGATACGCTGATGTATCGCTGCACCCGAGATTCCGCACGCACGTGCAATCTCCAAATATGGCATACGCGCATTCTTAACCAAAAACTTCAGAATCTTGCGATCTATCGCATCCAATACTTCCTTACTCATAGCACTCTATTTTTTTGGGGCTTTTAGCCGTTAGCCATCAGCCGTTAGTAAATTAAAATTATTTTTAGGGGTTAGCAATTTCCTACTCTTTCAATACTCCGAGTTGCTTGCCGACCTCGACAAACGCCTCTACGCAACGCTCCAACTGTTCGCGGGTATGACCTGCAGACACCTGCACGCGGATGCGAGCCTGTCCCTTCGGCACAACCGGATAGTAGAAGCCCGTAACAAATATGCCCTTCTTCTGCAACTCGGCAGCAAACTCCTGCGAGAGTTTTGCATCGTAGAGCATAACGGCGCAGATTGCCGACACCGTAGGTTTGATATCGAAGCCTGCCGCCAACATCTTCTCGCGGAAGAACGACACATTCTCAACCAACCTGTCGTGAAGGTCGTTGCTCTCCTCCAACATCTTGAACATCTCGATACCCGCACCCACTACTGCCGGTGGCAACGAGTTCGAGAATAGATATGGGCGTGAACGCTGACGGAGCATATCGATAATCTCCTTACGGCCCGTTGTGAAGCCGCCAATAGCACCTCCGAATGCCTTGCCGAGTGTGCCGGTGAGGATATCGACCTCGCCACGCAGGTTGTATAACTCGGTGATACCTCGGCCCGTTGCGCCCAAAACGCCTGCCGAGTGGCACTCATCGACCATAACCAATGCACGATACTCCTTTGCCAAACGACAAATCTCGTCGAGCGGAGCAGCATTGCCATCCATCGAGAAGACACCATCGGTTACAATAATGCGGAAACGCTGTGCCTGCGCACGCTTCAAACAATCCTCCAACTGCTCCATATCGGCATTGGCGTAGCGATAACGCACCGCCTTGCAGAGTCGCACGCCATCGATAATCGAAGCGTGGTTCAACGAGTCGGAGATGATGGCATCCTGCTCGGTAAAGAGGGGTTCAAACACACCGCCGTTAGCGTCGAAACAAGCGGCATAGAGGATGGTATCCTCGGTGCCGAAATAGTCGGCAATAGCCTTTTCGAGAGCCTTGTGGATATCCTGACAACCGCAGATAAAACGCACCGACGACATTCCGAAACCACGCTCATCCATTGCACGTTTGGCAGCCTCGATAAGGCGAGGGTTATCGGACAATCCGAGGTAGTTGTTGGCACAGAAGTTAAGACACTCCTTCTCGGCAACCTCTATGGCTGAACGCTGTGGCGAACAGATAACTCGCTCGGTCTTGTAAAGACCGGCCTCCTTGATGGACTCCAACTCTTGTTGAAGATGTTGTTTGAAATCTCCGTACATAACTATCTAATTTTTAATTGTTTTCATCTCGTATAACAACTCAATTTGCCAAGTATTGCTTACAGATTGTAACAATACCCAACGCAAAGTTATAATTTTTATACTAAAAAATAGCCATTTTTGGAACTTTTTTACGCAGTAGGTAAAAGTTTGTAAGGGAGAGTAAGGGAGATATTGGTGCAATAGGGAGTTTAGGGAGTTTAGGGAGTTTAGAGAGTTTAGAGATTGTATACTCGCTGTACTCATTAAATTCCCTAAACTCCCTACCTCGACCAACTTCTTGTCAAAAGTCGTGATATGAATCACCTATAAAAAAATTGGAATTTAAGCAGATGAGAGTAAGGCGCACAAGAAAATCGCCCCGCAGCATACTTGGCGTATGTGAGGAGCGATTTATCGAAGTGCAACGCAACTATCGCTGCTTAAAAACAATTTTTTATTTGGTTGCGGCCTCCAAACGCTTCATCATAACAAACATAAAGAGCGCAGAGAGGAGGCAAAGTGCGATAAATACCGACCAAACAACGGTGAGGGAGATACCACCCCAGAGGAAACCACCTACGGATACGAGTATATTGCCGATAGCGGTAGCGACAAACCAGCCACCCATCATCATACCCTTATACTTTGGAGGTGCAACCTTGGATACAAACGAAATACCCATAGGAGAGAGAAGCAACTCGGCAAAGGTGAGTACGAGGTAGGTCATAATAAGCCAATTTGCAGAAACGAGCGGTGCATCTGCGCCAGCCTTGAGAGCCTCTGCCTGCTCGTTTGGAGTGAGAAGGCCCTGCGAGCCAAACGCCATAACTGCGAAGCCCACTGCTGCAACGAGCATACCGTATGCAATCTTACGAGGTGCCGAAGGCTCCTTGCCACGCTTTGCGAGTGCGCCAAAGATAGCCAACGATACAGGAGTCAATGCCACAACGTAGAATGGGTTGAACTGCTGGAAGATCGGAGCATTTACTGCAACCGAAGCGTCGTCAACAGTCATACCCTTATAGAGAAGGTAGCCAACCGAAGCCACAAGCACTACTGCCGAGAGTGCCTTGCCCTTACCCGACTCGCTCTGGAATGTCGAGAATGCAGCATAAACAGCAACGATAACACCAACCAAGTTCCATACGCTGAATGCCATACTCTGCAAGCCAAACGACTCCTTAACGGTAAACTCATCGGCAAAGTAGGTCAATGTAAGACCATTCTGATGGAACGCCATCCAGAAGAAAATTACCACAGCAAATACAAGGCACAACGCTACGATACGAGACTTGGTCTCGGCAGGAGTGAGGTTATCCTCAACCTGAACTGCGGCAACCTTATTGCTCTTGCCACCCTCAACGTGACGGAACCAGTTGCGACAAGCGTAGTAGATAACCATCGACACGATCAACGCAACGCAAGCCACCGCAAACGAGAAGTGGTAGGCATCGTTACCCTCGAAACCGAGCGACTTCTCTGCCCAATCTTTGATTGCTACGGCTGCGGTTGGAGCGAACAATGCACCAATGTTGATAGCCATATAGAAGAGCGAGAATGCCGAATCGCGCTTGTCGGCGTACTTTGGATCGTCATAGAGGTTACCCACCATAACTTGGAGGTTACCCTTGAACAGACCTGTACCTACGGCGATAAAGAGCAACGCACCGAGCATTGCAATCATAGCCAACATATCGCCACCGAGAGGCAACGAGAGGAGAAGGTATCCGACAAACATAATCGAGATACCGATGGTAACCATCTTACCATAACCGAATTTGTCGGCCAAAATACCGCCAAAGAGTGGCATAAAGTATACCAAACCGAGGAAAGTACTGTAAATAGCACCCGCTACACCTGGGGCCAAACCGAAGTTTGCGCGGAGGAACAGTGCAAATACAGCCAACATTGTGTAGTAGCCGAAACGCTCACCCGTATTGGCGAGAGCGAGGGCATAAAGGGCTTTTGGATGTCCTTTGAACATAGTTATACGATTTTTTAGTTAATAAATAATTGTTATGTTTTTATCTTTTTTACTTCTTCTTAGGGCTTTTAGCCATTAGCCATTGGCCATTGGCTTTCCAATTAGGTGCAAAGATAACGAAATTTTTCGAATTATCTTGTGCCTCTATTTACCAAGCCGCTATTTGTGCCACTTCAACACCATTGCCGTGCGGGCGGTGTTATATATCTTTATGAAGTAGTGTGGGTTGTTCCACTCATCCATAATCGTCTCGGTGAAGTGCTCCTGTCCCTTTATCTGGCGGTCGAAGCCTCCGAAGCGCTCCTCGTCGGTCGAGAGTTCTATCGTATACTTTCCCGCCCACGGCACCTCTACACGATAGTCCGGCACCGAATTGCTTGGACTCCAATTAAACACGAAGTACAACCCCTTATGCGAGAACGCCAACGTCTTATTCTCCCAATCGGTGTGCCATTTATATGGATAGCCGTCCGACAACACCTTATATTTCTTAATCACTCGCAGCATCTCCTTATCGAACAAGCCGAGTTGTCCGTAGCGCAAGAAGCCGTTATCCGCCAACGACCATTGACGGCGTGCGTGGGCATAACTCCAATCGTTGCCCTCACGCGGAAAATCTATCCACTCGGGGTGTCCGAACTCGTTACCCATAAAGTTGAGATAGGCATCGCCTCCCGTAGCGATAGTCATCAGACGTATCATCTTGTGCAGTGCCATACCTCGCTCAACCACCAGATTCTCCGACCCCTTGTTCATAGCAAAATACATCTCCTTATCCATAAGTCGGAAGGCGATAGTCTTGTCGCCCACCATCGCTTGGTCGTGCGACTCGGCATAAGCCACCGTCTTCACCTTCGGCAGGCGGTTGGTCATCACGCCCCACATCTCGTCAATGTTCCAATCCTCGTCACGCTCATCCTCCAACAGTTTAATCCAATAGTCGGGGATAGCCATTCCGAGGCGGAAGTCGAAGCCTATTCCACCATCCTCAATCGTGCGGCACATACCCGGCATACCGCTCACATCCTCGGCTATGGTTACAGCCTCGGGGCGGAAGTCGTGTACGAGTTTGTTTGCCAACGAGAGGTAGACCAGAGCGTCACGATTGACCCCCTCGTCAAAGAACTTCTCACGACAATCGAAGTCGGTATATCCGTGATGGTGGTAAATCATCGAGGTTACTCCATCGAAGCGGTAGCCATCGAAGTGGTACTCATCGAGCCAATACTTGACATTCGAGAGGAGAAAATGCTCCACCTCGCGTTTGCCGTAATCAAATATCTTCGAGTCCCAATATGGCTGATAGCCCGCATCGCCCTCCTTCGAGTAGTGGTAAGGCGAGCCGTCCAACTCGTTGATGCCCTCGTTGAAGTTCTTAACGTAGTGGGCGTGAACGATATCCATAATCACGGCAATACCCAACTTATGAGCCTTACGCACCAACGATTTCAACTCTTCGGGTGTTCCGAAGCGCGACGACGGAGCAAAGAAGTTCGCCACGTGGTAGCCAAACGAGCCGTAGTAGGGATGCTCGGCAATAGCCATAACCTGAATGGCATTGTAGCCCGCCTTTTTCACTCGTGGCAGGACACTCTTTTCAAACTCTTTGTAGGTGCTTACACCCTCCTTCTCGGAGGACATACCTATGTGGGTTTCGTAGATAAGCAGATTATTTTTATCGACAACCAATCTGTCGTCGCCCCAATCGAATGGCTGCGGAATCCAAAATTGTGCCGAATAGTTCTTGGTGTTGTCGTCCTGCACCAGACGTGTAGCGTAGGCAGGGACACGGTCGTGCCAACCATTTTGTCCGTGAATGTGGAGTTTGTAGAGCGAGCCGTGTGTGAGGCGGAACTCATACATCGCATCGGGCAGGAATATGCTCCATACGCCGTGAACATCCTTATTCAGGCGGAGTTGCGTGCGCTGCCAATTATTGAAGTCGCCAAAGATGTAGACATCTTGTGCCGCAGGCAACCACTCACGAAACCACCAGCCCGACATATCCTCGTCGTACTGCCAACCAAAGTAGCGATAACCATTTGCGTAATCGACAATCGAGCCGTTACGCTCAATATCGGCGAGGTGCGAGCAATACATCTCGTATCGCTCATTCACCGCATCCTCAACAGGTTGCAACCACTCGTCCTCGGCAACCATTGCCAACTGTTTTTTCTCCTTCTCTGCCATAGTTCTAACTACTATTTAACGGATATCTTCTAACTGCTAACTCAAAAAAATCGGTGTCGCTCCCACCCGAAAAGATTGTCTTTACAGAGTAAACATTCTCACCGTAGCGGGTTAGTTGTTTTTGTGCGTCATAATTTCGAGTATAAGTCTATCGGTTTCGCTCATTCCGCAACGACCTATATCGGTGAGGTTGTGTATGCAGTTGTCGACATCGTTGTCGATGATACCCTCCAACGATGTCGTAACACGCTGATTCATTGCGAGGGTTGCCGAGAGTACGGCTGTCGCCACGCCACTTGTAACTTTCAGCGAGCAGGATGGCTTTGCTCCGTCGCAAATCATACCCGTGAGGTTGGCAACCATATTTTTCACAGCACCCGACACCTCGTTGAAGCCACCGCCCATCAAGTATGTGATACCGCAAGCCGAGCCGGTAGCCGCCACCACACATCCGCAGAGTGCCGACAAACGACCGAGGCTCTCTTTGATGTAGATTACGGTGAGGTGGCTCAACACCAATGCACGCAACATTTTCTCGCGCTTCACGTCGTTGGCAAGGGCAAATATCGCTACGGGAACAGTTGCCGAAATGCCCTGATTACCACTACCCGAATTGCTCATAATCGGCACCATTGCGCCACTCATTCTCGCATCGCACGCACCACTCGTATGCGCCAAGATGCTGGTAAAGAGCGTGTCGCCAAAGATGTTTTTAGCCACACCACTGTGCAACATAGCACCCAAGCCGTGTCCGTAGTCGCCCGTGAACGAGAGTTCGGCAGCCGCAACATTGCGCTGCGCCGTTTCGCCTATGAACTCTATCTTTTCGAGTGGCACCTCCTCGGCAAATTCGTATACTTTGCGGAGCGTAAGCCCCAGATTTTCACGCTCTTGAATATCACCCTTTGTTGCAGCGGCAGAGGCGACAGTCTCGCCATTGCGAAGCACCGAAACGAAGTTGGTGTGCGAGCCGGAGATAACCGCCTCGGCACTCTCGTCGCCCGCAGCGACATTCACCTTTATGAATAGGATATCGTCGCTCTCGTCGGTTACAAAAATCGAGAGTTTTGCCCTATCGATAAACGCCTTTGCGCGCTCTACTGCTTTGCTATCAACATCGCGCAACACCTCCAAGCCATACTCCGAGTGTCCGGCCACCACGCCGAGCGCAACGGCAATGGGCAGACCTGTCATACCACTATTGGGGATACCCACGCCCATAGCGTTTTTGAATATGTTGGCACTCAATGCCACCGAAATACGCTCCGGCTCTTTGCCGAGAGTTTCGCACGCCTTTGCAACGCATAGCGACACCGCCATTGGCTCGGTGCAACCTATCGAAAGCACCACTTCGCGCTTGATAAGGTCGATAATTTTGTCGTGTTCTTGTGCTGTCATATTGCAAAGTTAGTCAAAAAAGATAACTAACGAAATAGCACGAACAAAAAAATAGTAAAAAATATCTTTTACAGGATGGAGTGGGTGGGAGTGATGGGACTAATGGGAGTAGATAGGATTGAATGTGTTTGAATGGGAAATTCCGTTATTCTATAAATTCCCACCCATTTAATTGACAAATTAGCGAGGAAATTTTGTGCTAAACGAGGTAGCGAAAGCGCAGCATAGTAAACCTATGTGAGCATTTCGCTATCCGAAGTGCAGTGCAAAATTTACCGCTAATTTTCAATTAAAAAAGGGTTGCCATCTAGTAGCAACCCTCCCACAAATTAACCCTCTTTATGCCTCCGAGCGAAGAACGGATTGTAGAAACGAATCTAAATAGAGAAGTTCCACATCCTCGCAGATGACGTGCGATAAAAAAAGTTCCTCGTCGCAGACATTGTGTGATACTCGTTTGTCTATCTGCTCCATAGGCGGTATTTTAATGTGATTCCAAACCTATAACGAGAGATACGAGTACATTATTGCATAAAAATTAGCAAAGAACCAAATTTTTCTCTTTGATGATATTTCGCATATTGATCAGGGCGTAGCGCATTCTGCCAAGTGCAGTGTTGATACTTACCCCTGTATGCTCCGCTATCTCCTTGAAACTCAACCCTTCGTAGTAGCGCATACGAACAACCTCGCGCTGCTCCTCCGGCAACTCCTCCACCAATGCTCTAATCTCCTTGGCACACTGCTCGGAGATCATCTGATCCTCGATGGATGGTTCGGCGAAACTCTTACTGCCCAAAATATCGAAACCTGCACTCGATTCGCTAATTGTCTTTGCCTGCTTCTGCGTACGGAAGTAGTCCAACACCTTATTGTGCGCTATTCGCAACAACCAAGGAAGGAATCTGCCTTTGTCGGTGTAGCGTCCTTCGTCAATAACCTTAACAACCTTAATGAGAATCTCCTGTACCAAATCCTCTGCCACGTCGTTATCCTTCACCATCATACGAACATAGTCGCGCAGACGGCGTGAGTGGCGTTCCAAAAGTTGCGAAATTGCTTGACTATCGCCCTGCTTATATTGTTCCAACAAGGCTTGGTCGCTCAACATTGCACTCTTCATACTCTTCTCCTTTCTTAAATAAATGGTTCAAAGAGTCGAATTGTTTCGATAGGCAATAAAATTTTTGGGTTATACTTTTCGTTTACTATTATGGAATAATGTCGCTTTTCCAACACTTTTCCGACGGCAAGATATGCACTTTTCGTCTAATCTCCAAATCGCCACAACCTCTCTTTGAGTTGCATAAATCGGAGTGCAGGCAAACAAAAATAGTGCCGAGAAGGCTCTACAAAGGCGTTTTTGAATATTTTTACGATTTAGCACCGCATCGGTGAATCGTCCAAACAGGGCGGTGAATTAACGTCATTTCAAACGTTTCGCATACTATTTCAGAGGTTCGATATGTATGGCAACCGCTGTTTTTTCGCCAAAACGTTCGCGCAACGAGCGTTCTATATCTCGCGAAATTTCGTGAGAATCTTGCACCGTCATCGCTCCATCCACACGAATATGCACCTCGATAGCGATATCGGCACCGATACGGCGAGTGCGGAGATTGTGGGGCTTGTAGACGTTTGGCGTAGACGAAATTATGGAGAGAATCTCCTCCTCGACCTCGCGAGAAAGGCTCTTTTCGAGCAGTTCGGCAAGGGCTGTACGGCAGAGGTTGACAGCAACCTTTACGATAAGTGCCGACACTACGATTGCTGCTATGGGGTCGGCAATGCGCCACTTCTCGCCGAGGAAATATGCCAAGCCTACACCCAGCAACACTCCAATGGAGGAGAGTGCATCGCTGCGGTGATGCCACGCATTTGCCTCAACCGAAGGGCTACCCAGATGGCGAGCCTTGCGAATGGTGTATTGATATAATGCCTCCTTCGCCACGATAGAGATAGCCGCTGCAACGAGGGCTACGACACCCGGTCGTGGCAACACATCGCTATTTGCAAAAGCGGTAATTTTCTCGGCACTATCAACAAGAATCTCGACACCTACGGCAAACAACGCAACACCTATAATCAGCGAAGCGAGGGTTTCGTATTTGCCGTGTCCCCAATGGTGGTCATCATCACGAGGTTTGGCACTTATGCGCACGAAAGCAAGCACCACAATGTCGGTGGCGAAGTCCGAGGCGGAGTGCGCAGCATCAGCAATCATCGCACCGCTTCGTCCCATAACACCCGCAATGAGTTTGAATATAAAGAGTACAATATTCACAAACATACCGAGCAGTGTTACTCGGTATATTTGGTTGGTTCGCCGATCTGCCATACTATATATATTATATATTAGTCAACTTTCGCAGGATACCCCAGTAACTGATATGCCAACGCCAATGCCATACGTTTGTGTCCGGCACTATTCGGGTGCAACCTATCTTCGAGGTTTCGGCCCGACTTGGCACTCTTTACAGGCATAGGTCTACGCCAATAGATGCCATTCTTCGCCTCCAAGGGATAGAGTCCGCAGATAGAGTTCAAATCGATAACAGGCACCGCCCAAACATTTCCGGCCTCCTTTACAACCTCGACATAAGCATCGATATACTCGCCTATACTATTGGAGTATAGTTCGGTTGGCTGATAACTTCCCTCACTGATGTAGGTGCCACGATGAATCGGAGTCAGCAAAATAATCTGCTTGGTAGGATACGCCTCCTTCAACTTTGCCATTGCGATATTGATGCGGCCACGCTCGGTGCTGCCATCCATCAGCAGGGTGCGCTTCTGACGATGTGTTGTAACCGTATTCTTCACTCTACTTGATGGTGGAGCCACTACATCCACACTCTCCTCCGAGTACCACTCTCCGAGTGGGACATTGGCGTTATAGTCGTTGGTGCCTACAAATATCATTATCGCATCGATATCCTCGCCACGCTCGGCAATGAGTTTGTCGGTCTGCTTCGGAATATGCGACCACTGATTACCACTTATGCCATAGACATAAGGCGTAATTCCGAGTAACGATTCGAGATACACCCAATAGGTATCGTTCTGACCTCGCTCCACCTGACGCTTATCAGTGATGGAGTCGCCCAAATACGCCACCTTGGCACCACGCCATTGGCTCTTTATCTCCGCCTTTGGTTTAGCCTCAACGGGCAAAACAAGGCACAGTACTGCAACAACAATCGCTAAACGCTTCATTTTAGTAACTCTTTGCGAACAATACACGATATGGTGATGGCTTACCGGTAAAGATACACTTACCCTCCTCCGGCTCAACATCCAAAGGAATACAACGGATAGTAGCCTTTGTTGCCTCCTTAATAGCCTGCTCGGTCTCCGGAGTGCCATCCCAATGTGCAGAGATGAAGCCACCC
This sequence comes from Alistipes sp., assembly GCA_045543395.1. GTDB lineage: Bacteria > Bacteroidota > Bacteroidia > Bacteroidales > Rikenellaceae > Alistipes. The sequence continues at coordinate 56,131 of JAZQML010000008.1, read as the reverse complement.
TTGGTGTTCAACACCTCAACAAACTCATCCCAAGTATCAACCTTCGTAATCATCGAATCACGATAGTCGAGTGCCTTCTTGAATATATTTTTCTGCTGCTCGTCGAGCAAATTTACGATATAATCAACTATACCCTCCTGCGAAACGGTCTCCTTGGTGAGGGTATCACGACGTGCCAACTCGATAGTGCCATTTGCGAGGTCGCGCTGACCGAGTGCGAGGCGTACAGGTACACCCTTCAACTCATACTCGGCGAACTTGAAGCCCGCACGCACATTGTCGCGGTCGTCAACCTTAACACGCACGCCCTTTGCCTTCAACGCATCGGCAATCTCGTTCATCTTGGCACGAGCCGCAGCCAACTGCTCCTCGCCCTTGTAGATAGGAACGATAACTACCTGTGTAGGAGCCAACTTCGGAGGCAACACCAAACCGTTGTTGTCCGAGTGAGCCATAATAAGCGCGCCCATCAAACGGGTTGAAACACCCCACGAGGTAGCCCAAACATACTCCAACTTACCCTCGCGGTTAGCATACTTCACGTCGAATGCCTTTGCAAAGTTCTGACCGAGGAAGTGCGAAGTACCGCTCTGCAAAGCCTTGCCATCCTGCATCAACGCCTCGATGGTGAGTGTATCCTCGGCACCTGCGAAACGCTCGTTTGGCGACTTATGACCTACGATAACAGGCAAACACAACCACTCTTCGGCAAACTTCTTATAGACGTTAATCATTTTGAGAGCCTCCTCCATAGCCTCCTCGCGAGTCTCGTGTGCGGTGTGTCCCTCCTGCCACAAGAACTCGGCAGTACGCAAGAACAATCGGGTACGCATCTCCCAACGAACAACATTTGCCCATTGGTTGCAGAGAATTGGAAGGTCACGATACGAGTTGATCCAACCTTTATAGGTGTTCCAGATGATGGTCTCCGAAGTAGGGCGGACAATCAACTCCTCCTCCAAACGAGCCGCAGGGTCTACTACTACACCATTGCCGTTCTCGTCATTCTTCAAACGATAGTGAGTAACCACAGCGCACTCCTTTGCGAAGCCCTCGACGTGGCTCGCCTCACGCGAGAAAAACGATTTAGGGATAAAGAGCGGGAAGTAGGCGTTTTGGTGGCCTGTCTCTTTGAACATTCCATCCAGCACCTCGTGCATCTTCTCCCAAATGGCATAGCCGTAAGGTTTGATAACCATACAACCACGCACCGCAGAATTCTCTGCCAAACCCGCCTTGACTACAAGGTCGTTGTACCATTGCGAATAGTTCTCATCGCTCTTGGTCAAATCTTTCAATTCTACTGCCATATATCTTTCAAAAATTCAAAATTCAGAATTCAAAATGCAAAATCAAGCCTGCAAAGATAGCGTTTTTTTATTATATTCGGGATAAATCCCGATTTTTATTGTTTTTACAACGCTTTAACTTACAAGAGTTACCAAACGAATGGGAATATACGCCACCTAATTCGTTGGCAATACTCCTCATAACCCTTCAACTCCTTGCACAAAAGTCGCTCCTCGTCAATCGTTCGAACAACTACAACCGGAAGGTAGAGAAGCATTAACAAAAACGCCCACCACGAATCAAGCACCAACGGCATAGAGAGAAACATCAGTAGCGTGGCAAGATACATTGGATGGCGAACAATGCCGTATAAGCCCGTCTGTACAACTCGCTGTCCCTCGCTAATCTCAACCGTACGAGAGAGCCACTTGTTTTCCCTCATAACCTCCCAATATAGTGCGTAACCGATTAAAAATGTAATCATTGCAACAATCTCCATCGTGCGACCTACATCACTCCAACCAAAGCGATAATCAAGCCCTGCAACAACGAACGACACCACAAAGACAAGTCCCGATAACTTCACCACCCTACTCTGCGTCGAGCGTTTTTCACGAGAGGAGAGGCGTCTCCTCAACAATTCGGGAGCAAACACAAGCAGCATCACCCCCAACACCAACATAGGTACAAAGAGTATCAACATCAATCGCCAAGCACCCTCGTAACAAATATTTCCCGCTGGCACAAATAGCAAAAGTGCCAACAAGACAACACCACCAAGGAACTTTGTCAAGGCAGAGAATAATAATTTAGCATCCACCGCTACTCTTTTTACGAACAACCACGCTCTGCAACATCTTGTTCGAGGTCGTCACGGGCGAATTTTTGCGGAAGTACTCCTTGTCCAACTCGAATACCAAAAGCGGTGTTCGCACCTCGTTCTCGCACTCGAAGTGGGCATAGTTGCGCGCCACATAATCGGCTATCGCAACTCGGTAGGTTCTACCCTCTCGCAACCTCGGAAACCTAACATCGTATGCCATATCGTTCTCATCTGTAATTATGCGGTAAGGCGTTGTGGCATAGAGGTCTACGACGTGCGACTCTTTGGCATTTACGGTGTCGTTATACTTCTCGATAATCAATTTTCGCAACTGCGCCGGAGTCATATCGACGATATGCACCTGCGAGAAAAACGGCTCGTTGTCGAATAGGCGTTTGATGGTTACTTCGCCCGCAGGCAACCCCTCGACAATGCGCACTCCGCCACGATGGTAGATGCCAATCTCGGCATTTGTTGCCTCTTTGATAATCTTGGTTTGCAAATTGCACAACCCTACGTGGTTCGCAGCGTGAGCCATCGAGCCTACCACCTCTTGCAACGCAGGGTTTGCCTCAATCTCGGCAACCATCGCTGCAACCTCGCCATCCTTTGCATAATCTTGCAACGGAATATTCGTATATTCAATAGTTGCAACCTTACGACCACGCATCTGCACCTTCGTAACTCCGATATGTTTCAACTTGCGACCTGTCTGGCCCACCGTCGTACCATTCACTACGGTGTCGAGGAGTTTGTGGGTATGACCACCTATGATAAGGTCGTAGCCACCATACTGCTCCGCCAACGACAAATCTCTGTCGTGTCCCATATGCGAGAGCAACACCTTCACATCGGCTTCGCTATCACGACACTCTGATATAGCCATAAATTGCGGATCCTCGAACTGCAACCCCTCGAAGTTCTCATCGTTGCCATCGGGGTGGCCATTCGAATAACTCGTTACCACGCCCACGAACTCTATCTCTACCCCTTCGGGAGTGGTTATGCTCTCGCTCTCGTCTACATTGTCGAGCAACTCGCCCTCCGCCTCCATATTGGCGCAGACAACGTCGAATGTTGCGTGGCGAATAGCATTGTCGAGTACCTTCTGCCCCGCATCGAAGTCGTGATTGCCAAGCGTAGCAACATTGTAGCCCACCTTATTCATCAACGCAATAATAGGCAAACGTCCCTCCGCCAAATCGACATAGGCGTTGCCTGTCCAGCGGTCGCCCGCATCCACAACTACGGTAAATACCGTATCGCGACACTCCTTAACCGCCGTAGCCAACTGCGCTATGTTATCCAACGAGGCGTGGATATCGTTTGTCGAAATAATCACGAACTCGCTCTTGCGAAGCGTTGTGCGATAGAACAGCACACCCGCCAATACCACCGCAACAGCCGATACGATGTACAGAAACCTCTTCATAACTCATCTATTATTAGACGGGAAGGCCACCGCAAAAGGCAGCCTTCGACCAAATATTTTCAATATGCACGACTACAAAGTAGCCAAGAACTCGGTAACATTCTGCTTGATGCGAGCCTCCACATCGTCGCACTCCGCCTTCACGAACTTCTCGCCTACGATCTGCTCGTACAACTCGATATATCGCTCGGTGATGCTTGCCACGATTTCAGGAGTCATTTCAGGCACCTGCTGTCCCTCCTGACCTTGGAAGCCGTTTGCCATAAGCCACTCACGCACAAACTCCTTCGAGAGTTGCTTCTGCTTCTCGCCCGCAGCCAAACGCTCCTCGTATCCCTCGGCATAGAAGTAGCGCGAAGAGTCGGGAGTGTGAATCTCGTCCATCAAATAGATTACGCCATTCTTCTTACCGAACTCATACTTCGTATCCACAAGAATCAAGCCCATCTTGGCAGCAATCTCGGTACCACGCTGGAAAATTGCGTGAGTATACTTCTCCAACTGCTCGTAGTCCTCACGCGAAACGATGCCCTGCGCTATAATCTCCTCCTTCGAGATGTCCTCGTCGTGTCCCTCGGCAGCCTTCGTTGTAGGGGTGATAATCGGAGTTGGGAACTTCTGATTCTCGACCATTCCGTCAGGCATCTCCACGCCGCAAATAGTGCGCTTACCCGCCTTATACTCGCGCCAAGCGTGTCCCGAAAGGTATCCACGAATAACCATCTCCACCTTGAAAGGCTCGCACTTGTGACCAATGGTTACCATTGGGTCGGGAGTAGCGATTTTCCAGTTTGGAAGGATGTCGGTGGTTGCATCGAGAAACTTCGCTGCAATCTGATTAAGCACCTGACCTTTGAATGGAATGCCCTTTGGCAACACCACGTCGAAAGCCGAAATACGGTCCGAAACGACCATTACGAGATAGTCACCCTCGATGCTATACACATCGCGCACCTTGCCCACATAGTGGGCAGTCTGTCCTGGCAACTGCAAATTTGTTTTAACGATTGCGTCCATATCTATTATCTTTATGTTGTTTGCTCCTTAACAGGTGCAAATATAGTAAAAAAACGGAAAACGGAGAACGGAAAACGGAGAAAAATGCAAAATGCAAAATGCAAAATGCAAAATTGGCGCAGCAAAATGGCAATCGCTCGTTGCACTCGCTGAATGGCAAGCGTTCGCTAACGCTCACTGAATGGCAATCGCTCCCGATGGTCGCTTAATGGCAAATGCGCCTGTTATTAAGCACTCCTTTGGAGTGCGCTGCCATTCAATGTCATCGAACTTGGCGCACCCCAGTAATCCCCAGTAAGCACCAAAGGTGCGCCCCCAGCAACCCCCAGAATCGTTGCGCCTTGAAAAGCCTCGGAGTTCGCACTTGGTAGCGCACCCCAGTGACCCCCAGTAAGCACCGGAGGTGCGCCCCCAGCAAACCCCAGAACAGTTGCGCCGTGAAAAGCGTCAGAGTTCGCACTTGGTAGCGCACCCCATTACTTCCGCATATTTGCATTTTTATGCGGTTGCGATTCGTAATAGCAACACCAAATTACATAAAACAGAAGACCCAAAAACGGGCAAAAGAGCCGAAAAATCACCCCTTTTGAATTATTAAAATTTTTTCATTTTAATTTTTAACTTTTATTTTTATTTTGCTTTCAAATTGTAAGTAAATTTTACAAAATAGACTATAAACCCTCAAAATCACGCATTTTTATTCGTATAATTTTTGGCAGTACCTTATTTTATTCGTATCTTTGCGGGAAACGCACATATAATATATAATATAAATTATAAACAAAAAAATGCTTATGGTTAAGAAAATTGTACTAACAATGGCTGCTGTGCTGTTTGCGTGTGCTTCGGTATTCGCACAGAATAAGCAGGTTACGGGTACAGTTACCGGCCCGGATGGTTCTCCGGTTGTCGGTGCTACCGTAGTGGTGGATGGCACCACACTTGGTACTTCGACCGATTTGCAGGGTAAGTATATGCTTGCTGCTCCGGCCAACGGAACGCTCGTATTCTCCTTCATCGGTTACGCAGATACCAAAATTGCCATTAACGGCAAAACAACCGTAGATGCAGTTCTGAAAGAGGCATCGAAGGCTATCGACGACGTAATCGTCATCGCTTTCGGTGAGGCAAAGAAGGAGGCATTTACCGGTTCGGCAAAGGTCGTTTCGTCGGAGGATTTGTCGAAGATTCAGACCTCGAACGCAGCAACCGCATTGAGCGGTAAGGTTGCCGGCTTGCAGATGTCCACCTCGTCGGGTGATTTGAGCGCAGGCCCTTCGATCCGCGTGCGTGGTTTCGGTTCGATCAACGCAGGTAAAGAGCCTTTGTGGATCGTCGATGGTATGCCTTACGATGGCGACTTGAACAACATCAATATGGCGGATATCGAGTCGATGACCGTATTGAAGGATGCTGCTTCGAACGCCCTCTATGGTGCGCGTGGTGCAAATGGTGTGATTATGGTTACCACCAAGAATGCTCGTGCCGGCGAGGCTGTCGTAAACGTTGATGCAAAGTGGGGTGTGAACTCGCGTGCATTGCAGGAGTACGACCTCATCGAGAATCCGGGCGAGTACTACGAGACTCACTACAAGGCGTTGTTCAACTACTACAAGAGCAACAACTCGAAGAACCCTTATATGGATGCAGTTCTCGGTTTGACCGCAAATGGTACAGGTGGTTTGGGTTATAACGTTTATAACGTACCTGCAGGACAGTACCTCATCGGTACAAATGGTAAGTTGAACCCTGCTGCAACACTCGGTAACGTGATTTCGTACAAGGGCAAGGAGTATATGCTCTACCCTGACAACTGGATGGACGAGGCTTACCGCACATCGTTCCGTCAGGAGTACAACGTCAGCATCTCGGGTGCAACACAGCGTTCTAACTTCTACGCTTCGTTGGGTTACCTCGACAACACAGGTATCATCAAGAGTTCGGAGATGAACCGTTTGACTGCTCGTTTGAAGGCCGATTATCAGGCAAAGAAGTGGTTGAAGGTTGGTGTGAATATGGCATATACCCACTACCGTTGGAGCAATGGTAACGACAGCGAGGGTGAGAGTGGTTCGACTGCCAATATCTTTGCTTTCGCATCGCAGATGGCTCCTATCTACCCTGTATATCTCCGTGATTCGCACGGCAACATTATGATTGACGAGCACGGCTACCAGATGTATGACTACGGTTCGGGCGGCAACGCAGGACACACTCGTCCTTTGCTCCCAGACTCGAACGCATTGCAGACAAGTTGGTTGAACAAGTCGTACAGCGAGGGTAACGCATTCCTCGTAAATGGTTTTGCCGATTTCTACCTCTACAAAGGTTTGAAACTCTCGATCAACGCTTCGACCAACATCGACGAGACCCGTATGACAAGCACCAGCAACCCATACTACGGTCAGTTCGCATCGTCGGGCGGTTCGGTAGGTAAGGGACACGGCCGTACTATGGCTTACAACTTGCAGCAGTTGCTCTCGTACAAGGAGACCTTTGCAGACTACCACACCATAGATGTGTTGCTCGGTCACGAGTACTACAACAACAGAACTTACTACGTGAGCGCATACAAGACTATGTTGGCTTCGTACGACAACGATGAGTTGGCGGGCGCAGTTGTGGATGGTGCAAGTTCGAACTCGTACACAAGTACCTACAACACCGAGGGTTTCTTCTTCCGTGCAGGTTACGACTACGACAATAAAATTTTCGGTAGCGTATCGTATCGTCGCGATGCATCTTCGCGCTTCCACCCAGACCACCGTTGGGGTAACTTCTGGTCTGTCGGTGCAGCGTGGTTGATCAACCGCGAGAGATGGTTCAACGCTCCATTCATTGATATGTTGAAGGTTAAGGCTTCGTATGGTTCGCAGGGTAACGACGAGATTGGTGCATACCGTTACACCGATACTTATACCTACGCAAACAACGATGGTCAGGTTGCCGTACTCTTCAACTCGAAGGGTAACCCTAACATCACTTGGGAGACCAACGGTAACTTCAACATTGGTGCGGAGTTCGGCTTCTGGCAGAATCGCCTCTATGGTAACATCGACTACTTCCACCGTAAGACTACCGATATGTTGTTCTACTTCTCGGTACCTTCGTCGCTCGGTTACAGTGGTTACTACTCTAACGTAGGTGATATGGTTAACCAAGGTATCGAGGTTGAGTTGGGCGCAGACATTATTCGTCGCAAGAACTTCAACTGGTCGTTCAACCTCAACCTTACTCACATCAAGAACAAGGTTACCTACCTTGCCGATGAGCATAAGACATATTCGCTCAATGGCCATAACGGATATTTGAGTGGTTCGTACTACATCGCCGAGGGACTCCCTCTCTATACATTCTATATGCGTTCGTACGCAGGCGTGAATGAGAAGACCGGAGAGTCGCAGTGGTGGGTAGAGGAGAAGGATAAGTCTACCGGACAGATTGTACGCAAGCCTACTACCGACTACAACAGCGCAACTCGTTACCTCACCGGTAATGCTATGCCTGATTTGTATGGTGGTTTCACAACATCGTTCGACTTCTACGGTGTAGATATCTCGGCTAACTTCACCTACCAGGTTGGTGGTATGGTTTACGATAGTGGTTATGCGGGCTTTATGGCTTCGCCACAGGGTACCAGCGTGGGTGGCAACTATCACCGCGATATTCTCAACGCTTGGACACCGGAGAACACCAAATCGAACATTCCACGTTTGCAGTATGGCGATGAGTACTCGGTAGCGATGTCTGACCGTTTCCTTATGGATGCTTCGTACTTGAACGTTCAGAATATCACTGTGGGTTACACACTTCCACAGAACATTACTCGCAAGTTCCTCGTAAGCAAGTTGCGCATCTATGTAGTATGCGACAATGTTGGTTACGTATCGCGTCGTAAGGGTCTCGACCCACGTCAGTCGTTCACCGGAGGAACCAACAATGCAATGTACTCTCCTATCCGTACCGTTTCGGGAGGTATCAATATTACATTCTAATGTTTGACGCAGAAAGGAGATTAAGATTATGAAAATGAAGAATATATATAAGTTTTTGGCAATGGTTCTCTGCGCAGCGGTAGTGGCTACCGGCTGTATCAAGGAGACCTTCCCTACCGATGGTGCTACACAGGACCAGATTTCGGAATCTAACACTGCGTTGGAGTCGTTGGTTGGTGCTATTGCGGTAAATATGGCATATCCTTACTCGGCATTTGGTAGTGACGAGAATATGGGATTTGACTTTGGTTACCCTGGTTTGATGTGCGCATTGGACGCTTGTACAGGCGATGTTATCTGCACCGCAGGTGACGATGCTGCCGGTTACGACTGGTTCTGGTATTGGGAGCGTGGTACAATGTTGGGCCCAACTATGGCTATCTGCCCATTCGCTTGGAACACCTACTTCGCATTTATGAAGTCGTGTAACGACGTTATCGGCTTGGTTGATATCAACAACCCTAGCCTCTCGTCGAGCGAGAAACTTTCGCTCGGCTCGGCAAAGGCTATTCGTGCCTGCTTCTATCTCGATATGGCTCGCCAGTTCGAGGCTCTCGAAGTAACCGACGAGGCTGCTGCCGGCAAGTACGACATCTCGGAGGTTGAGGGCTTGACAGTGCCTATCATCGACGAGAAGACTACCGAGGAGAAGGCTCGTTTCAACCCACGTGCAAAGCGTGATGATATGTTTAAGTTCATCCTCAAAGACTTGGACGATGCAGAGATGTTGCTCGATGGTATTTCGGTTAAGAAAACCATCCCTTCGAAGGCTGTAGTTTACGGTTTGAAGGCTCGTACTTACCTCTGGTTGGGACAGTTTAGCCGAGGCACAAAGGTGCCTGTTGGCGAGGAGGCTTACAAGTTGGCAGCAGAGTATGCTCGTAAGGCAATCACCGAGTCGGGTGCTACAATTATGACCGAGGGTGAGTGGTTGAACGCAACTTCGGGCTTCAACAAGGCTAACAACGCTTGGTTGTGGTACTTGCCACAGACTGCCGAGGGTATCACCAACCTCGTGAACTACATTGCTTGGCGTTCGAGCGAGGCAACTTGGGGATATGGCGGTAAGTTCGTATTCGAGGGTGTAACCACCAAGTTCTACGAGCGTATGTCGGAGAGCGACTGGCGTCGTAAGGCGTTTGTAGGCGAGAGCCCTGCCGCTTGGTACAAGCAGTACTCGTCGCTCACAAACTTGACCGAGGAGCAGTTTATGGAGAAGGTTCCACCTTATGCAAATATGAAGTTCCACCCTGCAAACGGCAACACCATCAGTTACACTATCGGTAACGTAACCGATGTGCCTTTGATGCGTGTTGAGGAGATGTATTTTATTGAGGCAGAGGCTACTGCACAGTACAACGAGACAGAGGGTAAGCGTCTTATCGAGGAGTTTATGACTCACCGCGACCCTAAATACTCGGCTAACAACAAGTCGAACCTCATCGACGAGATCATCTTCCAGAAGCGTGTTGAGTTGTGGGGCGAGGGTATCGTATTCTACGATTTCAAGCGTTTGAATATGGGTATTCAGAATGGATATACAGGCACAAATGTTCCTTCGGACAGCCGCGTAAACGTTTCGGGACGCGCTCCTTGGTGGAACTTCTGTATTCCGGAGAGCGAGGTTATTCAGAACCTTGCGCTCGAAGGCAAGAACAACCCAAATCCTGACGGACTCATTAAGTTGTGGAAATAATAATATATAAAGGTATTAAGAGTATGAAAAATCTTAAATTGATATATTCGATGTTGGTTGCTGTGGTTGCAAGCCTCTTTGTGGCTTGTACCACCGACACAACATACACACCTGGTGAGGTGCCTGCGGGCCCACAGGTGAGTTTCTCGAACAATGCGACGGACAATCCGGAGTTTTTGGAGGTTGCAAGTGAAACTGACAATGTGAAGAAGGTTGTTCTCAACCGTATCGTAACTGACGAGGCTTTGGATGTATACATCATCGCAGATGCAGGCGATAACGCTGCATTGTTCACTCTGCCCGATAAGGTAACCTTCGCAGCAGGCGAGGAGAAGGCTTACTACGAGATTACTGTTAATGACTACTCGAAGTTGGAGGAGAACAAGACCTACGAGGTAAGTTTGCTCCTCGCAGACGAGAAGCAAGGCACTCCTTACGGAGATGCTGCATTCACTGCAAAGATTAAACTCTTCCCTTGGTCGTTGATCAGCACCGACGACGGTGTTGAGGAGGGTAAGTTCCGTGGTGGCGATGTATTCTCGGCTCTCTTCGAGGATATTGCTATCGATGCAGAGATTGGCGTAAAGGTATACGAGCATAACACCAACAAGGGCGTTTATATGGTTCAGAACCCTTGGTTGAAGTTGGCTGTATCTACTCTCGGTCTCGAGAGCGAGGAGGCTGCCGTTATTTCGGGCGGCTTCAAGCACACCGTTACCGACCTCGTAATCAACTGTACAAACCCAACAAAGTGCTACATCGAGAAGCAGAATATGGGCTTGTCGTATGGTTCAGCCGGCGACTTTATGATCGCTTCGGACTATCATCCTGAAACCAACCCAACCGGTCTTGCCGGAACTTACGAGGATGGCGTAATCGTATTCCCTGCCGAGTCTATTTTGGTAGGTGCTACAAAGCACGAGGGTGGCGAGATGTTTGAAAGTAACTTCGAGGGCTTGTTCCGCGTAGTATTCCCGGGTAAGGTTGCTATGGACTACAATGTTGCAGTAGAGTACCTCGGTATGGAGGTATCGCCGGATATGAAGGATGTCATCGCCAAGTTCAACGTAAACTATGGTGGCGATGTAAATGGTCTTAAATACTACTTTGCCGAGGGTAACGTTGTGGCTAACCCACAGAGCGCAATCGAGGCACTCATAAATGGCACTGCAACCGACATCCGCGAGGTTGAGGGCTTCACAAAGGGCGGTAAGACTATGAAGTTCAACACAACTATCGCAAATGGTGGTCTTTACACTATCGTTATTGCAGCGGTAAATGGTGTTGGCGAGTTGGTTGCAAAGACCGTAGCGGTAGATTCGTTCTACTACTCTGGTCTGGGCGACACAGGCAGCCACCCTTGCGATATCACTCTCACAGTTGGCGACTACACCGCTTACAACACTGATGACGAGAACGACGACACCGCAAACCACAACGCTATTGGATACAATATCAAGGGTACAAACATCAAGCGACTCTATATTGGTGCTATGGCAACTTCGGTATTGACCGAGTACCTCGCAAAGGAGGGCAAGTCGTACGAGACGCTTATCGTTGACGAGAAGTTGGATCCATTCACCGCAGAGGAGTTTGCAGAACTCCACTCGGAGGCGGGTAAGAATGGTGCGCTTTTGAACCTCGATTCCGAGAGCGACTACACCGTATTCGCAATCGTTACTAACGACTACGAGGAGAGTACCGTAGTAACCAAGACTCACACGACGGGCGTTGCTCCTGTATATTCGGGTGAGTTGAAGGTTGGTAAGTACCTCTGGAAGTACGAGAAGAGCAAGACCAAGTACGAGGCTATCGTAGATGTTCAGAGCCACCAGGGTAGTTCGACTCGCTTCGTGGTATCGAACCTCGGTTACAACGATGGCTCACAGTGGTTCGCTACTTATGATGCAGAGAAGGGTACATTAACTCTCGACGGAAAGGTTAAGGGCCGCGAGAAGGAGGGTAACCTCTTCGGTAAGGAGTTCGGCATTGGTAAGTTCCTCGACAAGAATGGCAAGGAGGTTGAGTACAAGTATATCTACCTCTCGACATTGGAGTCGGGTAACAACTCGCCACTCGTATTCAACGTAGATAAGGATACAAAGGCTATCTGTGGTCAGCAGAACAAGTCGTTCTCTATTATGCTCTTCGATGTGAACACAAGCGCAACGATAGGAACGCACTGTAAGTTCGACAACAGCACAAGCACTACTATCGCTCCCTATGTAGAGGGCGCAACAGAGTAGTTCTCGCGCTATACAACACTGCAAGCCGACCTAAATTTTAGTCGGCTTGTGGTGTCTAAATAACAACTTAACACATTTTTGTTTTATGTTTTCTACAATAAAGAGATTCGGTTTAACCGCACTTGTGGCATCGGCACTTGTGGGTTGCGTATCGTTTAACGAGCAGGAAATCTCGGTTGGAGAGGTGCAGAACACCTCCGCAACAAAGATTATCAACTCGCCACGCTCTGCCGAGGCCGGTAGTTTGTTGATTAAGTTCAACGAGCAGGCTACCCTCGCCTTCGAGCGTGCAAAGGCAGGCGCAGATGTGGTGTCGCGCTCGGGCATCGAGCCGTTGAACGCAGCACTGCACGAGATTGGCGCAACCACAGTTGAGCGACTTTTTCCGATAAATCCGAAGTTCGAGGAGCGCACCCGTAAAGCGGGCTTGCACCGTTGGTATGTAGTTCGTTTCGACAGCAACGAGCAACTCGAAAAGGCGGCAAAGGCTTTGGCAGAGGTTGAGCAGATTACGACAGTTCAGTACAACTCTATCCTGTCGCATCAGCCTTCGGCTGTTGCGCCTGCCGACATTGCCCCTACAACACGCCTTGCTGTGGATAAGGTAAACGACCCGGGCTTTGTCGATCAGTGGCACTACTACAACACCGGCTCGGGCATTCACGAGAAGCAGGTTGCTGGTGCTGACGTAAATGTGAAGGAGGCTTGGAAATACACCACAGGCGACCCTTCAATCATCGTAGCGGTAATTGACGAGGGCGTCGATTACACTCACGAGGATTTGGCTGCGAATATGTGGGTAAATAAGGGCGAGGTTCCTAACAATGGTAAGGACGACGATGGCAACGGTTATATCGACGACGTATATGGCTACAACCACCAATCTGCCGACGGCAAGATTAGTTGGGCAGAGAGGGGCGATTCTGGTCACGGAACACACGTTGCAGGTACTATCGCTGCGGTAAATAACAATGGCAAAGGCGTTTGTGGCATCGCAGGTGGCGACGGCTCGGGCAATGGCGTAAGGATTATGTCCTCGCAGTTGTTCAGCGGTAGCAGCAAAGGTAACGCAGAGGTTAGCGCACGTGCCTTCAAGTACGCTGCCGACAATGGTGCCGTAATTGCGCAGTGTTCGTGGGGTTACGATGGTGGTACAATGACGAGCGACAAGGATTTCAAGTTGCGTGCCGGTGCCGAGTACGACGGTATTCTCTACTTCCAGGGCGTAAAGAATAGCGATGTTTTGGATGGAGGTTTGGTTATTTTTGCTGCCGGCAACGACTCGCTCTATATGTCGGGTTATCCTGCTGCATATCGTGATTTTATCTCGGTGGCTTCGACCGCTTGCAACGGAATGCCTGCATACTACACAAACTACGGTCCGGGCACAAATATCTCGGCTCCGGGTGGCGATATGAAGAATCACGGTAACGAGGGTGGCGTACTCTCTACCCTTCCAAACGAGATTGCTCGTAGCGGCTACGGCTATATGCAGGGTACTTCGATGGCGTGTCCTCACGCTTCGGGTGTAGCGGCTCTCGGTTTGTCGTATGCCAAGAAGTTGGGCAAGAAGTTCTCGTTGGAGGAGTTTACCGCAATGTTCCTCCTCTCGACCAACAACATCGACAACACGATGAAGAACTATGTAGAGGAGAAATACTACGATGTTTATGCCGGCAAGATGGGCTCGGGAAGCATCGATGCTCTGCGTATGATTATGAACGTAGAGGGTACTCCTTGCGTAAATCTTCCGAAGGGGCAACTCGCAATGATTGACCTGCGCCCATACTTTGGCGACGGAACGCTCGATGTTACAATTATGAACAACACAACCGACTCCTCTCTGATTATTTCTAACGAGGATAAGGAGCGTTTGGGAATTACGAATGGCCCACGCATCAACAACGGCAAGTTGATTATCACTTGCGAGAAGAGCGGACACGCCATAATCAACGTTTCGTGCGTTGTGGGTGGCAAAGAGGCCGGCTCGGACGACTCGATGGGTGGTCGTGTTACCACCAAACGTTTGGCAATAATCGTGCGTGATGGCCACGCCACAAACGGAGGTTGGATGTAAAGAGGGAGGCAACGACTATGAAAATTTCAAAAATAGTTTTAGCAGTTTTGGCGTTGTGCGCTATCGTAGCGTGCAACCCCGACAATGGCGACAGTGGTAACAATGGTGGTAACACCGAAACTTGGAGCGACAGCGGCTCGCACGTGGGCGACTGGGCTTTGACCGAGTGGAACGGCACGACCGACCTCTCGCTCGGTGTCTATTTGAGCCTCAACGAGGATAACTCCTTCGTACTCTACCAGCACCTCTCGGATGTGTTGTGGGAGAAGTACGAGGGTACCTATACCCTCTCGGGCAACACCCTCTCGGGCGTATACTCGGATGGCGTGAAGTGGGCGGACTATACCATTAAATATAATAATGGCGAGACGAAGCAGATTAAACTCACTCGTAAGGGCGATGCGGAGGATGTCAGCATCTACACCGCAACCGATATCCCTTCCGAGGTTGTAGATAATGCTACAACTCCTACATCAGTTCGTTCTGCCGAGGGCAAGCGTTTCTTGTAAGGAACGGAGATATATACAAAACAGGGGCGAGAAAACTCGCCCCTGTTTCTATTCTGCCCACCCTCGTTTAGAATGGGAGGTCGTCAGCATCGGGTTGTGGAACTACCGGCTCCGAAGGCTCTGGTGCAACACTCTGCTGCGTTTGTGGAGCCACTTGTGGCTGCGGAGTGTGTGTATACTCCTGTGGAGCAGTTTGCTGTGGTGCATCGACACGACGACCGAGCAACTTCATATCGGTTGCTACAATCTCGGTTGTGTAACGCTTCTGGTTATCCTTATCGGTCCACTCACGTGTGCGCAGCGAGCCCTCAACATAGAGTTGGCTGCCCTTATGAACATATCTGTCGACTACGTCGGCCAAGCCACGCCACAATGTTACGGTGTGCCACTCGGTCAACTCCTTTGTTTCGTTTGTTTGACGATCGGTATAACGCTCGGTGGTTGCCAAACGCAAACGTGCCACCTTCACACCCGAATCCAATGCTCGGATTTCGGGGTCGGCACCGACATTTCCTACTAAAATAACTTTGTTAATCATATCTCTCTGTTATAACTCTCTAATCAACTCCGTAAAGAGGCGTGCCATACTCTCGCCAGCCTTCTTGCCCTGCTTCTGAACATCCTCGTGGTCGCCCTTCTCGTCGCTCAAACCGCAGTTCGTAACTACCGACATACCGAAGCACGGAACACCCATATGGCGTGCCACGATAACCTCGGGAACGGTAGACATACCCACAGCGTCGCCACCTATGGCCTTGAAGTAGCGATACTCCGCCTGTGTCTCGAAGGTAGGGCCCGTAGTGCCTACGTAGACACCATACTGCAACTTGATATGCTCACGCTCGGCAATGGCAGTCGCCTTGTTGCGGATGGCGTGGCTGTAACAGTCGTGCATATCGGGAAAACGAGGTCCGAACTCCGCCATATTTGGCCCGATAAGCGGATTAGGCAGGAGGTTGATATGGTCGGTAATAACCATCAAATCGCCCACGCAGAACGAGGTGTTGATACCTCCGGCAGCATTCGACACAAAGAGATACTTTATGCCGAGCAACGCCATAACACGCACCGGGAAGGTTACCTGCTTCATAGTGTAGCCCTCGTAGTAGTGGAAACGGCCCTGCATAGCCACGACCTTACGTCCCGCTACGGTACCAAAAATCAGACATCCTTTGTGGCCCTCTACGGTCGAGATAGGCATATTCGGAATATCCTTATACTCCAAACGATACTCAACGTTGATGCTATCGACAAAACCACCCAAACCTGTACCGAGGATGATACCCACCTCGGGTTGGAAGTCGGATGTTGCCGCCTTAATCGCCCTACAAGCCTCTAATAAATGTTCCATTATCTTTGTTCTTTATATCCTTATCAATTCGTTCAAAAAGCGTATCGCTGCTATTGTTTATTGCCGGAGGTGTAGGCAACAGTGATATGGAGATCTTCTCGTAGAACATCTTACGACGCAAATTCTCCGGTATAGCAGCACTATTCGACAACTTAACAGCATCCTTCTCGGTTGTCATAATCATCGCATCGGGATACTTCTCGACCATTTCCAACATACGTGCCAAATCGCTCATATGATAGATGTGGTGGTCGCTGAAATCGAGAGTGCCAACAACCTTATAACGCTGCTTCAACGCCTCGTTAAACGCTTTAGGATTGCCTATGCCCGACATAGCAATGACCTTTGCTTTCGGCTCTACCGTACCCTCTACATTGGCAAATACAGGAATAGGTGCCTCGAAGTGGGTGCTGGCAAAGAACAATCCTTGCGCCGGCTTCTCTGCCATTTGGCGATACTCACGCATAGTGATAGGTTTCATCACCGCAGGACACTTCGTAACAATGAAGTAGTGCGCTCTGTATAGTGATGATTTCACATCGCGCAAATCGCCATAAGGGAGCAGATGGTCGCGATATGGCGGGCGGTTGTGATCAACCACTACTATGTTAATCAACGGATCGACGTAGCGATGTTGGAAGCCGTCGTCCATAAGTATCATATTCACATTCGGGAACTCCTTTTGGATGCGATGTATGGCGTAGGCACGCTTCTCGCACACCACCACCGTAACATTCGGGAACTTGCGCTTAATCTGCAATGGCTCGTCGCCCACTTCGGTGTAGACATCGGTGGTCTCGACCACTCGGTAGCCTTTGGTTTTGCGACCAAATCCACGCGATAGGACTGCGACATTGTAACGATCCGAGTAGTGACGAACAAGCATCTCCACAACCGGAGTCTTGCCCGTACCACCAACGGTAACGTTGCCTACGCAGATGATAGGAATTTTGAACTTCTCACTTCGAAGAATATTGATATCGAAGAGCAGATGGCGCAACTTTACTGCTGCTCCATACAAACAAGATGCTATTTTTTTGAAAAAATCTTGCATAACTCTAATTGTCAACTCTCGATTACTATCTCTTTGTGGTCCACCTTTTTGACCATCACATATTATATTCCTACCAAAGATATAACAATTTATTGAACTTTGCAATTTTTTGCTAAATAATTTCATCTTTTTTGAAGTTTCGCCAATATTTCTTAACTTTGTCGTTATGAAACGCTTAATCTATATCATCGTCGTTGCAGCGGCACTTTGCACCTCTGTGGGATGCTCGTCGAAGCAACAGCAACATAAGGAGAAAAAGATAGTTTTCGGTATCGATGCCGAGGGGTACACCATCGAACGCAAAGAGGTGGCAAGCGGAGAGTCGTGGGGCAAAATCCTCGGCACATACGGCATTGGCACACAAAAGGTTTTGCGACTCGACCAACTCACAAAAGAGATTTGCCCACTTCGCACCATTCGTGCCGGAGCGCACTACACCACCTTCACTCGTCAAGACTCTACGGCGGTGGCACTCGACCACCTCGTTTACGAGAAGAACATCATCGACTACGTCGTATTTTCGTTTGTGGGCGACTCGGTGGCTGTTCGCGAGGGGCAGCGCGAAGTGAAACTGCAACGCAAAAAGAGTTCTGCCACAATCACCACCTCGCTGTGGGGTGCCATTATGGAGGAGGACCTTCCATACGCTTTGGCAGCTGAGATGGAGGATATATACCAATGGACTGTCGATTTCTTCAGCATACAGCAGGGCGACAAGTTTACGGTCATCTACGACGAGAAGTTCATCGACACACTCTCGGTGGGCATTGGTCAAATCTGGGGTGCAAAATTCACCCACCGAGGCAAAGATATCTACGCTATACCTTTCGAGCAGAGCGGCAAGTTGCAGTATTGGGAGGAGGATGGCGGCTCGTTGCGCAAGCAGTTGCTCAAAGCACCGCTCAAATTCACCCGCATCTCCTCGAAGTTCTCGCACGCTCGTCTGCACCCCGTAACCAAGAAGGTGCGCCCTCATCACGGCGTAGATTACGCAGCCCCTGCCGGCACTCCGGTACGTGCGGTGGCTGACGGTACCGTAGTACTGAAAACCCGAAAAAAGGCGGATGGAAACATCCTCAAAATAAAACACCCCGGAAACCTTATGTCGGGATATCTCCATTTGAGGGGCTTTGCAAAGGGAATAAAGCAGGGTGCAAGAGTTTCGCAAGGTCAGGTTATCGGTTATGTGGGCAGCACGGGCTATTCGACAGGCCCACACCTCGATTTCCGTATATGGAAGGGTGGCAAGCCTATCAACCCGCTAAACATTCCGCAGAAGCCTGCCGAGCCTATTGCAAAGGGTAATCGCGAACAATTCGACAGAGTAAAGGAGCGAGTTATTGCCGAGTTGGAGGGCGACGTACCCGACTCGATGAAGGTTACAAATCTCGAAATATTCCAAACCGCAGATGGTCGATAAGCGCATAGTTGATTTCATCAAGCGACACCACGTCTTAACACTCGCCACCATTTCGAGCGAGGGTATGCCCTACTGTGCCGCCTGCTTCTACGCCTACGACAAAGAGCGCAACCGCATAGTCTTCACATCCGACGATGCGACGCACCACGCACAATATATGGCAGAGAACAGCAATGTGGCGTGTGGCATAACGCTCGAAACACGCATTGTGGGCAAGGTGCAGGGCGTGCAGATTTGCGGTAAGGCACAACGAGGCGACGAGAGCGACAAAAAGGTATACATCAAGCGATTCCCCTACGCAGCCGTTGCACCACTGAACATCTGGGCCGTTGAGCCCACATTTATAAAACTGACCGACAATACGCTCGGTTTTGGAAAAAAGTTGATATGGAACAGCCAAAAGTAGGAGTAATAATCGTTGCCGGAGGTAGCGGCAAGCGTATGGGAGGCTCACTCCCCAAGCAGTTTTCGTTGGTGGGCGGAGAGCCGATTTTGGCTCGCACCATAAACGCCTTCCACAAGGCTCTGCCCACATCGCGCATCGTAGTTGTACTACCTGCCGAATATACGGAGTTTTGGCGCAACTTCTCGGCTCGCTTCGACGTTGCAAAACACTCGGTAGTAGAGGGTGGCGAGGAGCGTTTCCACTCGGTAAAGAGAGGCATCGAGGCGTTGAGCGATGCGGTAGATTTGGTTGCCGTACAGGATGGCGTGCGCCCATTTGCATCGAAGGAGATGATTCTGCGAGCCGTAGCGTGTGCTGCCGAAAATGGCTCGGCAATACCCGTAGTAAAGGCGGTAGACTCCTACCGCGCAGTCGAGGGCAACGAGTCGAAAATAGTGGACCGCACACCGCTTCGCTTGGTGCAGACTCCGCAGATATTCTCGGCTCCCATATTGCGTGCCGCCTACGACACCGAATTTCGCACCGAGTTCACCGACGACGCATCGGTTGTGGAGTACTCGAGCGAGAGGGTTTCGTTGTGCGAGGGCGAGCATACAAATATCAAAATCACCACCCCTACGGACATCGTTTTCGCCGAGGCGATTATAGCAAACCTCGACGAAAAACGCAAAAGCGAGGAGTAAAAACTAAAAGTTTTCCGCGTTACGCTTTCCGTTTTCCGTTTTTATTTGTATCTTTGAGAGATTGAAAAAACCTAAACTCACTAAAAATAGTTAAAATTATGGACATCAATTTGGTAAAAAAAGCATTTGCCGACCATTTCGAGGGCAAGTGCGGCGTTTATGCTTCGCCGGGTCGTATCAACCTTATCGGTGAGCACACCGACTACAATGGCGGTTTCGTATTTCCGGGTGCAGTAGATTGCGGTATTGTTGCTGCAATTTTGCCTAACGGACTCGACAAAGTACGTGCCTACTCTATCGATATGAACGAGTTGGCAGAGTTCGGCCTCAACGAGGAGGATGCTCCACAGCAGGGCTGGGCAAAGTACATCTTCGGTGTATGCCGCGAGATGGCGAAGTTGGGCGTAGAGGTTAAGGGCTTCGATTGCGCCTTCGCAGGTGATGTACCTCTCGGAGCAGGTATGTCGTCGTCAGCAGCGTTGGAGAGCACCTTCGCATACGCCATCAACGATATGTTTGCCGACAACAAGATCGACAAGTTTGCGTTGGCAAAGGTTGGTCAGATGACCGAGCACCACTATGTAGGTGTAAACTGCGGTATTATGGACCAGTTCGCATCGGTATTCGGCAAGAAGGGCAACCTTATGCGCCTCGACTGCCGTTCGATGGAGTTCGAGTACTTCCCATTCGACCCACAGGGCTACAAGTTGTTGCTCGTGAACTCGGTTGTTAAGCACGAGTTGGTAGACTCGCCATACAACAAGCGTCGTGAGTCGTGCGAGCGCGTAGCCAAGGCTCTCGGTATTGAGACTTTGCGCGATGCAGAGTTCGAAGATTTGGAGCGCGTGAAGGGCGAAATCTCGGAGGAGGATTACAAGCGTGCAAAGTACGTTATTGGCGAGAAGCAGCGCGTACTCGACGTTTGCGACGCTCTCATCAAGGGCGACTACGAGACCGTAGGTCAGCGTATGTACCAGACTCACTGGGGTATGTCGAAGGACTACGAGGTGTCGTGCGAGGAGTTGGACTTCTTGGCCGAGTTGGCAGAGAAGTGCGGCGTAACAGGTTCGCGTATTATGGGTGGCGGCTTCGGCGGTTGCACCATCAACCTCGTTAAGGAGGAGTTGTACGACAACTTCGTTGCCACAGCAAAGAAGGAGTTTGCAGCAAAGTATGGCCACGAGCCAAAGATCTACGACGTAGTTATCTCGGACGGCGCACGTCGTTTGGAGTAACAGATAGTACCAACAAGAGTAAGGGTTGCCCAATTTTCGGACAACCCTTATTTTTGCACTATTGCAGAGGTTTGTTACTCCTCGAATACACCCTTCGAAATGCCGTTGCGCATACGCAGCAGCCACTTCGCCTTTTGTGGGCGGAGAGTGAGCGTATAGAACGTTGCAAGCAACCACGTGTAGCGACGCTTCGACATCTCATCGTCGAACAACTCCTCGACGGTATCGTGCTTCTCGGCACGCAGACGTTTACTTACGCCCACGCAGTAGGACAACCTGTCGAAGTAGTCGGCTGTGAGTTTGTAGTCGGCAATATGGTGGTAGGCGATGGCGTGCGGAGTGTAGAAAATTCTCTCGCCGAGTTCGCGGATACGTTCAAACATATCATTCTCCTCGCCACCAAACAACTCGCTACCCCTGCGTCCGAGAGAGGTATCGAAATTGCCATAAAGTCGGAAAATCTCACGATTGAACGCCATATTTCCTCCCGTTGGAGTGATGGTGCTGGATATGGTTGCAATATCGCTACCCAAATCGAATGGGTTTGCAATCATCTTCTCGGTATAGTGCGACATCCACTTTGGGCGAGCCGTATCGTAGCACGCCTTCAACACACCCGCAGCAACGAACGCTCCGTGATTGTGGAATAGGTCGAGATATGCCGACACAAAGCCTTCGTTTATGGTTTCGTCGTCATCGATAAATACCAAAATCTGACCTTTCGACTCGGCAATACCACGATTACGACCGAAAGATAGTCCCTGCTGCGGCTCATCCACAAGAACAATATTCAACTCGGGGTTACTCTTTGCAAACTCCTCAACGCGCTGTGTGGTATCGTCGGTGCAGTTGTTGTTGACAACCACACACTCCCACACACTCTTGTCGGCATCCTGCTTCGCCACCGAGGCGAGCGTGCGCTCCAACGACTTGGCGTTGTTGTATGTAGATATTATAATTGATAGTTCCATAGCGCAAAGGTAATATTTTTTACCATATTATGCCCTACGAAATGAAATTATTTGCAAAAATAGCATACACTACCCCACTGCAACCCTTCGGGCATTTGCCCCAACAGCACATTTGCGACGGAACGATGCGGGAGTCTCGTTGTAACGCTGGCGGAACAACTTTATAAAGTGCGAGATGTTGGCAAAGGCGCACTCGGCACCAATCTCCGACACGGTACGCGAGGTAGAAACCAACATTATTTTCGCTCTATCGAGGCGTTGCTCCACTATCCAACGATGGGGCGAGGCGTGGAACAACCGCTTGAACTCCTTTTTGAACGACGTGAGCGAGCGATTTGTCAATTCGGCAAGCGTCTCCACCGACACGTCGTTGAAAATATTATCGTAGACAACACCCATAAACTGCCCCGACTCGGTATCTGCCGAACGCAACATCTTCCGTCGAACACAACCATCCTCCTCGGTGAGAAGCAGATATACAAGTTCGTTGAGTTTTATGCGCTGCCCAACATCGTTGTGAAGCAACCCCGCACTGCGTAACGAGAGGTCGATGCCGACAAAGAAACTGCGCAGAGGTGTCGAAGCCTCCGCTTCAACAAAGTTGCGCGACATACAACGGGTGCAGGAGTGGTGCGAGGCAAACGACAATCCGTAGTTGATATTCAACCCAAAGATTACCTGCTGCAACGACTTTGGCGAGAGGAAGAAAGATATCTGCTCGTAGCGACCATTCGAGCCTACCACGTTCTCCTCGTAGTGGAACCCTGCATCGAGCAGAAAGATACAACCCTCCTCGATGGCGTAGGAGCAGTCGTTGTAGTAGAGATACTTTGTACCCGAGAGGACATAACCTATGGCTATGCGGGCAAGCGACAGGGAGCGCACTCCCGAGTTTTCGTTTTCGGTAATCTTGACAATGTCGGTCAGCGATGACGACCTCACAGATGTGTGGATTTTGTTGTTCATAGTATTGGTTAATTTGTATTATAGGTGCAAAACTGTTGCAACTCGCCCCGATAGGACCGCTGCGACACAAAAGTATTCTAAATACCATATCACATACTCAAACATCAACCTAATGCGTTAATTTTAGGGCTAAAAGGTGTAGAAAAACGCAAACACCCCCATTTTTCTGCCCCAAAATGAGGGTGTTGTAAAATTCTTTTATTATATTTGTGTTACCAAGATTTTTTTGAATGAAAGAGATAGAAATTGACTCCCTCGAAGGGTTGAAAGAGGTAGCCGAAGAGGTTATAAATGGGTTGAACGGACGCAATGTTGTGGCGTTCTGCGGCTCGATGGGTGCAGGCAAAACCACGCTTATTAGTGCCATTATGGAGTATCTCGGCTCGCCCGACACGGTAACAAGCCCAACATTTGCGCTGGTAAATCAGTACAATACCGCCAACAACGAGGCGGTCTACCACTTCGACTTCTACCGCATCAACCGTATCGAGGAGGTGTTCGATATGGGCTATGAGGAGTACTTCTATTCGGGCGATTTGTGCCTTATCGAGTGGCCCGAACTAATTGAGGATCTGCTACCGGAAGATGCTACGGTAGTGCGAATAGAGGTTTTGTCCCCTACCGAGAGAAAATTTACGATAGAGAGTTGAGAGCGTAGGAAAGTGGCAATCGCTCAATTCTCTCGCTGAATGACAAATACGCCTAAAAACCTAATTTCTTGTCAGAAGGCGTGAGGTGTGGTGCATCACAAAAGAAACACCTTCGGGATAGTACAAAACGTACAGCCCGAAGGTGTTTTCTTTTAGCCACAACCTTTCATTACACCAACGCAATAACAATGATTATGGGCGAGGGAATTTTTTGACAAACAAGAAACCCGATGCGCAGCATACTTGTCGTATGTGAGCAATCGGGTTATCGAAGTTTGGTGAAAAATTCACCGCACAGAATTATTGTTATTCTGCCTTGCCGTCCGAACCAAGCACATTCTTAATCTTGTGAATGTACAGCTTCTTCATATTCTCACGAGCAGGACCGAGGTACTTACGTGGGTCGAACTCTGCCGGATTGGTAGCAAACACCTCGCGGATAGCGGCGGTCATAGCAAGACGCGAGTCAGAGTCGATGTTGATCTTGCAAACTGCGCTCTTTGCTGCCTGACGGAGTTGCTCCTCCGGAATACCTACTGCTGCCTTCAATGCACCACCATACTTGTTGATAGTCTCAACCTCCTCCTGTGGTACCGACGACGAACCGTGAAGTACGATAGGGAAGCCCGGAAGTTCCTTCTCGATAGCGGCGAGAATGTCGAATGCCAATGGCGGTGGTACGAGGCGGCCTGTCTGTGGATCAACAGTACACTGCTCCGGAGTGAACTTGTAAGCACCGTGCGAAGTACCAATCGAGATAGCCAACGAATCAACACCGGTCTTGGTTACGAAGTCAACAACCTCCTCTGGCTTTGTGTAGTGGCTCTCCTCTGCCTCTACCTCATCCTCAACACCTGCCAACACGCCGAGTTCGCCCTCAACGGTTACGCCATACTGGTGTGCATACTCTACAACCTTCTTTGTGAGAGCAACGTTCTCCTCGTATGGAAGGTGCGAGCCGTCAATCATAACCGACGAGAAGCCCATATCTACGCACGACTTGCAAGTCTCGAACGAATCACCGTGATCGAGGTGAAGAACGATCTGTGGGTTAGCCCAACCGAGTTCCTTTGCATACTCAACAGCACCCTCTGCCATATAGCGGAGAAGAGTCTGGTTTGCGTAGTTACGTGCGCCCTTCGATACCTGAAGAATAACAGGCGACTTGGTCTCTGCCGAAGCCATAATGATTGCCTGCAACTGCTCCATGTTGTTGAAGTTGAACGCTGGGATAGCGTAGCCACCCTCAACTGCCTTTGCGAACATCTCCTTGGTGTTCACAAGTCCCAATTCCTTGTACGAAATCATAGTTGTTGTGTTTAATATTTGTTAAATAAAGTTTGTTATCTGCTTAACAGCACAAAAGTACTACTTTTTTTTGAATTATTCGCTAAAATATCAAATTATATATCAAGGTAGCGCCTATAAGCAGCGGCGCAACCCATCGTAACAGAAACACCAGCACACTGAACAGCGGCACACGGATGGTATCGTTGTTCGAGAGCGCATTATGGAGTATTTTCTTATCGAGATACCACCCCGCAAAAACGCAGGTCAGCAGACCGCCGAGCGGCATAAGCACATCGGCAGTAATCATATCGAAAAAGTCGAAAATCTTGCCCGACCACAAACATAACGTCGATGCGACTACCGCCACAAGGGTGGATATTCTCGCACTATTTATGCGCGAGATATTATGGTGTTCCTGGAAATATTCGGTTACAACCTCGTGGAAAGTGATAGTCGAGGTGAGTGCCGCCAACCCTATCAGCAAAAAGAAGGCTGCCGACCACAACTCCGGCATCGACATATCCTTAAAGACAAATGGGAGTGTTTCAAAAATGAGCGTCGGGCCCTGCTCCGGCTTCAAACCATCGACGCTGAACACTGCGGGAAAGATAACCATACCCGACAATACCGCCACAAAGAAGGTCATCATCGATGCCGACCACGCCGTAGTGGAGAGGTTGGTATCCTTCTTGAAGTACGACGAGAAGGTTATCAAACAACCCAAACCGACAGAGAGCGAGAAGAACGCCTGACCTATGGCACTAATGATAGTCTGCATAGTAAACGCCTTCGAGAAGTCGGGCTTGAAGAAAAACTTGTAACCCTCCATTGCTCCTGGCATCATTGCCGAACGTACGACCATAACCATAAGCATCACGAAAAGTATGGGCATAACCCACTTTGCAGTGGTCTCCAACCCCTTACGCACGCCACGTGCCACAACCACGTGGGTGGCGAGAATAAAGAACATCGTATAGAGTACCTCCTTCCACGACAGGCAGAAATTCTCGAATATGGAGTGGAAATCCTCGCCCGAGTAGAGTGTGCCGTCAATCGAGGCTACAAAGTAATAGAGCGACCAACCCGCCACAATGTAGTAGAAGCCCGAGATGAGGGTTGATACAATGATGCTGTTGTAGCCGAGTGGTTTCCACCACTTCGAGAACTGTGCATACGCCTTAACCGGACCTTTGCGCGTGTAGGAGCCTATGGCGAACTCCGACAACATAACCGGAATGCCGAGTATCAACACGCAGATGAGGTAGAGCAGCACAAAGGCTCCACCGCCATTTTCGCCCGCAATATAGGGAAAGCGCCAGATACTGCCCAAACCTATCGCGCTACCTGCCGCCACCAATACTGCGCCTATTTTACTACCAAATGAGTCGTTATTTCCTTGTTCGCTCATACCTAACCTAACCATTTACTCTCTTGCTCAAAGAGAGTCGACTATTAGCCATCGGCTAATTTTAACCTTTCAAAATTACACTCACCTTCGCCACCTTACCACCGAGTGGAGGGGCAATCTTTGTAACCCTGCACTCCGTTTCGCAAATCTGCGGGAAGCGGGAGTTAAGTGCATCGATAATGTTCTTTGCCACGCGCTCGATGGTGCATTGTGTGCGCTGCATCTGCTCGCGCACCACCTCGTAGACCGTAAGGTAGTTTACCGCTTTGGTCACATCGTCGTCCTCGGCAACAGTTCCCAGTTCTGTTGTTATGCGCAACGACACCTCGAAGTGGCTACCCGTCTGCTGTTCCAACTCGTAGCAACCGTGAAAGGCTTGGAAATCCAAGCCCTCCAACTCTATTGTATAACGTTGTGCTACCACCTACTCAACAATTACGAGATAGTAATTCTTCTTACCGCGCTGCACCAAGATATACTTCTCGGCAATCAAATCCTCGGCAGTAACCACACGCTGAATATCCGAAACCTTCTCCTTGTTGAGCGATACGCCACCACCCTGAATCATCTTGCGGCACTCGCCCTTCGAAGGGAATATATTGCTCTTCTCGGCGCAGAGGTCGATGAATGAGCAACCCAACTCCTCCCTCGACACCTTGAACTGCGGCACTCCGTCGAACACCTGCAACAGCGTCTGCTCGTCGAGGCGATGCAACGCCTCCGAGGTGGACTGACCAAAGAGAATCTGCGAAGCCTCAACAGCCTTCTCGTACTCCTCGCGCGAGTGAATCATTGTGGTAACCTCCTCTGCCAAACGCTTCTGCAAAAGGCGTAAGTGCGGAGCCTCATCGTGCTGGGCAATCAACGCCTCGATAGTCTCACGGTCGAGCAGAGTGAAAATCTTAATGTAACGCTTTGCATCGTCGTCGCTCACATTCAACCAGAATTGGTAGAACTTATATGGCGAGGTGTAGCGAGCATCGAGCCATACGTTTCCACTCTCGGTCTTACCAAACTTCGTACCATCGGCCTTGGTGATAAGTGGGCAGGTGATGGCAAACGCCTCCGCCTCCGAGCCGAGTTTACGACGGATAAGTTCGGTACCTGTGGTGATGTTACCCCACTGATCCGCACCACCCAACTGCAACTTACAGTTCATAGTCTGGTAGAGGTGCAAGAAGTCGTAACCCTGCAACAACTGATAGGTAAACTCGGTAAACGACATACCATCGCCCTCGCCATTGAAACGCTTTTTGACCGAATCCTTCGCCATCATATAGTTTACGGTGATGCACTTGCCAATCTCGCGAGCGAAATCGAGGAACGAAAACTCCTTCATCCAGTCGTAGTTGTTCACCATAACGGCAGCATTCTCGGCATCCGAGTCGAAGTCGATAAGGCGAGCCAACTGCGCCTTTATCGCCTCCTGATTGTGGCGCAGAGCCTCCTCGTTCAGAAGGTTACGCTCCTGCGACTTGCCCGAAGGGTCGCCAATCATACCCGTAGCACCTCCAACCAAAGCGATTGGGCGGTGACCACACATCTGCAAATGCTTCAATATCATTACGCCCACCAAGTGACCAATGTGCAACGAGTCTGCCGTAGGGTCGATACCAAGGTATGCGGTTGTCATCTCCTTTGCGAGTTGCTCCTCTGCTCCGGGCATAATCGTGTGAATCATACCACGCCACTGCAACTCCTCAACAAAATTCTTTCTTCCCATTTTTCTATTTCGTTTGTTTATAATCTATTCAACATCCATATCCAACTTCTTCTGCATATAGTCGAACTCCGAAATCGCATTGCGCATATGCGCCACTCTATCCTCCAACTTTATCGGCTTCAACTTGAAGTGCATCTCCTTAATTTCGATATACATATCGAGCGAGCCATTCACGCCCGCAATATTGGCTATAGTTCGCAATATGTCGCTTCGTTCGCCTATCAACTCCTCGCGCAGAGCCTCCGACGGCACTGCCAACTTAACCATATTGCCCTCGAACTCTATCGACTCAAATGCCGAGACGTAACGTGGTCGCTCCGAACACATACGCCATACGATCTGGTCCTTTGCCTGCATCATCTTGCTTTCGCTATCGGGATCTATCACAATGCGGGCCTTCTTGACCTCGCCATCGCCAGATGCCGACACCTCCTTCAACATAGCCGTCAGCGAGCCTACAACCTCGGTCTTCTCCTTTGGTTGCTCGGGAGCCTTTTCCTCTACGGATGGCTGCTCTGTGGATGCCTCTTTCATTGGCTTCTCCTCGGGTTTAACCTCAACGGACGACACCGGAGCCGATATTGGTTGAGGAGTTGGCACCGGTGTTGCCGTAGGTTGTTCTACCTTTGGTGCTGCCGCCGGTTGTGGGGTTGGCACCGATGTTGTTACGGGCTGTGTCACAGTGGGTTGCGGAGTTGGCGCAACTTGTGGCTTTGGCGCATCCAAATCGGGCAACGGATAGTTACCCTCGATGGGAGCGATCAGTTCATTGTTTTTTTTTTGACCGAGCGTCGATATCTTCATCAACGTCAGTTCGACAAGCAGTCGCTGCGACGACGAGGTGCGCAACTTCGAGTCCGCCTCGGTCAGGAGCGAAATGGCTCCGAAGAGGAATGCCGGCTCGCATATTGCCGCCTGCTGGCGATACTTCTCGAGCAGCGTTCCCGTATACTCGATCAACTTTACTGCCGGGCCCTTTGCAACCAACAAATCACGGAAATGCTGATTCAAACCCGCCATAAATATCTGCCCCGAAAAACCCTTCGACAAGACTGCATCGTACTCCAACAGCGCATTCACATAGTCGCCACGAAGCAACAAATCGGTGAAGCGGAAGTAGGTTTCGTAGTCGAGGACATTCAACGTTGCCGCTACTGCTTGATACTCCAACTTTGTGCCGCAGAAGGAGACCGCCTTATCGAACATCGACAACGCATCGCGCATACCGCCATCCGCCTTTTGAGCAATGAGGTTGAGCGACTCGTCGTCGGCCTCGACACCCTCGTTTTGGGCGATATATCGCAGATAGCCCACTGCATCCTCCACGCGGATACGATTGAAGTCGTAAATCTGGCAACGCGAAAGTATCGTAGGGATAATCTTATGTTTCTCGGTTGTGGCGAGGATAAATATTGCGTGCTGCGGTGGCTCCTCCAACGTTTTGAGGAAGGCATTGAACGCCGCCGACGAGAGCATATGAACCTCATCGATGATGAACACCGAGTATTTACCAATCTGTGGGAGAACTCGCACCTGCTCGATAAGGTTGCGGATATCCTCGACGGAGTTGTTCGACGCAGCATCCAACTCGTGAATATTGAGCGAACGATTTTCGTTGAACGAACGACACGAATCGCACTCATCGCACGCCTCTGCACCTACGGGATGCTGGCAGTTGATTGCCTTCGCAAAGATTCGCGCACAGGTTGTCTTACCCACTCCACGAGGTCCGCAGAAAAGGTAGGCGTGTGCCAACTGACCACGCTCGATGGCATTCTTCAATGTCGAGGTGATATGATTCTGCCCAACCACACTTGCAAAGGTGGCAGGACGATACTTTCGTGCAGATACAATAAACTTCTCCATAATCGGCACAAAGTTAATAAACTTTGTAGAACATTTGCCATTTTTCCGGCAAAATGTCCACTTTTTTCTCTCATTACGCTCTGCTGCCGAGTATGAACGCCGTAAATTTAGGGAAAAGTCGCTTCAAAAGGTGGAACAATCCCACACCCAAAAGCACTATCGCTGCAAAACTTGCAAAGTAGACGACGAAGTACTCCACGTTGGTTGCGGGTTTGAGAAATCGCAGTGCCAACCTCTGCAACAGCGCCAACGGAATAAAGTGATAGACAAAGATAAAGAAGTAACTCTGATTCAGCCACGAAGGCACGCTCCAATGCTTTGTAGCGACGATATGATAAGCACAATAGATTAGCAACAATGCGCCCACGAGCAACGACAACTCGTACGCAACAAAAGCCACTCTGCCACGATAGAAAAACACCCCTGCAATGGCAAGCACAAAGAGCGCAACACCTATCGCCACTGCCATAGGTCGAAAACGAGGAAATGGCACCTTATGCAGAGCAAACCAACCGCCGAGCGAGAAGAAGAAGTAGAACTTCGGTTGCAGCCACACCACCTCCCTCTCAATCGAAGGGACAAAGAGCCACAGCGCAAGCATCGCAGCGATAAACACCGCCCCGACTGCCCTATTTTTCAGCAACACATATAGCAGCGGCGAGAGCAGAACAGCAACCATAAGATTGCGCATATACCACAACGGAGCGTTTATCGGACTCATCGTACCCTCCACACGCCAAAACGCCCTAACCCACTCTATCGGGGTGTAGTCGCACACCCTTGCGTTATTGCCCGAGAATAGGCCGGGGACAACACTCTGCCCGACGAAAAAGAGCAAAATAACCACACCATTCCAAAAGAGGTAGGGAACGAGTATCGAGCGCACTCGACGTTGCAACTTTTCGCCATACAACCGCAGCGTAAACGACTCCGTATTACGGAAAAACAGATAGCCCGAGATAAGCAGAAAATTGGGTACTGCCACATTGGCAATAATTCTCGACAGGACAAACGTCGTGTTGGCAAAGCAGGCGACCTCTGCATTGCCCATTACCTCCTCCATAAACGAGTGACAAAGCACCACCAACACTATCAGCGGAAAGCGGAGAGAGGCGAATGTAGCGAGCAACGCAGCATCGTCGAAAGATGTGATTTTGCAACTTTTCATATTGCAAAGTTACACTTTTCCGACAAATTGTCGCCTATATGTCACAATTTTTGCCACTCTTGTCACTACAAACCGCCAAAACGACACCCAAAATCGGTTGGCAAAAGATTTGTTGGAAACGGAAAACGGAAAGCGGAAAGCGGAAAACTTTTGAGTGGAAAGTGGAGAGTGGAGAGCCAAAGCGCACCCTAGAACCCCTAGTACCCCTAGTACCCCCAGAATCACTGCGCCGTGACAAGGGTAGGAGTTCGGAAAACTGAAAACAAAAAACTAAAATAAAAAAACTATGAATAATCAAAACTACGAGGCTCTATCGCGGTATGCCATAGACCTCAACGAACAGGCAAACAAGGGTAAGTTGGACCCTGTAATCGGACGCGACGAGGAGATTCGACGAGTGTTGCAGATTCTCTCGCGACGTACCAAGAACAACCCCGTACTCGTAGGCGAGGCGGGAGTTGGTAAAACCGCCATTGTGGAGGGTATTGCCCATCGTATTGTAGATGGCGATGTACCCGAAAACCTCCGCTCGAAACGCATATTCTCGCTCGATATGGGTGCGCTGATTGCCGGCGCAAAGTATCAGGGCGAATTTGAGGAGCGACTCAAAGCCGTAATCAACGAAGTGGTGGAGAGTTCGGGCGAAGTGTTACTCTTCATCGACGAGATTCACACCCTCGTGGGAGCGGGAAAAACAACCGGAGCGATGGATGCAGCAAACATCCTCAAACCTGCACTTGCTCGTGGCGAACTCCGCACCATTGGAGCCACCACACTCGACGAGTACCAGAAGTATTTTGAGCAGGACAAAGCCCTCGAACGACGCTTCCAGAAGGTTATGGTAGACGAACCTACGCCCGAGGACTCGATATCCATCTTGCGAGGTTTGAAGGAGCGATACGAAAACCACCACAAAGTGCGTATCAAGGATGAGGCGATAGTTTCGGCCGTGGAGTTGTCGCACCGATACATAACCTCACGCTTTCTGCCCGACAAGGCGATTGACTTGGTCGATGAGGCGGCATCACGTCTGCGTTTGGAGATGAACTCCGTACCCGAGGAGTTGGACTCGTTGGATCGTCGTATCCGCCAACTCGAAATCGAGCGAGAGGCGATACGTCGTGAGGGCGACAAGAAGCGTATTGCCACCCTCGATAAGGAGATAGAGGAGTTGAAAGCAACCTCGTCGTCAATGCGTCGTCAATGGGAGAGCGAGCGCGACCTCATCCGCAAAATTCAGCAGGAAAAGGAGCGCATCGAGAAGTTGAAAATCGAGGCGCAACAGGAGGAGCGTGTAGGCAACTACGGCCGTGTAGCGGAGATTCGCTACGGCTCAATCGTTGAGGCAGAGAAGCGCATTGCCACGCTCAACGAGGAGTTGAAGGCAAGCACTTCGGGTGGTTCGATGATTAAGGAGGAGGTCGATGCCGAGGATATCGCCGAAGTGGTATCGCGTTGGACCGGAATACCTGTGGCGAGGATGCTCGCATCCGAGCGTGAGAAGTTGCTCAATATGGAGGCTGCACTCCACGCCCGAGTGGTTGGTCAGGAGCAGGCAATAAGCGTAGTTTCGGATGCCGTGCGCCGAGCGAGAGCCGGACTTTCGGATGCCCGCAAGCCTATCGGCTCGTTCATATTCCTCGGCTCTACGGGTGTAGGAAAGACCGAGTTGGCACGAGCGTTGGCAGAGTTTCTGTTCAACGACGAGAATATGATGACACGTATAGATATGAGCGAGTATCAGGAGCGACACGCCGTATCGCGTTTGGTTGGTGCGCCTCCGGGATATGTGGGTTACGACGAGGGCGGACAACTCACCGAGGCGGTGCGACGTAAGCCATATTCGGTTGTTCTGCTCGACGAGATCGAGAAGGCTCACCCCGACGTATTCAACATTTTGTTGCAGGTGTTGGACGATGGTCGTTTGACCGACAATAAGGGGCGCACGGTCGATTTCCGCAATACGATAATCATTATGACCTCGAATATGGGAGCATTCACCATTCAGGAGCGTTTCCTGAACGCTATGGGCAAAGATGGCGAGGTGTCGGAGGATATTGTTGAACTTACTCGCAACGAGGTTGTTGAGCAGTTGAAGCAACACTTAAAGCCCGAGTTCCTGAATCGTATCGACGAGATTGTGATGTTCGAGCCGTTGAGCGAGAAGGATATTCTGCAAATTGTGGATATCCAGTTGGGCATCGTATACAAGATGTTGAAGCAGAGCGGTATAGAGTTGCGAGTAACCGACAAAGCGAGGGAGTGGATAGCGCACGTTGGCTACGATGCCGCATACGGCGCACGCCCTGTGAAGCGAGTGATTCAGCGAGAGGTTATCAACGAACTGTCGAAGCGCATCTTGGCCGGCAGAATCGACAAGTCGCAACCTATCGTTATCGATTGCTCGGGCGAGGAATTAACCTTCAAGAATTAGACGAGAGAAAGCCAATGGCTAATGGCTAATGGCCAAAGTAAATAGAGGGGCAAAAATTTTTGCCCCTCTATTTACTTTACTGCTACGGCATCAATCTCCACCTTTGCACCCATCGGCAAGGCTGCCACTTCGTAACACATTCGGGCCGGCTTCTCGCCCTCGAAGTACTCGGCATAGACCGCATTCATCGCTGCAAAATCTTTAATATCGTCGAGCAGAACGGTGGTCTTAACGATATCCGAATAGTCCATTCCGGCCTCGTGGAGAATTGCACCGAGGTTGTCGAGCGCCTGACGAGTCTGCTCCTCGATGGTTGCAGGCATAGTGGCCGTTGCAGGGTTGATTGGGAGTTGTCCCGAAACATAGAGCGTTGCCTCCGCCTCGACCGCCTTGCGAGCCTGCGAATAAGGGCCTACCGCCTTTGGCGCATTCTGCGCCGCAATAGTGATAATCTTTGTCATAATCGTATATTTTATAGAGTTTATAGTTTCCCGTTTGCGAGGTGTTCGCCAACAATCAGAGCAGCATCGTAGACATACTCGGCGCAAGGGCGTTTTTTGTAGTACTCGGCAGTGCGAGGCGATGGAGTAGGCTCATCCTTCGGTCTGTCGAGACCGAGCAACGTACGACAAACTATCGCTCCGTTTTTCTCTCTAAACTTCTCGGCAAACTGCTGAACCAGAGCATAATTCGCCCTCTTCGCCTCGGCACTGTCAGCCGTAGGGCAGGGCGACACAAAACTCGCCACAAAGGCCATTCCGCTCACCGCACCACACACCTCACGCAGACGGCCCATACCACCGCCAAACGAGGCTGTAATTTTTGCCACCATCTCCTCGTCGAGGGTTGTAATATCGGCATAGGCGAGCGCAACCGACTGTGCGCAATTATACCCCTTATTGAAAAACTCCT
The DNA here is from genome assembly GCA_045543395.1 of Alistipes sp. GTDB lineage: Bacteria > Bacteroidota > Bacteroidia > Bacteroidales > Rikenellaceae > Alistipes. Next base: position 21,509 of record JAZQML010000008.1, on the reverse strand, counting down.
TGGCACGCAACGCACGCTCCTCGGCACAAAATTTTACGCTATCCATCTCCTATCTCATTTTATTTATCTGTTTCTGCTTGCAGGAAGGCTACCACCTTCTCGGCTCGGGCTTTGCCCACAATTTCGGCTATATCATCCAACGAGGCGGTACGGAGTTTCGCTACCGTACGGAAGTGGCGCAAAAGCGCAGTAATACTCTTTTCGCCAACGCCCTCGATGCCCTCCAAACCGCTCTTGATAAAGTTCTTGCTACGGCGGTTGCGGTGGTGGGTAATTCCGAAGCGGTGCGCCTCGTCACGAATATGGCAGATAACCTTCAACGGCTCGCCCGTACGGCTCAAATAGTACGGCATAGAGTCGTTCGGATAGAACACCTCCTCCAAACGTTTCGCCAAGCCCACAATCGGCACCTTATCGGCAATATTCAACTCCTGCAACACGGCATAGGCACTCGACAACTGTCCTTTACCTCCATCCACAACTATCAAATCGGGCAACTCTGCCCCCTCGTTCAACACTCGGGAGTAGCGGCGAGTGAGTATCTCGCGCATCGAAGCAAAGTCGTCGGCTCCGACCACACTCTTAATATTGAAGTGGCGATACTCATTGCGTGATGGCTTACCATCACGAAAAACCACGCACGACGCTACGGGATTAGTACCCTGCAAGTTGGAGTTATCGAAACACTCAATATGGCGAGGCTCTTTCTCGAGTCGCAACTCTCGTCGCATAGCCTCCATAAGGCGGTCGGTGTGGCGGGCAGGGTTGTGAATTTCGAGATTCTTCAACCGCTCGGCACGAGTGGTCTTTGCCGAGCGCAACGAGAAATCGAGCAAGTCGTGCTTCTCACCTCGTTTCGGCACTGTAAATTTAGTACCCTCGAACAACTCCTCGTGCGGCATCACCGACACCAAGACTTCGCGTGCCAACTCGCCCGCAATATTCTCCTTAATATGCTGAATACCAAGTGTCATAATATCCTGCTCACTACTCTCCACACCCACCGAAATCGTGGCGGTATGAACGGCAGTAATCGAGCCATTTCGCACCCGCAGAAAGTTGCAGTACGCCTCGTCGTCATCCACCAACAACGAGAATATGTCCGTATCGCCCATCTTTGCGCTCACAATGACCGAGCGTGAGGCGTAGCGTTCCAACGCCTCCAAACGTGCCTTATAGCGTGCAGCAACCTCGAAGCGCAACTCCTCGGCAGCACGCTTCATCTCCCCTTCGAGGTAGGTGCGAACAGGGCGCAAATCGCCCTTCAACACCGAGGTGGCAATCTCAATATAGCCACGATACTCCTCTCTGCTACAACGCCCGATGCAGGGGGCTTTGCAGTTGCCGAGATGGAACTGCAAGCAGGCACTATGTTTAGACTTTGCGATGCTCTCCTCGCTCATCCTCTGGCGGCAACTGCGCAGTGGCAACGCCTCGCGAATAAAATCGAGAACTGCCCTTTGGGCAGATATTGAGCCGTATGGGCCATAGTATTGCGAGCCGTCGCGCACAATTTGGCGGGTTGAGAGGATGCGAGGAAACTCCTCCGCCGTAACCGCTATCCAAGGATACGATTTATCGTCTTTGAGCAGGATGTTGTAGCGTGGTTGCAGGGTTTTGATAAGCGAGTTTTCGAGCAGCAACGCATCGGTTTCGCTATCGACCACAATATGGCGCATCGAGGCTATCTGTCGCACCATAACCCGCACCTTTGCCGAGTGGTCACGACTCTCCACAAAGTAGGAGCGTACTCGGTTGCGCAGATGTTTCGCTTTGCCTACGTATATAACCTCCCCTTTGCTATTCTCGAAGAGATAGCAACCTGCCGACATTGGCAGCAGTGCGACCTGCTCTTTCAGGGATATTTTATCATTTTCAGCCATATTGCACACCAAAGATACAAATTTTTATGAAAATTGTATGCATTTCGGAAAATTAAACTTAACTTTGTATCATAGCATAACCCGAATAATCAAAATTTTATCGCATATCAATATGAAAAGAGTATTTTCTACACTATTCGTGTGCATTGCCCTCGCATTCGTAGGGTGTATCGACCGCGAATTCGACATCGCCGACACCTCGGGCGAAATCACCGTAGGCGGCGAGGAGTTGTTGCTCCCGCTGGGCAACGTGGATAAGATTACGCTCGACAAACTTTTGGCAGAGAGCGAAGGTATCTCCACCGACGAGAACGGAGCCTACCAAATCAAATTTTCGTCGTTTGGCGACGATCCTACAAAATACGAGAAGGTATCGATTGAGGGCTTCTCGATTCCCAACATTACAAATCTGGCACCGACGTTAGAGCCGATAGATTTCTCGTTTGGCTCGCTCCCTTCCTCGATATTGTTCAGAGCCATCGAGAAGCCATTTCCTATCGACTACCCTGTCTCCATTGGCGATGTGATAATCATCAATCCTATCAACTTCAAGCAGGAGGTAGATTTCTCGTTGCCTAACGAAATTTCGGGACAGGGAACAATCGACGATTTAACACTTTCGATACTCGAAGCGTCGCAACTCAACACCATAACCACAAAGGGCGAAGACGAAGTTGTATTCCAAGCGAAATTGCAGATTTTGGAGCAGTTGGAAAAGGTTGATTGGGTGGAGTTCGGCTGCAAAGATCACCCTTATGGCGCACCATTCGACCTCAAAATAGACCTCAAAGGTTTGAGCGACGTGGTTAGTGGCGGTACGCTCAAACTCAACATCAACTTCCCGGAGGGTTACTACCTGCGTGACGAGAATGGCATAGACCTGCCTGTTGCCACCCACAACATCATATCGAAGGAGATTACCCTCGCACCAAAGCAGAGCGAGATAGATATACTCGTCTATCTGCATAAGATTGATTACAGCGACCACACCTTCGTAAATGGTTTGCTGGATATCGACGACCACATCAAATACTCGTACGAAATCTCGGCAACACTCGGTAAGGGTAACTTCAACACCAACTCGAAGCCTCAACTCTCGTTGCAATCCACTCCGGAGTATAAGGATGTGGAGGTGCGCATCAAACACTTCGAGTTGCCGAAGCAAGAGTATAACCTGACACACTCATTCAACGGCATCCCAAGCGGTGTAGATATCAAAAAGATAGCCTTCACACAAAACAGCGACCTCGTCGTATCGGTTAAGGGTTTGGAGTGGTGCGTAGTGAAAGACAACGTAACGGGCGACAACATCTCGCCAAAGATTGAGATTGATTTGCCTATGTGTATGCACTTCCGTGAGCATCCACTGCTCGACAAAGCGAACAACGCATTGTTGGCTTCGACAACCGAGTTATCGGAGGGCATCACACTCTCGCTCGAGTATCTCGATTGCGAAAACTCCACAGGTCTGAAACAGGAGGATGGTCAGTTGATTATCAACGAAAAGATTACCGCCTCCCTACATATGGAGAGCCTCGATGGCCACGCCGTACTCGTATCCACTATCGCACCTCCAAAAGATTGGCAGATAACGATGGGTATTGCCGAGTCGAAGTTGGAACTCGACACCGCAAATTCGGTGGTAACGTGGAGCGAGGATAAGTCGTTCGACTTCAACCTGGATGATAACATCCCATACATCGCGCAGACCGTATCAATTCCTGAAATGATTGCCGACATCGAACGTATCGAGATTGGCAAGGCGAATAGCAACGACCCCGTTTCGATGAACTTCAAGTTGGACGTAGGCAACACATTCCCTGTGAATGAACTCGACATCGACGTAGCCGTGAACCTTGGTAAGTTGCTCCACCCTACACAAAAGATGCTCGACGAGGGCATTATCAAGCAGAACGATAGTGGCGACTACATACTCGCAATCAAGGAGTCGTGGCAGCCAAAGGCGGCACCAATGGTTAAGACGTTGGAGTTCGATGCACTGCACAACCTCCCTGATATTGTTGATGGCAAGATTGCAATCAACCAGTCGTTCCCTATTACGGGTAGCGTGAAGATTAAGAGTGGCGAGAACGTAGACCTCTCGGCAACCAGCGATGCAAAGGTCAATATCGACTTTACGGTTGACGACATCGAGATTCGCTCGTTTACCGGCAATGTAGGTCTGTCGGTTAATCCGGATAGTATGTTTGTGGAGTTGGGACTCGGCGACCTCGAAGGTCTTAACATTGGTGCGCTCAACATCAACCCTATCCTCACACTTCGCCTCAAAGATAACCCTACGGGCGTAGGTTTGAATGCAAATGTGGTGGTTAAGACGATTGACAAAAACGACAATATTATTACGACTATCGAAGTGCCGACAATCTCCATTGCGGGCAGTGGTGGTACCACAATCGTTCTTTCAACCCCTCACAACGCGCATAAGTTCGAGGGACAGGATGTAACATTTGTTGCTGTGGAGAACCTCTCGCAACTGCTGAAAGATTTGCCACACAAGATTATGGTAGATATGGAGGTATCGTCGAATAAAGACGAGGAGATTACAATCGACCTGAAAAAAGCGACCGAGGGTTACGACATCGAGTACCAATACGAGGTGATTGTACCATTCGAGTTTACCGACGATATAGACCTCGGCTACGAAACCAGCGTCAGCGGTATGAGCGAGACCTTTGTAACTCTCGCCGACAACGCCTCGGGTATTAAGGTTGAGGATGTGGGTTTGGTGGCAGAGTTCGGAACTACAATTCCGCTCAACATCGTAGTGTCGGCGTGGTTGATAAATGCCGAAGGCACAACCGATGGCATCTCCGCACGCCTCAACCTCAACGAGTGTGTGCTTAAAGGTTACAACAAAGAGAGTGATGGCGAGAAGAAAGTTTCGCAGATTGATCTCAACTTCGATCTCGGTGCAGAGGGCTTCGAGGGGTTGCGCAACGCCGATGGCGTACGCCTAAAATTGTCGCTCTACGACACAGGTGCCGAGTCGGCAACACTCTCGAAAGAGCAGTTCATTGAGGGTAAGTTGAAGTTGCGTGTTCGCAACGGATTGACCATCGATTTGTTTGATTTCTTAAATTTAACAGGTGAGGAAGAGTAAGTTATGAAGCGTTTTAATAAGATATTTCTGATTGTTGCTACGGTGTGTGGTATGGCTACCGCCTCGGCACAGATGCGTACCGCATACTTTATGGAGGGTTCCTACTTCCGCACCGATATGAACGCCGCATTGGCACCAACTCGCGGCTACATCAAAATTCCCGCAGTTGGTGGCTTGGGCGTGGATTTAGGCAACAACTACTTCTCGGTGAACAACCTCCTCTACAAACGCAATGGAGGCATCTACACCTTTATGCACAGCAGTGTTTCGCCGGAGGAGTTCCTCGGCAAGTTGAGCGATAAGGGCAAGATTAGCGCAAACCTCAACACCACATTGCTCGGTTTTGGTGCGCACACCAACAAATTTTTCTGGTCTTTCAACCTCAACCTCCGTTCCAACACCGAACTCACCCTCTCGAAGGATATGTTCACTGTGTTGAAGAACCTCTCGAATGGCTACTACGACTTGGGCGACACTCACCTCTCGAACCGCGAGTATCTCGATGCAAATATCGGTTTTGCCGTACCTATCAAAGATTTTATGACCTTCGGCTTCCGCGTTAAGGGATTGGTGGGTATTGCCGATTTGTCGATGAGAATGGACAAGATGTATATCAACGTTCACGAGGATGAGGTTAAGGCGGAGTTGCTGGGTAACATTCGCGGCAACTGCCCTGCATTTGCCCCTAACTACGCCGTTGGCGACCCATTCTCGGTTGAGGGCATCCTGCAACAAGATATGATGCAGATATTGAAGGGTGTGAAGAGTTGGGGCTTGGGACTCGACCTCGGTTTCGAGTTCCGCTTCCTGAACGACCAACTCAAAGTGTCGGTCGGTGCCAACGACATAGGCTTTATAAAGTGGAATGCACCTTCGACAATAAACGCTGTGGGCAATGCCAACTTCACCTACAAAGGCTTCAACCTCGAAACAAGCGAGGCGGATATGGCATACGGCTTCGAAGCAAAGATGGCGGAGCCGGAGGGCGGATACACAACCCGTCTTACCTGCTCGTTGAATGCGGGTGTGGAGTACAACATCCTCAATAATTGGATAGCCTTTGGCCTGCTCTCGCACACGCAGTTCTGCCAGAACTTCACTCGCACCGAGTTGACCGCATCGGTAAACTTCCGCATTATGCATTGGCTCTCGACATCGTTCAGCCACACCTTCCTCAACGGAAATCAACCGGGCGTACTCGGTTGGGCATTGAACATCCACCCTGCGGGCTTCAACCTATTCGTAGGTGCCGACTTTATCGACACCCGCTTTGCCGTATACAACACCGACAACAAGAGCATCCCTATTCCAAAGATGATCTCCTCGGCAAACGTATACGTGGGCGTAGGTTTCAACCTCGGCAAGGCGAAGTATATCCCTTCGTTGCAGGGCAAGAAGTTGACATACAAGCAGTACAAACAGAAAAAAGAGGCTGAAAAGATGGCTACCGAGCAGCCCGCTGCTGCAAAAGTTGATATTTAGCGATGGATCAGCCCAAGATTGAGCGTGTACTGCGTCTGATGAAGATGATGACGAGTGGCAACCGCTACACCGTAGAGGAGTTGGCGGAGCGACTCGACACATCGTATCGCTCGATCTACCGCTACATCGACACCTTCAAGGAGGTGGGCTTTGTGGTGCATAAGGAGGAGGGCGGAGTCTATCGTCTGGGGAAGGAGAGCCGCTATTTCAAAGATATCTCGCAACTTATCCACTTCACCGACGAGGAGGCACACATCATAAACCAACTTATCGGAGGCTTGGACGACACGAATATGCTGAAGCAGAATCTGCGTCGCAAGTTGTCGTCTATCTACAACTGCACCTCGTTGGCAAACTCTATCGTTAAGGGCAAGAATGCCGAGAACGTAAACCGCATAATCGAGGCGATAGAGGAGCATCGCCAAGCGGTGTTGCACGACTACTACTCCTCGCATACGGGGACAAAGCGCGACCGCGTGGTCGAGCCTATCGCCTTCACGACGAACTATGTGCAGATTTGGTGCTACGACACCTCCGACAGCAAAACCAAACTTTTCAATACGGCACGTATTGGCGAGGTCGAGGTGCTCGATACGGAGTGGCAACACGAGGCGGAGCACCACTGCGGATATGTAGACATTTTCCGCAATATGGGTTTCGAGCAGATGCGTGTGCAGTTGCGACTTGGAGTTATGTCGCACAACCTTCTTACGGAGGAGTACCCCCTATCCGAACGAGATATTACGCAGATTGACAGCAACCATTGGCTGCTCGACACCTTGGTCTGCAACTATGCCGGTGTAGGTCGCTTTGTTATGGGACTTGCCGAGGATATTGAGGTTGTCGATTCGCCCGACTTTGTCGAGTATCTCCGCCAGAAGACAGAAGCCTTGTCGGCAAAGTTTTAAGTTATACCTTTATTATAATATAGGGGGTGTTAAATGATTTAAGGGTAGGTAAATAATTTCTATCTACTATCTACTATCTACTCTCTACTAACTACTAACTGCTCACGGCTCACTATTTTATCGATTCGAGCCATTCGATAGTTTCGTAGGTCAGGGTATCGGTGCGATCCACCCACTCTTTGCGACGGATATAGTCGTTCTTGCGCTGTTGGAGCAGTGCATTTATAGGGAACAACGGCTTGCGCAACGCACGTTTCTCCTCGCGTTGCGATGGGCGAATCACTCGGGTAAAGATACTATCCTGCGTAGGTCGTCGCGACGACTCCCACTTGAAGCCCTGCAACTTGGTAGGTTGCGTTTCGGGTATCTTATCCATAGGATAGAACGTATAGACCGGATTACCACGATAGGTGATGCCGACAACCTGCTGCTTCTCGATATACGAAGTCATATCGCCTGCCTCGATATACGCCATAAGGGTTATCTCGGGCGAGTTATCCTCCTGCATATAGTAGATGGTCTGCACATTACCATTCACATCGTTGCGGTATATCTGATTATCACGGAATAGAGCGATCATCTCCTTACCCGCAACCTGATTGTAGTGCGCCGTATCAATCTCGGCAATCATCATCGGCTTACCATCGAACACCGCCTTCGTGAATTGGCTATTGCTGGTGTGGATGTGCATAACATCCGCAATAATCTGGTTGCTACCGTTCCACAACACCGGCGACTTATACATATTGATTATGGAGTCGATGGTGGTCATCGTGAGCGAGTCGCAGATGGATTGAGCATCGCTGCGGAACATCTTAACACGACTGAACGCACGAACTTCACGATACAACGAGTCTATATTTAGCGTGTCGGACTTCGCCATAGCGGTAGGCGATGGCAACGGTTTCGGATAGAGTATCTCAATTATGGAGTCGAGCATTCGGCGTGTAAGCGAATCGAGAGGCACAAGTTCAGCCACGAGCGTAGAGTCCACCTTCGCCAACGTTGCCGAGTCAGCCATCTGCACAAAGATACCTCGCTTCTCCTGACGTGCCAACCTTCGTCGCAGAGCCTTATCGGCACGCTCCTGCTCCTTTGCCAAATATATCGAATCGCGAATCGCCCACTTGCGATACTGCGCCGTACGCTTGGCTTGGCGTGCCAAACCTATGCGGTCGAGTTTGGCATTGAGCGAATCTTGCTCTATGCGCTCCTGCTCCGCCTTCTCCCTATCGTATATCGCTTTGAAGTACGCTTTAACCTGCTTTACGGTCATCGTGTCGAACTTGGCGAGGGTATCGACCTTCACGCTGTCAACCTTCACGCTGTCGACCTTCACGCTGTCGACTTTTATGGTATCCAACTTCGGAGTCAGCACCAACGAATCACGTTTGAGGCTATCCACTTTCAATGTGTCCACTTTTAGCGTATCGCGTTTCGGACTCTCCAACTTAACCGAGTCAACCTTCACGCTATCCACCTTCAACGAGTCCGGAGCGAGTTTTGCCACACGTTTGAGGCTATCCTTAACAACCTTCAAACTATCCTTCTCACGCTTGGCGCGCTCATTTTCGATGCGCTTGCGCTCGGCATCGCGCACACGAGCCTCGCCCAGCAACTTCTTGAACAGTGCCTCACGCTCGGCAAGCACCACCTTACGCTCTGCATCTCTCTTGCGTTGCGCCTCCTTCATAGCCGCCTTAACAGCCTTATTGACCTCGTCGCTCTCCTCTTTCAGGAGTTTTGCACGCAATCGCTTACCCTGCTTTGTGGTGTCGCTCGCCAACGAATCTATCAACTCGCGACGCAACTGCGACTTTGATTTTTCGATAGGCTTCGGCTCAACGACCTTTGCTGTATCGGCAACAGATAGCGTATCGCGCTTCGATAACTTCGACTCCTCGGCACGTTTTTTCTGCTCCGCCACATTACGCATCATCTCCTCACGACGCATCTCCTTTGTCGTCGCACTCTTTTCGTTCACATTCGGTCTCTCCGTCTTGACAACCTTATCCTTTGGCTTCTCGCCCTTCGCCCTATTCAAAGAGTCCTTTGCTGCAAGTTTTGTAGCCTGCTCGATGGAGTCCTTACGGGCCTTCTCGATCTGCTCACGAATAGGATAGCGAGTGTAGATATAGATAGAGTCGGAGCGCATAAACACCGAATCGCTCTCCGAAGTGTCGTAACTTATGAGTGATGGATTTTTAGTCACAAAGACGTTGCCCGGCTCCTTCCAATACTCGCCCCAATCGCCAAACACGAGTACCTTTTGCGAGCGGTCGTCAATCTGAATATTGCGGCGCAACAACACATAGTTGCTATCACGATAGTAGTCGAGCGAGTCGCACAACAACTCCTGATCTTTGGTTAGGATATAACCTCGGCGAGTGAGTTTGTAGAGTTGCTGTCGCTTGTCGAACGAGCCACGATCGGCATAGAGGTAATCATCCTCCTCGCCCTCCTTGCTCTTATCCCAGATGTTGGTGCGGTCGAAGAACTGCGCATAGTCGGTCTCGGTGTTGTATACCACCGAATCACTCGTCATATCGTAGTCGTCGTTTCGCATCTGTACCCTATCCACGCAGACAATCTCGTGCGTGTCGGTCAGCACATAGCCCCTATCCGACTCGAGTATGTTATCCTTGCTTACCAACACTCCACCACCCGAGTAGTTTCCGACATTGCTCTCGGTGTTGAACGTGAAGTTGTAGGTGTAGAGCGTAGCATCGCCATCCACCACCTTTACAATCTTGGAGTATACCTTTGCCTCGTTCGTTTCGCCGTTGTACTCGGCACGATCGCCGTAGATGTAGGTCGTACCACGATTTATCAGCACGTTGCCGAAGCACTCTATATGTCGCTCGGTGTAGCGAACCGCACTATCTGCCGTAATCACCGTTTCGTGATGGAAGGCGGCAAAGTTGCCCACTACGACCATTATCTTGCGACCATTATGCTCCATCTGCCAGCCCTCGTCGGACTTCAAATAGACGTAGTCCTTCTGTTTATCTTTCTGCGAAGCAGGTTGCGCCTCGTCGGAGTGCGAACCGACACCCGACAATACAGGCATACCGCTGCTACCCGCAAATACAATACTTGCGAATGCAACCAGCATAACCAATATGGAGGCAACCTTTCTCTTCACTGTTTACTTGCTATATTTTACCCAATTCTTATTCTCGAACTCCTCGTTGCGGAATTCGGGTGCGATGTAAACGTACATCGAGGCTATCTTTTTGTTCAGCCACGCCCTAAACTCCTTCGCCTGCTTCTGTGCGAGAGCCATCTGCTCCAATCGCAGATAGTCCTCCTCGAGCGAGGCGTTGTGAGCGGGGATAATCTTCAGCAACTTAACCACCTTAACCAACTCGTTACCCATCATATCGTTCGAGCGGAAAGGTGCCGATATCTCGCCCTCGCGCAGGCGACGTATGGCGTTGTAGTCGTCGATGCTCTTGCCACCCATAGCACCGAAATCCTCTTTCAGGAACTTCGTAGCCGTAAGTTTGGCATCGTACGCCGAGTAACGCTCCAACAAATCGTGATTGGTAACCACACCACCATTCTGTTTCGAGTGCTTATCGTCGGAGTGCTTGCGTGCAGCCTCCTCGAACGAGAGCGAATCCTTGCGGATAAGGTTTACCAAACTATCCAAATCGCGCATCGGCGCAATCACATCCTCGGTCATAAAGGTTGGGCGCAGAAGTATATGGCGGCAGTGGTAGAGTTGCCCCTTCTTGTCGATAAGTTGGATGAGGTGGAAGCCAAACTCCGACTCGACAACCTCCGACACCTGACCGGGCTTCAACTCCGCCAACGCATCGGCAAACGACTTCACAAAGCCCGCCAATGGTGCCGGCTCCAACTCGCCACCCTGAATGGCAGAGCCATCCACCGAGTACATACGCGCCAACGTTGCAAAGCGTGTCTTGCCCGTAACGATACGCTCACGCATCTCGATCAATCGCTCACGCGTACGCAACTTTGCCTCCTTCATATTCCTCGGAAACTTGGTAATTTGGGCGTATTGGTACTGCTCGGCAATAATCGGCAGACTATCCTTGTGGATAGAGCCATAGAAACGCTCCACCTCGCCCGGAACTATCTTGGTCTTGCTGACTATGGTCTGCTGCATAGTCTGCGCATAGACCTGCTCCTCGAATTGACGACGGAAGAGGTCGCGAATATGGTATATCGCCATATGGGTTTTCTGCTCCAATGCGGTAATCGAGCCCTCCTTATCAATCATCGACTGCACCTGTTGCTCCACACGCTGCGCCACGTCGCTATTGTTAATCTCGACGGAGTCGAGCAACGCCTGATTGTAGAGCAGTTTCTGCAACATCAGATTTTCGAGTGCCTCCGACTGTGCCGAGCGATCCGAGGTATAGCCTTCGGAGCGACGCTGCTCGAGAATCATCTTTGCCGCCTGCTGCACGTCGGAGTAACTTATCGAGGAGTTACCCACTACGGCAACAACCTTATCGAGCATCACAAATCGCTTCTGTGCCGCCACCGACACAGCCACGACTGCAACGCATAGAAGTAGGGATAATATCTTTTTCATATCTTTGGTTTTCGATTCTATTTCTTCGTAGTGTAGATTTCGGCGTGGCCCGACGAAAATGCCCCCGACTTAATTCGCTCCTCGTTTTTGCGAATCACATCGGCACGATGACTGCTCACCAAAATCTGGTATATATGCTCCTTTGCCATACCGAGAGGCATCGTATCGCCCGCCTTCAACACGTTTGTTATGCGGTAATAGTAGTATGTCTTGTTGTGATGTATACGCTGTGTTTTGCGCTGCGAGAGCAGTTCGTTGTTCTGCGAATTGCGCAACAGCGGAAGGTTACTCAAAAAGTCGGAGAAGGATACCCACTCGTCAAATTTAAGGTAGAGCAGATTATCCTTACGGCACGACTCGGCAAAGTCCTCACGCACCTCCGCCTTCGACGACTCGAACAATTTGAGCATCTGCTCACGACGGCGATACTTCTCGCCCATAGCCACAATCTCGCCCTTAACCATAGGTTGCGAGATGCGGAAATCGGCTTTGTGAGAGTTGTAGTATGCGGCAATATCCTTATCGGTAATCTCCACCTCCGGCTCTTGTTCGAGGAAGTAGCGGTCGAGACGATGTACCAGCAACGAGCGACGATACTCCTCGACCAAGCGGTCGATATCCGCCTCCGACTGCGAGAATAGTCGCTTTGCCTCCTGTTGTTTGAGTTGGTCTACCACCCACTTCGAAATTATCGCTTCGGAGTAGTTCACACTATCCTCTCCCACCACTCCGTCGGGCATCAACTTTGCCAACTCGGAGCGATAGAAGTGGGTTGTGCCGACACGCGCCACAGCCTCGTCGTCGGCCCTAAAATCCAACAACGAGTTGCACGACACTGCCACCGAAAGCACCAACGCCACAACCGATATTTTGAAAAATATACGCATACAACCCGCAAAGATAACACAATTTCGGGAATATAACGAGAGAATTACAATTTTATTGTAAAAGGAGATGGAAATGAGGGAAATTGAGAATTGAAAATTGAAAATTGATAATTGATAATTAAAAATTAAGAGTTGAGAAAAAATCTCAACTCCTAACTACTCTCTACTCTCTACTCCCTATTTGAAGTCCTCCGGAGTGGCTGTGCCGTAGGAGTAGTTTTTGCCGTCGCCGTTTGGGCGCATCTTGTTCCACACCTGCGCAAAGAATGGGTTGCGCTTTGCCTCCTCATCGAAACGCCAAGGCGCAGGCATACACTCCTCACACCAATGACCGCCCAGAAGCACCAATGTCGGCGATGCCGAGAAGCGGTGTCCGCAGGCGCACTCCCACTCCAATTTTGTGGCGAGGTCGCCCTTCGCCATCGTTGCGGAGAGGCACTTTCCGCCTCGGAATGTTGCCGCCTCGTGCATATCCTCGATACCCAACTCGGAAAGAGGTTTATTCTCGTCGTAGCCGTGCGAGAGTCGCTCCGCAGCAGCCTCGTCGGCAAGATGGATGTCGCGCATCTGCTCCCACGAAGGTATCGCCTCACGCTCCTCGCGCGAGCCGAAGTAGGCACGTATGCGCTCCTCATTATTGTTTTTGAACCAACCAAGTGTGCCGAAAATCTTATCGTTTGCGATAATTCGCATAAATGGCTTTATCAACCACGCCGGAGCAATCTTTGCCAACGAGAAAAACCACGGCAACGTCTTCGACATCTGCTCGAAATAGTCACCGACAGGGATATTTGCACGGAAGTGGAGATACTCCTCCAACTTATCGGAATCGAAGTAGAATTGACCGTGAAAGTTGTGTGTGGCAAACCACTTAACATCAAAAATTTTCTCCGGCTCGGGGCAGTTGATAGATTTGAGGAGATATCGCTCGAAATCGTAGTTCGTGAGGCGATACTCCGCACCACTGCCTATGTTGTAGAATTTACACCAGAACTCCTCGGGCAGACCATCCTCACAGAGTTTCGCCATAAGGCGGCCCGAGTCCTCGACCGTAGCCCACTCCAACACGCCACGAATAGGAACGTGGAACATTATCGGATCCATATTTTTGAGGATTGCAGGATAGAGAATACCCGACTGTCGCAGACTAACCCAATGTTTCAACCCCGACTCTGCAAAAATGCGCTCTGCACGACATTTCGATATGGCGTAATAGTCGAACATCGACGGAAAAATAGGGTCGCCCGTACGCCCCCAATGGAGCGGCTCACGGCGGTCGCCTGTCTGCGCTACGCTACCTATGTAGGCAACCTTTATTGCATCGCTATTTGGTTGAGCCTTAATGGCTTTTACGATATTCTCGGCTGCCGTAACATTCACCGTCACTACGCTCTTTGGCTTGTAGTCGGCACGTGGCGAAACCAAGCCACCAACGTGCAGAACATAGTCAGCACCCGATACGCCTTTTAGAACATCGTCGTAGTTGAGCAAGTCGCCCCAAATAACGGTTATTTTATCGCCATATTTCGCCAACTTTCTGCGACCGTGTCGGCTATCGCGTGCCAGCACCGTAACATCGAATTTATCGCTTCGAGCCATCAACTCCGCCAACGTAGCGGTACCCATAACACCGGTTGCGCCGGTCAAAAACACTCGTTTCTTCATATTTGGTTTTCCCTATTTTTCTGCCGTTTGTTCCACCGCCTTCGCACCCCTTCCGCGTGGTCGGAACACTCTGAAAGATACCCACACCGAAATCGCCACAAATATCACAGCAGCAACGCCGTAGAGTATGTAGTAGGCGGTGCCTCCGCCAACAACCTCGCTAAACGAGGTGCCATCCTTCTCGAAATTTATCAGCGTGAAGGCTATTGCGTTGTTTAAGGAGTGGATGATAATGGTAGTAAAGATTGACGAGGCTCGGAGGTAGAGCATACCAAAAATAGCACCAGCAACCATCGCCACAATCATTGTCGAAATGTCGAAGTGTATAAGTCCAAAAAAGAGAGCCGAGCCAAAGACGGACACCACTCTGCCCCAGCGGTTATGGAGCGTTTCGAGTATCAAACCTCGGCACAACAACTCCTCCAAAATCGGAGCCGACACCACCGCCGTAAAGCACGCCCATCCACCCAATCCGAGTGCCGATGGAGCCTTCTCGGGCAGTAGTGCAAGGAGCGGTTCGAGCAGAATCTGCGACGAGAAGAGCCACACCACGCCCACCAGCACAGTAGTGGGGTTCAATCCCACCACCGAATGACGTATGCGAAGCACCCCTTTGCCGCCACGCAGACGGATGTAGAGCCACATCACCCCCATCGAAAAGAGCATAACGAGCGGATACATCCACGCATTGTAGCGACCAAGAGCCTCCTGACTGCTCATATACGCCTCGACATCCGTTGCACTCTCCTCTCCTAATGGAGAGATGGTTGGCGCAGAGATACCAAAAAGATTCAGCACCACACCCATCAGCAGTTGCGCCACGACAAATAGCAGCAACATCATTACAACATCGCCCACGAGTGGAAATTTGACCGTTTTCGAACCACTTTTCATACTCTAAAAAGAGATTTTCACAGGGCGAATATAAGCATTTTTCACGCAAAAGAGGAATTTTCTTTGGGGAAATCAAATTAAAATTACTAAATTTGCCCGATTATTATGCAATAATAAGGGAGAACTTATGGGAAAAGTAGTTGCGTTGGCAAACCAGAAAGGCGGCGTGGGTAAGACCACTACCGCAATAAACCTCTCGGCATCGATTGCTTTGTTGGGCAAGAAGGTGCTGCTCATCGATGCCGATCCGCAGGCAAATGCCACATCGGGTTTGGGCTTCGACATCAACACCGAAGGTATCTACGAGTGTATCATAGGCGAACGTACCGCCAAGGAGGTGATACTCCACAGCGAGGATGTCAAAAACCTCTGGGTGTTGCCGTCGAGCATCAACCTCGTAGCCGCCGATACCGATTTGGCTTCGATGGACAACAGCCACCACGTAGTGAAGGATATCGTCGAGAGCATACGCAACGACTACGACTATATCTTTATCGACTGCTCGCCATCGCTCGGCTTCACCACCGTAAATATCCTTACGGCCGCCGACTCGGTGCTTATTCCGGTGCAGTGCGAGTACCTCGCATTGGAGGGTTTGAGCAAGTTGCTCAACACCATAAACCGAATTAAGAGCAGCCTCAACCCTTCGCTCGAGATTGAGGGATTTCTGCTGACGATGTATATGCGCAACCGTCTGAACAATCAGGTGGTCAACGAAGTGCGCGAACACTTTGGGCCTCTCGCCTACGACACCATCATTCAGCGAAACATACGCTTGGGCGAGGCTCCATCGCACGGCAAACCTATTATGCTCTACGATGCCTCGGCAAACGGAGCGACAAACTACCTGCTTTTGGCAAAGGAGTTTTTGAAGAAGAATCGTAAAAAGAAAATTTCAAAATAATGAAGCAAAAAGGATTAGGTCGCGGATTGGATGCACTTTTCGGCGGCAATATTGAGGTTAAATCGAAGCCTATGGAGGAGATGACCGAGGTGCGTATCTCGGAGATCATCCCTAACCCAACACAGCCTCGTACGCAGTTCGACGAGGAGGCGTTGGAGGAGTTGGCAGACTCTATTCGTCAGTTGGGACTTATTCAGCCAATCACCGTAAAGCGTGAGGGCGAAAAGTATATAATCATAAGCGGTGAGCGTCGTTGGCGTGCATCGGAGAAGGCGGGATTGGAGAGCATTCCTGCCTACATCCGCGACGTAGACGACACCACGCTCCACGCAATGGCTCTGGTCGAGAACATCCAGCGCGAGGACCTCAACGCTATCGAAATTTCGCTCGGTATGCAGCGATTGGTCGAGGAGTGCGGTTTGACACAGGAGGCTCTTGCCGAACGACTTGGCAAGAAGCGTTCGACTGTGGCTAACTACCTCCGTCTGTTGAATCTCCCCGAGGAGGTACAGTTTGCCATAAAGAACGGCATAATTTCGATGGGACACGCCAAAGCACTCGTTGCCATAGACAATAAAGCGAAGCAACTCTCGTTATTGAAGCGTTGCGTGAAGAACAACCTCTCGGTGCGACAACTCGAGGAGTTGGTACGCCTCTCGTCGGAGAAGAAGCAGAAGGCTACCATTGCCACAGTCGACGAGGAGTATCCGGAGTCGTATGGCCGTTTGGTGGAGTACCTCGAAAAGTTCTTCTCGCAGGATATTGCCATCAAGCGTGGCAAGAATGGCGGTGGTAAGATTATCATCGACTTCTCGTCGGACGCAGATATAGAGAAGTTTATAAAGAAGTTTTCGAAGCAGAAATAGCAGATGAAGGCGTTGCGACCAATAGCAAACTTTGTGCGAAGCGGGGGTGTTCTACTCCTGCTTACGGTGCTATTTGTCGGCACGTCCGTCTCGGCCTCGGCGCAGATAAACCCATTTGCACGCCAAAGGCGTGGCGAGCGCACCATCATCCGCCAAGGTCAGGTCTACACACCCGACTCGTTGGAGGTTAGGCGTGCCGACTCGTTGCGTGTGGCAAAGTTGGTCGATACGCTGAAAAAGTTGTCGCCTGATTCGCTCAAAACCATTGGCGAGGGCATCCGCCGACAACTACCCGACTCGCTCCGTAGGACACTCTTTGCGGATATTCCGGATTCGCTCAAACGAGATAGCCTTGCCGTAGACTCGCTCGCCAAGGACACTACACTCACCGAGCGACAACGCAAACGCCTCGAAAGACGCGAGAACAGGACACCTTTCTTCAGCGACTCGATGTCGTTGCGTAGGGTTACGATGACCTCGGTGGTGTTGCCGGGTTTCGGACAGATATACAACAAGCAGTATTGGAAGTTGCCTATACTCTACTCCACTGTTGGAGCCTCGCTCGGACTATGTTTGTGGAGCAACAGCAAGTACAAACCACTGAAAACCGAGTTCGACCGCATAACCGACCAGAGTCTGCTCCGAACCCCTGAACTGAACGCCCTACAACGCGAGATGATAAAGTACAACACGATGAAGCAGGTATTTATGGTCTCGACCATAGCATCCTACATCTACTTCCTCGGCGATGCCGTAGTGAAGTACTCCTCGTCGGAGGTGTCGCACATCAACAAGGCAACAACGTTGGCTATGGTATGCCCGGGTGCCGGACAGATATACAACAAGAGTTATTGGCGTGTACCGATTGTGGTGGGAGGTTTTGCCACCACCATCTACTGTATAGATTGGAACAACCGAGGCTATCAACGTTTCAAAAAGGCGTACCGATTGAAGGCGGACTACGACGCCAACCCCGAACTCTACCCCGACGGCTCGTTGGATGAGTTTGGCGGTCGCTACAACACCTCGTTCCTCAAAAACCTACGAAACAGTTACCGCCGTAACCGAGATTTGTGTATAATTCTCACGGCAGGACTCTACATTTTGCAGATTGTCGATGCCCACGTCGATGCCCATCTGCGCGACTACGACATATCGAAAGATTTGAGCGTAAGTCTTTCGCCGGCAATCGGTTACTCCTACAACCGAATGTCGCCGTATACGGGTGGTGGCACTACCGTAGGAATGAATTTAAGTCTTACATTCTAACTCATTGCAATGGTTAAACGAACTCTTTTTCTGCTCGTTCTCGTCGCATTGTGTTTGCCCGCATCGGCTGCACCAAAGCGCAAAAAGAGCGAGGTGCAGACCACGCATATAACCATCTACGACACGGTGCGAGTGGTTGTTACCGACACTATAAAGGTGGTGCCGAAGCCATCGCCGCGTATCGACACGCTTACCATAGCGCATACGCCCGAGGAGATTGACTCTCTCGTGGAGGCGTGGGCTACACTCCACCAAGTGCAGAGCGAAAAGCGATTTTTCGACACCTACAACACCGCCGACTCGTTGGCTACACCGCTGCCCGTAGATTCGCTCTACAAGCGACGACTGCAAGATATGGTGTCGCCCGTACATCTACCATACAACTATATCGTGCGCGACTTTATCAACCAATACCTCTCGGGGCGTTGGAGCCCATTGAGCCGAGTGTTGGCGATGTCGAAATACTACTTCCCGATTATCGAGGAGCAGTTGCTCGCTGCCGGCATACCTATGGAGTTGCGCTACCTGCCCGTCATCGAGTCGAACCTCTCGATTCGTGCCACCTCGCGTATGGGTGCGGTGGGTTTATGGCAGTTTATGCCTGCTACGGGCAAGAACCTCGGCTTGGAGATAAACTCGTTGGTGGATGAGCGATGCGACGTGCTGAAATCTACCCGCGCAGCGTGTCAGTTCCTACGCCACCTCTACAAAGTGTATGGCGATTGGTCGCTCGCCATTGCAGCCTACAACTGTGGCCCTGGCAATGTAAACAGGGCTATTGCACGTGCCGGCGAGCAGTGCAAAACCTATTGGGATATCTACGACTTCCTACCGCGCGAGACTCGTGGCTATGTGCCGAAATTTATCGCTGCTGCATACGCCTACACCTACCACCAAGCGCACAATGTTGTGCCGGCAAAGACGCCCGACTGCGTGGCTACCGACACCATTATGATAGACCGCGTGATGCACCTCGGGCAGGTGGCTTCGACGCTGAATATACCTATCGAGACTTTGCGCGATTTGAACCCGCAGTACAAGTTGGATATCATCCCTGCAACAAAGAGGAGTTACTCATTGCGACTGCCGACACGCTACATCAGCGAGTTTGTGCAGAACGAGAAGGATATACACAGCAAAGATTCGCTCTATTTGAAGGAGTATATAAACCCTGCAAACCTCGAAAAGAGGCGTGCCGAGGGGGTTGGATATGTATACACAGTGCGTAGTGGCGACAACCTCGGTTTGATAGCCAAGCGTAACCGCTGCTCGGTCAAGGAGTTGATGAAGTGGAACAGGCTGAAATCGACCGTTATCCGCCCGGGGCAGAAACTCCGCATCGAAAAGCCAAAACCGAGAGGATAATCGAAAAAACTGAAAGTTTTCCGCTTTTCATTTTTCGTTTTCCGTTTTTCTTACTATATTTGCGGGCTTTTTTATGAGAAATGCAAGCGGTTATGGGGTGCAAACTACGGGTTTGCATTGAGTGCCGCCCAAGGTAACATATTAAAAAACAAAACATTATGAAGACTTTAACTTTGAAGGCTGAACTTCGTACAGAGTTCGGTAAGAAGGCAGCCAAGGCTGCTCGTCGCGAGGGTATGGTTCCGTGCAACCTCTATGGTGCAGGCGAGAACGTAACTTTCGTTGTTAATGAGAAGGAACTCCGCTCGTTGATCTACACTCCAAGTTCGTTTATCGTAGAGTTGGATTTCAATGGCAAGATCGAGAAGGCAGTTATGCGTGAGACCCAGTTCCACCCAATTCGTGAGCAGGTTCTCCACGTTGATTTCTATCGTGTAATCGATGGCAAGCCGGTTGCTATCGCTCTCCCTGTTCGCCTCACCGGTAACGCAGAGGGTGTGAAGGTCGGCGGTAAGTTGGCTCTCTCGGCTCGTAAGTTGGTTGTTAGCGGTTTGATGGAGAATCTTCCGGATGAGTTGGTTGTTGACGTAACCCCATTGAAGGTTGGTCAGACAATCTTCGTTGGCGACCTCCAATTCGAGGGCTTGAAGTTCCTCTCGCCAGCAACACAGGCTGTTTGCGCTGTTCGTGTAACTCGTGCTTCGCGTGCGGGTGCTAACCAGCAGTAATCGAAAGTTATGAAATATTTGGTTGTTGGTTTGGGTAATATCGGTGCAGAGTACGCCGAAACTCGCCACAACATTGGTTTCAAGGTGTTGGATCGGCTCGCTGCCGAGACCAACACCTCTTTTATTTCGGGGCGTTACGGCTCGGTGGCAGAGTTCCGCCATCGTGGACATATCGTAACACTCCTCAAACCATCCACCTATATGAATCTCTCGGGTAAGGCGGTGCGCTATTGGCTCACAGAATTAAAGATTGATAAGGCGCAGTTGCTTGTGGTGGTGGACGATATAGCACTCCCATTCGGGGAGTTGCGTATGCGAAAAAAGGGAAGCGCAGGAGGTCATAATGGTCTGAAAAACATCACCGAACTGCTTGGTGGCGAGGACTATGCACGTATGCGCTTCGGCATTGGCGGCGACTTCTCGCGTGGTCATCAGGTGGACTACGTATTGGGCGAATGGAGCCAAGAGGAGCGCGAAAAGATGGATGAGCGATTGAAGGTATTTAGCGACGCTATCCTCTCCTACATCTCGGTTGGTCTCGACCGCACGATGAACGCATTTAACAAAAAGTAATCAACCTTAAAAATTAGGGAATTATCTACTTTCAGCGTGTATGTCACACGCAAGAGCCGTAGGCTGTGGGAGTTGACGGATTGGCTACTGCGCTCGCCTATGCTCGCTCCGCTTTACGCCTTTCCGTTCCGCTCGCCGCGGGGGCCCTTACAAGAACGGCACATCGCAAGAGGTTGCCTCCCTATTCTTGTTTCCACTTCGCTGGATTCGAACGGTCGCTGCAGGTTTGAGCAGACCGAAGAGATATGCGATAGGAGTTAAACTGAAAGTTTCGAGAATGGATTAAAAATCGGTAGTCAAATTCATTTGAACTATTGATTTTTAATCTGTTATCGCAGTTGCATAGCAACAACTACTATCGCATAACTCGCAGACAACTCTGCCGCACCGCCACCGA
>JAZQML010000007.1:0-4983 GCA_045543395.1 Alistipes sp. | reverse complement strand
GTTTTGTCAAATTTTTCATTGTTTTTTTGGTTTTTGTTGTTAATAATTGAAAGTTAAAAGTATGTTTTGTTAATATTTTTCCTTAATCAATCGTTGTAACTCGCTGATTGTGAATATAATAAACCCCAAAATCCCCCCCCCCGAAAAATCGGGGGAGGGATTTTGTCTCTTTTGCCTGAAATATCAGTGCAAAGGTATAAAATTATTCTGAATAACTAAACAAAAAAACGCAGTTTTTTACCTTTCCGCTCGGCGGATGCCCAGTCGTGGGCAGCGGTGAAACTCGCGAGTGCGGTCGAAAAGAAAACGATAGGTGGTGTGCATCTTGTGTTTTGTAGCGCAGACATAACGCTCAATCATCCTATTCATCACAGGGTTGAAGTCGCCTATCCACGCAAACTCGAACGACTTGTATGGGGAGCGTCCCGTACGGATGTAGTTTTCGAGAATATAGGTCATAATCGCGCTCTCGATGCCTTTGCCCTGAAATTCGGGTGTGATACCGAATATTATTCCAAAAACTCTGTCGCACGAACGTCGCACCTTCAACTCCCACATCAGTCGCAACTTCTCCACCAAACCGAATTTGCCGTTGAATTTACCAATTACACGATTCAGGTCGGGTACCATAACAAAGAAGCCTATCGGCTCGTCGTCGTGGTAGGCAAAGTAGATAAGTTCCCTGTCGATGATAGGTCGGAGCGTGCGCATCAGCGACTGCGCCTCCTCCTCGCTCATAGGTTTAACGCCCGTAAAGAGCGACCACGCCTTGTTGTAGATGGTGCGCAACTGCTCGGCAGCCTCCACGAGGTTGGCGTTGCGGATATCCCGAATTTGGTAGCGAGGGTTCGACAATACACGATGCGCCTTTTCGAGCGCAATATCGCTCAACACACCATCCTCGGCACGCCAAACATAAGAGTTTTGATTGAAATAGTTTTCAAAGCCGTAGTTCTCGAACAGAGCCTTGTAGTATGGTAGATGGTAGGGGTTGCCGTAGAGCGGTTGATAGTCGAAACCCTCGACCAACAAACCCCACCACGAGTCGCGCGAGCCGAAGTTTACAGGCCCATCCATACCCTCCAAACCTCGCTCCGTAAGCCACTCCCTCGCAGCGTCGAACAACATATTGGCAACCTCTTGTGAATCAATCGCTTCGAAGAAGCCGCAACAACCCATATTCTCGGTAACTTTCGCCTGCTCGCGATTGTAGAACGCTGCGATGCGACCTACCGCCTCGCCCTTGTCGTCGTAGGCTATCCAACGAATAGCCTCGCCACCCTCGAAAAGGTGGTTACGTTCGGGGTCGAAAACCCTCTCAATATCGTTGTCGAGTGGGCATACCCACGCCTCTGCATCTCGGTAGATTTTGCGGTCGAGATGCAACCACTCCTTCGCTTCGTGCGGTGTTGTAACCTCTTTAAGGTGATATTCAGCCATAGTCTATACTATCTCTGCATAGAGATCGAAGTCGTCAGCGTCGGTGATGCGGACATCATAGAAATGGCCCTTCATCAGACGTTTGTGACTCGAAATCAGAAGTTCCTCATCCACCTCGGGCGAGTCGTACTGCGAACGACCAATGTAGAAGTCGCCCGACTTGCCGTCGATAATCACTCGCTCAACGTTGCCTATACGCTCCTCGTTTTTCGAGTGCGAAATATCCGCCTGTATGGCCATCAAATGCTCGGCACGATAGTTCTTAACACGCTCCGGAACGTTGTCCGAGAGTTTCGTAGCCGAGAATGTCCCCTCCTCCTCCGAGTATGGGAATACACCGAGTCGGTCGAAGCGAAGTCGCTTAACCTCCTCGCACAACTCCTCGTAGTCCTCGGCACTCTCGTTAGGGTAGCCCACCAACATTGTGGTGCGAATGGCGATATCGGGTATTGCGGTGCGCAGTCGCTCGATGAGTGCCAACGCCTCCGCCTTTGTGTGACGACGATGCATCAACTCCAACTGATTGTCAGCGAGATGTTGCAACGGAATATCGAGATATTTACAGATTTTCGGCTCACGAGCCATAACCTCAATAACATCCTGCGGAAAGTCGGTAGGGTAGGCGTAGTGCAGTCGTATCCACTCGATACCCTCCACCCTGCACAACTTCTCGAGCAACTCCGCCAAACAACGTTTGCCGTAGATGTCCATACCGTAGTAGGTGGTGTCTTGTGCCACAACCATCAACTCCTTAACCCCCTTATTTGCAAGATTTTGTGCCTCCTCCAACACCTGCTCCATAGGCACCGAGCGGTGCTTGCCTCGAATGAGCGGAATGGCGCAGTAGCCACATCGCCAATTACACCCCTCGCCAATTTTCAGATAGGCGTAGTGCTTCGGCGTGGAGAGTTCGCGCTGTGTTTCGACCTCCTTGCGATAGTCGCCCGTCAAGGCTCGTACCACGCCGTCGAATGTGCGTGCGCCGAAGTAGTCGTCCACCTCGGGAATCTCCTCGCGCAACTCCTCGGCATAACGCTCCGAGAGACAACCTATAACGAATAGTTGCTCTATCAACCCTGCACGCTTCGCCTTGACGCAGTTGAGTATGGTATCGATACTCTCCTCCTTCGCATCGCCAATAAAACCGCAGGTATTCACCACCACGACTTTGGCATCGGTCCTATCGCTATCGAAGCGAATTTCGTAGCCCGCCTCTGCCAACTGCGCAGCAATATGCTCCGAATCGACACGATTTTTGGCGCAACCGAGCGTTATGATATTTACAATATTCATTGCATACTATTTTTTGCCGAACAACGCCTTCACAAACTGATGACGATCGAATATGCGGAGTTGGTCAATGCCCTCGCCAATGCCTATGTAGCGCACCGGCACTTTGAAAGTGTCGCTGATGCCAATCACCACACCGCCTTTGGCTGTGCCATCCAACTTGGTGATTGCCAACGAGGTAACCTGCGTTGCTTGCGTAAATTGGCGAGCCTGCTCAAAGGCATTCTGTCCGGTCGAGCCATCCAACACCAGCATCACCTCGTGCGGAGCGTTTGGAATAACCTTCGCCATAACGTTGCGAATCTTGGTCAATTCGTTCATCAGTCCCACCTTATTGTGCAGACGACCTGCCGTATCAATCAACACCACGTCGGCATTGTTTGCCACAGCCGAGCGCAGTGTATCGAACGCTACCGATGCGGGGTCGGAGCCCATATCCTGACGAATCATAGTCGCTCCGGCACGCTCTGCCCACACACCGAGTTGGTCGATAGCCGCAGCACGGAAGGTGTCCGCTGCGCCTATATATACCTTCTTGCCGGCACGAGTGAGTTGTGCTGCCAACTTACCGATTGTGGTGGTCTTGCCGGCACCATTTACGCCCACAACCATAACCACATACGGCTCGCCCTCCTTTGCATCGAGTCCGAAATTCTCGGCAGAGCCTTCCGCCTGCTCCATCAACAGGGCAATCTCGTCGTAGAGCATTGTGTAGAGTTCGTCGCTATCGATATACTTATCGCGAGCCACACGCTCCTCAATCTTGCGGATAATCTTTACGGTGGTCTCCACGCCCACGTCGGAGGTTATCAACGCCTCCTCCAAGTCGTCAAGCACCTCCTCGTCTACGGTCGAACGACCGGCAACGGCACGGTGCAACTTCGAGAAGAAACCCTCTTTGGTCTTTTCGAGTCCGGTGTTCAACTCCGACTGCTCCTTCTGCTCATCCTCGTGCTGAATATGCACCTCTTCGGGTGTAGCAACCTCTTCTGCCTTTTTCTTTTTGAATATGTCAAAAAATCCCATAATACTTACCTTTTTTACTGTTAGCCACTAAAAGCATCCGTAAATATGCACGCAAATATACAATTTTTTCTTATATTTGCGTTACAATTTATATAAAGAGAACAATATGAGGGCTTTTTTGATATTGATAGTCGCATTGTTGTGGTCGGTTTCGGTATCGGCACAAGATATCTTGGTCAAGCGCAATGGCGAGAAGATGCACGTTAAGGTGCTTAAAATCTCAAAGAAAAAGGTGGAGTTTGTGCGCCAAGGCACCGAACTTCCAATCTATACTTTGCCAATCTCGGATATCGAGTATATCGAGTACCCTATGGGCGACCGCGACACCTTCGGTCGTAAGGTGGCGACTCCAAAAGAGCCTACCAAGTGGCACGGCGCAGTTCCTACACCCGACGGAAGAGTTGCTGTCGAGGCAACCCTCCCCGAAAAAAAGGAGCAGAGCGAGCAGACTCCTCGTCGCTGGCACGGTGCAGTGTCGAACCCCGAGGGCAAGAAGATTGTCGGCGTAGAGGTTATAAATGAGGCTGAACGCACCTACGGCATTGGCGACATCTATGACGAAAATGGCATTAAGGGTGTTGTTGTAATGCTCACCGACGAAGGTCGTCACGGATTGATTATGTCGCTAGATGAGGCGTGTTTGGCGTGGAGTACGCTCCATCGCAAAAAGTTGAAAAAGATTGGTGCAACCGACCGTTACGATGGCGTTGCCAATATGCGTGCAGTCGAGAAGTATATCGCCGAGAACAACCTTTCGTGGAGCGATTTCCCTGCATTCGAGTGGTGTCGAGCAAAGGGCGAGGGCTGGTATCTGCCATCCATAAACGAGATTTGGAGTGCCGGCACAATGTACCTCGGTGGCTCGCGTACAATCTCAAATCGTCGATTACGCAAGAACTTCAATTCTAATATCGAAATTGCCGGTGGAACGCCTGTAAGTGGCATTATGATCTATCACTCCTCCACCGAGGATAAAGATCCCCGCTACTCGCTCTACACCCATATGAACACCGAGCCTCCATTTATCCAATCGGGATATAAGGCGGATGATATATTTGTGAGAGCCTTCCACAAATTCTAAAAATCGTTCTGATGAGTTCTTTTTGCACGAGTGTGTCGGTCGCCAAAATGCTCACATAGGTATACTATGCTGCGCTTTTGTCGCCTAACATCGCACAAAAATAATCTCATCATAAGCGATTTTTAGGTAGGCAGAGTTCTGATGAG
>JAZQML010000006.1:0-6502 GCA_045543395.1 Alistipes sp. | reverse complement strand
TTTTTTTCTAGGGGTTACTGGGGGCGCACCTTCGGTGCTTACCGGGGGTTCTGGGGTGCGCTACAAACTGCGAACTCTTACCCTTATCACGGCGCAACTTTTCTGGGGGTACTGGGGGGGCACCTTCGGTGCTTACTGGGGGTACTGGGGTGCGCTGGGGTAATTCCGAATTTTGCATTTTGCATTAAATAAAACTACTAACTACTATCTACTAACTACTAACTACTATCTAAACAAAAGTTTTCCGTTTTCCGTTTTCCGTTTTCCGTTTTTTATTATCTTTGTACCAAAGATATAAAACTATGGCAGATTTTAGAGTCGGACACGGTTATGATGTTCACGCATTGGGCGAAGGGTTGCGTCTTGTATTGGGCGGTGTCGATATTCCTCACTCGAAAGGGTGTATTGCACACTCCGATGGCGATGTGCTGGTACACGCCATCTGCGATGCGTTGCTCGGCGCATTGGCGTTGGGCGATATAGGAAAACACTTCCCCGACACATCGGAGGAGTTCAAAGGCATTGACTCGCTCGTGTTGTTACAACGTGTGGTAGCACTCGTAGCCGAAAAAGGCTACCGCATAGGCAATATCGACTCGACAATAGCGATGCAACGCCCGAAGTTGCGCCCCTACATAGACCAAATGCGCGAACGAATAGCCACAGCAGCGGGCATAGCCGTAGAGCAGGTATCCGTTAAGGCGACAACGACCGAACATCTCGGCTTCGAAGGAGAGGAGAAAGGCGTGTCGGCAACCGCAGTAGTGATAGTACTAAAATAGACGTAAGATATGACAATTAGAGATTTACAACCAAAGTTGGTTTGGGAAATTTTCGATGATATAACGCGAGTACCGCGACCATCGAAGCGTGAAGAGAAAATTGGCAAGTTCCTCGTGGAGTTTGCCGAGAGCCACAACCTCGAATACCAATGCGACGCCATAGGCAATATCGTGATTCGCAAGGCGGCAACCGCAGGCTACGAGGATAGGCCTACCGTAGTGTTGCAGGCGCATACCGATATGGTGTGCGAGAAAAACTCGGATAAGGAGTTCGACTTCGACAACGACGCCATACAAACCTACATCGACGGCGAGTGGGTAAAGGCTGACGGCACAACGCTCGGTGCCGACGACGGCATAGGCATTGCTGCGGCTCTGGCGTTGCTCGTAGACGAGAGCGTGGAGCATCCTGCAATCGAGGCGTTGTTCACCGTAGACGAGGAGACCGGCTTGACCGGAGCGTTCAACCTCGGAGAGGGAATGGTACGAGGAAAGTACCTTATAAACCTCGACTCGGAGGATGAGGGCGAGGTGTTTATAGGTTGCGCAGGTGGCGTCGACACTTTGGCGTATCTGCCTCTCGCAACCGAACCGGCACCCGACACATATATATATTATAAGGTGGCAGTGAGCGGACTTTTGGGTGGACACTCGGGCGACGACATCGATAAGGGACACGCCAACTCGAATAAGTGGGCTGCCCGCATTGCCGAGCGTGAAGCACGATTGTTCGGCGCACGATTGGCGCACTTCGATGGCGGAAATTTGCGTAACGCCATACCGCGCGAGGCGTTTGTGGTCGTGGGTGTGCCGAGCGACAAAGCGGCAGCATTCGAGAGCGACGTAAAGGCATTTGGCGAGGCTTTGTGCGCAGAGTTTGCCATCGTGGAGAAGGGTGCAAAGGTGGAGTTGGCGAAGGTTGCAGCACCTCAAACCGTATTGGCAGAAGCGACACAGCGCAACCTGTTGTTGGCGTTGTTGAGCGTGCCTTCGGGCGTGTTGGCGATGTCGGCTGCGATGCCGGGATTGGTGGAAACCTCGACAAATCTCGCATCGGTGAAGTTTGCCGACGACAAAATCGTAATTACCACATCGCAGCGTTCGTCGGTGGAGAGCGCAAAGGAGTACGCCAAGTTGCAGGTCGAGAGTGCCTTTGTGGCGGCAGGTTGCGAGGTTGTTCACTCGGACGGCTATCCGGGATGGGCTCCAAACCCAAATTCGACGCTCTTGGAGTGTACGAAGGAGTCCTACAAGAGGTTGTTCGACGCAGAGCCAAAGGTGCGTGCCATTCACGCAGGTTTGGAGTGCGGACTATTCCTCGAAAAGTATCCGCACTTGGAGATGGTGTCGTTTGGCCCAACTCTGCGTGGCGTTCACTCGCCCGATGAGAGGTTGGAGATCGCTACAGTGGATAAGTTCTGGAAACTGCTTGTGGAGGTGGTTAAGAATATTCGATAACGCCGTTTACAATGCGTAAGAAGTATCGGTTGTCGGAGTAGTCAATGACTCCCTCAACCGATATTTCGTTTGTGGGCATAGGCATTGTGGCGTAGTGGCAGGTGGATAGAATGCGGAGAGTGAACTCGTTGCCCTCGCTGTCGGTGATGGTGCGGAAGGTGGTTACGGGGTTGCCTTCTACCATATCGCACCACGTTGTTGCCTGCTCGGCATCTACTCGCACGCCCTCGAAGCGCACCAATGTGCTGATATCGCTCACTCCAATATCGGAGAATCGTTTTGTGGTGGCGCAGTAATCGGAATTGTTCGACACGACACGAATATAGCGCGAGAAACGCTCCTCGTCGATGTTGTCAATCGGAAAGTCGGCAGTTGGTGGCAGTCCGAGTTCTATCTTTCCGCCAATACGCGCCAGCATAAGACCATTGCAGAGTATCTCCACCTCGGAAAACACGGGGAGTTGCTCGCTGACATTCGCAATATCGACGGCAAATTCCAAACCGCCCGTATCGTCTACGACAATGGCACTCTTGTGCAACTCGCCAAGCCAATCGGTAGCGACAACCACACCCCGAATGGTGTAGTCTGCATCGATAAGATGGTGGTCGCCCTTGCAGAGCGACTTAATGTGCGCAATGCTCACCTCGTTGGTTGGCGAGGTTGTAACACTCGGCGTGCAAGCGGTGGCAAGGAGGGTGCTAACGAGCAGTATCAATAGTGCGGATATCATCCTTCGAACGAGGTTTGATAACAAATTGTTCGCCCATATCCTCGCTCACGACATCACGATAGAGAATACCGCAGAGCGTGATTTCGGAGTCGGGAAGTGGCTCATCGGCAAAGGTTGCATAGGGCGAAATATTGGTAAATATGGCGTTGCCGTCGGCATCCTCGAAGCGGTGGTAGCCCGCCAACGACACCCCGTCATCGGCGAGAGGTGCGTGGCGGAGGTTTACGACCTCGACCAGACGACCGCACATTTCGAGATTTAGTGCCAAAATGTTGCACGACAAAGGCTCGACATCCTCGACCGATAACGAGCGGATAATATGTTTATCCACAACCACTTGCGACCCCATTTCGCGTGGCGAGGAGTCGAAACTCTGCGGTGGCAGACCAATCTGCACAACCCCATTTTCCAACATCAGCGCAGTGCCTTTCAAACAGAGCGACACCTTCAACCCAACGGGATAGCGATTGGCGGTGCTATATGTGCCTAACTTCACCTCTACTCCGCCACTCGCATCCTCGACCACGAGCGTGCCGTAGAAGTTTCTCTCGAAGTCGGAGGAGGTAACACGCCCCTCGCACACAATAGCGGAATCGACAACAATGCATCCGTCTTGACAAATAGTGCGCAACAGGGCAATATCGAGTGTGGCTTGAGGTGCATCATCTTCCGCAGGTGGGCAGTTATGCTCGTTGTAGCATCCACTCAAAAGCAGCGATAGGATAACGAAAAGAGAGGCTATGCGCTTCATTTGTCCAAAAAAGATTAGCAATTCATTACAAAATTACTAAATATCACGAATTTTTGCTATTTTTGTGTCTGAATAATCAAAAAAATTATAGCAGATATGTTTAATCTTTTACAAAGCGACGCTCCTATTAAGGACGTAATCGTTCCAGACAGCGTTCAGAAGGCTCAACTTGCAGAGGTTGTCCACAAAGTAGAGAACATTGCAAATATGGACTACCGCCAAATTTTCACCGACCTTGCACAGGAGGCAGGATGGATACTCTTGAAGGTGGTGCTTGCATTGGTACTCTATTTCATTGGTAAGCAAATAATTAAATGGATTATCCGCCTTATGGAGAAGGCGTTTGCTCGCCACAATGTCGAAAAATCGTTGCAACACTTCTTACGCAGCCTTGTTAAGGCGGTGTTGATGGTGCTGCTTATACTCGCTATTGTGCAGACGTTGGGCGTTAATACATCGTCGTTCCTCGCTCTCTTCGCTTCGGCAGGTTTGGCCATTGGTATGGCATTGAGCGGCACATTGCAGAACTTTGCAGGCGGCGTGATATTGCTGTTGTTGCGCCCTTATAAGGTTGGCGACTACATTGAGGCAATGGGACAGGGCGGAACAGTAGAGTCTATCGGCTTGTTCTCGACTTGTTTGAAAACACCAGACAATCAGACTATCTACGTTCCTAACAACTCGATTGCCACCTCCATCATCGACAACTATTCGCAGTCGGATACTCGCCGAGTTGATTGGACCCTCTCGATTTCGTATGGCGACGACGTAGATGTGGCACGTGCCGAGATTTTGGCTATGTTGGATGCCGACGCTCGCATATTGAAGGATACACCGGCAGTGGTGTTGGTTAAGAATTTGGGCGAGAGTTCGGTGGACTTGGTTATCCGCGCTTGGGTTAAGAATGCCGACTATTGGGGAGTTCTCTTCGATATGAACGAGAAGATGTATAAGGAGTTGCCTGCAAAGGGTATCAACTTCCCATTCCCTCAAATGGACGTTCACATTACAAAGTAGAAACAACTCAAAAAACAACTATATTGCAATATGAAATTTAACGAGATTTTGGCAATTTCGGGACAACCGGGTTTGTTCCGTTATATAGCACAGTCGCGCAACGGATTTATCGTGGAGTCGTTGCTCGATGGCAAAAGAATGAACGCATCGGGAACATCGCGTATCAGCGCATTGAGCGAGATTTCGATGTATACCGAGGGCGAGGATATGCCTTTGGCAGAGATTTTCACAAAGATGTACGCCCACACCGAGGGTAAGCAGGGCCCATCAACAAAGGAGAATATCGCTACGTTGAAGGAGTTTTTTGCTGCGGTAGTGCCGGAGTACGATCGCGAGCGCGTTCACGACTCGGACATTAAGAAGGCTGTTTCGTGGTTCAACTTCCTCGTGGCTGCCGGCCTCGAGAAGTTCGAGATTGAGGAGGCTGCTACAGAGGAGTAGTCTGCGGCAAAAGAGAGGGCAATAAAACTGCTGTCACGATAAGAGGTTGAATTTAATTCAACCTCTTATCTTTTTGGGGTTTGGATAGAATATCGAAAGTATAGGTTGCACCTACCCGAATTTGATGGTAGGGCCAATCTATAAAACCTACCTGATGCCCTAATCGCAACACCAAATCGCTAATATGATAGGAGATGTTTGTCTTCAATGTCATAGGACGGTCGCCGTCGCGCTCCCAACCGCAATAACCGCCGAAGGTCGTATCAACACCAAAATTCTTGTAGCGATACGCCACCTTTGCTCCATACATCACAGCATCGTTTTGTCTGCCATTATCGGTCTGCCAACAGAGAAAACCGACACTCGCCGCAATACGAAGGTTATGGTTGCTACCGCCAAAGTCGAAACCTCGACCTATGGCAGCATCGAAGAAGTAACCAGGCGCGTCGTAGCATCGTCCCTCGGCGAACTTGCCTGCCGAGGCTGTTTTAAGCACTGCTCGCGCCGTAATATCGACGTGATGACGCTCTTGCGAGAGTATTCTAACATCCGCCGACACATACACATCGCCCGAATCGAAGCCCTGCAATGCCATAGTGTCGTAGGGAGAGGGCAGTCGTCGCAGAGCATTCAACTTTGCCGAGGTCGAGAAGTACTCGAATATAGGCATCCAGACCGTGAGATTAACCTTTGGTGTAAAGAGTGGAATGGTTAATCGGGCAAACAAATCGCCCGTAACATCGTCGGCAACACTACCTGTTGTAGTGCCAAGGAAGCAGTCGCCATAGAGTTCGAGTTTCAACTCCGAGGATGTGCGGCCATCGAGCATATCAGGCACGGGGAAGGCATTTGGACCAAAGTATGCCGGAGCAATCTTCGACGGCACGCTTAAGTTAGGGCTTACAATATCAGTCTGCGCTATTGCCACACCAGTGAGCAATAGTGCAAGCAGTGTCAGCAATATGTTGATTGGTTTCTTCATATTTTTTGGTAACGATACAGATGTTACCTTTTTAATTACCTTGTTCAAAATCGTCAATGATGAGGCTATTTTGGGGCGAAGCAAAGCGACAAAAGCGCAGCATACTCAAACGTATGTAAGTTTCGTATCCGACATACTCGTGCAAAAAGAACTCATCAGAACTCTGCCCACCTAAAAAATCGTAAATGATGAGATTATTTTTGTGCCAAGCGAGGGAACGAAAGCGCAGCATACTCAAACGTATGTGAGCATTTCGTTATCCGACACACTCGTGCAAAAAGAACTCATCAGAACTCTGCCAACTTAAAAATCGCTTATGATGAGATTATTTTTGTGCGATG
>JAZQML010000005.1:0-5378 GCA_045543395.1 Alistipes sp. | reverse complement strand
CCCGAGGTAAATGTTTTTGAGGTTGTAGCCGAGCGAGGCTACATCGTAAGTACCGGAACGTCGCTCCCCGGCTTCGGCAGCGAGGAAGACGATTTGATTTACTAAAAAATTTGCGGGGCCTTCGGGCTCCGCAATTTTTTTACTATCTTTGTGCCAAAGATAGAACACTATGGCAAGAAAGAAGGGACCTATGCCCCTGATTGAGGGGTTGGAGATAACAACATTGGCAGCCGAGGGTAAGGCTATGGGACACCACGAAGGGGTGGTGATTTTTGTACCGATGACCATACCGGGCGATATAGTCGATGTGCAGATAACCAAGCGTCACCGCCGCTTTATGGAGGGTAGAGTGGTGCGCTTTGTGCATAAATCGGAGAATCGCGTAGAGCCTGTATGTCAGCACTTTGGCGTGTGCGGAGGTTGCAAATGGCAAAACCTGCCATACCAAACCCAACTCGACTACAAAACACAGCAGGTGTGCGATCAATTAGTGCGTATCGGCAAACTCGAAATTCCGGAGGTGCGCCCTTGCCTCGGCTCGGAGCAGCAACTCTACTACCGCAACAAAATAGAGTATACCTTTGCCGATAAGCGTTGGCTCACCTACGAGGAGATTGCGCAGCAGGGCGATATCGCCCCAAAACCCGCACTCGGCTTCCACATCCCCAATATGTTCGACAAAATTCTCGATATCGAGGAGTGCCACTTGCAGGCATCGCCTTCGAACGAGATTCGCAACTTTATAAAGAGTTTCTGCATCGAGAACGGTTACTCGTTCCACAATGCACGCGCTCACGAGGGGTTGATGCGTGGAATAGTTCTCCGCACCGCCTCTACGGGCGATATAATGCTCTCCGTAATATTCAACGAGAACGACCAAAAACGTATCTCTGCGCTATTCGACGCAGTGTTGAAGGAGTTTCCGCAGATTACCTCGGCGATATACTTCATCAACGAAAAGTGGAACGACTCGACAGGCGACTTGACACCAATTTGCTATGCCGGCAAAGACCATATTATGGAGCAGATGGAGGGTTTGCAGTTTAAGGTTGGGCCTAAATCGTTCTACCAGACCAACTCGAAGCAGGCGTACGAACTCTACAAAGTTACGCGCGAATTTGCCGAGTTGAAGGAGAGCGACACCCTCTACGACCTCTACACAGGTACGGGAACTATCGCCAACTTCTGCGCAAAGCGATGCAAGAAGGTTGTCGGAATCGAGTATGTGCCGGAGGCTATCGAGGATGCGAAAATCAATTCGCAAATCAATGGCATAGAGAATACGTCGTTCTATGCGGGCGATATGAAAAAGGTGCTGAATAACGACTTTATAGCCAAAAATGGTCGCCCCGATGTGATTATCCTCGATCCGCCGCGAGCAGGTGTTGACGAGCCGGTAATCGATGTTATTTTGAATGCTGCCCCCGAGCGCATTGTATATGTAAGTTGTAACCCCGCAACACAAGCGCGTGATTTGGCGTTGATGAATGGAATGTACCGCATTGTGGCAGTTCAGACTGTGGATATGTTCCCGCACACCCACCACGTCGAAAATGTTGTAAAACTCGAAAAGCGATGAGAGTATTACAAATATTTCTATGGATGTTGTGCGGCGTGGTTATAGCCTGCTCGTCGAGTTACAACGACAACCTCGGCGAAACACCACACCCCTCGACGCTCAATACCGACGGTTGGGCAGAGATGCCTGCCAAGATTGATGGCAACCCTACGTGGGAGTACTGCCATCACGATAAGTTGCCATCGAATAGCCGCCTTCGCAACTACTCGTTCTGCTTCGATAAGGTGAAATATTGTGCTGTGTGGGTGGCGTATCCGTTGCACCCGTGCTACACCGAGGGCGAAGGTGAGCGCACAAATGCGTGGAGTTACGACCCCTGCTGCATCGACGATTACTACGAGCCGAATTTGAGTAATGCCTACTATCCGCAAAATGGCGATAAGTATAGTCACTCACGAGGTCATCAACTACCTTCGGCAGACCGCTTGGCGTCGAGGGCTGATAACGCCACGACATTCTATTACACAAATATGACTCCGCAGTTGCAGTCGCTAAATGGTGCAACGTGGGAGAATTTGGAGAGCGATATTCGCAAGAAGTGGATGTGCTCGGACACGCTCTACGTCGTTACAGGAGCGCACTTTGCCGAGGGACACGGCTATGCCTACGACAAAAAGGGCAAGGGTAAGGCGTGTGCCGTTCCGACTCACTACTACAAGGTTATCTTGCGCACCAAATCGGGCGATAGCGGCAAGTGGGTTAAGGAGTGCGCAGCGGAGGAGTTGCAGTGCGTAGGCTTCTGGTTCGACCACGCAGCAAAGGCTCCACGACAGATGATGTCGGTAGCAGAGATTGAGCGCAAGACAGGCCACACATTCTTTGTGAATGTGCCGAATGCTCCGAAGGAGGAGTATAACGAGAGCGATTGGCAGTAGGAGATTGCACCGAGAATAAAAATGGGTATCGAAAATTTCGATACCCATTTTGTTTACCTATTTTACGGTTAGAATACGTGGTATATTGTAACAGATAATATTTCCGAGAATTGCAAATATTCAAAATTTACAAGTTTCTTTATTGTGTTGCATTTTAGAGGTGGGTGGTGAGAATTTTAGCATTACCCTCCACTATAACCTCGTTTGCAATGGCGGGTACGAGCATTACCTCTCCTGTGCGCAAAGTCTCGCTCGTTTCGTTGTCTAACGATACCTTTGCTTCGCCATCAATGCAGATATAAATAGTAAATGAATCACGGTTGCAATACTCCATTTGAGCAACGCCATTTACCGATAATATATCCGTCTTAAAGTGTTCGCAATCAACAATATTGACCTCGCTATTTGCAACAATGCTATAGGTGCGACGGCACTCCTCTGCGCCCGACTCGAAGTCTATCGCATCGACAGCCAATGCCGTGTGCAATTCTCGTGATTTGCCCTCGCCGTCCACTCGGTTCCAATCGAAAATGCGGTATGTGATGTCCGACGTTTGTTGGATTTCCACCACATTCAACCCCTTTGCCAAAGCGTGGACTGTGCCGGCTGGGATAAAGAATACATCCCCCTTTTTGACCGGTATAGCGTCTAAAATTTCGGCAACCGTACCTTCGGCAACTGCACGGATATATTCCTCGCGAGAAATGTTCTTATTTTTGAAACCGAGATATATCACTGCGCCCTCCTCGGCATCGGCAATATACCACATTTCGGTCTTGCCGAATGAGTTGTGGCGTTCTGCTGCCAATTCGTCGTTGGGATGTACCTGCACCGAGAGTGTGTCGTTGCAGTCCAAGTTTTTGATCAGCAACGGAAAATTCTCGCCATACTGCTCAAAAACCGCCTCGCCAACCAATTCACCCATATATACCTCGATAATCTCTTGGAGGTCGTTGCCTTTCAGAAAACCATTTGCGACCTTCGAGATTGAGCCTTTAACACACGAAATATCCCAACTCTCGCCGTACGATTTCGACTTGTCGAGAGTGCGTGGATAAAGACCTTTTTTTATGTCGAGCAGACGTTGTCCGCCCCAAAGATTCTCTTTAAGTTGTGGCTTAAATTTAATTGGATACATACTTTGCGTAATTATTTGAGCGCAAAGTTAAGAAATTTTTTTCATTGGAATAACTTTTCAACCCTCTTAATTACATCGTCGCTGTCGGGGGAGAGCGGGAATATGTGGCTCGGCTCAATGCGAAATGTGTTGTTTTCGCGCTTAAAACGCTCCTCTCCTCCGCCTGTGATGTTTAGCATTATCGTCGCATCTCTTTCAATATCACCACGTTGTACTTTGGTAATGAGTGCAGCAACAGCCACTGCTGCAGCGGGGTTAATCTCTACTCCTTCTGCCGCTCGGAACAGTTGCGAGGCGTAACGAAGTTGCTCGTTCGACACTTGTAACACATCGCCATTTGTGGCTTTCAGGGCGTCGAATAGTCCACCCTCAATGGAGTATGGCGGTTTGCGGTTGGCGAGAACTTTGGCGCAGATGGAGGCGGCATCGTGACGTGCAACATCGGCATCGTATGGTGCGATAGTGCGTGAATCGCTACGCCACGCATTGTATATCGGTGTAAACGGAGCATTCTGCGCCACCATCAACCGCATAAGGTTGGTGCCAAATCGCCCATCCTCAATCAGTCGCATATTTGCCTCCCACGCAGCAATAGCGCCCGTGCCACTGCCCACAGCCTGAAAATAGTAGTCGGGAATATGCCCGATTGCGCTTACGGCAGAGAGTACGGTAGTCCCCATCCCGTCACGACGAGCTACGTTCTTGGCACCACCCTCGGCATAGAACATAGGCGATTGCAGCACTATCTCGCTCAACGATATGGCATCGTAATAGTCGCCACCTTTGGCGCAGGCGATTAACTTTACACAGTCGGCAATAGGGTGGTCGCACCATAGCGCATCCAAATTATCGGCAGGAACAACCAATAGTAGTCGAATGTGGTTTTCGGAACAGACTTTGGCAAAGGCTCGGGCGGTGTTTCCGGCGGATGCAACCACCAAAATGCGCTCCTCGCGTTCGCTAATGCGTGCGCAAACGCTGTATGCCTCGCACTCTTTGAACGAGCAAGTAGTCATCGTCGCACCTCGTTCGGGAAACCAACCGCTGAAAGTTATGTAGAGATTCTTTAACCCTAATGCAACTGCCAATCCTCGGCTTTTGTATGTGGCGTGTGTGGCGTTGCAACGAAGCATTCGCCTTATCGGCAACCAATCGCGGTAGCGATATAGCGAGTTGTCGTTGTGTAGTCGCAGTTGCTTCGCTGCATATTGTGTGCGAATGAGCGACGGCTTGCTGCAAGTGGGGTAGTCGAGCGACCACCCTTCATCTTCGAACTCCTCGCCTGTTGCCACACATTGCAACCTATATTTGGTAGGTCGAAAGTTGTTCATACTTATCTCAATAGTTGTGTGCCACAAAATTAGATAAGTATTGCTCCCCGAAGACAAAACTACGACATTGTGCGGTATAAATAGGGACAAATATGTTATTTCCAAACGCCACCTATAAATTGAAATACGAAATCGCCGATAGGGCAACGCCCATAAAAAGAAAACGACCACTTTGAGTGGTCGTTTTCCGTGAATCCGCCGGGGCTTTGATCTTGTTGTGTCGTTTGCGGATAATCAAAGATTTGTGCAAATTTGCGTTGTGCACTCACATCATCCTTACGGCGATTATACTATTACAATGCCTCAACGGTCAAAGTCTGCGCTATATTTGCAGACGAGTTACCAATGTGCAAAGTATATGTACCCTTATTAACCTCCCAAGCGTGAGTCTTATCGTTCCAGAATGCCAAATCATTGTGGTTCAACTCGAACTCAACAGTTGT
This sequence comes from Alistipes sp., assembly GCA_045543395.1. Lineage (GTDB taxonomy): Bacteria > Bacteroidota > Bacteroidia > Bacteroidales > Rikenellaceae > Alistipes. The sequence continues at coordinate 12 of JAZQML010000005.1, read as the reverse complement.
ACTCTTACCTGG
>JAZQML010000004.1:0-1810 GCA_045543395.1 Alistipes sp. | reverse complement strand
ATTGAGAAGTAGTATGGAATTAGCAGTATTGAACGCACAAGGACAGGAGACAGGTCGTAAGGTAGTCCTTTCAGACGCAGTTTTCGGCGTGGAGGCTAATGACCACGCTATCTACCTCGATGTGAAGCAGTATTTGGCTGATCAGCGTCAGGGTACTCACAAGGCGAAGCAGCGCAACGAGGTTGCAGGCTCGACTCGCAAGTTAAAGAGACAGAAGGGTACAGGTGGTGCTCGTTGCGGTAGCATCAAGTCGCCATTGTTCCCAGGTGGTGGTCGTATTTTCGGCCCGGTTCCACGCGACTATAGCTTCAAACTCAACAAGAAGTTGAAGCGATTGGCTCGTCGTAGCGCACTCACTTACAAGGCACAGGCTAACGCTATCACAGTGGTTGAGAACCTCGCATTGGAGGCTCCAAAGACCAAGAGCGTAGTTGCTTTGGCTTCGGCATTGAAGGTAGCGGATAAGAAGGTGTTGATCGTTTTGCCGGACACAAACGTAAACCTCCAACTCTCTTGCCGTAACCTCCCTTATGTAAAGACCATTTTGGCGTCGTCGTTGAACACCTACGAGGTGATGAACGCATCGGCACTCGTAATGGTTGAGGGCGCAGAGAATGTATTGAATGTAATGTTAGCGTAAAAAAGAGAAGACGAAAATGGAAGTAATTATTAAGCCAATTTTGACCGAGAAGATGACGGTTCAAGGCGAGAAATTGAATCGCTACGGTTTTATCGTTGATGTTCGTGCTAACAAATTGCAGATTCGCAACGCCGTAGAGCAGATGTATAATGTAGTTGTAACCGATGTTAACACCATCAACTATATGGGCAAATTGAAGAGCCGCTACACAAAGGCAGGACTCTTGGAGGGCCGTGCAAACAACTACAAGAAGGCTATTGTAACCTTGAAAGAGGGTGATAAGATTGATTTTTACAGTAATATCTAAAAGAGATGGCAGTAAGAAAGTTTAAGCCGGTAACTCCCGGTACAAGACATAAGATTATCGGTACATTCGATGAGGTAACAACATCGAAGCCAGAGAAGTCGTTGCTCGCACCAAAGAAGAGCACCGGCGGTCGTAACAATTCCGGTAAGATGACCGTACGCTACATTGGCGGTGGTCACAAGCAGATGTATCGTCTCGTTGACTTCAAGCGTGCCAAGGATGGTATCGCAGCAACTGTAAAGACAATCGAGTATGACCCAAATCGTACAGCACGTATCGCTTTGGTGGTATATGCTGACGGTGAGAAGAGTTATATTCTTGCTCCAAACGGTCTGCAGGTTGGCCAGACAGTAATCAGCGGTTCGGGTGTAGCACCAGAGTTGGGAAACACTCTCCCATTGTCGGAGATTCCACTCGGAACACTCGTACACAATATTGAACTCTACCCTGGTCAGGGCGCGCAGATGGCACGCTCGGCCGGATCATATGCTCAACTTTTGGCACGTGAGGGCAAGTTTGCCATCATCAAGTTGCCATCGGGAGAGACTCGTATGGTACTCGTAACTTGCCGTGCAACGGTAGGTGTCGTATCGAATGTAGACCACAACCTCGAGTCGTCGGGTAAGGCGGGTCGTAAGCGTTGGCTCGGTCGCCGTCCTCACAACCGTGGTGTTGTAATGAACCCGGTAGATCACCCAATGGGTGGTGGTGAAGGCCGTGCATCGGGAGGTCACCCTCGTTCGCGTAAGGGCTTGCTCGCTAAGGGCTATAAGACTCGTAGTCCAAAGAAGGCATCGTCCAAGTTTATCATTTCAAAGCGTAAGAAATAATTAAATAAGAGTACATAATGAGCCGTTCATTAA
>JAZQML010000003.1:0-19122 GCA_045543395.1 Alistipes sp. | reverse complement strand
TCGGAGTTCGCACTTGGTAGCGCCCCCAGTAACCCCCCCCCTAACTCTATTGCGCTGTGATAAGGGTGGTTGTCCGCAAAACAAAACAGCCAATGGCTAATAGCAAAAAAGCGTATCACCTTCCGATGATACGCCTATCGTGTTGAGGTGTAATGTGTTATGCCTTTGCCTTTTTGCCGAAAATGCGGTCTACGACGAGTGCGATTGCGCCGTCGCCCGAAACATTGCAAGCAGGGCCATAGCCATCGAGTGCGAGATATATCGCCATCAACAGTGCGCACATCTCGTCAGAGAAGCCCAAAATCGAGCCGAGCAAGCCTGCCGATGCCATAAGTACACCACCCATAACACCCGGTGACGACACCGCTGCAATAGCCTGCATTAGGGCGAAATTCAAGAACAATGCGAACGGAATATCTACGCCGAAAAGGAATGCTACGGCAGTGGTTGTGGTAACCAACTTAATGGTGGAACCGCACATATGGGTGTTCGAACAGAGCGGAATAACAAAGTTCGCAATATCCTCATTTACACCATTTTTAAGGGCGCATTTTGTGGTTACGGGGATAACGGCTGCCGACGAACAAATCGAGAAACCGGTGAGATATGCCGGCAAAATATTGTAGAGGCAACGGAGTGGGTTTTTGCCCGCAATAATTCCGGCAATGATATACTGCAAGACGAGGTAGAGTATCGAAAGCACCACGCCCGTGCCGATAACCTTTGCGCCTGTGCCAAGAACGATGTCGATTACTCCCTTTGCGCTCATCTCGCAAATCATCGTAAAGATGTAGATAGGCAACAACGGAATGATGGCCTTTTCGATAAACCACTTCACAATCTCGCCAAACTCCTCGAACCATACCTTAACCGAGTCGGCCTTCAAAAATACGCAACCCAAGCCGATAACGAACGACAAAACAATGGCGGTCATCATATCGCACAATGGCGGAATTTTCAGATTGAAATATGGTGCAAACTCCTTCTCCGAGAGAGCATCTGCCGACAACTCGCCAACATTCAAAATGTGAGGGAAAAACTCCGTAGCACAACCATACGAGAACAACGCTCCGCCTACGGTAGAGATGTACGATGCGGCAATTACGAATACTAAAATTTTGCCTGCGCCTTTACCCAAATTCGAGATAGCGGGAGTTACCAAACCAAGCACCAACAAAGGTACCGAGAATTTCAGTAACTGCGCGAATAACACGTTGAAAGTCTTGAATGTGCGAATAAGCACATCGGGCAAAAACAGACCAAGCACTGCACCGAGGGCGATGGCAATTACCACCTTCGGAAAGAGTCCGAGTTTAATGTTAAATTTCTTCATCTTGTTAGAATTTAATAACTATTTCTGCTATCACAAATGCCGCTAACGTAAGGCTTGCCAAGCCGTTCAGAGTGCCGAAGGCAATGCCTATCGAGCGTTGGCGTTTAGGCGTTACGAGTATATGTTCTGCCACCAAAATGGCGGTGAAAAGCCCTACTCCGCACCATAGTAACCACCCTTGCGGTAGGTATTGAGCAAAAAGCACCAACGCTGCAACACTCACGCAATGCAGAGCAATACTTATATATAATGATGTAGCAACCGAGAAACGTGAAGGTATGGAGTGCAGACCTCGTTCTCGGTCAAATTGGGCATCTTGCAACGCATAGATAATATCGAAACCTCCTGTCCACGTCAGCACCACCAACGACAAAAGGCAAGGCGCAAACGTGAGTGTTCCCGTAACGGCAATATAGGCTCCCGCTGGCGCAATCGAGAGCGACAAACCGAGTACGATGTGAGCCAACGAGGTAAATCGTTTGCAGTAACTATAAAACATAATTACCGCCAATGCTACGGGCGAGAGAATAGCAGTAAGCAGATTTATGGTCGAGGCGGTGGCGATAAACAACACCGCATTCGCCACGACAAAAATCATCGCATTGCGCGGAGAAATCTCTCCCGCAGGAATCTCACGCGTGGCGGTGCGAGGGTTCTCGGCATCAATTTTTCGGTCTGCCCAGCGGTTGAAGCCCATAGCCACATTGCGGGCAAAGACCATACACAACACTACCTGTAACAATAACCACCACGAGAACTCCGCATCGGTACTCCACAAAGCGTAGGTGAATGCAATCAGCGCAAACGGCATTGCAAATATTGTGTGCGAGAACTTGACCAATCGCAGATATTTTGCTACTGACTCGAACATAAGTTTGGGTTAGTTTTTGCTTATTGGATAGCCTTTATGTAGTCGGCATATTCAAACCAACAAACATCGCTCTTGTACTTCTCGACGGCACTGCTCGGAACATAAAAAGTTCGTCCTTCGGCATTGTAGTCGAATACGTATGTATCGTTCAATCTTGGTGGGGTAGTAGCCTTGATGGTTACCTTCTTTAACTCCATACAACCCATAAAAGCACGCTCGCCAATTTCGTTGATATGCTCGCCAATCGTCACCTCTCGAAGCGACTCGCAACCACGAAAAGCCTCCTCGTATATAGTGGTAACATCCTCTGCTACAAGTGTTTGTATCGGGTTACAACGAATAAAAGCGCGACTGTTGATTACATTGACACCCTCCAACGTAAGAGTGGTTGTCTTCTTTCCGTTGATGTAGAGCGAGACTGTCAACGAGAGAGGGTTAGCCGTTTCGCTTTCGAATGTGATGTTGCACCACGCACCAATATCCTCGATATCCACCTTCGACAACCCTTCGCAACCTGCAAACGCATCCACGCCAACTCTTTCGATTGTAGACGGAATTATCACACTCGACATCAACGAGTAGTTGTAGAAGGCGTAAGGTTTAATCTCCTTTATCCATCTTGGTATTGCCACCTCTTTTACTTTGTTGCCGTTGATGATAAATACTCCGCAGTGATTCAGTGGGTTTGCGTAGTGGTCGGCAAACTCTATATTGCACCAATCGCCCACCGATGGAACGTGCAACGAGTGGAGTGCAATGCAGTTGTCGAACGCCTTTCTACCCATCTTTGTAATCTTGTCGCCAATGGTCATACACTCCAAGTTGGTACACTCGGCAAAGGCGTTGTCGCCAATGGTCGAAACCATAGCAGGCAACGAGATATTGCTGATGTTGCGACAGTCGTAGAACGCCTCCTCGCCAATCGTGGTCAGTGTCTTATCGAAGCGGATAATATTTGAGCCGAACTCCGAGTACTCGATATCGGTAATCGTAGCGTCGAATGCCGCCTCGTTGAGTGCCATAAGCGGACGATTTTCGACCGTTGTAAACCAAATCTCGTTGTCGGCAGGAGTGCCGAGCGAAGGAATTGTAGTGTCGGGAGTGGTGTCGTAGCCGTTGTCCGGCTCTTCGCAACCAACTGCTGCAAGTGCCACCACTGCAAAAAGAACTCTAAAAATATGTTTCATAACTTAAATTGCTGTGCCAAAGAGTGTTGCCGATGAGCAATCGGTGATTTTTACCTCGATGTAGTCGCCTGCGCCATATCCTTCAACGCAGTCGAATACCACCATTTTATTCTGCGATGTGCGACCGCAAAGTTGCTTGTCGCTACGCTTCGACCTGCCCTCGATAAGCACCTCGAAGGTCTTGCCTATATCCTTTCGGTTGTTTTCGAGCGACAACTCGTTTTGTAGGGCTATAACCTCGGTCAAACGACGAGTTTTCTCCTCCTCGGGTACATCGTCCTCGAAGTGGCGTGCCGAGAAGGTGTCGGGGCGTTCCGAGTATTTGAACATAAAAGCCGAGGCGTAACCCACCTCACGCATAAGCGAGAGGGTAGCCTCGTGATCCTCGAGTGTCTCGCCGCAGAAACCCGAAATAAGGTCGGTGGTAATGGCACACTCCGGCATAGCCTTGCGGATAGCCGACATACGCTCCAAGTACCACTCGCGTGTATATTTGCGATTCATCTTTTCGAGTTGGGCATTCGAGCCTGACTGTGCCGGCAGATGCACCGCTTTGCAGATGTTGCGGTAGGATGCCATTGTGGCAATCAACTCGTCGCTCAAATCCTTCGGATGCGAGGTTGCGAAACGCACACGCAATAGAGGCGAAATCTCGGCAACCTTTGCCAAAAGTTTCGGGAAATTTACCTCGCCATCGGCGTAGGAATTGACGTTTTGTCCGAGAAGAGTTACTTCGCGATAGCCATTTTCGAAGAGTGTGCGAGCCTCGTTGACGATGGTTTCGTAGGCTCTGCTACGCTCACGACCTCGGGTGTAAGGCACTACGCAGTAGGCGCAGAAGTTGTTGCAACCACGCATAATCGAGATAAAACCACTCACGCCATTCTTGTCGAGTCGCACAGGTGCGATGTCGGCATAGGTCTCCTCGGTGGAGAGCAGGGTGTTGATGCCCTTACCGCCACTCTCTGCCTCGCGACACAACTTCGGAAGGTCGCGATAGGTGTCGGGGCCCGCCACGATATCCACGCCGTAACCGCTTTCGATCAACTCCTCTTTGAGACGCTCTGCCATACAGCCGATAACACCCACCAACAGGGTAGGTTTCTTGCGACGCAGACGACGCATCTCGTTCAATCGCCCCCAGATGCGTTGCTCGGCATTATCTCGTACCGAGCAGGTGTTTATAAGGATGATATCAGCCTCCTCCGCCTTCTCGGTGTAGAAGTATCCCTCCTTCTGCATAATCGAAACCACAATCTCGCTGTCGCCAAAGTTCATCTGACAGCCGTAGGTCTCGATAAATATCTTCTTGCCATCACCCTGTAATGGTCGCAAATTCGTAAAACTCATAAATTGAAATCTCTATTCTGTCTAATATTCTCTAATGCCTCCAACGCACCTAAACTACATATTCTCCAACTCGTGCTTCTCCGGCATTGGTTTGAAGCCCTCGCCAAAGGTGTTGTAGGCGTTCGATACAACCATAAACGCTTGCGGGTCGTGCTCCTTAATGGCGAGTTGCACTTTTGGCAACTCGTGACGAGGAACAACCAAGAATATCATCTCCTTATCGGCATTGGTGTACATACCGCTCGCTTTGATGTAGGTGCCACTACGGTCCATCTGCTCGAGGATGTAACGACGGAACTCCTCGTTGTGTTCGGAGGTGATGATGAATATGATGCGGTCGTAGGATGCACCATCAAGCATATACGAGAGGATGCGCGACGAAACGTATATCGCAATGAGCGAGTAGCCCGACAACTCCAACGCTTGGACATTGCTTCCCTCCGAGCCAAAACCGATAACTATCAAACCTGCCAAAACCACTATCGAGTCGGCAATAAGTACACCCTGTGAGAATGTGAGATGGCAATACTTCTGCAACATCATCGCTACGATGTCGGTGCCACCCGTAGTTGCCTGCTCCTGAACCACAAAGCCTACGCCTATACCCAAAATCGTAGCACCTACAATGGTTGCCAACATAAGGTGGTCGGACCAATCGAGAACGCCACCGAGCATCATTGCGGGGTCGAGCGATTGCAACGCCTCCGGAGGGTAAGCAAGATAGGTAAACAGGTTCATCAAACCCGGTGTCAGTAAGGCTGCTACGACGGTCTTTGATCCGAAGCGTGGGCCAAAGGCTATAAACGCCAATATCAGCAGCACCGAGTCGAACATATAACCGAATGTTCCCACCTGAATACTTGGGAAAAGGTTGTGCAAAACGATACCTGCGCCATAGACTCCGCCCGGTACAATTTTGTATGGGGTGATGAAGAAAACATATCCGGCTGCCAACAATGTGCAACCCAATACAATCTTGAACCACGACCACCACCAGCGTGGCGATTTCAGTGCGGTAGCGACAGCATTCCAATCGATAGTCATAGTAACCTCTGTTTTTTTTAATTACATTTTTCTCAAATTGCAAATATACTACAAATTTAACGATTTAATTAAAAATTAAGATTAAAAGTTAAAAATTCTTTTTTGGAATGGATAAGTCCAATGGAAGTAGTGGGGCAAATGGGAAAATATCCATTAGTCGCACAGGCCTTATTTCTCTCGTCGCTCCCATTCGGTTTCGCTCAACTCTCAACTTCGTGTTTTTTGGTGGATAAAAAATTTTCACTATATTTGTACCCAAACACAGATGTGAAAACAATATGGTTATAACCTGTTATTGCATTGTAACACTGTTTATCATAGCATATCTGCTGGGCTCGATACCGAGTGCGGTGTGGATTGGTAAACGCTACTATGGCGTGGATGTCCGCGAACACGGCAGCAAGAATGCGGGAACTACCAATGTGCTGCGTGTGCTTGGAACACGTGCCGCAATACCTGTGTTTGTCATCGACTTCCTCAAAGGTTTTATCGCTGTAAGCATATTCTCGTTACTCCGCTACGATACGGGCATTCCGTCGCAAGCGTGGATAGTAAATATGAAGATTATCGCAGTTTTTGTGGTGGTTTTGGGACATATTTTCCCCATTTTCGCCAACTTCCGAGGGGGCAAAGGCGTGGCAACGGTGTTGGGTGCCGTAACGGGTATTCAGCCCAATATCGCACTGTTCTGCTTTGTTGTGTGGTTGGTTGTCTTTTTGATTTGGCACTATGTGTCGCTCGCATCAATCGCTGCGGGTTGTGCTTTCCCTATATTTGTATCGGTATTTTCGGGTAGTATCTACGCCCGACACGGATTGGATCACACTTCGATATCATTCATTGTCTTCTCGTTTGTGGTGGCGATAGCGTTGGTGTGGACCCACCGCAAGAATGTGGGGCGACTGCTCGACGGCACCGAGTCGAAGATAGATGTCTGGGACTATTTTAGTCGGGAATTGAACAAAGAGAAATAACTAAAATGCTAACGGCTTAATGCCAATGGCCATAAAATTAAATTATATGTTAGAAGCAAATTTGATTAAGATGTACGAGCAGTCGTTCCGCGACAACCGCGAGATGTCGGCTGTGACAGATTACTTCACCGGAGAGACCTACTCGTACTATGGTTTTGCAAAGGAGATTGCCAAGTTACATATTCTCTTTGATAAGGCCGAAATTAAGCAGGGCGACAAGATTGCATTGGTTGGCCGCAATACACCGCGTTGGTGTGCCGTATACATAGCAACCATAACCTATGGTGCTGTTATTGTGCCAATTATGCAGACCTTTACCTCTACCGATATCGCACACATTGTGAACCACTCGGGCAGCCGTTTGTTGTTCCTCACCGATTCTTATTGGGATGGTTTGGACGAGGATGCAATGCCGGAGGTGGAGTGTGTATTCTCGATTACCGACTACCACGCTCTCTACGAGCGAGATGGTAAGAAACTCACCAAGTTCGTTAACGCTATGACCGAGCAGTATCGCAAGCGTTATCCGAATGGCTTTACCGTAAACGATATCAAGTATGCCGATGTGCCGAACGATGCACTTATGGTGTTGAGTTACACATCGGGAACAACGGGCTATTCAAAGGGCGTTATGCTTACGGTGAATAACCTTACGGCAAATGTGTATTATGCTGTAAATAAGATAAATAAAGCAACCGGACAACTCTGGTTCCAGAAGGGCCGTCGCACTTTGGCGTTCTTGCCATTGGCTCACGCCTTCGGTTGTGCTTTCGACTTCCTCTCGCCACTTGCTGCGGGTGGACATATCAACCTCCTCGGCAAGATGCCTACACCAAAGGTGTTGGTCGAGGCTATGCAGAAGGTACAGCCAAGCATCATCTGCTCGGTGCCTCTCGTGTTGGAGAAGGTCTACCGCAAGCAGATTGCCCCAATGTTGGAGAAGGGCCCATTGAGCATCGCTATGAAGGTGCCTTTGGTGAACGAAATCGTGCGAATGAAGATTCGCGAGAAGTTGTTGGCTTCGTTTGGTGGCAACTTGGAGATGTTTATCGTGGGTGGAGCACCAATGAACAAAGAGACCGAGGCATTCTTGAAGTCTATCCACTTCCCTATTATCGTGGGTTATGGTATGACCGAGTGCGCTCCTCTCATCTGCGTAACTCCACAGCCGGAGGAGTACAAACTCGGCTCGTGCGGTAAGTATTTGAGCGAATATCTCGATGTTAAGATTGATTCGTCGGACCCACAGCGCATACCCGGCGAGATTATGGTTAAGGGCGAGATGGTTATGCAGGGCTACTACAAGAACGAGAAGGATACCGAGGCTGTTCTCGAGCCGGATGGTTGGATGCATACGGGCGATATGGGAGTTATGGACCCTGACGGTACCGTATATATCAAAGGTCGCTGCAAGACTATGATTTTGACCGATACAGGTCAGAATATCTATCCGGAGCAGATCGAGGATAAGTTGAACAATATGCCACTCGTGTTGGAGTCGCTCGTGTTGGAGAACGAGGGCAAACTCTACGGTTTGGTAGTGCCTGATTTCGACCAGTGCGAGAAAGAGGGTATCGACCGCGCGAAGTTGGAGGATATTATGAACGAGAACCTCAAATCGCTCAATCAGCAGGTTGCGGCATACGAGCGTTTGGTGTCGATTACTATCCACATCAGCGAGTTCGAGAAGACTCCAAAGCGCAGTATCAAGCGTTATCTCTACGATGTTAGACGAATGGGAATAAAATAAGCCCCACAAATTTAATCAGTAAATATAGTAAAGATGTTACAAGAAAACTTAATAAAGATGTATGAGCAGTCGTTCCGCGAACACCGCGAGATGTCTGCCGTAACGGACTACTTTTCGGGCGAGAGTTACTCGTACTACGGCTTTGCGAAGGAGATTGCCAAGTTGCACATCCTCTTCGACGAGGCGGGTATCAAACGTGGCGACAAGATTGCGCTCGTTGGTCGTAACACTCCTCGTTGGTGTGCCGTATACATAGCAACAATGACCTATGGTGCGGTTATCGTACCTATTATGCAGACCTTCACCTCGAACGATATCGCACATATTGTAAACCACTCGGAGAGCCGTTTGTTGTTCCTTACCGATTCGTATTGGGAGGGTTTGGACGAGGACGCACTGCCCGATGTCGAGGGTGTATTCTCGCTCACCGACTACCACGTGTTGTTCGAGCGTCGCAATGGCGTTCTGACAAAGTGCGTGGATAGTATGACCGCAAACTATCGTCGCCGCTATCCGCAGGGCTTTACCGTGAACGATATCAAGTATGCCGATGTGCCGAACGATCAACTCATTTTGTTGAACTATACGTCGGGAACTACCGGCTACTCGAAGGGTGTTATGCTTACGGTGAACAACCTCACTGCTAACGTTGCGTATATCAAGACGTTGAAACCTCGCAACGGAGGCCCTAACTACTTCGGAAAAGGCCGTCGCACACTCTCGTTCCTGCCTTTGGCACACGCCTATGGCTGTACGGTAGACTTCCTCACTCCACTCGCTGTGGGTGGTCATATCAACCTTCTCGGCAAGATGCCTACACCAAAGGTTTTGGTCGAGGCGATGCAGCACGTTCAGCCAAATGTTATCGCATCGGTGCCGCTCGTATTGGAGAAGATTTACCGTAAGCAGGTGGCTCCGCTTTTGGAGTCGGGATCGTTGAGCGTGGCTATTAAGGTGCCGTTGGTGAACGAGATTGTCCGCTCGAAGATTAAGAACAAGTTGCTCGAATCGTTTGGTGGCAATGTAGAGTTGTTCATCATCGGTGGTGCGCCTATCAATAAGGAGACCGAGGCGTTCTTGAAGTCTATCCATTTCCCTATTATCGTGGGTTATGGTATGACCGAGTGCGCTCCGTTGATTTCGGTAACCGTAGACCCTACCGAGTTCAAGATTCGTTCGTGCGGTAAGATTTTGCAGGGTATGATGGAGGTTAAGATCGACTCGGACGATCAGCAGAATATCCCCGGCGAGATTTTGGTTAAGGGCGAGTGCGTGATGCAGGGCTACTACAAGAATGAGCGCGATACGCAGGCGGCTTTGGATAAGGATGGATGGTTGCATACGGGCGATATGGGTACTGTCGATGATGATGGTACAATCTACATTAAGGGCCGTTGCAAGACTATGATTTTGACCGATACGGGCCAGAATATCTATCCGGAGCAGATCGAGGATAAGTTGAACAACTTGCCTTTGGTTGCCGAGTCGCTCGTGTTGGAGAATAAAGGCAAACTCTACGGTTTGGTGGTGCCTGATTTTGCACTCTGCGAGAAGGAGCATATCGACCGCACAAAGTTGGAGGAGATTATGAACGAGAACCTCAAAACTCTCAATGAGCAGGTTGCTGCCTACGAGCGTTTGGTGCGCATCATCATCTATCCAAACGAGTTTGAGAAGACTCCGAAACGTTCGATTAAGCGTTATCTCTACGACATTTCCAAACTTGTATAGTCGTCGAGAAACAGAATATTTCAGAATAGACCGCCCCGAAAAGGCGGTCTGTTTTGTTTGTTCGGAAAAAAATATTTAACTTTGTAAAAAGTTAAGTCAAGAATTGTGCTATGCAGTTAAGTCAAAAAATTAAGGTTCGTAAACAGGTTATCGGCGAAAATGCACTCTACTTTTGTGTGTGGTTTTGTGTGTTTATTGTGCCTTTTATGAATGCAGGATTGACAGAGGAGAAGTTGCAGTGGAACTCCATCTTTATCTCGTGGTTGAAGATTATTCCGTTCTATCTGCTCTTTGTGCTGAATAACTTTATTCTGTTTCGTTATCTGCACCGCAAATACTTCTATTGGCTCTACTATGTGCTTTCTACGCTGTTGATTGTGGGCATATTCGTGGCGTTGGAGGCGTACGAGCGTTCCGATGCGGCATTTGCAGTGTCGCTCGGTACGGTGGGCGACTCGGTTATGGTGGAACATATAAGCCTCTCGGTGTTCCCTTGGTGGGGCAATATGATTGCTGCGGCGTTGATGTTCTTGGCGAATAACCTTATCTACGTTTTCTACCACTCGATGCAAAAAGAGGAGGATTCGGAGCGTTTGCAACGCCAAAATGTGCAGGCGGAGATGTATTACCTCAAACACCAAATCAATCCGCACTTTATGATGAACACGCTAAACAATATTCACGCACTGATAGATATTGATGCCGAGGCGGCAAAGCAGACTGTCATACAGTTGTCGGATATGATGCGTTATGTGGTGTACGATGCAGGAGGCAATGTCATATCGCTCAAAGAGGATATAAAGTTTATCAAGAACTATATAGAGTTGATGCGTATTCGCTATACAGACGATGTGGATGTGAAGTTCAATTATCCGAAGTCGCTCCCTGCAAAGGTGGATGTGCCGCCGCTGATTTTTATCGTCTTTGTGGAGAATGCTTTTAAGCACGGCGTTAGTTATAGCGCAAACTCCTACATCTATGTCGATTTGAAGTATGAGGAGGGTTATGTGATTGGTCGTTTCGAGAACTCCATAAGCGAGCAGAGTCGCAAGTCGGCACCCGGCATCGGCTTGGAGAATGTGCGTAAACGCCTCGATTTGATATACGAGGATGATTATGAGTTGGACATAAAGGATATGGGAAACAACTATTGTGTAACACTTAAAATTCCAATCTTAAATGGCTATGAGGTGCATCGCTATTGATGACGAGCCGTTGGCACTGCGCCAAATCTCGTCATACATATCTAAAATACCGTTCTTGGAGTTGGCCGCCACATTTCGCAGTGCCGTTGCGGCGCAGGAGTGGCTCAAAGAGAACGATACGGATTTGATATTTGTGGATATAAATATGCCCGATATGACGGGCGTGGAGTTTGTGCAGTCGTTGGAGATATCTGCAATGGTAATCTTTACGACCGCCTATGCCGAGTACGCTATCGAGGGCTTCAAACTCTCGGCCATAGACTATCTTTTGAAGCCGTTTGGACTTAAAGATATTACACGTGCATCGGAGAAGGCGTTGTCGCTCTACGAACTCTACACGTTGCAGAAGAGCGTTCAGGAGGAGAATATCGAGGAATCTGCTGCCGAACAAGCGGATGACCAAGAGGTTATATCGGTACACGCCGACCGCAAAACCCACCTCGTGAAGTTGGCGAATATCGTCTATTTGGAGAGCGCAGGAGAGTATGTGCGCCTCCATCTCGCCGATGGTACCAAGTTGGTTACGCTTTTCAGATTGAAGAATATGGAGAGTTCGTTGCAGTCGTCGCAGTTTATGCGAGTGCATCGCTCCTACATCATCAATCTCCAACATATCTCGGGCTACACGAAGGGTAGGGTGTTCCTCTCGAACGAGGACTATGTGCCTATTGGCGAGAACTATAAGGAGCAATTCACTGCCTACGTCGAGAGCAAGCAGTAAAAAGCAGACAACAGAGTGTAAGATAAGCACTTTTTTACTATCTTTGCGCCCGAAAAAAAACAAATGATGAAGAGAGGTCTGTTGGCGTTGTCGCCTATAGTGGTGTTGTTGGTTGCCTATTTGGCAATGTCGCTCGCATCGGGTGGCGACTTCTACCGCATATCCATATCGGTGGCATTTGTCGTTGCAGCAATCTACGCCGTAGTGGCGTTGCGAGGCGTTAGCCGCTCGTTGCAGGAGCGTATCTCCATATTCTCGGAAGGGGCATCCGACCGAAACATAATGTATATGATTTGGATATTTGTTCTTGCCGGAATATTTGCCAGCACGGCGGAGCAGATGGGTGCGGTGGATGCTACGGTGCAATTCACTCTGCGCTTTGTGCCTACCGAGTTTCTGCCGGCAGGAATCTTTGCTGCGGCGTGCTTCGTGTCGCTCTCCGTTGGCACATCGGTGGGAACGATTGTGGCTCTCACGCCCGTAGTTACGGGGTTGGCTGCGCAGATGGGTGCCGATACGGCGCAGATGGTGGCTATCGTTGTCGGAGGTGCATTCTTTGGCGATAACCTCTCCTTTATTTCGGATACGACCATTGCCGCTACGATGTCGCAGGGGTGCAAGATGAAGGATAAATTCCGCACCAACATACTCATAGTTATGCCGGCGGCATTGCTTACGCTCGGATTGTATCTGTTCCTCGGTCTGTCGGGTGGCGAGGAGGTTGTAGCGGCTACCTCGGCAGAGTGGTACAAAGCGATACCTTATCTGCTCGTTTTGGTCTGCGCCGTTGTGGGTGTGGAGGTGCTTACGGTGCTGGTTTTGGGTATCGTATCAACCTTCGTTATAGGTCTTGCGTGCGGCTCGCTTACGGCGTTGTCGTTCTGCGAGGCGGCGGGCGGAGGTGTGTTGTCGATGGGCGAGTTGATTATCATAACCCTTATGGCGGGTGGTTTGATGAATATGGTTAAGCAGAGTGGCGGTTTCGAGTTCATCACTCGCGCCATAACCAACAGCATTTCGGGCAAAAGAGGTGCCGAGGCGGCTATTGCGGGTTTGACAGTGATGACCGATATTTGCACTGCAAACAACACAATAGCGATTATTACCGTAGGCCCTATTGCTCGTGATTTGAGCGAGAAATATGGCGTTTCGCCACGCAAGAGTGCAAGTTTGATGGATACTGCATCGTGCTTTGCGCAGGGTATTTTGCCCTACGGAGCGCAACTGCTTATGGCGAGCGGTTTGGCGAAGGTGTCGCCGATTGAGATTATACCAAACCTCTACTATCCTATGGCAATAGGTGTGATGGTGGTGCTTGCGATAGTTTTTCAATTTCCACGAATTAAACAGAAATAGATAATATGAAGAGAATCTTTAAGTTTGCGTTGATGGCTGTTGTTGCGCTATTTATGGCGTGCGAGCCGGAGTTGCCGTTCGACGATGGTCAGAACGACGATAAAACCGAGGAGCCAAACCCAAACCCCGAGCCAAATCCAGAGCCGACTCCCGAGCCGGAGCCTGCCGAGGTTACTGCGACTTTGACCTACGATGAGTGTAAGAGTTCGATTGGTGGATATGGCGCCGCCGCGAACTATCGCAATAACTATGGTACGTGGGTAGTATGCGCTTATGACTTCGGCTCGGCAATTCAGATAAATTCGGGTAAGGTGGCGTATATCGGCACACCAACCTTCGAGGGCGATATCAAGCGCATAACTTTGACCTTTGCCGAGAGTTATTCGGGCGACATCCTTCTCTGCTCGCAGTCGGGTACAACGACCGTTGCGGGGCAGTTTGAGTCGTTTGGTTGCGGTGGTAAGGCGCAGGAGTATACGCTCGCTACAACGGGCCATAAATCGCTCTATATTCGCTCTACGGCGTGCGCACGCATCACAAGCATCACTATCGTTGCGGGAGGCAGCGGTAATGGTGGTGGCACAACGCCAACTCCCGATCCAACACCTGATCCGGAGCCTGATCCAGAACCAGAGCCAACGCCAGACCCTACTCCGGGTGCGAATACAAGCACCTACGCCTACGATTGGGCGGAGTTGCCTGTGATGGTCGATGCAAATACAGATGGTCGTCTCGACAACGATACCTCGCTCTACTATGCGCACCACCTTTGTGCGGGCGGCGAGAAAAATGCGCAGCGAAATGGCTCTGCACGCAACTTTACGGTTTGTTATTCTGCTGAACACCACTGCCCATTGTGGGTGGCAGCACCACGTCATCGCTCCTACGAGAGTGGTGCATCGCGTACCGATGCCTACGGCAAAGACCCGAAGATTCCGAGCAATATTCAGTACAATAGCACGAGTACCGGTGGCGGGTGCAATAAGGGCCATATGCTCGGCTCGGCAGAGCGTTTGAGTTCGACGGCAACCAACAAGCAGGTGTTCTACTACACCAATATTGCACCGCAGTACTCCGATACGTTCAACACCGGCGGTGGTGCGTGGAACAACCTCGAGGACCATATCGACGGACTCGTTTGTAGCGACACGTTGTATGTGGTTATCGGTTGCTACTTCGACTCCTTCTCAAAGAATGGAGCGTCGGCATCGCCAAAGACCATTTCGTTTGGCGGTCGTAGCGATGTGTCGTGTCCAACGATGTTCTACTACGCTTTGTTGCGCACCAAGAAGGGCAATACGGGCAAGCGAGTGCAAGATTGCTCGGCAAGTGAGTTGCAGTGTGCAGCCTTCACAATTTGCCACAAGATGGCAAAGGGACACAAGCCTGCTGCTGCCGATATGATGTCGATTTCCGACCTCGAAGAACTTACGGGAGTTACCTACTTCCCGAACGTTAAGAATGCGCCGAAGAGTACATATTCTGCCTCCGATTGGCTGTAAAAATCGTTCTGATTGGTGAATTTTGCACGAATGCGTCGGACGCTGAAATGCTCACATAGGTTTACTATGCTCCGCTTTCATCGTCTAGCATCGCACAAAATTCCCTCAATCATTTACGATTTTAGTGAAGGCTGTTCTGATTGGTGAATTTGGCACGAATGCGTCGGACGCCGATTTGTAAGTATATATTACATTAAATAAGCCCCCTTTACAGAAAGGGGGTTGGGGGATAGGTAACGCAAGAAATACAAAAAAGGTTGAGTATCACTACTCAACCTTCTTCGTCTTTACAACCTTAACCTTGATGCTCTCGAAAGCCTTTGTGAGCGACTCTACCGAGTTCTTTGCTGCATCGTATTTTACCGTTACGGTCTTGGTCGGTACATCGACCTGAACATCTTTGATGCCCTTCTCGTAAGGGATGGTGTTGAGAACTTTCTGTGCGCAGTGGTGGCAGTCCAAATCGGTTGTGAATACCACTGTGTCAATCTTTTTCTCTGCCTTCTTCTTTGGGGCGGCTGTTGCCACGCTCGCTACCATTGCAAGCATCGCAAAAAGTGCAATAATCTTTTTCATAGTTAATTTTGCTTTTAGCCATTAGCCATTGGCCATTGGCTTTTTTTAGTTTTGTGTTTTTATATTTTTAGCTAATGGCTAAGAGCCAAGAGTTAATCGCTTTTAGTATAAGTTAAATCGCACGCCCAAATAGACCTTATATCCCATCAACGGTCCCCATACCAACGATGAGTTGAATGCGGTGGAATATGGGTCGTTACCCGCGATGATTGGGGCATACTTGGCATCGTTCTTACCCTGATAGTAGTTGAGAATATTCTCGCAACCTACATAAATCTCCCACTTCTTGATGCGACGCGACACCTGCGCAAAGAGCATCGGATAGAGTGGCGAGAGGGTAGAGTCCTTCAAGTCGCCCGTCTGCGTAGGGATGCGTGCAGGGCCATTCAACTGTGCTGTGAGGTCGAATGTCCATTTGCGCATATTGGTGGCGTACTGCAAGTTAATCAACGCCTTATAGCGGCTCACCAAAGGTCGCTCAACCAAAGTAGGCGTGCCGTGATTGTTGATTGTATAGCGGCTATCGGTGTAGCGGAAGGTGGCAAAGATATCGAAATTCTTGATTGGTGTCCACGTCAAATCGATTTGTGCCGTGTGTGTGCGCGACATACCGTTGCTATTGTATACGTCAATCATCCAAGGGCTACCCTCCTGATCTACAACTACGGTGTTGAATATGCGGGTGTAGAAGTAGTCGACGCTGATGGTCATATCGCCCGGAGCAAATGTGGTGATGCTCTGCGACAACGAGCCACCAGCCGTTAAGGCGTGCTCCATACGGTCGAGGTTGCTGCTTATGTTGAGCGTGCGACCTGTCGCCATAATGCCGATATTGTCGGTTACGACATCGGTTGGGCGGTGTCCCAAACCTGCCGAGCCTCGCAGTACGGTTGTAGGGGTGATGTCCCACTTGATGTGAGCGCGTGGAGTTACGAGGTGCTTCTTGAAGTAGAAGGCGTAGTCGTAACGCACACCTGCCACCACCGACAACTTGTTTTTGAGGTTGTAGGTATACTCGGCGTAGACACCCAACTCGCTCTCGTTGTGACGTGGCGAGAGAGCAATGTTCTCGCCATTGTAGTTAGGGCGATTTGCCGACCAATCTTGCAACTCCTCCTTAACCCAGCGTGACGATGCTGTGATGCCGCTATTGAGCGACGAACGTGGCGAGAAGTAGTGGGCATACATAGCGTTGGCAGTGGTCATATGCTGACCGCCAAAGTAGTTCTTGTCGGCTCCGAAGTAGGCGTTCTCGCGGAAGTAGTCGTAATCGACAACCACTGCGATATTCGAGCGAAACTCCTCGTTCTCCTCCTTATCGTAGACCGCCTCGCCCACAGGCATACCCAACTTGAAGTAGGCATTTGCCTCTTGGTTGTTCACCTCCGAGCCGTATATCTTGTTCTCGTGCCAATTCTCGCGCCACGACTTGCCGTTGTCGAATGCCGAGTCGCTGTGCAACGATGGTTTGTAGCCCATCTGACCGCCTATGCGGTGGTCGTAGAGGTACTTCGCTCCCCAACGTACCTGCATTCCGTTCTCCGCCTGATAGAGCCAACGATTGGCTATCGATGCGGTGCGGGCAAGTGGGGTATCACGATAGCCATCTTTGTTGCCGTCGTGTTCGATGGTGCCGTATGCTCCGTGCGCCAAGATGACCGTCGAGAGTCGCTTATCCTTCGTCACAGGCATTGCCGACGAGAGGTTTATCTCGGGTTTGAGGTGGGTGTCGAGATAAACATTCAGGAAGAGTCGCTCCTCATCGGTAGGCTTGCGGTGTTCGAGGTTTATCTGTCCCGTAATAGCCTCGTGTCCCGCTGTAACCGACGATATGCCCTTCGATACCTGAATAGACGAGAGCCACATACCCGGTGTGTAGGAGAGTCCGTACGGTGCGCTGATACCACGCATTATGGTGCGGTTTTCGTCGAGAATCTGCGTGTAGGTACCCGCCAAGCCGAGCATCTTAATTTGTCGTGCGCCCGAGATAGCATCGCTAAATCCTACGGTTACCGAGGCGGAGTTCTCGAAACTCTCTGCCAACGAGCAACACGCCATCTTGCAGAGTCCCGCAAAGGAGATGTTCTCGCTTTTGAGCAATCCATCCTGACGGATGTAGTTGCCCAAGCCAGCCTCCACAACTACGGCATCCACCGCTACGCCATCTGCAAGACGGAACTCCACCTCGCGCATCTTTTGGTCCACGCGGATGGTGTCGTTCGTGTAGCCGAGAAACGATGCCACAAGATTGGGGTTGTCCTTCACTCGATAGAGCGTAAACTTACCCTCCAAATCGGTAGCAACACCCACAGAGGTGTCTGCCCAATAGACCGATGCTCCGGGCAGTGCTTTACCCTCGGCATCAACCACTTTTCCAACAATGTTCTGCGCCGAAGCAATGCTTGCACCGAACATCATCGCTATAAGAATAACTATTTTTTTCATTTTTGATCCCTTTTGTTGTTAGACATAATTGTTTGATAACCAACATTTTGGTGGTTATCCTCGAACTATGCAACAACAGGAGGGGCGCGCATACCACGCCTCGATAGGGTAGGCGCAGTCGGTATCGGTATTTTACGCTCGAAGAAGTGGGTGGAGCATAAAACTACCTCCTCGATGCGAAGATTATATTCGAGTATAGCAGTGATAGAGAGTGCTATTGGCTCGATATTGATGTTATTTTTCTTTACTACGTCGTAGAGTGCAATTTTGTTGGAGTGGTCGTGGTGGCACGAGTGGGGCGACTCGACGTGAATCAACTCCCAGCCCTCGTGGTGACACTCGCACGTTGCACTGCAACCGCTGTGGTGGAGAGGGTTGCTATTGCGATGCGAATGGCAAGTGAGCGCACCAACGGAGTTGCTGCATATCCACGCGAGATACACTGCCAACATCAACGCTATTTTCACCACACGCATCATTGTTCAACTACTCCTCAATAAGATTGCATTCGTGTAACTTCTCAACCCACGCTGCTGCATCGTGTTGTGCCACTTCTGCATCTATGTTGTAGGTTTCGACCAATATGTTTGCTACGTCGGCCACCTCGAACTCCTTGCCCTGCAAAGCGTTCCATAGTAATAACGACGAGTCGTTGAGCGATATTATGCGGGTCATATCGCTACCGGCCGTACCCTGCATAATCACCACATTCTCGCCCGCCATCGAGCGAACTTTATATCCTGCTTTGAACTTCATTCCTTTGCTAATTTGGTGCAAAGATACGAAAAATAACGTAAAACGGAAAGCGGAAAACGGAAAACTTTTAGTTTTTTAGACGAGAGATGAGAGTTGGCGCAGCAAAATGGCAATCGCTCGTTGCACTCGCTGAATGGCAAAGAATGGCAATCGCTCCCGATGGTCGCTGAATGGCAAATGCGCCTGTTATTAAGCACTCCTTTGGAGTGCGCTGCCATTCAATGCCATTCAGGGCTGAAAGCCCGAATGCCATTCAATGTCATCGAAATTGGCGCACCCCAGAACCCCCAGTAAGCACCGAAGGTGCGCCCCCAGCAACCC
>JAZQML010000002.1:0-2588 GCA_045543395.1 Alistipes sp. | reverse complement strand
AAAGACAATCGTTTGACAAAGACAAATAATTGCGATAGCAATACCGCCTTGCGAAGACAAGTCTGCCGAGGCGCAACAAGCTGAAAGGAAAGGGGTTTGCAAATAGACAAAAAAATAAGAGGGCGTTTCACAACGACCTCTTACCTCGGGACTCATTGCAAGCCCCTTTACTAACCCAAACTTAAATAAATGAAGAAACCTCACTGCGGTGTGCAGTTATCACCGCAGTTGATAGATTGTTGTGCAATCTTCATTCCAAAAACGAAAGGTTCGGGTGTAAATTGTGTGAAAAGTCCAAAAAGATTATTTTCTCATCCATTTTGAACACTTCATCGCGTCATTGCGATACAACGCCCTTATTGTGACTCTAATCCTCTACGACATAGTTGACAAATACGGGGTCGGCATAAGCCTTTGTTGCCTCGTGACCGATATTAGAAAAGGTGTGGAATACCACCGAAGCACTCCACTCGCTATCTTCATTCACTGCGCGACGGAAATTCTCGAAACGCACAAGGCGATTTGTTCCCTGTTTCATTGCTGTAGCCGTCCTATCGAGGCTCTCCTCGAGAGTATCCAACTCTCCGCAGCCGTGGAAGCAACGACGGCTACGTAAATTTGCCAAAATCTGCTCATCACTCATATCGCGACAATAGCGTGGGCGGTTGGCAAGTCCATAGTGCCACGTGTCGGCCGGCTCAAGACGGAGGAATGTCGAAGGAGCCATAGCCGCATATTCAACCTTGATGCCATCACCTACTTTGCCTTTGCCCACAGCCACATAGCGACCTACAAATTGACCTCCTGCCGAGAAGCCTACAAGTGCAATCTTCTTCAAATTAGGGAATAGTTTTCTATTTGACAACCTCGTGAAGAGAGTATCGATAACATCGAACGAACTCAATTCGGTGCCGGCAGCATCGCCTCCACCGCGCCAATCATCATCGGGCGTTCCGGGAACGGTAAGATCCAAAGGCCACGATTCGTTCCATATTGCTCTGCCATCTGCTGCGATATTGTACCGTTCCATCATCTCTGTACGCGGATACATCGGCGATATGACATAGGCACTCGGAATGGATCGCAATAACGACAGTTGTTCATCCAGCACTTGCACGCCTCCGTGCCAACCTTGAATCATTATAACTGCAAGTTCGCCATTGTACCCCTCGCACATAGGTGTTGGTGCGGTGTAGTAAACGGGTATTTCCATCCCCTCCAACGGATAGATTGCAGCAGGGACATCTGCTTTCGGAGTGCAACCAATGGTTAGCGTGAATATTATGGCAACAATGCTCAATCGAAAAGATGAAACGAAGGTCTGCATAGTCTAAATGCTTTTTATGTGATAATTTTCACCATAAAGGTACAAATATTTTTTTGGTATAAATATCTATGTGTTGCGAAAAAATCACTCCGGAGGGAGTACGATTCGCACCACTAAAAGCAAAGACCTTCGGGCAGTACGCTTTGTACTATCCCGAAGGTCTTTATTTTTAGCGATAAGCCGCAATCTGCGGCTTATCACAAGAAATTCGCCCCTTAAAGGTCTATTCTTACTCGAGGTGTGGACCTGCCGCTACCAAAGCCTTACCAGCCTCGTTGGTAGTGTACTTGCCGAAGTTCTTGATGAAACGGCTTGCGAGGTCTGCTGCCTTTTTCTCCCACTCTGCTGCGTCAGCATAAGTGTCGCGTGGGTCGAGGATTGCAGGATCTACTCCCGGAAGTGCAGTTGGAACCTCGAAATCGAATACAGGAATCTTCTTGGTTGGAGCCTCGAGGATTGCGCCGTCGAGGATAGCGTCGATGATACCGCGTGTATCCTTAATCGAGATACGCTTGCCTGTACCATTCCAACCTGTGTTCACGAGGTATGCCTTCGCACCGCTCTTCTCCATACGCTTAACCAACTCCTCTGCATACTTTGTTGGGTGCAACTCCAAGAATGCCTGACCGAAGCAAGCCGAGAAGGTTGGAGTAGGCTCGGTGATACCACGCTCGGTACCTGCCAACTTTGCGGTGAAGCCCGAGAGGAAGTAGTACTTACACTGCTCTGGGGTCAAAATCGATACCGGAGGCAACACGCCGAATGCGTCAGCCGAGAGGAAAATAACGTTCTTCGCAGCCGGAGCAGCCGAGATTGGCGATACGATATTGTCGATGTGGTAGATAGGGTACGAAACACGAGTGTTCTCGGTTACGCTCTTATCGTTGAAGTCGATCTTGCCGTTCTCATCTACGGTTACGTTCTCCAAGAGAGCATCGCGCTTGATAGCGTTGTAGATATCTGGCTCCGACTCCTTGTCCAACTTGATAACCTTTGCGTAGCAACCACCCTCGAAGTTGAAGATACCGTTGTCGTCCCAACCGTGCTCGTCGTCACCGATAAGTTGACGCTTTGGATCGGTCGAGAGGGTTGTCTTACCTGTACCCGAAAGACCGAAGAAGATAGCGGTCTCGCCCTTCTCGTTGGTGTTAGCCGAGCAGTGCATCGAAGCGATACCCTGCAATGGGAGGTAGTAGTTCATCATCGAGAACATACCCTTCTTCATCTCACCACCATACCAAGTGTTGAGGATAACCTGCTC
>JAZQML010000001.1:0-168267 GCA_045543395.1 Alistipes sp. | reverse complement strand
TACTGCGTACTTGTCCTGCTTGAAAGTTAAGAAACGAATGATTCGCTCATCGCGACGATACTGGGTTTCGAGGGTGTTGATCAACGAGCCCTCGCCGGTGAACTCTACCAAGAAATAGAAACCGGTTGTCTTCTTCTGAATAGAGTATGCAAGCTTCTTCAAGCCCCAGTTCTCAACATTCACAATCTGACCGCCGTTCTCGGTAATGATTCCCTGGAATTTGTCAGCAACCTCTGCTACCTGAGCCTCAGAAAGCACCGGAGTGACAATGAAAACGGTTTCGTAATTGTTCATAATACTTTAATTATTAAAATGTTTTGTGCTATAAAGCGGGTGCAAAGATACGACAAAAATTAAGAATTAAAAATTATAAATTAAAAATTTATCAAAAAATGTTGATTTATCGCGATTTATTGCGTCGTTACGAGAAAAAACACTACATTTGTGTTCCAAAACCAACAAACTTCTAAAAAATGAATAGAGTTCTGCCTATATTGGCGGCTATATCCATCATCGTTGTGGGTTGTCAGCCCGATAATGGCGGCGAAAGCGTTGATGTTCAGGACGATGGTGCGCTGACCATCTCGCTCCCGCAAACCACTCGTACCTCGTTAGGTGCAGGCGACGACAACCACATCTACCCAACCCATTGGAGCATAGGCGACCAAGTTGTAGTAAATGGCGAGTTGTCCGACGAGGTTTCAGCAGACGAGCATAACAAGCCGACTGCCGAGTTTGAATTTCCCAAGAACGACATTGCTGCACCATATAGCGTGACATATCCATTCTGCTCGTTTACCTCGGCAGAAAAGACCTATGTGGAGTTCCCTGCGACGCAGGAGTTTGTCAATGGAACTATATCGCCAAATAGTGCGCCGATGTGTGGTTATGCCGAGAGTGGCAACGAGATTACGCTTCAACACCTGTCGGCAATTTTGCACATCCCCGTACGGTCGCTATATGGCGAAAGTGTAGATTTGAAAGAGGTGGTCGTAACATCCACTTCGGGAGCAATGCTGTCGGGAGTATTTGCGGTCGATTGCCAGAACGCAACAATCACTACGACAAATAGTTGCAGGAGTGTTGTAACATACTCTTTCCCTTCGGATTTTTCTCTTTTGGCTGCCGAGATAAGCGATTTGTATATCGTTGTGCCGGCGGGCGAGATTGGCAACTGCACAATCGATTTTGTTGAGGTTTCGGGCGATAAGATGACCGCCATTTGGAGTCCGAGCGAGGCGTTGCCACGAGGTGTGGTGCAGGAGTTCAAGACCATCTGCTACGAGAAGGGCGCATCTGTTGAGTTGGAGTTGCGAGATACGACAATGCCTACATTGAAGAAGTATGCGAGTGCCGACGAGATTAAGATTATAAGTTTTAACGTGCGCACAACGCTTACCGAGTCGAATGGAATTACTTGGAATGGTCGCAAAGAGGCGTGCGTGGAACTTCTCAAAGATCAGATGCCTGCTCTTATTGGTGTTCAGGAGGCGAAGTACAACAACCATTGGGCCTATCTGAAAGAGCAACTCGCAGACGAATACTCGGGCTATGGGGTTAATCGCGATACCGGCAATGAGAGCGGTAGTGGCGAGACTATGGGCGTTTTATACAACAGGAGCATTTTGCAGAAGTTGGATGGTGGCACATTCTGGCTCTCCGAGACGCCCGATGTGCCGTCGAAAGGTTTTGGTGCAAATTATTGTAGGTGTGCCACTTGGGGTATCTTTAAGCATAGGTCTACGGGCAAGAAAATCTGCTATATCAACACCCATCTCGATCACCAATCTGCGTTGGCTCGGGTCGAGGGTATGAAGATTATATCGCGCTTCTTCCAGACATACAGAAAAGACCACCTTTTGTTCTTGACTGCCGATTTCAATATGTCATCTGAAAACGAGGCGATAGATGTGATAGAGTCGTATATGAATAACACTCGCGATGTTGCTCCGGAGGCATTGACCGACTATAATACAACATACAACGCCTACACCGAGGGTAAGTATGCCATTATCGACCATATCTATTGCAGCAACGACTTGAAAGTTGTTGAGTATCACACCATCAACGAGCAGTACAACAATACGGTCTATTGCTCGGATCACTATCCGATCTATTCGATTATAAGGCTGGAATAACTGCAGAAGTTACCCGACAATGATGCTTTGTTGATTGCGATTGAGAGCGTAGAGATACGCTCTTTTTTTGTTGGTTACAAGTGGCTTGCGGTGAGTAGCCAGATGTAGTACCACGCTACGAAGCGACCGAATTTGCCGATAAACATAAATATCGCCGAGGGAACGAATTTTGCGCGGTAGAAGCCGAGTGCTACGGCTATAACGTCGCCGATAAATGGTACCCACGAGAGTAGTGCCACCCACGCACCATATTTATCGACCTTTGCCTTCTGCTTCTCGAGTGTTTCGGGCTTTACGCCGAGTCGCTCTATCCACTCCCACTTGCCTATGCGCCCTATGCCGTAAGAGGTCAGTCCGCCTATGAAATTGCCTGCTGTGGCTATGCCGATAACTACCCACGGCGAGCCACCGGCTACAAGCATCCCCACCAGCAACACATCTGCACTGAATGGAAATATCGTTGCCGCCAAAAACGAGCCGATAAATAGTCCTGCGTATCCTAAATCTAATAGCCACTCCATAACGAGGACAAAGATAGGAATTTGGAATGCAAAATGCAAAATGCAGAACCGACGCACGAAGCAAGAGCAGAGGGTGCTTGCACACTATGCTCTTGCTTCGTGCGTCGGTTCAGTTCGTTTGGTCTGCTATTTGCAGTGTAATGTTCAAAAACCGACACAACAATGAAAAAGTTTTTAGCCTATTTTATACCTATTGTTTTGGCATTCGCTGTGGGTGCAATGGGGTCGTATATTCAGGGCGAGGCACTCGAAGAGTGGTATCCCTATCTCGTGAAATCGCCCGCTACACCGCCTCCTATCGCCTTTCCTATTGCGTGGAGCATACTCTATCTGCTGATGGGAATTTCTGCTGGCACTCTGCTTGTTCGAGGCGATGTGAGTGTGATGCGGTTGTGGCTGTTGCAACTGCTGCTCAACTTCCTGTGGAGTGTCTGTTTCTTCGCTTTGCGCAGTCCTTTTATGGGGTTGCTTGTGATACTCGCATTGGTCGTTGTGGTCTTTGCCTATATCATCTATGCGGCGTGGCGACGAAAGGCGGCAGCGTGGCTCTTTGTGCCATATCTTTTATGGCTGATTTTTGCAACCTATCTAAATGGGTATATATACATAAATAACTAATATTTGAAACATTTGCCCCTTTGTGGTAGATGACAACCAACCCGGTATGCGTGATCATTCCGCTATCGGGTGTTGGTGTGTGTAAAGTAGTGTTGTTTAGGTGGTTGGAGGTTTGATTTGCTGCGTGGTGTATTCTGAAATATACTTGGAGCGTTCAAATTCTTAATAGATTTTCGTTATAAATATCGCCAATATATTTGGTTTTATATGCGTTATAATCTTTATTTATGCGGTAAAAGGTAAACATTTGCTAATCGATTGTAAATCAATAAATTACCCCCCCCCGAAAATTCTAATCAAAAAACTTTCAATAAATTTGTTATTCAGAGAATAATTGCTTACATTTGTAGCGTATTATTGAATGACAGGAATAGGCAGAAAGAGGGATATATCCTATATTTGAAATTTATCCTACCCTGTAAGTTTGGCGGTAATGCGCTGTGTATCAGTGCGTTAATACATCGTCAAAGCCCCAGAGGTATGCTCTGTTGCGACCAATAAGCAAATTTACCATAGGTAAAAAATAATTAACCCTTCCCTAAAATGATGACAAATATGATGGGTTTAATCGAAGTGATAGTGGCGCTGGTTGTCTCGCTGTTAGTGGTGACATTTGTCTATCCGCGAATTGTGGATTTTGCGTTGAAGCGTCAGATTGTAGATAACCCCGATGCCCGCAAGTTGCAGCGTAATCCGGTGCCTGTTATGGGCGGTGTTGCTGTGTTCTTTGGTCTTGCAGTTGGGCTTTTTGCAGTTGGACTATGCGATGCGTTTGTGCCTTATGTTCTCAAGTTATGCTCGTGTAACGTTGAGTTTGTTCCGCTTGGCGTAACGGGGGTGCTTCCAATGTTTTTGGCTATGTCGATTATGTTGGGCGTAGGAATAGTAGACGATGTGTCGGAACTCTCGCCTAAAATCCGTTTCTTGGTGGAGATTGCCATCACCGTGATGATGATATTATGGACCAAAGTTTCGCTAAACGATTTTCAGGGGCTATGGGGTGTAAACGAGGTGTCGTTGTGGGTGTCGATACCGCTCACGATTGTGGCGGTGGTGGGCATCATCAATGCTATAAATTTGGTTGATGGCGTAGATGGACTATCGTCGGGATATTGCATCATAGCGAGTGCCGCTTTTGCTGTGTTGTTCTACAAGGTAGACGACT
Source organism: Alistipes sp. (assembly GCA_045543395.1). Taxonomy (GTDB): domain Bacteria; phylum Bacteroidota; class Bacteroidia; order Bacteroidales; family Rikenellaceae; genus Alistipes. The sequence goes on along the minus strand of JAZQML010000001.1, from coordinate 163,825 downwards.
ATATGATGTTGATGCTATGCTCGCTGACGATTGGTTCGCTGTTGCCATTTTTCTTTCACAATGTTTTTGGCAAAACCTCCAAGATGTTTATTGGCGACGGTGGCTCGCTGATGATGGGTGTGGTTATGTCCACGTATGTGGTTGTGGCAATTACGTCGGGCAGTAAGTGCGAGCCGAAGGTGGCAGAGGGTTTCGGAGTTGTTCCGTTTACACTTGCTGTGATGTGTGTGCCGGTGTTCGATACGGTGCGTGTGATGGTTATGCGTATACTTCGCAAAACCTCGCCGTTCCATCCCGACAAAACACACCTCCACCACCTGTTTATCGAATTGGGGTATTCGCATTTTGGCACTACGGTGAGCGAGTTGCTCCTGAATATACTGGTTGTCCTTGCTTGGTATGCGACCTACAAAATGGGCGCATCGATAGATGTTCAGTTCTATGTGGTTATGGGCGTAGGAGTTGCACTTACGGCGGGATTTTACAAGTTGGTGAGGATAAATCAGAAACACAACACCGCTCTGTTCCGACTCTTGCAGCGCATCGGAAAGTTCTCCCATTTCGAGGAGAACAAGGGTTGGCTCTCATTGCAGAAAATCGTTGATCACAAATAAATTTACAAAATGAAAATCGCAGTAGCAGGTACGGGTTATGTGGGTATGTCGATGGCGACATTGCTTGCCCAACATAACGAGGTTGTTGCGGTGGATGTAGTTCCCGAAAAGGTCGAGAAGATAAATCGTCGAATCTCGCCTATTCAGGATGAGTATATCGAGAGATACCTCTCGGAAAAGGAGTTGAATCTTCGAGCAACGCTCGATGCAAAGTCGGCATATCGCGATGCCGATTTTGTTGTGATTGCCGCTCCCACAAACTACGACCCGCAAAAAAACTTCTTCGATACACATCATATTGAGGATGTGATAGATCTTGTATTGGAGGTAAATCCGGAGGCTGTAATGGTTATCAAAAGTACCATTCCGGTTGGATATTGTCGTTCTCTCTATGTCAAGTATGCTCGCAAGTTCAAAGAGATGGGCTTTGATGCAACGCGAAAATTCCGACTGTTGTTTTCTCCGGAGTTTTTACGTGAGAGCCAGGCGTTGTATGACAACCTCTATCCGAGCCGAATAATCATCGGATATCCGAAGATGATTGATGATTATGATGAGGAGAATGAGGCTATAAAGGCTATTGCAGGCAATCATATGGAGGAGGCCGCGCATACATTTGCCAAATTGTTACAACAGGGGGCATTGAAAGAGAATATCAATGTTCTCTATATGGGCCTAAAAGAGGCAGAGGCGGTAAAACTCTTTGCCAATACCTATCTGGCACTGCGAGTGAGTTATTTCAATGAGTTGGATACCTACGCCGAGATTAAGGGGCTCGATACGAAGGCGATAATCGAGGGAGTGGGATTGGATCCCCGCATTGGCACGCACTATAACAACCCTTCGTTTGGGTATGGGGGCTATTGTCTGCCGAAGGATACGAAACAACTCTTGGCGAACTATGCAGATGTGCCGCAGAATATGATGACTGCGATAGTTGAGAGCAACAGAACTCGTAAGGACTTTATTGCAGATCAAGTGCTTCATAAGGCCGGGTACTACACAGGTTCGAGTGATTGGGATGTTACCCGAGAGCGCAAAGTTGTGGTAGGAATATATCGTTTGACGATGAAGTCAAATTCGGATAATTTCCGCCAAAGTGCTATACAGGGCATTATGAAGCGCATCAAAGCCAAGGGCGCCGAGGTTGTTATTTACGAACCAACGCTTGAAGATGGCACAACATTCTTCGGTAGCGTAGTGGTAAATGACCTCGCAAAGTTTAAGAGTATGAGCAATGCGATAATTGCAAATCGCTACGATGCGGTACTCGATGATGTCGCAGAGAAAGTTTATACTCGAGATATTTTCCGTAGAGATTAGTGTGTTATGGTTGAGTATAATGTGAATCTAAACAATAAGCCGATTTTGGTAACCGGTGCGGCGGGATTTATCGGGGCAAATCTTGTTGAACGATTGCTCGAAGAGTTTGATGGTGCAACTATTATTGGCGTTGATAGCATTACCGATTATTACGATGTGAGGCTAAAAGAGGAGCGATTGTCCAAACTCGCCAAGTACGGAGAACGTTTTGTCTTTGTAAAGGGTAATATAGCGGATAAGCCGTTGGTAGATTCGATATTCAGCACCTATCATCCGCAAGTGGTAGTAAATTTGGCTGCGCAGGCAGGTGTGAGGTATAGCATTACCAACCCGGATGCTTATATCGAGAGCAACATAATAGGTTTTTACAATATTTTGGAGGCTTGCCGTCATAATGAAGTTGAGCATTTGGTTTATGCTTCATCGTCGAGCGTTTATGGAAGCAACAAAAAGGTGCCATATTCGACTGATGATAAAGTTGATAACCCCGTTTCTTTGTATGCTGCTACAAAAAAGAGCAACGAATTGATGGCTCACGCATACAGCAAACTTTACAATATTCCGAGTACAGGCTTACGCTTCTTTACGGTGTATGGACCTGCAGGCCGTCCCGATATGGCTTACTTCGGTTTTACGAACAAACTGTTAAAAGGCGAGAAAATACAGATTTTCAACTACGGAAATTGCAAACGCGACTTTACTTATGTTGATGATATTGTCGAAGGAGTAGTTCGCGTGATGCAGCACGCTCCAGAGAAAGAGGTAGGTGAGGATGGCTTACCAATACCGCCATATAAAGTGTACAATATCGGCAACAATAGTCCGGAAAATTTGTTGGACTTTGTTCAGATACTGCAAGAGGAATTGATCTCTGCGGGAGTTTTACCTGCGGATTACGATTTTGAGGCACATAAAGAGTTGGTGCCTATGCAACCGGGTGATGTTCCGGTAACTTATGCTGATACATCGGCCTTGGAAGAGGATTTTGGTTTCAAACCGCATACCTCATTGCGTGAGGGCTTGCGTGAGTTCGCTGTATGGTATAAGGAGTTTTATGGAAATAAGTAAAGAATCGAGATATGAACACATTTAGGGAGTTATATAGAGCCGATTTATGTAGATATGCTGGATATCCACCTTTGTATTTGCGGGTATTATTCTTTTTATATCGCAGAACTCAAACAACAAAGAATGTGGTTCTGAATAGATTTTTAAAAATGTGTTATAGTTTACACTGTCGTCGTAGAGGGCTGGAGATTAACTCGTTGTGTATTGGGGGGGGCTATACCTTGGCCATTGTTATAATATAACTATTAATCCTGCAGCGAAAATAGGTATAAATTGTAATATCCACAAAGGTGTAGTCATAGGACAAACAAATCGAGGTAAGAATAAAGGTGTTCCAGTTATTGGAAACGAAGTTTGGATAGGAATAAATGCTGCAATAGTTGGTGGTATAACGATTGGTGATGATGTGTTAATTGCTCCTAATAGTTACGTTAATTGTGATATACCTTCTCATTCTGTAGTATACGGAAATCCTTGTGTGATCAAGCATAGAGATAGCGCAACAGAAGGATATATCAACAATGTAGCAAAGGTAGAATAAAGTAGTTTGTTTGATATTGTTGTTAAGTGATTGGTTCGGATTGAACAGAGGTGGAGGAATATACATTTGGTGATAGGTTGAATTGACTTGGTAAAATGTATATGATGATAATTTGTAATCGTGTAAATACAGATAAATATCAATAAAATAGATGATTAACTTAGTAGATAAATCTCAAATTACATTATTTGATTATTTATACGTTTTTTCCATAATTATATATGCTGGCGCTGCTACAGAATTTGCCCGTTCTTTTGGAGTTTTTGGCACAGTAGGTAATGCAGTTGCGTTGATACTCACGTTTGTATTTATATGGAAAAACAACATCCATATCACTATGCGGTTTGTGTATACACTTGCCGCATTTACACTATACGCTGTTCTTACTTTTATACAAAATGGAGTAATTACTCCACTGTGGCTCGGTATATGGTGGATGTTTTTTTTAATTTCATATTCAATATGCTACCACTTCGGTAAACGAGTGTTTGTTGTTTACGAAACAATAATATATCATTTGTGTATAATTTCCCTTATCTTTTGGTGTGTATACTTGGTAGCACCAGGAATAGTGGAGCAAATTGTTGATGTATTCCAATTTAGTACAAGTTATTCTGACGATATTGGCTCGAAGAATATGATTGTCTACACATTGATGGACACAGATAGGCAGTCATTGAGCGAATTTGTTGCGTTGCCTCGTAACGCAGGATATGCTTGGGAACCAGGCGCGTTTGCCTGCTTTGTCTGTTTTGCAATTTTTTGTAATATAATACGTACGGGTTTTGCATTAAAAAAGAATAGACATTTATTAGTCTTTTTAGCAGCCTTACTTACTACTTCGTCAACAACAGGCTATATGATATTAATTGCCATTTTGATGCTTTGGATTATCGCAAATGGTAAGTTCTTTCATATGCTCTATATTATTCCAATCGCTATCATACTATTTCAACAGCCGTTTGTACAAGAAAAAATGATGGAGGAGTATGCAAATGTCGATGATCTTAACATTGCTGTATACGATGAAGAAAAAATGCACGCTTTAGGACGCTTTGCCTCTTTCCAATTGGATTGGGAGGAGTTTTTGAGGCATCCAGTTCTTGGACTTGGCGGTTATAGCAAAGGAACATTTCTGATGCAACATGGATACGATAATATAGCAACAATATCAGGTATAGGCAAACTTTTGTCGAGATATGGAGCAATAATGTCTTTACTATTTATTATTTTGTTGGTAAAATCAGCAAAAACAATTAACAAATTATTTAATACGAATAACGGATGGCTTCTACTTGTTGTAATAATAGGTTCTATGATAAGTTATGATTCGTGGATGCAACCTGCTGTTATGATTTTCTGGACATTTGGATTGTGGAATGTTGAATCGAAAAGACAATGTTATGGACAAAAAATATGATTTAATAATCGTAACAGGAGTAGCATTCCCATATGGTATGGCTTCTTCAAATAGATTGTTGTGTTATGCCTCCTCGATAGCAGAAACGAAAAAAGTTCTTGTTTTAACATACGATGCTCCATATAGAGAGGGTACACAGGAAATAGGCAATATAAACGGTGTAGATTATCGCTATATGCAATGTTATATGCTGCGTCCAAATAAGATGCTGCGCTTGTTGTTTTTGTTGTATAGATATGTGAAATTGTTACTATTACTACTGTTTTGCTACAAATGTAAAGCAGTTGTATTTCTATCTCATAGAATGCTGTATGCGATTATGGTGAAGAGTGTGTTGGCTATAAAGGGAGTACCCTTTTATAGAGAGATCAGTGAAACACCTGAAAATATTAAAAGTGTATGGAAGAGAAAGAGCGTTCTATATGTAAATCGCATATTTGATGGCTTTATAGTTATTTCCTATGGTATTGAAAATCTTTTAAAGAAATATGCTCACAAATCAAAATACTTCTTCTTGCCAGTATTGGTACAGATAGATAGATTTCGAGAATGCGGTATAGTATCGAAGAGAGATGTGATATTTTATTGTAGTGGAGGAAATGCAGAGCGAGATGGTTTGCTTGACATTCTTAATGGCTTCATACAATACAAAGGAAAATATGGCTCGGATATAAAATTAGAGATTGCGACTTTTTTTAATAGTAGTGATCCATATCACAAAAAGGTTAAGGACTTAATAGATCGCTATCCATTATGTTTTACATATTTGGGCTGTTTGCCAACTACGGAAATACCGCGAAAACTAATGGAAGCCAAGGTTCTAATGCTAACTCCGCATAAGAATTATGTTACACGAGGGTTTCCTACAAAGTTAGGAGAGTATTTTGCATCAGGAACACCCGTGATATGCTCTTCGATTGATGATTTGGTAGATCAGATTCCTTCAGATATAGTATCTTTTGTTAGGCCTAACAGTCCAGACGATATCTGTGAAGCATTAAATAACCTTTTGTCTGATGATAAAGCCTCAATTGAACTTGGTGATAAAGCGTGTCAGTGGGTAACTGAGAATTACACAATGGAGAACTATAGAGATGGTCTTGTCCAGTTTTTAGGTTTGTAATGTTTTTTAATATCAAAAACATAATTAGCAAGAAGTTGCTATTGCGATTTGTAGGGCTATTTACTGTGAATATCCTAGGGCTTCCTTTGGGAGCGATTACGAGTATCGTTATAACGCGATATTTGGGAGCACAAGAGTATGGTGATTATAAGTTTTTAGATAGTGTGTTTAAAATGGCAATAGTTATTTGTAATTTTGGATTATATAATGCTACAAGCCGCGCATTGCTTTTAAATAAGGACCGTACACACGCAAGACAATATTATGCGACCTCACTTTTGATAACACTTGGTTTAGGTCTTATAATGGGTATTGGCCTATTTATATATGCAACATTTGATCCTAATATAGAATCAAAAGGTTTGTATAATGTATTTTTGTGCTTGATTCCATTTGCTGCTGTATATATAATTAATCATTGTTTTGAAATTATATTGCAAGCCGACAATCAAATAAAACTATTATCCATAGTAAGGTTGTTGCCTAAGATAGGGTATCTAGTAGGTGGCGTAGTAGCATTGATGTTTTTGCAAAATGTTACATTTAGTAAGTTGTTGATAGTTTGTTATATCTATTTTTCAACGCAGATTATAGTTTATTTATATGTTTTTACGAAACTTTCTCCTCAGTTTTGTGATATAAAGTTAAGATGGGCGGAAATTAAAAGATACAATAGGGAGTATGGTTTCGATGTGTATATAGGAGCGTTATTTGCAGTAGGTTTTTCAACGTTACCGGACATCTTGATTAGTTATTTTGGTGTTGATAATCAGGGTGTAGGTTTTTATTCTTTGTCACTGATGTTGGCATCTCCATTAGCCTTTATCCCTTCTACGGTGTCAACGATACAATATAGAGAGTATGCATATCGGACCTCCATACCCACCAAATCCATAGTTATTACTTTGGCATTGAGTCTCTGTGCGATGATAGCATTGTGGTTGATTATTCCCATATTTATAGATTATTTTTACACTCCAGAATTTGCTGTGGTATCTGAATATAGTCGCGTCATCGGTTTGGGTGTATTGTTGTATGGAATGGCTGACTTTGTCAATAGATTTATTGGCGCTCAGGGTCGCGGAAGATTATTAAGGAATAGTTCTTTTGCCGTTGGAATATCTGTGTTAGTATTCAATTTGGCTTTAATCCCACATTTCGGCGCTTGGGGTGCCGTTTGGTCGAAACTAATAGTGGGAACTATATATCTTTCTTTGATGATATATTGCTATTTAAAAGTAACCAAAGAACTAAAACAATCATTATAAGGGCAAATTATGAGAATTACATTTATAATAGAGTCTTTCAATCGTGGCGGTAAAGAGCGCCGGTGTCTGCAACTAATTCAAGGTTTGAATAAGGTCGGGTATAGAGATATTCAATTCATAATAATAAACAATGGTATTGAATATCCTGAACTATATTGCACGAGTGCTAAAATTGAAATAGTGGATCGAAAGGGTCAAGGATTATCTCACCTACATACATATAAAGCCATTAAGAAGTGTATCTGCGAATTCAACCCCGATATAGTGCAGGCGTGGGGAGAGTTGTCTATGTTGTATGCAAGCGTAATGCGTTTGACCAAGAAATTTACCTACATCTGTGCAAATGTTGCTGACTGTAATAAGCTTTCGACTTTTTCATTTCGTAATTTGGTATGTCGTTTTTCTTATTGTTTAGCAGATTGTGTGATTGGTAATTCTAATGCAGGGCTTCGTGCGTACAAAGTCCCCTCAGAGAAGGCGATATGTATTCATAATGGTTTCAATGAAAACCGTTTTGCTTTAGTTGAAAATGTAGACTTTGAGGCGTTGAAAGCGGAACTTGGCATTGATACAAAGTTTGTTGTGGCAATGTTTGCTCGTGTGGATTACTATAAGGATCCTGATGCATTTATTGCGTTGGCTAATAAAGTGCTTGTCGACCGTGATGATGTAACATTTTTGGTCGTAGGTAAGGGCTTGTACTACGATAAATATAAGGATACTGTAGGCCCGAAGAATAGATTACACTTTATCGGTTTTCGTTCTGATGTTGAGCCTTTGATGGCTATGACCGATGTGTCAATATTATTCTCGAATTACAAGTTTCATCAAGAAGGAATTTCCAACTCTATTATGGAGTCTATGGCATTTGGTACGCCAGTGATTGCGACAAATGGTGGAGGTTCTCCTGAGATTGTAGAAGATGGAGTAAATGGTTTCTTGGTCAATGAAAACAATATTGAAGAGTCGAGCCGTATATTGTGTCACTTGTTGGATAACCCATCGGAGTTGAGGCTTGTGAGTGAACGGGCGCGAACTACTGTGCAAAAACGATTCCTGTTGAATACAATGGTCGAAAACTATTTGGAGTTATATAAAAAATTACTCTCTTAATTATGCCAAAAGTTTTAATTGTTGCAACTTCTCCGAAGTCGCGAGGAGGAATAACATCTGTCATTAAAGCCCACATACAAGGAGGGCTATGTGATAGATATAATTGTAAGTGGATTGCGACACATATTGATACAAGTAAGTTTCGCGCATTCTTCTATTTTTTGTGGGGACTGATTTCTTTTTTGTTTTTTTTGCCAACGGCTAGTATTGTGCATATACATCTTAGCGAGCCAAGTTCTGCGTTGAGAAAACTACTGTTTTTTAGTTGTGCTAGGATATTTAGAAAAAAAACTATAGTACATTTTCATTCGTTTTCTACAGATAGCACAATAAATGGAGATAAGCAATGGCTCTATCGTTATATGTTTAGTAGAGCAAACGTAGTCGTTGTTTTATCACAAATGTGGAAGGATAATGTGTGTAAATCTTTTAATATAGATAATGTAGTCGTTTTATATAATCCTTGCGCTACTATTGTGAGTGATAAAGCATATATTAAGAAAAAAAATATATTGTACGCAGGAGCATTATGCGCTCGAAAAGGTTATGCAGATCTCTTGGGCGCGTTTGCAAAGATTGCAAATGTGCATAGAGATTGGAAACTTGTATTCGCGGGTAATGGAGAGATAGAAGATGGTAAAAGAATATCCAAAGAACTTGGTATCGAAGAACAGTGTGTGTTTTTAGGATGGATTAATGGCGAGGAGAAAGATAAAGTTTTCAAAGAGTCTTCGATACTATGTTTACCGAGTTATGCTGAGGGTTTTCCTATGGCGGTGCTCGATGCTTGGGCGTATGGTCTTCCTGTGATTACGACACCGGTAGGAGGGATCCCAGATATTGTGAATGATGGTGAAAATGGTTTGCTATTCAATCCTGGCGATGAGGCGGCACTGACCCAAAAATTACAACTGCTTATCGAAAATAATGGGTTGCGAGCAAAACTTAGTGAGGAGTCGTTACATTTGGCAAGTACAATGTTTAATGCCAACACAATTGTAAATCAGTTAGACAAAATTTATAGAGAAATATAATTATTTTATGAATCTAAGGAAAAATAGGTTTATTCGAGGCTTGTACTACTTATATAGAAGGCATTTTGGCTATAGTCGCAGAATGTTTGGCTATATATCAAAAGGAGTAGCGCTAACACCTCCAATGACGATTGTCAACCCAGGTAATCTGTATATAGGAGAGAGTGTTGGTATTGGTCCAAATGCTCATTTATCGTGTTTGAATGCAAAGTGTATTATAAAGGGTAATACTGCGATTGCTGAGCATTTTACCGTACATACTGGTAATCATGCACTCATAAAAGGAATGTTTATTACTGATATTACCGAAGCTATTAAACCTAGCGGGTATGATGAGGATGTGATTGTCGAGAAAGATGTTTGGATTGGTTGTAATGTAACATTATTATCGGGAGTTACCATCGGTCGTGGTTGTACAATTGCGGCAGGTGCAGTAGTTGCAAAGAGTACACCTCCCTACGCAGTGATTGGTGGTGTGCCGGCAAAGTTTATAAAATTTAAGTGGACTATCGACGAAATATTAGAGCACGAATCAATACTATACCCGGAAGAGGAGAGATTCTCTCGTGAGGAGTTGGAGTCCATATTTGCTCAATATCAGAATAAATAAATAAATAAAAATCTAAATAACACACCCAAATGTCAATCTTCCAAGACAAAGTCCTGTTGATTACGGGCGGTACGGGCAGTTTCGGAAACGCCGTGCTTCGTAGATTCCTTGATTCCGATATCAAGGAGATTCGTATCTTCTCGCGCGATGAGAAGAAGCAAGATGATATGCGTCACGCATTACAAAACCCAAAAGTCAAATTCTACATCGGTAACGTCCGCGACAAGCAGTCCGTTGATGTTGCAATGCGTGGTGTGGATTACGTATTCGCCGCCGCAGCCCTCAAGCAGGTGCCTTCGTGCGAGTTCTTCCCTATGGAGGCTACTATGACCAACGTCATCGGTACAAACAATGTTCTCCTCTCTGCCATCGAGCACGGAGTGAAGAATGTCGTTGTACTCTCGACCGACAAGGCTGCCTATCCAATCAATGCTATGGGTATCTCGAAGGCGTTGATGGAGAAGGTCGCTATTGCCAAGGGTCGTGAACTCGGTCAGAATGCTGCAACCACAATCTGCTGCACCCGCTACGGCAACGTTATGGCGTCGCGTGGTTCGGTTATTCCGTTGTGGGTTGAGCAGATGGAGCAGGGCAAGCCTATTACCATCACCGACCCCGAGATGACTCGTTTTATGATGACTCTCGACGACGCTGTCGATTTGGTAATCTACGCCTTCACTCACGGCGAGAATGGCGATTTGTTCGTGCAGAAGGCTCCTGCCGCAACTCTCTCCGTATTGGCAGAGGCGTTGAAGCAGACCTACGCAAAGGTTAATCCTGCGTATGGCGAGACCGAGGTTAAGGTTATCGGTACTCGTCACGGCGAGAAGTTGTACGAGACTCTCGTAACTCGCGAGGAGATGGCGAAGGCTATCGATATGGGCGACTACTACCGCATCCCTTGCGACACCCGCGATTTGAACTACGACAAGTTCTTCGTTGAGGGCAACGAGAAGGTTTCAAAAATCGAGGATTATCACTCGCACAACACCCGTCGCCTCGATGTCGAGGGTATGAAGGAGTTGCTCCTGAAGTTGCGCTTTATCCGTGAGGATTTGGGCTTGCAGCCTCGTTCGAAGGCGAAGGAGATTCGTAGTGAGTAAAAGTCATCTAACAATGTTAATTTGTCGTTGCGCTTGTTTCGCAACTTTTCAAAACAAATTGTAATCGTCAATCAAAAAAAAGCCAATGGCTAATGGCTAAAAGCATAAAAACAATGGCAAAGGTAACAGTTGTTGAGGGCGAAATTTTCCGCGATGCTCGTGGGCAGATCTCCTCGTTGAATGCTTTTCGTTTTCCGGGTGTGGAGCGTTGCTACTTTATCCACCACCCCGACACCTCGGTTATTCGTGGTTGGCACGCTCACCAATTCGAGAAAAAGTGGTTCTACTGCGTTAAGGGTTCATTCACGGTGGCTCTTGTCGAGGTGGATAATTGGGAGAATCCATCGCCCGACTTGGAGGCGGAGATTTACGAATTGACCGATAAGGATAGCAAAATAATCTGCGTACCCGAGGGATATGCCAACTGCATCAAAGCACACGAGAAGGACTCCATTCTGCTCGTCTTTTCGGGTAAGATATTGGAGGAGGCGTTGCTTGATAGTTGGAGGTATGACAAAGACCTCTGGGTGGACTGGTCGAAATACTAACGAATTATGAAAATTTTAGTTACAGGCGCAAAGGGTTTTGTTGGTCAGAACCTCTGTGCGCAACTCAAAAATATACGCGACGGCAAGGCAAAGTGCTATGGCGAGGTTGCGGTGGAGGAGATATTCGAGTACGATATCGACTCTACGGCGGAGGAGTTGGAGCGATACTGCAAGGAGGCAGACTTTGTATTTAACCTCGCAGGCGTAAACCGTCCGCAGAACAATGAGGAGTTTATGGCGGGCAACTTCGGCTTCGCTTCGACGCTGCTCGAAACACTCGAAAAGTACCACAACACGGCTCCCGTGATGTTGTCGTCGTCGATTCAGGCAACTTTGGCTGGACGCTTTGGCGATAGCGAGTATGGACGTAGCAAGCGTGCCGGCGAGGACCTATTCTTTAATTATAGCACGCGCACGGGCGCACGCGTATTGGTTTATCGCTTTCCAAACTTGTTTGGTAAGTGGTGTCGCCCGAACTACAACTCTGCTGTGGCAACCTTCTGCAACAATATAGCCAACGATTTGCCGATTACGGTGAATGACCGCTCGACGGAGTTGGAGTTGCTCTATATCGACGACTTGGTGGACGAGATGATAGGTGCGTTGAAAGGCGAGGAGCATCACTGTGAGTTCGAGGGTGTAGAGGCTGTTTTGTGCGACAATGGCAAGTATTGTGCAGTGCCTACGACGCATAAGATTACGCTTGGCGAGATAGTCGATTTGTTGGAGTCTTTTAAGACACAACCGCAGACACTTGTGGTGCCGGAGATTCCTGACAACTCCTTTGCGAAGAAGTTGTACTCGACATATTTGAGTTACCTGCCGAAGGAGAAGGTGTCGTTCGAGTTGAAGATGAACTGCGATGCCCGAGGCTCGTTTACCGAGTTGCTGCGTAGCGAGAAGTGCGGACAGGTGAGCGTAAATATCTCGAAGCCGGGCATTACCAAGGGCGAACATTGGCACAACACCAAGTGGGAGTTCTTTATTGTGGTGTCGGGACACGGCTTGATTCAGCAGCGACGTGTAGGCTCGGACGAGGTGTTGAACTTTGAGGTTAGCGGCGAGAAGATCGAGGCGGTGCATATGCTGCCGGGCTATACTCACAATATCATCAACCTCTCGGAGAGCGAGGATTTGGTAACTGTGATGTGGGCAAACGAGGCGTTCGATCCGAATAAACCGGATACATATTTTGAGAAGGTAGAGAGATAGATAGAGATTGCTATGAAAATTTTTAGTGGCATAGTCCATAGAATCAAAAAATTCATTTATACTCCGGAGCAGTGGGCTCGTTATATTGGAGTTACGATTGGACACGATAATTTAATAGGTAAGAATCATTGGAGTTCCGAACCGTATCTAATTACGGTTGGATCTCATTGTCAATTAACAGATTGCAGAATATTTACACACGGAGGAGCACAACCTATTAGAGATAAGTACCCAGATTTTGATTTATTTGGTAAAGTTACGATTGGTGACTATGTATACATAGGAACAGGCTCGCTTATAATGCCAGGTGTAACAATTGGAAACAATGTTTTGGTGGCTGCTGGAAGTGTTGTAACGAAATCTGTTCCGGATAGAATGGTGGTAGGTGGTAATCCTGCTAAAATTATATGTAGTATAGAAGATTACTATGAACGCAATAAGAATTGGGATTTAGGAATAAAAGGTAAGTCCGGTGACGAAAAAAAATTAATTTTATTAGAACTTCCAGAAGATAAATTTATAAGAAAATAGGTTTGTATTATGAATATAAAAACAGACTTTTCAAACGTAAAATTTGCCGAGAATGGCAAACTCAAACTCTTGATTATCGTGGGCACTCGCCCCGAGATTATCCGCTTGGCGGCGGTGATTAACAAGTGCCGAAAGTACTTCGACTGCATACTCGCCCATACGGGACAAAACTACGATTACAACCTTAACGGTATCTTTTTCCGCGACTTGAAGTTGGCGGAACCGGAGGTCTATCTCGATGCTGTGGGCGACGACTTGGGTGCAACGATGGGCAATATCATCAATGCATCGTACAAGTTGATGGTGGAGATTAAACCCGATGCAGTGTTGGTGCTCGGCGATACCAATTCGTGCCTCTCGGTAATTGGTGCAAAGCGTCTGCACATCCCAATTTTCCATATGGAGGCCGGAAATCGCTGTTTCGACGAGTGTCTGCCGGAGGAGACAAACCGCCGTATCGTAGATATTATCTCGGATGTGAATATCTGCTACTCGGAGCACGCACGCCGCTACCTTAATGCTTCGAGCGTGGCGAAGGAGCGCACATACGTTAGTGGCTCGCCAATGGCGGAGGTGCTGCACGAAAATCTTGCCGAGATTGAGGCGAGCGATATTCATAAGCGTTTGGGCTTGGAGAAGGGGCGTTATATTTTGTTGTCGGCTCACCGTGAGGAGAATATCGATACCGAGAAGAACTTTACATCGCTCTTTACAGCGATAAATAAGATGGCGGAGAAGTACGATATGCCGATTTTGTACTCGTGCCACCCACGCAGTCGCAATCGTTTGGTGTCGAGCGGTTTCGAGTTGGATAAGCGAGTTATTCAGCACGAGCCACTCGGTTTTCACGACTATAACTGCTTGCAGTTGAACGCCTTTGCGGTGGTGTCGGATAGCGGCACACTGCCGGAGGAGAGTTCGTTCTTTACAAGCGTTGGACACTCGTTCCCGGCGGTATGTATTCGTACCTCTACCGAGCGTCCCGAGGCATTGGATAAGGGTTGCTTTATATTGGCGGGCATCGACGAGCGATCGCTGTTGCAGGCGGTAGATACGGCGGTTGAGATGGTAAAGAATGGCGACAATGGCATTCCTGTGCCTAACTACACCGACGAGAATGTTTCGACCAAGGTTGTAAAACTTATTCAGTCCTACACCGGCGTCGTAAACAAAATGGTTTGGAGAAAATAGACGAGTATGAATACAATATATACTTGTGGTATCAAAATCAATCCTATCAGTGTAGAGGATGTTTCAGCAATAACAGAACGTTGGCTTTGCGATGGTAAGAAAGGTTTTCAGATTACAGGTGTCAATGTCAGGCAGATTGCATATTTGCGTAAATACCCCGACTTCGCAAACTATATAAATAGTTCTGATGTGGTAAATATTGATGGAGTATCAGTTTATTGGTACCTAAAACTGAAGGGGTATAAATTGAATGGAAGAGCATTGTGTGCAGATATATTTCAGCAGTTGTTGCATAATGCCAACGAGAATAGTAGAACTATATATTTGCTTGGTGCAACTCAAGATACACTTGAAAAATTGGTCGACGTGATCTCTAATAAGTATGAGAATATAAGGGTTGTAGGCTATCACAACGGATATTTCTCAAATGAATATGATATTGTTAGTGAGATTGCTGAGAAGCATCCAGACTACTTATTCATTGGAATGCCGTCGCCTTTTAAGGAGAGATTTATTGCTACGAATAAGGATAATTTACGAACTGGAATATGTTTTGGTGTCGGAGGAATGTTTGATATTATGTCTGGAAATGTCAAGCGCGCTCCCCTTAAAATACAGAAGATGGGCTTGGAATGGCTATATAGAATTTATCAAAATCCTATTGGTCATACAAAAAGATTTTTCTCTATTTTATTGCCGAGTTTAGCAGTCTTTATTAAGTATCTATTAGAACCTCGTAAGCAGTCAATGTAGCCTATGATGTTGTATCTGTGAAAGGACAAAGTGTGTTTATATGGCTATTTATACTTGAAAAGAATATATCTCGAATAGTAATGAAGGGTATTTTACAATATAACAATGCTGTATCGATAACTTGTGTGAAATAATAGATAAATAACATATATGTCTGATAAAAAATTGAGCACAACATATAAGTTGTTACGTAAGTTAGGATTTAACTACTCCGAAGAGGAGTATGGTCAGGTTAGCCTTTGGCGTGTGGTTAAACAGGTATTTATCAACATCTGGCGAAAATTTCTGCAAAATATGATGGATTGGGCTATTCTCGAACCTGTCTTGCCACATAAGATGCGTCCGGCATTGTTAAGAAGTATTGGTTGCAAAGTAGGTGAGCGGGTATGTGTTGGAGACTATGTAAGAGTAGATCTACATCACGCCGATAACATAATAATAGAAGATGATGTGTATATAGCCTCAGGCGTTAGACTATTATGTCATAAGCGTGATTTGAGCGAGTATTATGTAGGTGGAAACAGCAATATGCTACGGTATAAAACGGCACCTATCCATTTATGCAATCGATGCCATATAGGTATGGAGTCTTTTGTAATGCCGGGTGTTACAATCGGCGAGGGTGCGATTGTCGGTGCAGGCTCTTTGGTAACAAAAGATGTTCCGGCCTGGACAGTTGCTACGGGTCGTCCTGCAAAGGTTGTTAAAGAGATACCACATCGCAAGGAGGAGTAATTATGCGTATTTTAACATTCGATATTGAGGATTGGTATTGCCACGATTGCGAGTCGGGCGATAAGGATTGGGCAAGCAAAGAGGTGCGTATCTACGAGGGCGTGGATAAAATTCTTGATTCCCTCGAAAAACGAAACCAAAAGGCTACGTTTTTTGTCTTGGGTTGGTTGGCAGAGAATCACCCGCAGGCCATACGTAAGATTGCTGATGCAGGACACCAAATTGGTTGCCACACATATCAGCACGAATTACTTACCCGTTTCGACAAGCAGCAGATGCTCGAAGATACCATTAAGGCAAAGTCGGAGATTGAGAACGTTATTGGTAGAGAAGTGAACGCCTTTCGTGCACCGGCATTTTCAATTACGGAGCAAAATCTCTACGCCTTTGATGTCTTGGCAGAATTGGGCTTTAAGTACGATTGCTCGTTGTTCCCTGCGCATCGTGATTATGGCGGTATGCCGAGTTATGGAATTGGCGAACCTCGACTTATTAACCACAATGGTTACCTTTTCAAGGAGTTTCCAATCAATCCTGCCGATATTTTAGGTAGAAAGATTGTCTTTTCGGGTGGTGGATATTTCCGATTGTTTCCATATTGGTTGATCAAGAATCTTACCGAAAAGCAGAGTTATACGATGACCTATTTCCATCCGAGCGACTTCGATCCAGAACAACCTGATATGAAGCACCTTCCATTCTTACGTCGTTGGAAGAATAGCGTGGGTCTGAAAGGGGCGTTCGCAAAATACGAAAAGTATCTCTCCGATTTCGAGTTTGTCAATTTGGAACAGGCAGATAAGATGATAGATTGGAGTGTGTTGCCAGATGTAAAATTGCAGGAATGAATAGACGTGTAGATGTAAATACTTCAATATTGTTTCACCTCCTTCGTGTCGCCATTGGTACGGAGAAGGTGGAGATTCAGAAGGTTGAGGGAGCGGTGTGGCAGAGCGTTTATGCGCTCGCGCGGAAGCAAGGCGTACTCGCCATCGCATTCGATGGGTTGTCGCAGTTGTTCGAGGCGGATAAGGAGTTTGCAAAGGCATTCCCACAATCGCTCAAGTTGCAGTGGATAAATGCTGTGTTCAATATCGAATCTCGTTACGAATACTCCCGCACAATCTCTGCCGAAATTGCCGAAAAATGGGCAGAGCAGAACATTAAAACGTTGTGCCTGAAAGGTTTAGCATTTAGCACCTACTATCCTATACCGAGCCATCGCGAGTGTGGCGATTTCGATTGCTACCTTATGGGTGACTTTGAGCGAGGAGATAGAATTGCAGAACAGTTAGGGGCAAAAGTGCGTTTTGATGATTATAAACATTCGCACATAAATTATAAGGGGCTGATGATCGAAAATCATAAGTTCTGCTCACCAATTAGAGGCCCCAAAATAAATAAACGATTTGAGCGAGAAATACAGCAATTATTGGATGAGAATGATGGTTTGACTCTATTGGATGGTGGTGCAATATATTCTCCATCTCCAACGTTCAATACTATATTTCTCATAAAGCACTCAATGGTCCATTTTTTATATGAGGGTATCAAAGTAAGGCATATTCTCGATTGGGTTTGTTTGGTGAAACACGAGGAAAAAAATATTGATTGGTCATTTGTGAACTATTGGTGTAGATTGCTTCATATGGTCACTTTTGTTGATTTGATGAATGCAATGGCTAATCGATACTTCGGTTTAGAGTTGTCGTATATAGGAGTTGCACCTGACGACAAATTAGTGGATAGGTTTGTTCGCAGTTTATTATACGATGATACATCAGTTTATAATAATACATATCCGTCAATTTGGCATCAGCGATATGAGATAGTAAAGAATATGCTTGCAAGTCGCTGGAAGTTTCGCGATGTGTACAATAAATCTCTAATATTGGAATTGATGAAATCATCAATATATGCAATTTTTGAAAAGCATCCAAAATTGTAAAAAAGTAAAAGTATGAAAGGTATAGTCTTGGCGGGGGGTAGTGGCACGCGCCTTTATCCTATTACAAAGGGGGTGAGCAAGCAGTTGTTGCCTGTTTACGATAAGCCGATGATATACTATCCAATATCGGCATTGATGTTGGCGGGTATTCGCGAGATTCTGATTATCTCCACGCCACACGATTTGCCCTCTTTCCAGCGTCTTTTGGGCGATGGGGCAAATTATGGTGTACACTTCGACTATGCCGAGCAGCCTTCGCCCGATGGTTTAGCACAAGCCTTTATCATCGGCGAGAAGTTTATCGGAGATGATAGTGTTTGTCTGGTTTTGGGCGACAACATATTCTATGGTCAGGGTTTTACCGGAATGTTGCAGCAGGCGGTTGCCACTGCCGACGAGGAGGGCAAAGCGACAATCTTTGGCCACGAGGTTAAAAACCCCGAGCGTTTTGGCGTTGCCGAGATAGATGGCGAGGGCAATGTGTTGAGCATTGAGGAGAAGCCCCAAAACCCTAAATCGAACTACGCTGTTGCCGGAATCTACTTCTATCCGAATAGGGTAGTCGAGGTAGCCAAAGGTGTTAAACCGTCGGCTCGTGGCGAGTTGGAAATAACCGATGTGAACGACCACTTCCGCCGTGAAGGGGCGTTAAAGTTGCAGATTCTGGGGCGTGGCTTTGCGTGGTTGGATACGGGAACTCACGAGAGCCTGTTCGATGCCTCGCGCTTTGTCGAGGTTGTTGAGAGCCGTCAGGGGGTGCAGATTGCCTGCTTGGAGGAGATTGCGTGGCGCAAAGGGTGGCTTTCGGATGAGGAGTTACTGCGTCTTGCCGAGCCTATGGGACATAACGCCTATGGCTCGTATATGATAAATCTTGTTGAGGGCGCAAACCATAGATAACGAATGGGTGCAAAACGAAATATATTGATTACGGGCGGTGCGGGCTTTATAGGCTCGCACGTGGTGCGTTTGTTTGTGATGAAATACCCCGACTACCGCATCGTAAATCTCGATTTATTGACCTATGCCGGCAACCTCGAAAACCTCAAAGATGTTGAGTTGGCACCCAACTACACCTTCGTCCGAGCCGACATCTGCGACTACGAGCGTGTGGTGGAGATATTCAGGCAGTACGAAATTGATGGTGTGATACATCTGGCTGCCGAGAGCCACGTCGATAGGAGCATCAAAGAGCCATTTGCCTTTGCTCGCACTAACGTTATGGGTACGCTCACGCTACTGCAGGCGGCAAAGGAGTGTTGGGCAGGCGACTACGAGGGTAAACTATTCTACCACATCTCGACCGATGAGGTGTATGGCGCACTCGGCTTCGACGGGGAGTTGTTCACCGAGCAGAGCAACTATGCTCCGCACTCGCCCTATTCGGCATCGAAAGCGTCGAGCGACCACTTTGTTCGAGCCTTTCACGACACCTATGGCGTGCCGACTATCGTTACCAACTGCTCGAACAACTATGGTCCTAACCAATTTCCCGAGAAACTGATACCTCTCTTTATAAACAATATCCGCAAAGGTCGACCTCTGCCGGTGTATGGCAAGGGCGAGAATGTGCGTGATTGGCTCTACGTCGAGGATCACGCAAGGGCGATAGATACGATTTTTCATAGGGGTAAGGTTGCCGAAACCTACAATATCGGCGGTTTCAACGAGTGGCGAAACATAGACCTCGTAAAGGTGCTGATTCGCACAGTAGACCGCCAACTCGGCAACGAGGAGGGGCATTCGTTGGGACTTATAACCTACGTTACCGACCGCCTCGGTCACGATGCTCGCTATGCGATTGATTCGTCGAAGTTGAAGCGTGAGTTGGGCTGGGAGCCGAGCCTGCAATTCGAGGAGGGTATCGAAAAGACCGTGAAGTGGTACTTGGAGAATGAGGCGTGGCTGGACAACATTACCAGCGGAGCCTACGAACACTACTACGAGGAGCAATACTCAAACAGATAATGATGGCAAAGATAGCACTTTTTGCGGGGTCGTTCGACCCATTCACTCGCGGACACGAGGCTGTGGTTGCGGAGGCGTTGCGCCTCTTCGACGAGGTGGTTATTGGTGTTGGCGAGAATGTATCTAAAAATAATCTGCTCTCGGTGGAGCAGCGTTGTCGCCTTATTGGCGACGTTTACGCCACAGAGGGGCGTGTGAGGGTTGTGTCGTACGCTACGCTGACGGGCGATTTCGCTCGCGAGGTGGGGGCTACGGTGTTGGTGCGAGGTGTTCGCAATACGGTAGATTTCGAGTTTGAGCGTGCTATCGAGGCTACCAATCGACAACTATTTCCCGAACTGACCACTGTGTTGTTGCCTACGCCGGCGGAGTTTATGCACATCTCGTCGAGCGTGGTGCGTGAGTTGTTGGCATTCGGACGTAGCGTCGATGAGTTGATGCCGCAGAGCATAAAGATAGAGAACTATATAAAATAAACATAAAGCCCAAAATCTTAAACTATTATGGAATTTTCAGCAGGGATGATAGCCGGTTTGTTGTCCGGCGAAGTTGTTGGCGACGAAAATGCTTCGGTTTACACCATATCCTCTATTGAGGGCGGCAAGGAGGGCGGTTTGGCATACTTGTCGAATCCTCGTTTCGAGCCATATTTGTATACCACAAAGTGTTCGGTAGTGCTTGTGGAGCGCACCTTTGAACCAAAGGAGAAGGTTGCGGCCACACTCGTAAAGGTCGATAACGTGAACGCCTGTGTGCTGCGTTTGCTCGATATGTATAACGCTATGAAACCGCAGAAAAAGGGGGTATCGAAGATGGCCTCAATATCGGACAAGGCGACCATAGGTAAGGATTGCTACATTGGCGATTTTGCCGTAATCGAGGCTGGTGCAGTCATCGGCGATGGAGCCAAGATATATCCGCAGTGCTACGTGGGCGACAACGTCAAGATTGGCGAGAAGACCACCCTCTATGCGGGAGTTAAGATTTACGAGGGTTGTTCGGTGGGTACATCGTGTATCATCCACGCAGGTGCAGTTATTGGTGCCGATGGCTTCGGCTTTGCGCCGAATGCCGAGGGCGGTTTCGACAAGATTCCGCAACTCGGAAACGTTATTATCGAGGATAATGTGGAGATTGGAGCCAACACCTGTATCGACCGTGCCAAAACCGACTCTACGATTATCCGTCGAGGCGTTAAGTTGGACAACCTCATCCAGATTGGACACAATGTGCAGATAGGCGAGAATACCGTATCGTCGTCGCAGACAGGTATCGCCGGCACAACGAAGGTGGGTGCCAACTGCTACATTGGCGGTCAGGTGGGCATTGCCGACCATATCACCATTGGCGATCGTGCCAAGATTGGTGCCAAGAGTGGTATCGACAAGGATGTGCCCGATGGCGAGATTCGCTTCGGTAACCCTGCTCTGGCGGGTATCAACTACCACCGCTCGTTTGCAGTGTTTAAGGAGTTGCCCGAGTTGCGCCGTCGCGTGAAGGCGTTGGAGGCAGCATTGGCAGAGAAAGAGAATAAATAACGCAATATGAGAGAGTTGTTTCTGATGTT
This sequence comes from Alistipes sp., assembly GCA_045543395.1. Taxonomy (GTDB): domain Bacteria; phylum Bacteroidota; class Bacteroidia; order Bacteroidales; family Rikenellaceae; genus Alistipes. The sequence continues at coordinate 142,155 of JAZQML010000001.1, read as the reverse complement.
GGCGGTGGCTTTTGCCGCAGTTGGTTGCACCGCCAAAGACCCAAACGCCATAGAGTGCGAGATTGTCGGCCGCATCGACAATTACAACGCCATAGGTAAGGTCTATCTTGCAGATGAGTGGGATGCACGCCATATTATCGACTCTGCGGAGTTGCACAACAACACCTTCCATTTCAAGAGGGTGCAGTATCGCCCCACATTTGCTCAACTTATGCTCGAGAGTGGTCGTCCCGTATCGCATCTGTTGTTGGAGGAGGGCAAAATCCTAATCTCGGGCGACTACCTCGATAGTACGATACAACCAAGTGGAACGCCTGCCAACGACGCTTTTATAGAGTTCGTTGCACGCAATAGCGACCACTTTGCACGCTATCGTGTGGCGGTCGGCGAGGGCGACGAGGCGGCTATAAAAGCCATCGAGCAGGAGCAGCAAGCGATGCTCTACGACTGTTTGACGCAGAATAGCGGCAACATATTTGGTCTGTTTATGTTGCAACAACTCTCCACTATGATGCCGTCTGTGGAGGTTATTGAGCGTGTGGCTCAACTCCCCGAGGTGTTGCAGCAGGTGCCTATGGCGCAGCGACTCAAAGAACTCGCCGAGCGTAAGTTCAAGACGGAGCCGCAAGTTGAGGGTAGCGACTATGTGCCGCACTACATAGATATTGTTCAGCCCGATGTTGAGGGCAAAGAGGTGTCGCTCAAATCGGTGGTCGAGAATAAGCAGAACCGCTATGTGCTGCTCGACTTCTGGGCATCGTGGTGTGGCCCGTGTATGGGTGAAATGCCTGTGTTGCGCGAGGCGTATAAACGCTACCACAAACGAGGCTTCGAGATTTATGGCGTATCGCTCGACTCACGTGCGGAGTCGTGGCGTGCCGCCATCAAAAAGCAGAATATGCAGTGGGTGAATGTCAGTGCATTGCAGGAATTTAACACTCCGGCAGTCGAGCATTATGCCGTTGAGGCTATCCCTACCAACTACCTTATCGACTGCTCGAATGGCGTTATCGTGGCGAAGAATCTTCGTGGCGAGGCGGTACTCGAAAAGTTGGCAGAACTATTAAAGTAGAGTGGCAAAACAGGTCGAGAGATATCGCATACTTGGCATCGACCCCGGCACCAACTATACGGGTTATGGCGTGTTGGAGGTCGAAGGGCGTACTGTGCGTGCTGTGGTGTTGGGCGAGATAGACCTGCACAAGATTGCCGACCCCTACGAGAAACTACGCTATATTTTCGATAGTGTGAGCCGCTTGGTTAAGGAGTATCAACCTCGCGAGGTGGCATTGGAGTCGCCATTCTTTGGGCAGAACGTGCAGAGTATGCTCAAACTTGGTCGTGCGCAGGGTGTCGCTATGGCTGCAGCGTTGAGTCAGGAGGTGGATGTTTTCGAGTATGCCCCTTCACGCATCAAACAGGCTGTTGTGGGACTCGGCTCGGCATCGAAGGAGCAGATTGCGGGTGTCGTTATGAGAACACTCCATATCGAGGCAAAACCCAAGAAGATGGATGCAACCGATGGTATGGCGGTGGCGTTGTGCCACTACTACTCCATATCCTCGCCTATAAATCAGGCACTCGGAGGCACCAAGGTCAAAGGACTTGGTGGCGATAAGAAAGCACGCAAGCGAGGCTCAAAGTCGTGGGAGCAGTTTATGCGTGAGAACCCAAACCGAGTGAAAGATTAACGAAAAAGGGTGATTTCTGCGTTACGCATCGGATTCGGAACTGCTCACATACGCAAAGTATGCTGCGCGTTCCTCACCTCGCAAGCCTTGAAATTCCACCTTTTTGGTTAATCTTTTATTTTCAACGGTAGGGTAATTTCTGCATTATAATAGCCATTGGCAATTTTGCCGATGGCTTTTTTTGTGTGATTAAATAGGACTTTATAGGATGGAATAGGAAACCCTATAAACTCCTGTATAGTCCTATCAGCCGAATACAACTACTCACTACTCACTAAAACACAAAAGGCTGTCCCTTACGGGTCAGCCTTTTGTATTTCGGGTGTTGGCCCGAATACATTAGCGAGTCTTATTTCATAAACTCTGCTACTTGGTCGTTAGGAACGATTGCCTCCTTGAAAATGTAAGCACCGGTCTTCTCCGACTTAACCATCTTGATGCACTTGGTAAACTGCTTACCTACACCTGTTCTAAGGGTTGCGACTGCTTTCTTTGCCATAACTCTACCTCCTTATTACTTAATTTCACGATGTAAAGTAACCCTCTTCAAGTATGGATTGTACTTCTTACGCTCCAAACGGTCAGGGGTGTTCTTCTTGTTCTTTGTGGTGATGTAGCGCGACATTCCTGGTACGCCACTCTCCTTCTGCTCGGTGCACTCCAAGATGACCTGAACTCTGTTACCTTTCTTTGCCATAACTTGTTACTGTTTAATAGATTTTCTTGGGAACAGCAGCACCTTTAAGAGCGGCAGCGAGTCCCTTCTTGTTAATTGTTTTGATTCCCGAAGTCGAAACCTTCAAGGTAATCCATCGGCCTTCCTCCTCGGACCAGAAACGCTTTGTCTTCAAGTTTGGAGAGAACTTGCGCTTGGTCTTTACGTTAGAGTGCGAAACATTGTTTCCCACAATGGCCACTTTTCCGGTAATTTCGCAAACTTTCATTGTTACTAAATTTTTTAATTAAATCCCATTTGGGGTTGCAAATATACTAATTATATTTTGGATATGCAATTAAGCCGCAAGTTTTTTAGAAAAATCGTAAAAAACGGTAGTGCGGGTATCGTTTTCGATACCTGTGAGTATGTGGGTGCGACTTCCTTTTTTTGGAGTACCCCTCTTGATTGCCAGGTATCGTTTTCGATACCTGTGGTGACGATGAAAAGAAAAGAGCGAGAAAATTTCTCGCTCTTAATCAGTTTTTTTTAGAAGTCGTATCCGACAATTTTGTCGGCGTATTCGCTCCAGCAAAATGCTCTCTTGTATGCGTTTACCGATGCCGATGGAACATAAATTGCGCAATCAAGAGGCACATATTTATACCCATCGTAGGTTGCAAACATATCAATATTTCCGTCCGGTGGCGTTGTAGGTTTGCAATATACCTCTTGCAATGATAGGCAAAAAGTAAATGCGCCCGATTCGATTGTTTGAACACCGCTTCCTATTGTTACATCAGTCAACGCATCGCAACTATAAAATGCCTGTTCGCCTACGCGAATGACGTTATCGGGTATATTTACGCTTACTATTGATGTGCAGTTGTAAAATGCCTTACCAGATATTACGCCAACATCAGATGGTATAGTGATGTTTATCGCTTTCTCGTTGTTAATATACAGGTCTGCACCATTGCATAATGGGTTATCCTCGAAGGTTATCCTACACCATTTCGATAATGTTGAGACATCAACTCGTTTTAGATTTGTGCAATCAGCAAATGCCGAGGAGCCAATAGAACTCACGCTGTCGGGTATTGTAATATTGGTTAGGGATGAGCAATTTTCGAAGGCGTAGTACCCAATTTTTTTGACGCTATTGCCCAAAATTATACCCTTTAGTTCTGGACAGTTGTAGAAGGCCTCCTCGCCAATCTGAACAACGCTATTGGAGAGTTTAATATAGGTTAGAGTTTGGCATTCGGAAAAAGCCGACTTTGGAATTTGGGTAACATCGTTATCGAAGGTTATGCGACCTATGCCATCACGATAATTGTTGCTTTTGAATTTTCCGCCAAAGCCCTCTTTTGTGTTCAAATCAATGGCGTAGCCATATTTTGTAGTGTAGACGATTTCGTTTGGAGCGCACTCAATATCGTCGAGGGGTGTGGAATTTGCTCTTTTCTCTGCTGCTTTTTGTGTAAATTGAATATTTTGCAGCACGTTGTTGTCACTATCAAGCAACCCCACTATTGTGCTGCGCTCGCTCTCCGAGTTGTTCTCGGCAATGGTAAATGAGAGATTGTCTATGCGCACAGTGCGGGTGTCGGCGATGCTCAACCACGTTTGAGCATCGGTTGGAATTTTTACCATATAGTCGATATTGGTTGATACGACAACAATAACCTCACCCCCGTCTGCTCCAACTGTGATAACCTCGTCGCAATCGGTAACAAATATTATCTTTTCGCTTTGATCATCGTTATTGTTGTCGTCTTGGTTCCCCTGCCCGTTGTTGTTATCGTTGTTGCCCGAACTATTACCGGGCTGCTCTGTCGGGATATCATTGTTGCTATCGTTAACCCCATTATCTGTTTCGCACGAGAATAGGGCAATACTGATTATTGTAATTATAAATATAAATTTTTTCATCGTATCTGTTATATTAAGATGATTATCACAAATTTACATAATAAATTCAAAACTCGCAATCTAAATGTGATATTTTTGAAAAAATAGAACAAACTACCATCGTGGCTTTTAATTGCCGGGTATCGTTTTCGATACCTGTGTTGGCGGGATAGGTCTTATATACCCCATCATCAACGCTATTTCTCTATTAATATTCCTTCCCTAAATTAGGGGAGGTGGCTGCAAGCCAAAGGCGTATATGCTTTCAGCCATTAGCCTTTTATACGCATCGTCATTGCGAGACTTGGCACAAGTCGTGGCAATCTCCTCGCTTAAATATAGTTAGGAGATCCCCACGCTCACTTCATTCGCTCGGGATGATGTTCCGCTTTACACGCCCGAAGTAAAATTCCCAAAAATAATAGGACCACCCAACGGCGGTCCTATTATATATAAGGTATCGATTTAAGACTACTTTGCTGGTGCGGCAGCAGGTTTGTCAACGATGCCCAACTCCTTCTTTACGAGCGGAGCGATATCAGCGAGTTGTGCCTCGTCGAAGTATACAAGGCTCGGAATCGAAGTGTTGAACACTGCGAGGTAGCCACCCGCCTTCGCAATCTTATTTACGGCCTCCTGTGCCTTCTCCTGCACCGGCTTGATCAACTCTGCCTCCTTCTTCTCGAAGTCCTGCTGTGCAATCTGCTGGAACTCCGAAAAACGCTGCTGCAACTGCTGCAACTCCTGCTGGCGCATCTGCTTTACCGACGCTGCCATAGTTGCCTGATTCTTCTCGAAGTCTGCCAACTTGTTGTTGAACTCCACCTGAATCTGCTCCATCTGCTCCTGCAAATCTTTACCGAAGAGTTCGAGGTTCTTTTGCGCTTGCTCGAACTCCGGCATTGCCACAATTACCTCCTGCAAATTGATACGCGCCATCTTCTGCGCCGACACAGTGCCGATGCCGAGCATCGCAACTGCCAAAAGGGTTAAACCCAATACTTTTTTCATAATCTTTCTCTGTGTTTATTTTTTTAGTTCTTCAATTATTCTGTGAGTTTCGTCAATGGCTCCACTATTGTAGAGTATCGAGGCGTTCGATGCTTTGTCGAGAACCAACTCGTAACCATTCATTTTGGCGTACAACTCGATCGCCGAAAATACCTTCTGCTGTATAGGCTTGATAAGTTCCACACGCTTTTTCATCAGAGTGCCCTCCTCGCCAAATATCTCTTGCTGATACTTCTGCGCAGCCTCCTCTTTCTGCAAAATCTGTTGCTCTATGGCTGTGCGAGTACTCTCCGAGAGCGATGCGCGTTGTGCCATATAGTTGTTGTAGAGGGTTTCGATACTCTTGTATTTCTGGTCCACCTCGGCTTGGTACGATTGTCCAAGTTTGTCGAGTTCTGCCAACGCAGCGTTGTACTCCGGGAGCGATTTGAACACCTTTTCGCTGTCGATTACACAATACTTCTGTGCCGAAGCAATGCCGAACATCGCCACAGCGAACATAATGGATAGGATTGCGCGTTTCATAGTTCTATCTTTTTTATTGTAAACGTATCTACTCTCAAATATATTGCCAACCTTCGTTAGAAACTCTGTCCGATGACGAAGTGGAATTGACTACCGCTACGCTTGGTCGAGCCTGCCGGAGGATCGAAGCCCCAACCCCAGTCGATACCGAGCATACCAACGATAGGGAGGTAAAGACGTACGCCGACACCCGCCGAACGCTTAACCTTCCAAGGTGCAAAATCTTTCCACGATGTAAATCCGTTACCCGCCTCGAGGAAGCCGAGTACATATATCTGCGACGATGGCTTCAGAATCACAGGGTAGCGCAACTCGACAGTATACTTGTTGTAGGCGATAGAGTAGTTGCTGCCCGCAGGGTCCAACATACCATCCTCGTAACCACGCAACGAGATGATATCCACACCATACATTGTATATCCCGACATACCGTCGCCACCGACTTGGAAACGCTCGAATGGCGAAATCTTATGTTTGTTGTAGTGTCCGAGGTAACCCATCTCCGCCTTTGCCATCAGCACGAGATTGTTGTTCGGGGTGAGTGCTTGGAACCACTGCGCCTTGAACTGCCACTTGTGGAACTCGCTCCACTTGTATCGCTCCTGATCGCTCATATTCGGATCAGCGTAGTTCTTGCCATCCATAGCCGAGAATGGCGGAGTAATCTGCAACGAGAGCGAGATATCCGAGCCTCGACGAGGGTAGATTGGCTGGTCGGTAGAGTTACGTGCCAGCACCAATCGCAACGAGAGCATATTTGCATCGCCATTCGACATCACGAACGAGTTGTAGTTCTTCAAACCGTATCGCTGATATGCCAACTCGCCGTAGAATGTGAAGTATGGGTCGGGCCACGAAAGACGACGACCAAAACCTATCGAGAGTCCATACGAGCGGAAGTAGGAGGTTGCCGACTGCCAGATGTAGTAGGCGTTATTCTGCTCGGAGAGGTGTCCGGCAATGGTAAACGAGTTTGGCTTACGACCTCCGAGCCAAGGGTCTTGGAACGAGAGGGCAAGAGCCTTATAGTATGTACCGTTGGTCTGTCCCGATATCGAAAGACGCTGATTTTGTCCCATAGGGTATGGCTTCCACGCACCCTTCTTGAAGAGGTTGCGGATGGAGAGGTTATTCAGCGTAATACCTATCGAGCCTACGAATGTTCCCGAACCCCAACCCGCTGCTACGTTGAATTGGTCGGAAGCCTTCTCCTCGAGTGGCCAATTTATATCGACCAAGTCGTTCGACACAGGCTTGATATCCGGCATCAAAGTCTCCTCGTTGAAGTGCTGCATACCCGCCAGCGTACGGATGGTCTGCATAATCAGGGCGCGGTTGTATAACTCGCCGGGGCGGGTATACAACTCACGACGGATAACCTCGTCGTTCACGCGGTTGTTGCCCGTGATGCTTACGTTGTTTATGGTGAACTGATTTCCCTCGAAAATCTTAATTTCCAAATCGAGCGAGTCCTTACCCACGATAATCTCCTCCGGCTCGATTTGCGACATCAGGTAACCATCGTTCTGATAGAGCGACGACACGGACATATCGTCGGGGTTCTGCTCCTTGCCCACGCCAAGACGCTTGTGGATAGATTTCTTGTCGTAGACATCGCCCTTGTTCACCGAGAGCATACGTTGCAACATCTCGGTGTCGTACTTCGAATTGCCCACCCAATTTACGTTGCGGATGTAGTATTTGTTGCCCTCCGAGATATTCAGAGTAATGCCCAATCGCTTCTCGTTGAGGCGATATATCGAGTCCGAGAGAATTGTGGCGTTGCGGTAACCCTTCGAGTTGTAGAAGTCGAGCAGCAACTCTTTATCCTCGGCGTACTCCTTCTCGTTGAACTTGGTCTTTTGCCAGAAGTAGGCACTCACTTTGTGTGTCTTTTTGAAGGTGCGTGCCAAACGCTTATCCTCGAAGTTGTTGTTGCCCTCGAAGTTTATCTCGCCAATGCGGATACGCTGATTTTTCTTTACGTCGAAGGTTACATTCACCGCCTGCTTGATGACGGTGTCAGGCTCAATCTTTACGTTCACCTCGCAGTCGAGGAAGCCCTTTTCGCCAAAATGCTCCTTCAGGAGTTTTATGTTGCGGTCGATGATGTGGTCGGAGAGTTCGTGTCCTCGTTTGAGTTTGAGGGTTTCGTCTATCATCTCCTTTGCCTTACCCTTCGGAATGCCCGTAACGGCCCAATTCATAACTCGAGGACGCTCGCGAAGCATAACCTCCAAGTCTACGCTGTCGCCCTCGATGGTTGCACCAATCTGTATATCCTCGAAGTAGCGTTGCGACCATAGACGCATCATTGCATTCTGGATAAACGACCCCGAAAGGTATATGGAATCGCCCGGTATCAAACCCGACGATGAGCGAATAACATCGTGATTGATGTGCTTCACGCCGTGAATGTTCACTCGGCGAAGATGGTACATCTTGTTGTCATTCTCGTCAAAGTATGGCGCATCCTTCGGCATCACGAAGTTGTCCTTCGTGGCTATGGTGTCCGCCTCGATTGCGGGTGCTTTCTGTGCCACCGCCGAGAGTGTTGCCAGCGATGCTACCAATAAGCACAATATCTTCGAATAAAACTTCATCTTCTCTTTTCCTGTTACAATAGGCCGTAGCGACGCTCTCGCTCGGCATAAACCTCCAATGCCTTTACAAAGGCCTCTTCACGGAAGTCGGGCCACATAGTTTGCGGAAAGTACATCTCGGCATACGACGATTGCCACAACATAAAGTTGCTCAAACGACACTCTCCGCTTGTGCGGATTACGAGGTCGGGATCGGGCATATCGGCTGTGTCGAGGTGTGCCGAAATTGTTGTATCGTCGATATCCTCCGCTTTCAACTCCCCCTTTTGCACCCGCTCTGCCACTTTGCGTGTTGCTCGCACCAATTCGTCGCGCGAGGAGTAGTCGAATGCCAACACAAGAGTTACCTTATCCCCCTCGGCGGTGCTTTTTTCGATGTGGAGCAGCCGCTCGCGCACCTCCTCCGAGAAGCGGTCACGACGGCCAATAAATCGCACCTGCACCCCCTGCTCGATAAGTTCGGGAGTCTCCTTTGTTACGCTCTGGCAGAAGAGTTGCATCAACGCATCTACCTCCGCTTGCGGACGTCCCCAATTCTCGGTCGAGAAGGCGTAGAGGGTAAGATAGCGCACTCCATACTTACGGGCAGCCTTAATGCACGCTTTGACCGAGGCAACACCCTCGATGTGTCCCTCGTAACGCTCCTTGCCTTGGGCTTTAGCCCAACGACCATTGCCGTCCATAATTATGGCGATATGTGCCGGAATACTCTTCATCCTTATACTTAATAGGGCGCAAATATACAAATTAAAACTGAAAACGGAAAACTAAAAGCGGAAAACTTCTATTTTCAATAGAAAATGGCTAATAGCCCCTATCTAATATCCACTCCCCACATCATCTTATTTCGTAACGAATCGAAGAAAGAGATGTTGTGTGGCACAGCCAAACGAATCGATCTTTTTGCCCTGCGGATGGTCAAAACCGTGTCGTTCGATATCTTTATGGTGCGGTTATCCGCCGAGATTGAAGCCTCGTTGTTGCGGGTGGCAATGTGGAGTGTTACCACGCTCGAATCGGGCATCACAATAGGTCGCATTGTGAGGTTGTGCGGAGCGAGCGGAGTGAGCAAAAACGAGTTGCACGAAGGTGCTAAAATAGGGCCTCCGGCACTCAACGAGTAGGCGGTAGAACCTGTTGGTGTTGAGATTATTACACCATCGCCGTTGTAGGTCGAAACAGCGTTGCCGTCAATCGTTGCATCGATCGATATCATCGAGGCTCCGAGTCGCTGCACCGACACCTCGTTCAGGGCGTAGAGTTTGCCACTTCCGAGTCCCTCGATGCAGAGCATATTTCGCACCTCCAAGTGGAGATTCGAGGTGGCAATAGCATCGAAAACATCCTTAATATTTTCGCGCGGTGCAAGTGCCAAAAAGCCGAGGTGTCCTCCATTGATTCCCACAACCGGAATATCGGCACCATTCAGGCGATGCACGCCTTCGAGCAGAGTGCCGTCGCCGCCATAACACACCATTACCGCATCTGCCGGCTGTGCGCCAACCTCTGCGTCGTAGATAAATTCGGGCGCAATAGTGTGCGAAGTGTACTGCTCGATGTTCTCGGCAAACTCTCTGTTTATGGCGTAATCAAAGCCGTAATGCTCTATGGCTCCGAGGATTTGCTCGATATCGTCGGGGCGCACTGCGATACTTTTGCGTGAAAAAAGTATAATTTTCATCTCTTATTTCGGTGAAATTTGTTAACTTTACAACGATTTTGGTGCGAAGTGTGCAAAATCCATCTGCAAATATAGCGATTTTTATGACAAAGTTGAGCGTAAATGTAAATAAGATTGCCGTAATTCGCAATTCGCGTGGCGGAAACACCCCCGACGTGGTTGCAGCGGCACTTGCAATAGAGCGTTTTGGTGGCGAAGGAATAACCGTACACCCACGCCCCGATGCACGCCATATCCGCTACTCCGATGTGCGCGACCTGAAAAAGGTTATCGCCACCGAGTTGAATATCGAGGGCAACCCGATAGGCTCGTTCGTCGATTTGGTGTTGGAGGTGGTGCCGGCGCAAGTGACACTCGTACCCGACGCTGTCGATGCCATAACTTCGAATGCGGGGTGGGATACTATTGCCAACAAAGAGTTTTTGACCGACATCACACACCGCTTTCACGAGAAGGGTATACGTGTTTCGATTTTTGTCGATCCGAAGCCCGAAATGGTTGCCGGAGCAGCCGCTTGCGGAGCCGATAGGGTGGAGTTGTATACCGAAGCGTATGCCGCTAACTATAAGGCAGATAGGGCAAAGGCTATCGCTCCATACGTGGCTGCTGCCGAGGAGGCTCGCAAGTGTGGTTTGGGGTTGAACGCAGGCCACGACCTTTCGCTCGAAAATCTGCAATATTTTGCCGAGCAGATACCTTGGTGCGACGAGGTTTCGATTGGTCACGCACTTATCAGCGATGCCCTCTACTACGGATTGGAAAATACGGTGCAACTCTATCGCAGATGCCTTAAATAAACGGAAAACGGAAAGCGGAAAACGAGAAATAACCCCAGAAATCCCCAGAGCCTCAATGAATAACCCATTGCAACTACCAATATTCGAGCGAATTTCACGCCTTGTAGATGAACGAGGCGTGGAGGCGTATGTGGTGGGTGGATATGTCCGCGACTACTATCTGCATCGCCCTTGTACCGATATCGATGTGGTGGTTGTGGGTAGTGGCATCGAGATAGCCGAGGCTCTCGGCAGGGAGTTGCACACCAAAGTGTCGGTATTCAAAACCTTCGGAACGGCTATGTTGCGTGCCGATGGCTACGAGGTGGAGTTTGTGGGGGCAAGAAAGGAGTCCTACTCGCCCGATTCCCGCAAACCGCACGTCGAGGATGGCACAATAGAGGATGACCAACGCCGTCGTGATTTCACGATAAACGCTATGGCGTGGTCGCTCAATGGCAAGACCTTTGGCGAGTTGGTCGATCCGTTCGATGGAATGTACGACCTCGAAGATTGTATAATCTGCACCCCGTGCGACCCCGATATAACCTTCTCGGACGACCCTCTGCGAATGATGCGTGGCATTCGTTTCGCCTCGCAACTCGGCTTCGAGTTGGAGGATGAGACCTTCGAGGCGATGAAGCGCAACAGTGAGCGCATAAAGATTGTGTCGCAGGAGCGTATCATCACCGAACTGAACAAGATTGTCGCTTCGCCGGTGCCTTCCATCGGCTTTGAACTGCTCGAACTGACCGGCTTGTTGGAGATTATTTTCCCCGAGATGCACGCCCTTTGCGGCGTGGAGCGCAGGGGCAACCACGCCCACAAAGATAACTTTAAGCATACGTTGAAAGTACTTGATAATGTGGCACGTAAGAGCGACGATTTATGGCTGCGCTGGGCTGCTGTAATGCACGATATAGCCAAGCCGAAGTGCAAATCTTACGACCCTCGCATAGGTTTCTCGTTTCACGGTCACGAGGTGCTCGGCTCGAAGATGGTGCCGTCAATTTTCCGTCGTCTGAAATTGCCGTTGGGCGAGACGATGAAGTTCGTGCAAAAGATGGTATTTCTGCACCTTCGACCAATAATTTTGGCGGAGGATGTGGTTACCGACTCGGCTGTGCGCCGCTTGTTGTTCGAGGCGGGCGACGATGTCGAGAAGTTGATGACTCTCTGCGAGGCGGATATCACCTCGGGCATCGAGAGCAAAGTGAAACGCTTTTTGGCGAATTTCGAGTTGGTGCGCGAAAAGATGCGCGACTTGGAGGAGCGTGACCGTATCCGCAACTTCCAACCGCCAATTACAGGCGATATAATAATGAAGGAGTACGATATTGCTCCTTGTGCAATGCTTGGCGAGATAAAGGAGATAATCAAAAATGCCATTCTCGATGGCGAGATACCGAATGACTACGATGCCGCCCACGCGCTGATGGAGCGGTTAGCCTCCGAGCGTGGCTTAGTCAAGAGAAAATCGTAAATGAGCGGTAAATTTTGCACTGCTCTTCGGTAAGCGAGTTCCTCACATAGACCCACTATGCTGCGCTTTTCGCCACTGCGTAACGCACACAAATAGCCTCATCATTGACGATTTTAGTGTTATAGAACGGAGACTTGCCGCTGAAAGAGGACTAAAAATGAAGCCGTCTAACAAGGTGATTTCTGTGTTACGCTTGCCCTCAAAATGCTCTTTACGCCGAGTAAACTGCGCTTTTTTCAGGCTACGCAAGCCTTGAAATTCCTCTTGTTATACAACTTCTGACAAAAAGGGGGTGTCTAAAAAGCTTATTAGACACTCCCTTTTGCTGTTAACTATTCTCATATCTCTTAATCAATAAAAGAATAGGTAGGAGAATATACTACATAATTATAACTAACCGATTTCGCCAATCGTTTTGCTTACTGTTGACCCACAGTGAGCGCACTTTCCTTCCCAAGGCCAATTATATCCAGAACACCTCTGACAAACTATATGTCCGTTAGGACACGATAAAATATAATGACCCTTCTGTGTATTGCCACAAGTTGGGCACTTTGCGAATTTTGGCATAATTTTTTTAAGTTTTATTTATCTGTTCCTACTCACTTTCCGGCTTTTCGGGTACTCCGTGTTCCTCATTCAGTTTTGGGTTCGTGCGCACATAAAAAAAGCGCGGAACTTTTGTTACATTCTCATTCAGAGGTGTTTGGCGTAACCCGAACAGAAGAATAGTACTAAAAGCCCGCACCGATAATGCGAGCATTTCAACTATTATTCCTATCTGTTCTATATAGTCGCCAAACTTTCTGAATGATAGAATAAAGCTAAAACGCTTTTTTCAATATGTCTTAAAATGTGCGTACCTCGATACGCTAATGTTTCATAGGCAAATTTATTTTTTAATTTCTGCACCACAAATATAGCAATTTATTTTTGATTGAGCAAGAATTAGAGATGATTAGGGGTTGTTAATGGTTATTAACGGTAGTTAAGGCGGCGCAAATGAGTAGGGAGTATAAGAAGTTTGCGATGCGCCCATCCTTAAATTCCTTAAACTCACTAAACTCTCTACAAAAAGCCAATGGCTAATGGCCAATGACTAATGGCTCTCAAAAAAAGTCGGCAAAAAATTTGCTAAATATATACAAAGTATATAACTTTGCACCGTTAAAAAATTAACAGAAAAGATTAGGTTTTCTAAACACATAAAATTCATTTAAGATTATGGCACAAATTAAGATTGGTATCAACGGTTTCGGACGTATCGGCCGTATGGTATTCCGTGCAGCGTGCACACAGACTGAGAAGTATGATGTAGTAGGTATCAACGACCTTTGCCCAGTTGACTACTTGGCTTATATGCTCAAGTACGACACTATGCACGGTCAGTTCCAGGGTACTATCGACTACGATTTGGAGAAGAGCCTCCTCATCGTTAACGGTAAGGCTATCCGCGTAACTGCAGAGCGCAACCCAGAGGACTTGAAGTGGAACGAGGTTGAGGCAGAGTATGTAGTTGAGTCTACAGGTTTGTTCCTCACCGCAGAGAAGGCAGAGGCTCACATCAAGGCTGGTGCAAAGTATGTAGTTATGTCGGCTCCTGCAAAGGACAAGACTCCTATGTTCGTTTGCGGTGTTAACACCAACACTTACGCTGGTCAGACTATCGTTTCGAACGCTTCGTGTACTACCAACTGCTTGGCACCTATCGCAAAGGTGTTGAACGACAACTGGGGTATCGCTGACGGTTTGATGACTACCGTTCACGCTACTACTGCTACACAGAAGACTGTTGACGGTCCATCGTTGAAGGACTGGCGTGGTGGCCGTGCTGCTGCTGGCAACATCATCCCATCGTCGACTGGTGCAGCAAAGGCTGTAGGTGTAGTTCTCCCAGAACTCAACGGCAAACTTACCGGTATGGCATTCCGCGTTCCAACTTTGGACGTTTCGGTTGTTGACCTTACTGTTAACCTCGCAAAGCCTGCAACTTACGCAGAGATCTGCGCTGCAATGAAGGCTGCTTCGGAGGGTGAGTTGGCTGGCGTTCTCGGTTACGCTGACGAGGATGTAGTATCGTCTGACTTCCTCGGCGATGCTCGTACTTCGATCTTCGACGCAAAGGCTGGTATCGCTCTTACCGATACTTTCGTAAAGGTTGTATCTTGGTATGACAACGAGTGGGGTTATTCGAACAAGGTTCTCGACCTTATCTCGGTTATGAAGGCTTACAACAAGTAAGATTTCTCGTGATAAGCCGCAATCTGTGGCACATCACTATAAGTAAATATCGTCGGGCTGTACGCTTTGTACTATCCCGACGATATTTCTTTTGTAATGCCCCACATCTCACGGCTTCTGACAAGAAATCAAAAAGAAATCAAAATTGCTTTTAAGCATCGATGGTTGCGATGGACCTCGGTTGCGGAGTCCTCACATACGCAAGTATGCTGCGGAGCAATTTTTTTGTTTGGCACAAAATTCCCTCGCTCAATTCTGCCTTTTTAGGGTTTCTCGTGATAAGCCGCAATCTCACGGCTTCTGACAAGAAATCAATTCTACGATTGGGATAGTGGTGTTTTTTTGCTACCTATATATATTATATAGGATTTACTGCGACAAATAAGACTAATCGGACAAAAGGGAGTTCCCCTATAATCTACTAACTACTAACTACTCTCTACTAACTACTCTCTACTAACTACTCTCTACTAACTACTCTCTACTCTCTACTCTCTACTCTCTACTCTCTACTCTATCCAAACTCTTTCCCGACCACAACCAAAAAAAAGACCTCCAATCGGAGGTCTTTATTGGTGCAAACAAAAGGTTTTCGCCTCTTATTTTGCGTAACTTACTGCGCGGGTTTCGCGGATAACGGTAATCTTTACCTGTCCCGGATATGTCATCTCGTCTTGAATCTTCTTTGCGATATCGTGCGACAGACTCTCGCTCTCGGCATCCGAGAGTTTGTCTGCGCCCACGATTACACGAAGTTCGCGACCTGCCTGAATTGCGTATGTCTTAACAACGCCCGGATAAGAGAGTGCAATACCCTCCATCTCCTTCAAACGCTTGATGTACGACTCGATAACCTCGCGACGTGCGCCCGGACGTGCGCCCGAGATAGCATCGCACACCTGAATAATAGGTGCTATGAGCGATGTCATTTCGGTCTCGTCGTGGTGTGCGCCGATAGCGTTGCAAACATCCGCCTTCTCCTTATACTTCTCGGCGAGGTTCATACCGATAATTGCGTGTGGCAACTCCGGCTCATCATCAGGCACCTTACCAACGTCGTGCAACAGGCCGGCACGGCGTGCAGTCTTTGGGTTGAGGCCCAACTCTGCAGCCATAATGCCTGCGAGGTTTGCGGTTTCGCGTGCGTGCTGCAAGAGGTTCTGACCATACGACGAGCGGTACTTCATCTTACCGATAAGGCGAATCAACTCCGGATGCAAGCCGTGAATGCCGAGGTCGATAGCGGTACGCTTACCAACCTCCACGATCTCCTCCTCGATCTGCTTCTTAACCTTCGCAACCACCTCCTCGATACGTGCAGGGTGGATACGACCATCGGTTACGAGTTGGTGCAATGCAAGGCGGGCAATCTCGCGGCGTACCGGGTCGAAGCAACTCAAAATAATAGCCTCCGGAGTGTCGTCTACGATAATCTCCACTCCCGTAGCCGCTTCGAGTGCGCGGATGTTACGGCCCTCACGACCGATGATGCGGCCCTTAACCTCGTCAGACTCGATGTTGAACACCGTTACGGCGTTCTCGATAGCAGTCTCGGTGGCTACTCGCTGAATCGAAGCCACGATAATGCGCTTTGCCTCCTTCGTAGCGGTGAGTTTAGCCTCCTCGATAGTCTCGTTGATATATGCCGCAGCCTCGCTCTTTGCCTCATCCTTCATATTCTCTATAAGGATGCTCTTTGCCTCCTCCGAACTGATGCCCGAAATCTGCTCGAGGCGTGCGTTCTGCTCGCTCATAAGTTGAGCCAACTGCGCCTTACGCTCTTCGAGTGACTGAATTTGTCCCTCCATTTTCTCTTTCAGGCGGTTGTTGTCGGCAATCTTATGCTCCAAGTCGCGCTGCTGATTCTGCAACTGGTTTTCGAGTTGCTTGGCACGCTGCTCGCTCTGGTTGAGTTTCTGGTTACGCTCGTTTACGTGGCGGTCGTGCTCACTCTTGAGTTGCATAAATCTCTCTTTTGCCTGCAACTCCTTCTCTTTCTTAAGCATCTCGGCATCTTGCTCTGCTTTGTCGATGATAGCCTTGGCTCGGATTTTTACTCCGTAGTATGCAGCACCACCTCCGACAACGGCCGCAATAACTGCCGCGATAGCGATGATAATAGTAGTCTCCATAATTTAATCTCCAATATTAGTGTAAATGTTATCTGTTTCCAACTAAAAAACCGCATAGGTATTCCTTTACTATGTTTGACGAAGCCGTGAAATCGTCATTTGTGAGGCTCCCAGATATCGCAATCTTCCACCGGTGCCGTAGCACTCACCCTCTCGGGCTACAAGGCCTGATTTTGACTAACGGAGTACACCCCAATATAAAAAGTGTTCAGTTTCGCAAAGTAATTAAAGGAATCTATGCGGGTATTTCACCATTTGGCAAGGCGATTTCTGTGTTACGCTTCGGACTCGGAACTGCTCACATACCCCAAGTATGCTGCGCGTTCCTCACCTCGCAGGCCTTGAAATCGCTCTTGCCAAATGGCGAAATATCTCCAACAATGGCGAAATATCCTATCGGCAAGAGTCTTGTCAATGGTTTTTTGTAGCCACCTTACGATGGCCTCTCCTTCTCTATAAAAAGAACCAGTGTTGCCAAGTCGGGCAACGGCGATGTTACTTCTCGAGGTGTTTCGAAAGGCGTTCTGCCAACTCCGAAAGAGCCTTCACATCTCCATCGTCTACGCCATTTCTGCGCTCCAAGCGGATGTGGTCAACCATCAAATACAACGCCGAAATTGCCAAGTAGTCCTGCATCGAGGCGCCGTCGATATACTCCTTCCTCGTCTCCACAACTCTATCGCCCAACTGGTGTGCCGCCAAACGATAAATCTCTTCGAGGTCCTTATCGATAGTGAACTCGTAGGTCTTACTCGCAATGTTCAACTTTATGTTTAATTGTTGCTCGCTCATACTCCTTCGTAACTTTTATATTCTATTCGACACCATCGCAATACACGCATCAACCTCCCGCAATAATCGGTTGATATGCGCACGTGCCGCTGCTTTGTTCGAGACGCTACCCGAGATTGCCGCACGCAACGAAGCCCTCTCCAACTCCGCCTTCGTTTCGCGCAACTGCTCCTGCAATGTGCGGAGTGAGGCACTCTGCTCGTTGCACTTCGCTCGCAACTCCGCAACCTCTGCCATAGCACCCTCGTGCAAGGTCATAAGTTGCTCCACATCGGCACTCAATTTTGCTATTATCTCTTTGCTCGCCATCTCTAAAAATGTGTCAAAACAAATATATCGCACCAAAGATACTAATAAAAATTAAGAATTAAAAATTAAAAATTAAGAATTGTATAAAAAAGGTGTCCAACCACAATCAGTCGGACACCTTTTGCTCGCTGCGCAAACTTTGCTACTTGTATAAAAATCGCTTTATAGACTGCTTCGGAGTATGGGCAAAGCCTTCGCGCATAATCTCGAAACTTGCAATTTGGCTATACGCCGGAAGCAGCGCATTTGCCTCCAAGCGGGTATTCTCCAACTCCGCCTTTATAACCGACTCCTCCAAAGCCAAATCGTCGGCGGTGAGGGCAATCAACGCCACAAGTCGTTTCTCGCGCTCCACCACGAGCGACTCGGCAACGTGGGGTAGGGTGTTGAGCAGAGCCTCTACCTCCTCGGGGTAGATGTTCTGTCCATTTGCGGTGAGAATCATACACTTGCTACGACCCCTGATGAAGAGGTTGCCCTGTTTGTCGATAATTCCGAGATCGCCCGTACGCAGATAGCCATCCTCCGTAAATGCTGCACTTGTAGCCTCCTCGTTTTTGTAGTATCCAACCATTACATTCGGGCCTTTTGCCTGAATTTCGCCCACCCTCTTTTGTGGGTTGTCGGAGTCGATGCGCAGGCTTAAACCCTCCACAGCACGGCCACACGAACCCATCTTGAAGGTGTCCCACGAGGCGTAGGCGAGCAGTGGCGCACACTCGGTCATTCCGTAGCCTACGGTGTACGGCAACTTCACCTTTCGCATAATCTTCTCGATTGTTGGGTTGAGTGCCGCACCACCGAGAATTATTGAGCGTAGGTTGCCTCCGAAAGTAGCGAGCAATTGCTTGCGTATTTTGCTGTATATAAGTTTGTTAAGACCGGGGGTGTGCGAGAGAATTTTGATAAGCGGTTTGCCCAACACCGGCAAAATCTTGCCTTTGAATATCTTTTCGATAACGAGTGGCACGGTGATAAGCAGATATGGTCTAATCTCTGCCAAAGCCTGCATTAAGAGGGTTGGTGTCGGGGTCTTGCCGAGGAAGTAGACGTGTCCACCACCGCAAACAGGATAGATAAACTCAAACGCCATTCCGTACATATGCGCCAGCGGCAACATCGAAATCATCTTGTCACCCTCCTCTACGGGGATGTTGGCCAATGCAAAGTCGATGTTTGCCGAGATATTTGCCGAGGTGAGCATCACGCCTTTCGGCTGTGATGTTGTTCCCGACGTGTAGTTTATGATTGCGAGGTCGTCGAGCGAGAGTTCGCCGTAGTTTACCACCTCGTACTTTACCGATTCGGCGTAGATAGCCGGTATTTTGGAGAGTTCGCACTCCAATTCGCTGTGCATATTTTCATCTTTCAGGTAGAGTATCGAGTAGTTCTCCACATTTATCGCAATGCGCAACTGTGGCAACTTCTCCACCTCCATCTCGTCCCAGATTTTAGGCTCTGTAAAGAGAACTACGCTGTCGGAGTGTGCCGTGAGATTTGTGATTGCTTCTGGGGTGAAGTCGCATAGAATTGGCACGGCTACGGCACGATGTGTCGTAGTGGCGAGGAACGCCATAGCCCAACGAGCGCAGTTCTTGGCCGCCAAAGCAACCTTGTCGCCCTGCCTTACATTTAGGACTTTGAATATTGTATGTATGCGCGAAATTTCGGTGGCAAAGTTGGCGAAGGTGAAATCCTCGCCTCGGTAGTCCGATAGTGCCTCGGTGTTCCACTTGGCGATCATCGACTCCTGTAATCTTTCAAGATAGTGTTTCATCCTTTTTTCGGTTTTTCGATATTTTTTCGATGATGCAAATATCGTATGCAATGTTTGAACCGAAAAATTTAAGGTATGACGACCTTTATTATGTGGCGAAATTCCTATATGGGGTAAAATGAAAAAATAAGTGGCGAAATTTTACTATCCGCCACTTATCCCTAATCTCTATTCTCTAACCATTCCCGAATATTTTGTGCGTATGTGCGCGATATCGGGATGTTGGGAACACCCTCAATGCCGAGTTCTATGAACACACCCTCTTTGTCGCGGTGGAGTACTTGTGCGAGGTCGAGGTTTACCATATAGGAGCGGTGGCATCGCACTATGCGTGTACCTTGCAGATGTTGTGCTACCCGATTTAGTGTGTTGCGCACCATCGTCTTTTTGACCTTCTGCTCGCTCAAATAGTATACGCAAACATAGTTGTCTGCCGACTCTACCATCACGAGGTTCTCGCGGCGTATCGACAGTCGCATTTCGCCCTTCTCGTCGAGTATCTGGATATATGCCTTTTGCAGTACCGTTTCGTCGCGGTCTATCTGCTTGCGAAGTTCTCGCAATTCGCGGCGGTTCTCCTGCCAGATGAAGTAGATGTAGCACACCACATAGGGTATGACCACAATCAGCGAGGTTTTGACAAACGAATTTCGGAATAGTTCGGGTGTCGAGCGGTCGCTACCTATGACGAGTGCGGCGAGTGTGTAGACTGTCGCCATTGTGCCAATCTCGCCCAATATCCACACTATGTAGCCGATGTAGGTCATTGTGTGGCGTTTCACATACAAACGCATTATCAGGCGACTTATGGTGGCTATCGCCATACCGCTTGCCACGAGCATCAACGCAATAAGTTGGCTCGACATCTCGGGCGAAATACCTCGATTTATCAGAAAGTTGTTCTCGGTGTTGTAGAGGTCGAGCGGTCGGTATATGTTTATGAATACCAACGCAAAGAACGGCACAAACAAGATCATAAAAATCTGGTTTGCCCTGCTATATATAAAAGAAGGTATCGGTTTGAGCATCGCTGTTCTATTTGAAGAACTTATATTGGAATGCAAGCAGATAGACCACCGCCACCGAGATATAGGCATCGGCGAGGTTGAATATCGGGCCAAAGAAGTATCCGCGCGAGTCGAAGAGGAACGAGAGCCACTGTGGGTGGTTTTCCCATTGGAACAGTGGGAAGTAGAGCATATCCACCACCTTACCCATCATAAATGGGGCGTACGAGCCACCGAACTGCGCCAACTGCGTAGCGGTCGATTCCGAGAATATCACGCCGTAGAGTGCGCTATCTATGATGTTGCCGAGCGCACCTGCGGTAATCAGCGTTAGTCCGATGATGATGCCCATTGGCACCTCCTTGCGGATGAGGGTGTGGATGTAGTAGCCCAAGCCGCCCACCATAACTATGCGGAAAATGGAGAGCAGGAGTTTGCCCCAATCGAAACCGTCGGACGAAATCTGCATACCGAAGGCTGCGCCGTTGTTCTCGATAAAGAGGAGTTTGAACCACGAGAAAATCTCGATTTGCTCGCCATAGAGCATATTTGTTTTAACCCAAATTTTGAGTGCTTGGTCTGCGATGAGCAACACAACGATTACTACCGCTACGATTATTGAGGTGCGTTTTTGATTCATAGTTTGTCGTTTACTTTGGCAAAGATAATAAAAAACTGAAAACGTAAAGCGGAAAACGCAAAACTTTTAAGTTTAGTTAGTAGTTAGTAGATAGTAGTTTTATTTAATTCAGAATGCAAAATGCAAAATGCAGAATGGAGAATTACCCCAGCGCACCCCATAAAGGGCGGAACGCCCGCCCCCAGTAAGCACCGAAGGTGCGCCCCTAATCTCCCTAAAAAAGCCGAGCATGCTCGGCTAATAATTCTGCATTCTGCATTAACCCCTCTTCGAGGGCTTTTCCTCCTTCTTGCAAGGTATAGTCTGCAAGCAGCCTCTGCTCTTGCTTCGTGCGTCGGTTCTGCATTGATTTACAAAAAAATTGCGGGACCCTTTCGAGTCCCGCAAATTTTTTAGTAAATCAAATCGTCTTCCTCCGAGCCGAAGCCGGGGAGCGATGTTCCGGTGCTGACGATGTAGCCACGCTCGGCTACAACCTCAAAAACATCTATTTGTGGAGCAGAATAGCCCAAAACTCTCTTTTTCATAATCATAAATCTTTTAACGTTTCACTATTCTGTTTGTTACTCTACGCTTGGTGCCGATGTTAGCAACGTACAACCATTAGCCTCTGCTGCCGATGCAGGGTTGTCGCCACCATAGATATACGAGAAGAAGTTATCGTTGGTGAGTGCGACTTTCTGATTATTTGTCTGCTCGGTGCAGATTGTACCACCAAGTTGGCAGTTGACAACAGTGCCGTTATTTATAGGACCTCGTACAAAGCCGTATGTGGTATAACTGCCGACATTGCCAACAACCTTTAAGTTGTAGTAGCACTTTGCACCATTGAGTGCGCCCGTTCCATTTCCGGATATACCTCCAATAGTACAAGAGTGGGTACCATTATCGGTAGGGAATGCGTTGTTTGTCGCGTTTTGTTTTACGGTGATATCTCCGATGTTAAACAACTCTGCACCCTCTCCCATTGTTGGAGCCGAGGTACCCATTGTTCCGAAGCAACCGCCAATAATCAGGTTCGACTTAAAACATACTCCGGCATAATAGACGTGTCCACTGTTGTAAACCTTACCATTGATTGCAGTAATATTGCCATTTGGAAGACCAATCAAACCACCAATAGACAATCCCGAAGTTGTATTTTGCTGACCGTCGTAGCATACTCCCGCATTGTTATAGACACGGGTGCTGTTTGAGTGAACTGTAAAGGTTGCTTGGGTCATACCTACAAGACCGCCCACACGAATATGTCCGGCAGGGTTTACTCGGCTATTGATAACTCCGAACTCTGCATCGGCAGGCATATCGTTGTAGCAGTCCTTCAAAGTCAGGGCTTTGTATGCGTATCCAAGCATACCTCCAATTCGTGTATGGCTCTTTACGTAACTGCCGTTAACTACCGAAACAACACTCTTATTGAAACAAGTGTCAAAAGTGATAGCAACATTTGTCCATCCGGCACAGCCTCCGATATTCATATAGCCGACCTTTGTATTTGCATTGTATGTAACATTTCCGGTATTCGAACTATTTAACAAACTTGCACCACCCATATAGCCGATAATACCACCGATATGAGTGTTGCCTGCGCTAATAACACCACCTATGGTTACTGCCGCCGCATTGGTTACTCCGTTAGGAACACCTGCGCCTGTGTAGCCCGCAGCACCACCGATGCAGGTTGTGTCGCCGTAAGTTCCACTTGTTGTAACTGTTCCGCTTGCTTTGTTGCTTACGGTGGTGAGCGCTCCGGTTGTATAACCTACAATACCACCTGCGTAGCATTGTGCTGAAGTAGTAGCACTAACATTGATAGCACCGCTGTTATCGCTTGTGGTAATTGCACCTGTTGAGTTGCCGACAATACCACCGACATAGGTAATGCCGCCACTTACAGCACCACCAATATTCATAGCACCGCTATTCTTCGAAGCACTGATAGTATCGTCTATAACTTTTCCTGCAACACCTCCGATGTAGGCGGCAGTTGCGATTGTAGCGTTTGTACCAAGAGTGATAGCACCCTCGTTCTTACTCTTCGTAACGTTTCCTGTCGGATATCCTGCGACGCCACCAATACAAGTTGTCCAAGTATTAGCAGTGCTGTCTACTGTTGGGGTAAATGTACCGCACAAAGTTGCGTTGGTAATGGTAATTGTACCCTTATTGATATTTTCGGCGAGATTAGTAACACCAACAGCACCCGAGGCATAAGAGATCAAACCACCAATATGAAGACCGTTTCCGGTAATCGAAATAGCCTCCTCGGCTCTACCAATGGTGATATTGCCATAGTTTTGGAAATCTCTCTTTGTACGAGTATTGTAGCCACACACACCTGCGATATCAATCTTGCCGTAGGTCATATGTGTAGTAGTGGTATTCCAAGTAGCCGTAGGGGTAACATTGGTATATACATTGATATCACCACGGTTGATAAGGTTGGTTGCAGTACCATTAGATGTGTGGTAGCACGATACACCCGCTACTGCAAAGCCCGGCTGGTTGTTTGCACGCAACAATGTGATATCGCCCTCGACAGTGATATCGCCATTTGCCTTATTCTCGCAGTTCTTGACTGTGTTGTTTGCGTAGGTTACAATACCACCAACACGATAGTAGAAACCACCGCCAGTTGTCGCATTTGCATCTGTCGAGGCCTTTACGTGGATAGGAGCATCGTTGGTACAAGTATCAATGATGTTCTCGCTTGCTGCTGTACTGATATTCAAACCTCCAACAACACCTGCTACATTTATTGCCCATATAACAACATCGCTATCAACAGTGATATTTGCGCCCTGATGGTTGTGGCAGTTGTAACATTTAGCAGGGTTTGTTGTACCTACAATACCACCCAAGAACAAAGCCTTGATATTTCCACCCGATACGGTGATTGCTCCGTAGTTGTCGTTGTTCTCAATATTGTGGAAAGACGACGCTATAACGCCTCCAATGGTGGATGAATTGCGGCTGATATCGCCGGTTCCCGCTGTATTTGCCGAGAACTCGATAGCACCATAGTTGGTGTTGTTGTGGAAGGCAGATGCGTTGTCTGCTGCACCACTACCTGCAACACCTCCAACGTGAGGAACATAGAGTTGCGCAGCCTGATTGTCGTGATAGTTGATAGCACCAGTGGTCTTTGCCTCGTTACCATTTACGCAGTTGGTAACTGCACCGACAACCGAATAACCCACAACGCCACCAACGATTGGGTGTGTGGCAACAGTGTTGTCGCTCTTGGCAATTTGGTTAATGGTGATATTAGCCTCGTTTACGCAGTTGGTTACATCGCCGTATGATGCACCTACAACACCACCGACATTGACGGTCAAATAGGAGTCTGCCCCCGAAGCGATAGCCGTATCGGGGTTGCTAACGGTAATAGTACCCGAAACCTTACAGTTTATCATAGCGCACTGCTCACTCTCGGCGAGAACGCAAGCCACAGCACCCAAAGCCAAACGGCCGTTCGATGCGATATTTACGTTGGTGAGGTTTGTATTCATAATAGCCGACGAAGTTGTGCCGAACAATGGGGCGTTCAAGCCGTTGATAGAGTAGCCCAAAGTAGCACCACCATCGAATACCATACCGTCGAAGCCCTCGATTGGGGTCCAATCGTAGCCGCTCATATCGATATCGGCAACAACAGCCGCTGCGGTGTATGCAAATGTGCCGCCATTTACAGCGTTGGCAAACTCGATAAGAGCATCCTTGCTGTCGATCTCGAATACCGAACTCTCGTCCGAAATATCGTTAGCCTGATAAGTGAACTCCTTAAACTCGCGAACAGCACCCACCAAGATAGGCTTCGATGTGGTGTTGAATTTAAGGGTCATCTTGTCGGTTGCGGTGTGCAAAGTGAGGATGAAATCACCGTAGATACCGGCAGGAACAGCGATGTAGATGTACTGTGTCTCCGCTCCGAGTACCAATGGCTCGTCGAAGGTTACGGTTACCGTGTTCGAAGCACCATCCTGCGCCATCAATGTGCCGTTTGTGCAGTCTACTGTGAAAGGGCCGGCAATCTTGCCAACTGCCGACTTTGCAACTACGCTTGTGATAGCCTCGCCATTACCCTTAACCGCCAAACGAAGAACTCCGGTGAGGTGGTTGAGTTGGATAGGCTCGGTACCCACGTTCGCTGCATAGCCATACAGAGGTGCAGTGTTAGGAGCGAAAGTGCCAACGGTGTAAGGTTGGGTTGCTGCGAAAGTTACAGGGAAGGTTGTGCCTTCGCCCTCGCCCTCTTGTGCAGGATATACCACGCAGTAAGGAGGTGTCAGCAATGCTTTGCCAAATAGGAATTGAGCAGATGCTGCACCGTTGCTATTCTCGGCAAGTGGCTCCGAAACATTGCCGTTGATGGCAACCTTATCGCCAGCGCTCCAATAGAGCGGGTATTTGCCCTCTGCGTCGCGGTCGCCGAGTTGTGTTCTCGACTCCTCCAACGAGATTGTAAACTCGGATGCGCCAGCCTGACCGGCATTAACGCCGAGGTCTTCAGTTGTGTCTGTAACGCAAGAGAAGGCAAGAAGTCCCCCTCCCACAACTGTCAAGAAAAATTTTGCAAATTTTTTCATCTTGATAGGTTTTAGTTAAAAGTTCGATTCTATTTTGAATAAATTTGTTATTGTTGTTGCATACCTACACGAGTACAAAGGTATGAAAAATATTTTATTTAATAAAATAATCGAAAAAAATTGTTAATTTTGTTACGCAGAGATTTAACTTCGAGGCAAAAGAGATATCTATATAAGTGAACTCGGACGGAATGAAGGAGAGTGCGGCAGAGTTGATTGCTCAATTAAGGAGCAATGCGGTCGAAGGTTTCGATCGGCTGATTGAGCAGTATGGCGACAGGCTCTATTGGCACATTCGTCGTATAGTTGTGCATCACGAGGATGCCGAGGATGTTCTGCAAGAGACATTCACTCGTGCCTACCTCTCGATTGCCGACTTCCGAGGCGATACGGAGAGTTCTTTGACAGCGTGGTTGTATCGCATAGCAACCAACCAATCGATAAGGGTGCTACGCAAGCGCAAAAAGTGGGTGTTCTCGTCGCTCGACTCGGTGCGTGGCGACTTGTTGGCAACATTCGAACACGAGGTAGCCCCTGCGGCAGACGAGATTGTGGTGAAGTTGCAGAGGGCAATTTTGGCGTTGCCCACAAAGCAGAGGTTGGTGTTCAATATGCGCTACTACGACGAGTTGTCGTTCGAGCAGATTGCGCAAGCCACGGGCGATAGCGTATCGACGCTGAAAACGAACTATCACTATGCAGTGAAAAAGATTAGGGAACAGGTTAAGGTTATATAGTTGGAGGATTGAGTATGAATATGAAACAGATGCCGTACAGAGTTGAGGAGGGGGCTATTGAGCAGGCGAAATATCGTGCAAAATTGGCAGTGCGCGAGGCGGCTCATCCCGCAGAGTATCGCCCTCGAAGGGTGCAAATGCGCTGGACTTCGGCGGTGGCTATGGTTGTGGCGGTGGTGTTCTGCGTGGCAATTTCGGTGAAATTGTATCAGGAGGCGGTAGAGCCTACGACTATGGAACTTCTAATCTCGCAGATGCAGAGCGCACCCGACGAGATTGTGAACGACTTGGCGGTGGATGCGTGCTACTACCTCGAGGATCCCAGCGCATTCTAAAACGATTGTTAACGAGTAAAATTTATAGCGTATGAAAAAGATTTTTGTATTGTTGGTTGCAGTGGCAACAATGTTTGCGCAGGATGTTTTCGCGCAGGATAAGCCGACGCAGACTGCCGAGCAGAAGGCGGCAGCGCAGGCACGTCGTGAGCAGTTGATGCAGACTCGTTTGGAGTTGCTTAAAGAGGAGTTGAAACTCACCGATGAGCAGTTTGCAAAGTTCGATCCCGTATATCGTCGCTATCGTAAGGAGATTGGTCGCGTAACGACAATGAATAAGGAGGCTCGCACCAAGAAGAGTGAGATTACGAACGAGAATGCGCTGGCTGTAACCTCGGCACGCTTGGCAAACAATATTCTCACCTCGACAGTGAAACAACGCTACCTGATGTTGTTTGCCGAAGTGATTGAGCCATTGCAGGTTATGAATCTCTACAGAGTAGACGAGAAGGTGTCGCGCGAGGCGAGCAAGATTATGAAGTATCGCCAATCGGCTGCGGCAATGGATAATAAAAAATAGTTTTTAAGAGTGGTTTTTGGTGAGCGGCGACCTTCTGGTTGCCGTTTTTTTTCTATCTTTGCAACAAAATCGAATAGTTATGGAGTTGCATTTCGTTGGCATAATAATTGGTGTTGCTACATTCTTTATCATCGGGTTGTTCCATCCGATTGTCATCAAGAGCGAGTACCACTTCGGTGTTGGATGCTGGTGGGTGTTTGCTTTGGCGGGTGTGGCTGCGATTGTAGCATCCCTGTTTGTGACAAATGTCGTTTGGTCAACGTTGTTGGCGGTGGTCGGAGCCTCCTCTTTTTGGAGCATTAAGGAGTTGTTCGACCAGCGTGAACGAGTACGCAAAGGTTGGTTCCCTAAAAATCCGAAGCGCAAGTAGTGTTCATTGCGGTAATACTCATACTATCGTTGCTCGTTGTATGGGCAGATTGGGTGGCATACAAACGATATGTCGCCACGTGCGCCTATGCCCCTTTGCGATGGGGCGTAGTGGCATTTCTCGTCGCCTCGAACCTTCTGCCATACGTTGCTATGGCGATGATGTGGCTCTGCGATATGGCTACGATGGTGCCGATGATGTGGCTACTGACCACCTACGCCATACTCTCGCTCTCGCGCATTGCTCTCTATGCGGGTATCCTCGTTTTGAGAAATCGCTACACCAAGTGGGTGGTGGGCATTGCACTCTGCACGATTGTTGCGTGGGTGCTAATCGTTGGTGTGGTACGCACACGCAAAGAGTTGAGGGTCAGAAGTACCGAGATTGTGTCGGAGCGACTGCCTCAAACCTTTGATGGTTACCGCATTGCGTTCTTTTCGGATGTGCATATCGGCTCGATGACGTCGGCTCGCAATATGTGTGAGCGTTTGGTTGCCAAAATCAACGCTCTGGATGCCGACCTGATCGTCTTTGGTGGCGATTTGGTAAATGCCCGCTACGACGAACTAACCCCCGAAATTGGCTCAATTTTAGGCGGTTTGAGAGCAAAGGATGGCGTAGTTGCGGTGCTTGGAAACCACGATACGGGAGTATATGTCAAAGATACGGTAACGCTGTCCATCGAGGAGAATACCCGATTGCTGGTGGAGCGCATCGAGGCTATGGGGTGGCGTGTGGCAAGTGACAAAACCGAGTTGCTCGTAAGAGGTGGCGACACCATAACGTTGACCGGTATAGCCTTTTCGCGCGAGTTGCTCGAACATCGCCACTCGGCAGATGTTGCCGATGAATTGGACTTGCAACCTATCTATACGGGCGTTCCGCGCGATAAGTTCAATATCTCGGTGTCGCATATGCCGCAGTTGTGGCGTAAGATTTCGGCACTCGGCTATGGCGACTTGGTGCTTTCGGGCCACGTTCACGCAATGCAGATGAAGGGGCGTATTGGCGAGTGGGAGTTCTCGCCCTCGCAACTTATGTATGACGAGTGGAGCGGACACTACAAGGAGCAGCGCAGTAACCTCTACATCACCGATGGTGTGGGTAGCGTAGGCTTCCACCTCCGCATAGGCGCACCACCCGAGATAACGCTTCTGACGCTTCGACAAACCGAATAGCCAAGCGCACCGCACCGACACGAAAACGATTGAGCAATGAGACTATTTTTAATGCTTTTTTCGATGTCGGTGGTCGTAGGTGCTACGGCGCAAACCACACATCTTACATTCGACGATGCGTTGTCGCTCGGCTTCGAGCGCAACCCCGCAATTCGCGCTACGGAGTATGCCGAGCGTGCAGCACATCGTGAACGCCAAGCGGCAATAGGCCTATTTATGCCGAAGGTGTCGGTGCGAGGAGCATACACCCACTTCAACAAAGATGTAAAAGTCGATGTTAATCATCTGAAAGCGAAGGCTTCGGGTGTCGTAGGCTCGCTCCTCTCCAACCCCGATATAGCATCTGCTCTTGCTCCCTATCTGCCCTCGATTCAAAGCGGATTATCCTCGCTTTTGGGAGTTGATTTATCCTACACCCTGCAACGTCGCAACACCGCCTTTCTGGGTGGCGATGTGGAGGTACCGCTATTTGCCGGAGGAAAGATTTGGACAGCAAATAAGGCTGCCAAAATCAACGAGGAGCGCATTGCAGAGCAGAGCCGCAGGGTGCGAGGAGCATTGACGGTGGAGATTGTCGAACGCTACTTTGGCGTGGCTTTGGCGAGCCGTGTCGTAGCAATTCGCCGAGAGGCGGTGGAGGTGGTTGGACAACATCTGCACGATGTCGCTATGTTTGAAAAGGAGGGTATGGCGGTGGAGAGTGAACGTCTCTATGCCGAGTATCGTTTGGCGGAGGCGGAACGCGATTTGCGAAGGGCAACTCTGCAACTCGAAACCACGCAACGTGCGTTGCAAAC
Organism: Alistipes sp.; assembly: GCA_045543395.1. Classification (GTDB taxonomy): domain Bacteria; phylum Bacteroidota; class Bacteroidia; order Bacteroidales; family Rikenellaceae; genus Alistipes. The sequence continues at coordinate 112,392 of JAZQML010000001.1, read as the reverse complement.
CTCGCTCGGCGCAACCGAGAGGGTAGAGCCTGCGACGCCTATGTTTCTGGTGGCGCAGATTGAGCCATTGGACTACTTTCGTGCTATGGCGGAGTTGCACAACCCGCAACTCGGCGAGGTGGATAGGGTGCGGGAGTTGGCACGTATGGATGTGCGACTCAAACGTGCCGACCTCTTTCCCGAGATTGTCGCTATGGGAGGTATGCTCTTTTGCGACCACCAATTCTCTCCGATGTTGCCCCGTATGGCGGTAGGTGTGGGTATGAACTTCAAAATTTTCGATGGAGTGCGCAAAGAGTATAACTTCTCGGCTGCACGTCTGCAACTGCGTCGTGTCGAGGCGTTGGAGAGTGGGGCGAAGCGCGATGTTCAGTTGCTCGTAGAGAGCCTCTACAATAGTGTGCAGTCGGTGTTGGCAACGCTCTCGGCGGTGGAGCGTTCGGAACAATTTGCGGAGGAGTTTCTGCGAGCCAAACGCACCGCCTATGGCGAGGGCGTGGCTACATCTACCGATGTGGTGGATGCTGCGCTAAATCTTTCGCGTGCGAAGTTGGAGAGGGTGCAGACAGCCTACGAATTGGATGTTGCTTTGGCGCGTTTGTTGGAGGCTTCGGGTATGGCAGATTCATTTTCGCGCTATCTTCATAGCGGAGGTGCGCAGTCGGTTTTTTAACGCTTCAAGGGTATGAAAAAGGGTAATATTTCGCTTATTGTGGTGTCGTTATTGCTGATTGCGATAGTGGCATACGTGGGCTATCGCTCGGGGCAGAGCAACGCAGTGACGATGCAGGGCTTTGTCGAGTGTCGCACGTTGCGTCTTGCTTCGAAGGTTGCAGGGCGCATCGATAGGATGTTTGTCGAGGAGGGCGACTCGGTGAGTAGGGGCGATACGCTCTACATCATCTCCACACCCGAACTCGATGCCAAACTCTCGCAGGTGGAGGCGATATTGAGTGGCGCAAAGGCCATAGACGAGAAGGCGAAGGTGGGAACACGTAAGCCGATAGTTCGCTCGGCACACGATATGTGGCAGAAGGCGAAGGTGGGTGTAACGCTCGCTCGGCAGACCTACAATAGGGTGCGACGACTCTACGAGGAGGGCGTCTTATCGGCACAAAAGCGTGATGAGGCTATGGCCTCGTTGGAGGCTGCAAAGGCTACCGAGCGGGCAGCCAAGTCGCAATATGTGCTGGCTGTCGAGGGTGCTTCGCAAGAGGATAAGGAGGCTGCGGCTGCGCAAGTGCGCCAAGCGCAGAGCGTGGTCGAGGAGGTCGAACGCTATTTGGCGGATAGGGTGGTGTGTTCGCAGGTGGATGGCGTTGTGGCGACGATTGTGGCTAACGAGGGCGAGATAGTTGGGAGTGGCTATCCCGTAGTTGCGGTTGCCGAAAATGGAAGCGCAAAGGCTCTGTTCAATATCCCCGAAACCTACCTTTGGCAGTTGCCTGTGGGCAAGCGTTTCGATGCCTATGTGCCGGCACTTGGCGGTGATGTGGAGTTCGAGGTTACGAATATATCTGTCGAGGCGGACTTTGCAACGCAGAGTGCAACCTCTATGCGTGGCGATTTCGATATCCGCACCTTCGAGGTTACGATGCTCCCACTCGACGCAGAGGGATTGCGTGCGGGTATGAGTGTTGTTGTGGAGTTGCAAAAACCGACCGAGCGATGAGGCGGTTTTTCGGGGGTATAGCAGCCTCGTTCGGGCGCGAAGTGGGGCGGTTGATTGCCAATCGGGAGTATCGTATGGTGGTGTGGTGGATGCCGTTGGGGGTGATTCTCTTTTTTGCGGTGTTCTTCTCGCGCGAGGTGGTCGGAACACTCCCTGTTGGGGTGGTAGACGAGGATGATTCGTACCTCTCGCGTCGTCTGGTGAGTATGCTCTATGCCACGCACGAAGTTGCCGATATACACGAGTTTGCCTCTATTGCGGAGGCTCGCACGAGAGTGCTTAATGGCGACGTTGTAGGGGTGGTCGAGATTCCCGCCGGCTTTGCCCGGAACATCCTTTCAGGTGTCAGCACCGAGGTTGTCTATTACGATTCGGGTACCAACATCTCCACCTCGTCGCTCTCGTCGAAGGGGGTGCAGAGTGCCGTTACCACCTTTGGCGTGGGCGTGGCGTTGCAACGTGCCGAGATTGCGGGTGCTATGCCCGACGAGGCTATGGCGCAGGCGATGCCGATAGCCTTTACGACCTACGCCCTGTCGAATCCTTGGCTCAACTACGCCTACTATGTTGCACCCTGCTTTTGTGTGCTGATTCTCGTGATCGCAACAATGCTCTCGACCATCTACGCCATAGGCACCGAGTTGCGATATGGCACTATTCGGGAGTGGTTGCGCTCGGCAAATGGCTCGTTTTTGGGGGCTATGATGGGAAAACTCGCCCCGTCAACACTTGCTATGTGGGCGTTGGCTTCGATTGTCGGAATGTTGATTTTTGTGGTGTACGGCGCACCAATGCGAGGCGAGTGGTGGGTGCTGATGGTGGGTGTCGTGGCACTTGTTGTGGCATATCAGGCAGTTGCGGTATTTATCGTTGCACTAACCAAGTCGCTGCGACTCTCGTTGTCGCTCGGTGGAGGCTATGCGGTGCTGGCATTTACATTTTCGGGCGTGACGTTCCCTACGATGGCGATGTTCGAGGCGGTGCAACCTTTAACGCGACTCTTCCCCTACACCTACTTTATGGAGTTGTATATCGACCAGATTAGTTCCTTTGTCCGATGAATATCATTGAAGTTGCAAAAGCGGAGTGGCAAGCAGTGTGGCACGATAGCGGTGTTGCACTGATTGTGGTGTTTGCTCTATTTATATATGGTATTGCCTACTCGCTCGGCTATGGTGGCGAGGTGTTTGATGAGGTGCCTATTGCTGTGGTAGGTGGCGATGAGGGGAGCATAAGTCGTGAACTCATTCGAACGATAGATGCCTCTCCAAAGGTGCGTGTAGCGCACGAAGTTGCCGATATGGGCGAGGCAAAACAACTACTCCGCAACCGCAAAGTGTGGGGTGTGGTATCGCCTTCGCCCACCTTCGAAAGCGACATTCTTGCGGGTAGACAGGGTAGGGTTGCCATACTTGGCAATGCAGGCTACTTTTTGGCATATCGCGAGGTTGTCGAGGGCGCAGTGAGCGCTGTGCAGCAGATGAACGAGCAGATTATCGAGAGGCGCAACGGAGTGTATAACCCGCCCGTAATCTACGAGCAACGCAACCTCTTTAACCCATCGTTGGGGTATGGAGTGTTTGTTATGCCGGCGATAATTTTGCTGATTGTGCAGCAGACTGCACTTATCGGCATAGGGATGGTGTCGGCAACGCGGCGTGAGCGAGGTGCAACTCTGTCGGCTTCGCCACTTGTGGCTACCGCAGGGCGAACTCTCGCCTATTTGGCAATCTACGCCACGACGTTGGGCTTTATGCTCACCCTTCACTACTCGTTGTTCGACTATCCTATGCGTGGCAAGTGGTGGCAATGTGTCGCTATGGTGTTGCCCTATCTGTTGGCGGTGATACTCTTGGCACAGGCTTTGGGTGCGCTCTTTCGCCATCGTGAAAGTCCTATTGTGTGGCTATTGTGGCTCTCGGTGCCGTTTTTGTTGGTCAGTGGCGTGTCGCTACCTCCGCAAGCCTTTCCGCAGTGGCTCTATTGGGTAGGCAGGGTTGTGCCAAGTTCCTCCGGTGTTGATGCGTGGATAGCGATACAATCGAGGGGCGCATCGCTCTCCGACATCGCCCCTCAACTTACTCTGTTGTGGATATTGGTTATATTTTATGGTTTGCTGGCTTTGCGAGCCAATAAATCATCGGGAGTTTAGAGAGTTTAGAGAATTTAGAGAGTTTAGGGAATCATTCCTAACTACTATCTACTATCTACTAACTACTAACTAAACTTAAAGTTTTCCGTTTTCCGTTTTCCGTTTTCCGCTCTCCGTTATCTCCTCGGTCCGTACCAACCGCCTGACGAGGTGCCACGATTTACGCCTACGGCACCCGTAGACTCCTTATAGCCGTAGTCCGACATCTTGGTCGAACCCTTCTTGCCAAAGTGGCGGAGATTGTAGACAAACTGCACCGAGAAGTAGCGACCTATGCAACTGTTCCACGCATTCTGTGTATAGCCCGAGCCTGTCGAGCGTACGAACGAGGTGTTCTGGTCGAATATGTCGTTCACACCCACCTGAATCTCGCCACGCTTGTTCTTGAACACCTTACAGCCGAGGTAGACGTTGCACAACACGTAGTCCTCGTTGTAGGAGGTCGAGATACCCTTATACTGCACATACGATACGGCTGCCGTAAGTGTCAATCGTTTGAGGAATGTCCACTTCACATTTCCATTCACCGAGTGGTTGAAGTAGTCGTTCTTGGCGGTCTGACCTATGGTGTTCCACGCCTGATTGTATGTTCCGTTCCACGATATGGTGAAGTCGAGATTCTCCGATATGTTACTACCGAGTGTTACACCCGCATCGTAGCCGATATTGTTGGCGTAGTTGGTGTCGTACTTATGGTCGATCATATTCTGCAGAATGTTGCCATCGCCCGTAGCGTAGATTGCCGAAGGGATGCGGTTGTACGAAACACCACCCTTGATGTTGAGGTTACACTTCATAAACGACAACGGCAAACCGAGCGAAACGTGGGTGCGTGCCGAGTAGTAGCCATCCATATTTTCGTACGAAGTAACCTCCTTCGGGCGGTAGGCATCGCCATTCTTGTCGGTCGGGATATTCAAATCGCCAAACTTTGCCGGAAGGTCAAAGCCTTTCGGGTTGTTCCACGTCGAGGCAGAGATATAGTCCTGCTGCATCTGTCCCCACAACATCCACATAAAGGTGATACCCTTATCCACCTTCGAGAGGTTGTAGTGCATACTCAAATTGTGCGTAAACGATGGGTTCAACGCCTTATTACCGATGCTGATGTATTGCGGATTCGACACATCGAATATGCTTTGCAACTGCGTAACCGAAGGGTTGCCCGACCACGAACGCAAGAATATGCGGAGCGTGTTCTCGCGGTTGAAGGCGATGTTCGCCATACCGAAGTACGAGAATTTGTTGTAGTGCTTATCGATCTTATCGCCCTGCGAGCCTACGATGTTGCCTTCGAGAATATCTCGCTGATAGGAGAGGTTGAGAACCACTGTGTTTTTGTTCTTCGAGAAGCGGAAACCCGGACCTATGCGGTGAGTCCAGAAACCACTCTGAAACTTCTGCGACATACTCTCGTTCCTGTCGGTTGCAGGGTTGTAGTTGTATTTCGCATCGGTGTAGTAGGTGTTCTTGTCGTTCATCTCGTGCTCGTACCACATACGATACTGCAACGAGAGTTGCGCATATTGCGACACAGGCTCGTTGTAGGTTACATTCGCACGAATGGTATACTCCTCGCTCGGGCGGTGGATATACTGATAGAGTGGTGAGTAGAGCGACGAATTTATCATATCCCGCCACTTTTTGCCCTCGCCAAAGTAGTTCTCGATAGCGTTCTGATAGTCGGAACCTGCGGCGATGTCGTAAGGAATGCCACTCGCATCGTTAGCACCTGTTTTTTGCTGACGCTCGTTGTTCTGGTAGTTGAAACGACCATCGACAGTGAGCGTACGGCCCGGCTTACCCAACTTGGTGCGTAACTGCAAGAACTCGAAGAAACGATAGGCATTCATATTGCTCCAACTCCGGGAGTTGGTGTAGGATAACGATTGGTGAGGAGTCTCGGCTCCATCCACCTCCTCGGCATCGGCATTGTCGCCTATGGTGTAGCCCTCGGTCTGCGACTCGGGGTTGTTGCCCTGATAGGAGAACGACGTACGCGACATCAACGATACATTACGCGAGATTTTCCAATCTATGCGGGCGTTGAAACGAGCGTTGTAGTTTATGGTATTCGATATGCCCTGCTGCCACATATAGCCGATAGGCATTGGGCTTTCGTACCACTTCTCGGTGCGGGAGTTGTTGTCCGTATCGGTGTGGTTGAAGAAGAGCGAGCCTTGGAACTTAACATTCTTGCGTCGTCCCCACTGGTCGGAGTAGTTTGCACCAATCGAGTTGACCAATGCGATACCATTTTGTGGGCGCACCATATATTGTCCCACAGCACCACGACGGCCACGACCGCCCTGCTGCTGACCGCTTACACCCAAGATATCCTCGAACGAGAAGTTCTGCTGATTGACGTTGTTGAACAGACCAATCAACGACACACGCGAATCGCCGTGGAAGAAGTTTACGTTACCACCTATTATCCACTTGTGTCCCTTTGCCAACTCGTCGTCGGAGTTCGGCTCGTAGCCATATCCGGCATACATCTTACCGAACTGACCTTGGCGCATATTCTCCTTCGTAACGATGTTTATCGCTTTGTAGCCCTCGCCATCGTCCATACCCGAGAACTCCGCCTGATCGCTCAACTTGTTGAACACCTCGATGCGGTCTACCGCCTCGGCAGGTAACGACTTGATAGCGGTGCTTACATCCTCGCCAAAGAACTCCTTGCCATCGACAAAAATCTTTTGAATGGTCTCGCCCTGCGCCTCGACAGCACCATTAGTGATGGTTATGCCCGGCATCTTCTTCAACAGACCCTCCACGTCGGAATCGTTCGACACTTTGAAAGCACCTGCGCTGTAACTCAATGTATCGCCTTGCTGCGAGGTGCGCAACGCCTTAACGGTCTTTACGACAGTCTCGATGCGCTCGGCGTGCTCCGTCATCATCACCTTACCGAGCGAGAGCGATGCACCCGAAATGCGGAACTGCTTGGTTACATCCTTATAGCCGATAAAGGTGATAAGTACGGTGTAGTTGCCATACGCCAAACCCTGAATCGACACATAACCATTAGCACCTGTGGTGTAGTAGGTTTTCTTGTCGGGCTTGGCCGTAGGGTAGAGTTCGACAACTGCACCCGGGATACCCAACTTTGTCTGCGAATCGGTGAGCGAGAACGACACCTTTCCTGTCTGTGCAAAGGCGGATATGGCGAATGCCATTGCCACGAGTAAAACGAAAATACGCTTCATTATTGTGTAGTTTTTTTGTTTGCGGTTCAAAGGTCTTTTCAAAATCGCACAAAGGTAGTGAATATAATTGATTATATTCAACTTCTATGCGTGAAATGACAATATGTCGGGGTGAAACGCCCTAATTGCCTGGCGAAGTGAGCCACTCTTTCAGGATGTGAACACGTGCTTTCGGCACAACTATGCGCTCGGGAGTCTCCAATGTGAGGTTTACAACCAGACGACTTCCAAACCATACGGCTATATCCTGTACCGCCTTGCGCGAGATTATAAATTGGCGGTTGGCACGTATGAAATTGCTACTCGGCAATCGCTCCTGCAACGCCTCCAATGTGAGCGAAAGTTGATACTTGCCCCCATCGTGGCAGTAGGCGGTAACTCGCTCCTCGAAGGTGTGAATGAATGCTATATCGTTCGAGTGCAGAGGGATAATCTTGTCGCGGAAGTGGACCAAAAATGTCTGCTCCGCAGGGCGCGTGTCGGCAACCTTCGCCACTCGCTCGGTATACTGCTTTCGGTCGGCAGAAGTCAGACGTGCCCACTTGTCGATGGAACGCTTGACCATCTCCTCGTTTATGGGTTTGAGCAGATAGTCTATGCTGTTGACTTTGAACGCTTCGATGGCGTATTGGTCGTATGCCGTAGTGAATATTATGGGGGTGGTAATCTCCACGTTGTCGAATATGCGGAACGATGCACCATCGGCAAGATGGATATCCATAAATACAAGATCGAGCCGAGGCGACGATTGGAAAAACTCCACGCTATCCACTACGGTGTCAATCGTTGTAACAATCTCAACGTCGGGGCATACTTTGTGCAGTACGGCAGCGAGATTTTGTGCCGCTGCGGTCTCATCCTCAATAATAACTACTCGCATAGATTCTACTCGTTTGGTGATTTGAGTGGCAAACGTACCACAAACTCTTGATCTGTATTTATAATCTCAATATCTTGATTAAGAAGCAGTTGGTAACGACTGTTGAGGTTCGACAACCCAAGTCCCGTACCCACATTTGGCTCCAACATAGGGCGTTTTTCGTTGGCAACAATCAGATGTCCATCCTCCGTATAGATGCGCACCCTAAATAGTCTGCGACTGCTTATGGTGTTGTGCTTTACGGTGTTGCCGATGAGTGGTTGTAGCGAAATAGGAGGCAACAGATACTCCATATATTGCTCCTCGATGTCGAAGTCGAAAGCGATCTTGTCGGCATAGCGAATCTTGAACAGATAGCAATACGCCTCGGCAAACTGAATTTCATCGCGCAGTGTTACAAAGGTGGAACTCGCGCTATTTTGCGATAGGTAGCGGAAGGTGTAGGAGAGTTGGTCGATGTAGTTCAATGCACGCTCCTCGTTCTTCTCGCGCACCAACATCGAAAGCGACGAGAGCGAGTTGAACAGGAAGTGTGGGTTGATTTGGCTCGCCAACATATTGTACTTGGTGGTGAGGTTTTCGCTGCGGAGCATCTCGTTCTCCAATATCACTTGCTGCTCACGGTAGATGAGCGTGAGAATACGCGAGTAGAGTATCACAATCGCAAATATGAAGCACGACTTCAACACTGCCACAAACTCCACAATCTGGTGGCTCTTGTAGACCGGTATCACCTCGCCCGAAAACATCTTCGGCACGGGCGAGATAAAGTATGTCGCAAAGACTATCAGCAGACAAACAGTCGAGCGGAAGAGGAAATGGCTTATCGACAGATTGTCGTTCCTGAAATTCATCACCAACAGGAGGAAGAACGACAATACGAAGTAGAAAAATAGTTGATAGAGGAGAATGCTCCACTGCTCCGAGCCTCGGAAGAAGGCTCCGTAGTCGAACTCCTCGCCGTTACGCTCGATGATGCGCTGCATATAGAGGTGCTTGGCAGGGAAGTTCTTGCGCTTTGCTGCCTCCACCAACAACGTGTCGCCATCGGATAGGTCTAATCGGATAATTCTGCGGTGATCCACATATATGCTGTCGCCCGCCTCGGTTATGAGGTAACCGAAACCATCCTCGCTTATGGTGAGAGTTCCCGACATCTCCACCGATGAGGTACTTTTTGGTGCGTTTGCTCGATGGTTACCCGAATCCGACTGATTGGATACGAGCAACAACAAGTACGAGAAGTTGCAGACAAGGCTTATCGCTATCGCCATAAATATGTGCGATAGAATGGGGGAACGCCACTTTAATTTCGTCATCATCGCAATATAGATGTTGGGTTCTACTTATCCTCCTCGTACCACGAGGCGTACATATGGTAGTCGCGTGCTATGCGTGCAATAATCTCCTCGCGCTGTGCCGGGGTTACCTCCTTAACCTTCTTCGCCGGAACGCCCGCATACACGGAGTTTGGCTCCAACTTCGAATTGGAGAGTACCAACGCATTTGCTGCGATGATACAACCCGATGCGACAACGGCATTGTCGAGAATCGTTGCACCCATACCTACGAGGCAGTTATCCTCGATTGTTGCGCCGTGAATTGTGGCGTTGTGACCTACCGACACATCGTTGCCGATGTGGGTTTGCGATGGGTGTGGCGAGCCGTCGTAGAGGGTGTGGATAACCGTTCCATCCTGAATGTTTGTGCGGTCGCCGATAGTGATTTTGTTCACATCGCCACGCAGTACCACGTTGTACCAAATCGACGAATCTTTACCCACCGTAACATCGCCAATCAATACCGCAGTCTCTGCCACAAAAGTTCCCTCGCCGACCTCCGGCGTGTGGTTTCTAACCGATTTAATGTAAGCCATATTTTTTTGCTATTAGCCGTTGGCTATTAGCCATTAGCCAAATTAAGAATTAAAAATTATTTTTTCAACTACTCACTACTCGCTACTCACTACTCACTACTAGTTACTCACTACTCACTATTTCTTTGCCTCTTGCCAATACTGCTCCATCTCGTCGAGCGATGCTTCGCTGACCATCTTGCCCTGCTCGGCAATGCGCTTTTCGAGGTGGTTGAAACGCTGGATAAACTTCTTGTTGGTGCGCTCCAATGCGTTTTCGGGGTCGATGCCGTGCTTGCGACACGCATTTATCAGCGCAAAGAACAAATCGCCAAATTCAGCCTCCAAGTTGTCGTTGTTGCCGCTCTGTATCTCCGCCTCGACCTCGCGAATCTCCTCGTGAACTTTATCCCACACATCGCTTGCCGAGTTCCAGTCGAAACCTACGGCTGCCGCCTTCTCGCTTATGCGGAAAGCCTTAACCATTGCGGGCAGCGAGCGTGGTACGCCACCGAGAACACCACTCTTGCGTGCCTTCTTGCGGAGTTTCAACGCCTCCCAATTCTGCTTTACCTCCTCGGGCGACTCCGCCAACACGTCGCCATAGACGTGAGGGTGGCGGTAGATGAGTTTGTCGCATACGCCATTTGCCACATCTGCCAAGTCGAATACGCCCTGCTCCTCGCCAATTTTCGAGTAGAAAACGATGTGCAGAAACAGGTCGCCCAACTCCTCTTTGATACCCTCCATATCGTCTGCCGTGATGGCATCTGCCAACTCGAAGGTCTCCTCGATGGTGTTGTTGCGCAGCGAGTGTATGGTCTGCTCTCTATCCCACGGACACTCCACACGCAGGCGATTCATCACCTCGATAAGTCGTGCCGTAGCCTCTAATTTTTTATCCATATCTCTCTAAATTTAGCCGTTAGCCATTGGCTATCAGCCTTTTCCATTGCGATGCCAATGCAACCAATAAGACTAATGGGAATCTCATTAGTCTTATTGGTCTTATCGGTCGTATCTGCAAGTTTGAATGGTTAGTTCAAACTTGGCAAGAACGAATATTTGTCAGAGTAGTGGAGGTTTTGCTCAACGAAGTTTGCAGGGTACGAAACCTTTACATCTACAATCTTGTCGCCCTCCTTAACCAACTCATACTCTGGGTTTACGAAACCTCCGTAAGGCTCGATGTTGAGTGCCTTATAACGCTCGAGAACCTCTGCGTGGAGTTCAGGGTCAATCTTCACTGCGAACTTCTCGATCAACGCCTTACCTGCCTCGAAGTCGCCCTCCGACTTGATACGCTGAATCTCGCACAACTGCTTGCCAAAGATAGCACGCAACTTGTCGAAGTCGTTAACCACGAGGTAACGCTTGCCATCCTTCTTAACCCACTCAATAACCTTCTCCTCCTTGCCGAGGTCGATAGCCCACTCCGAGATGAGTTTGCGGTTACGCATATGTGCCTGCTCTACATCCTTACCCAACTCGATACGCGAGAACTGTGTCATAGCACCATTCATAACGTAGGATGCGTACTGTGCCTTTGCTACGTCGAGCGATGGAATCAAGCCAATCTCAATCATCTTCTCATCGCCGAGGTAGTAGAGTGCAAAGAGGTCGGCACGAGTCTCCTCGAGAGCCGACGAGTATACGCCCAACTCTGTACCTGTGGTGCCTGGAGCCAACTGTCCCGAGCCGTGACCAAGACACTCGTGAAGGTCGGTGTGGAGGTCATCCGAAAGTTTGCCGTACTCCTTCATACGTGCGCGGTCCTCCTCACGGAGTACGAACTCCTCCGAGAAGCCGCTACCCTGTGCTGCCTTCTTGTAGGCGTAGGTGATGTTGTCGATAGTTACCGACTTCGAGCCGTGATCCTTACGAATCCAATCGGCATTTGGAAGGTTGATACCGATAGGGGTGGTAGGGTAGCAGTCGCCACCGAGCATTGCTACGGTGATAACCTTTGCCGATACGCCCTTAACCTTCTCCTTGCGGTATGCAGGGTTGATTGGCGAGTGATCCTCGAACCACTGTGCGTTGTCCGAGATAATCTGTGTACGCTGGCAAGCCTTCTCGTCGCGGAAGTTTACAACCGACTCCCACGAAGCCTTATATCCGAGTGGATCGCCATAAACCTCGGTGAAACCATTTACGAAGTCTACATTCGACGAAGTGTCCTTAACCCACGAAACGTTGAATGCGTCGAAGTCGCGCAAATCGCCGCTCTTGTAGTACTTAATCAAGAGACCGATAGTTGTTTTGAGTGGCTCCTCGGCAACCTCTTGTGCCTTCTCCAACCAATATACCACCTGCTCCAAAGCCTCGCTATACATACCGCCAACTTTGTAGGTCTGCTCGTAAATCTTACCACTCTTCTTTACGAGTTTCGAGTTCAAACCGTACGAGATTGGGCAAGGGTCGTTGCCCGCCTTCTTAATCATTGCGTTGTAGAACTTCTCAACCTCCTTCTGGGTTACGCCCTCGTAGTAGTTGCCTGCCGAAGTGGCGATAACGTCCTGACCTTTGGTCTGGTTGAGGCGTGTAGCGTAGAGGCTCTCGTTGAAGATAGCCTCCAAGATAACATCCTTCTCCACCTGCGACTCAACGCCATACTTATCCCACTGCTTCGAGAACCACTCGCGCGAGAACTCCGGCTTGAACTTATCGTTCGAGTAGTGGTGGTGAATACCGTTTGCCAACCACATCTTTTTGAGGTACTTCTCCATAGCCACAAACTCTGGACACTCTTTGTTGCCGTCATACGAGGTGTATACCTTCTCCAATGCACGACGGATGGTGAGGTTGTACTTGAAGTTCTGGTCGAACATAATATCACGACCGCACTTTGCAGCCTCTGCCAAGTAGTAGATCAAAATCTTGTCGTTGAGCGACTGATTCTCAAACTCCGGCACCTCGTAGCGGATAATCTTCACATCGTCGAAACGATCCACAATCCAAGGTTGCTCGGTAGCCTGCTCCTTACACGAGGTAAGTGCCATTGCAATAATTCCCATTGTTACAAAAATGCTTTTTTTCATACTATTATATTTATTTAAGTGTTGTGTCTGTTTTTTAGACGATTTAATGCTGAATGCAAAATGCAAAATTCAAAATCCTTCAACTACTCTCTACTCTCTACTCTCTACTAACTACTAACTAAAACTTTTCCGTTAGTATCCAAATATCTCCTCCTGCGAGAGGTACTTTATCTTGCCGAGCGTGCCGATATATCGCATATTGAGGTCGTTCCTGTCGCCCAATATGCAGTAGGTGTAGGCTCTACCCTTGATAAACTCCTGCTGGAACTTCACCACGTCGTCGAGCGTGAGAGGCTGTATACCCTCGTAGATGGTCTTGTAGCCATCCTCCTTCAAACCAAACTTCTCGGCGTCGATGTAACTCCACAAAACATCCATCTTGGTGACGCGCTTGCTCTCCAAATTTGCCAGCATACCGCTCTTTGCCAACTCGAAAGCCGCCTCCGAGCGAGGCATATTCTCGATAATCTCGTCGAATGCCTCCACAGCCTGCTGCACCTTATCGTTCTGCGTAGCGATAAAGGCGATGTAGTAGCGTGGATGGTCAGCCTCTTTGCCCCTCGACAAATAGGTCGATGCCGAGTATGCCAAACCTCTCGCTTCTCGCATCTCTTGGAATACGATAGCGTTCATACCGCCCGAGAAGTAGTTGTTGTAGAGGTTTGCCAATGGCGACCTCTTTATGTCGAACTTATCCTCCGCACGGCACGAGTACTGCAGATAGTAAACCTGCTTGGCATCGTACTGCGCAAACAATACGCTCGGCTCCGACACCGCCTTTGTAGGCACCGACTCCGACTTCAACTCTATGAGTTTGTTCTCCCCCTTATGCGAAGCGGCGAGTTGCGAGGTGAGGTCGTTCAGCGACTTCGGACCATAGTACAATATGCGGTGCTTTATGGTTGGCAACTGCTGAATGTTGGCCAACAACTCCTTCGACGATATATTTTGCAACTCCCTATTCGAGAGTGTCTGCTTGCGGATGTAGTCGCCACCATAGAGGCAGTAACGCTGCAATGCGTAGAAGTTATCCTGCTGCGATGCCTTTGCATTTGTACGCTGCTGCTTGGTGTCGCGCTTAACCTCGCGGAGAATCGCCTCGTCGCCTTTGAGGTTCGACAAATACTCCTCGACCAACGCCATAGCCTTATCCATATTCTCGGACAAGCCGTTGATTGTTAGGTAGGTCTTTTCGGCATTCACAATTATGTTGAACGAGCAAGCCAAGTCGTACATCTTGCGTTGGAACTCTTCTGCCGACATTTTGTCGGTGCCGAGCAGAGCCATATAGTTTATGGCCAACTTCATCGACTTTACGGTTGAAGTGCCGAAGTCGTAGAGGTATATCAACGAGAACAACTCGTTTGTGTTGTTCTGCTTATACAACACCTCCACGCCCTCCTTCAACGAGGTGCGGCTCATATCCTTCTCGTAATCTACAAACTGCGGTGCAATAGGCTCTACCACAACCTCCTGCATTTGGGTGAGGTAGTCGCTCTGCACATCACGATTAGCCGAGATAGGGGTAATAGCAGGCTTATTTATCTTCTTCTGCGATTTGTCCTCGCCCTGACGCTTGTAGACTACGCAGTAACCCTCGGCAGGGAGATTTTTGTTTGCCCACGCAACAATATCTGCCTTTGTGATTTTGGCAGCACGGTCCAACTCTGTTGCTACATCCTTCCAATCGAGGCGGTTGATAAACGCTGCCTCCATCGTGTAGGCACGAGCAAAATTGTTCTCCAAACCAGCCATTTCGTCACGACGATAGTTTGCGATGATGGATTTGAGCAACTCCTCGTCGAACTCGCCATTGCGCAACTTTGCAATCTCGGCAAGCAACAAATCGCGCACCTCCTCGAGCGACTGCCCCTGCTTTGGCTCGCCTACGACGAGTGCAATGCCTGCATCCGAGAGCAACTCCACACCTCCATAAGCATTGAGTACCCTCTGCGTCTGCAAGAGGTCTGTGTCGAGCAGACCGCAATTTCCGCCATTCGAGAGTACTGCCGAGAGAATCTTGCCAACCAACGCTCCCTCGCTGCGTGCGCCACCAATAGGCCAAGCGATAGCCACGCTCTCGCTCTCCAAGCCGTAGACCTCCGCCTCGCTAACCTTTGTGAGCGGTTTAGGCTCGTACTCCTCCACCTTCGGGAGATTTTTGTTTGGAACGAGTGAGCCGAAGTACTTGTCGACGATCTTTATCGCCTCGTCGGGATCGAAGTCGCCCGCCATACATATTGCCATATTGTTCGGCACGTAGTAGGTCTTGTAGTACTCCTTGATATTTGTGATTGACGGGTTTTTCAGATGCTCCTGCTTGCCGATAGTGGTCTGCGTGCCATACGGATGGTCGGGGAATGTGAGTGCCAACAACTTGTCGAACTGCTTGCCGCTATCGCGAGTGAGCCCCATATTGTACTCCTCGTAAACCGTTTCGAGTTCGGTGTGGAAACCACGAATTACGGCGTTGGCAAAACGCTCCGACTGAATCTTTGCCCAATTCTCAATCTGGTTCGACGGAATATCCTCCACATAGTTTGTTTCGTCGAACGAGGTCCACGCATTTGTGCCGTCGGCACCTATCGCCTGCATCAACTTGTCGTACTCGTTAGGTATGGCATACTTCGATGCCTCCTGCGATACACTATCGATTTTTGCATATATCGCCGTACGCTCCTTCTCGTCGGTGGTCGAGCGATATACCTCGAACAGACGCTCTATCTCGTCGAGCAACGGCTTCTCTGCCTCGTAGTTCTGTGTGCCGAATTTGTCGGTACCCTTAAACATCAGATGCTCGAAGTAGTGCGCCAAACCTGTTGTCTCGGCAGGGTCGTTTTTCGAGCCTACGCGCACCGCAATCATAGTTTGCAGACGTGGTTGCTCCTTATTTACCGACATATAGACCTTCAAACCGTTGTCGAGGGTGTATATGCGTGTACCCAACTTATCGCCCTCGACCTCCTCGTAGTGGTAACCACAAGCGTAGGCGACAAGCGATATCGCTAAAACTAATATCCACGATATTCTTTTCATACTATAAAAAGAGTTTGGTGAGGTGAATAACAATGTGAACGGTCATCCACACCGAAATTGCGAGTTTCGAGAGCGTTCCCACAATAAACGAGAGGAACGAACTTATGCCACTTCTCAATGCTCGGTCGGTATCTTTGTTGTTGTGGAGCAACTCGCCAACGAATGCTCCGATGAATGGGCCACCGATAATGCCTATCGGGCCAAAGAATAAACCCACAATAACGCCTATGGTTGCACCTATCTCGCCCGCCTTTGTGCCACCCGAGCGTTTGGTCAGGTAGGCAGGAAGCAGATAGTCGAGAATGGTTAGGATGAGCGTCAACACGCCAAATGCAATCAACCACGCCATCGACATCTCCACGCCATCGACAAAATAGAGGCACACGTAGCCGACATAGGTGAGTAGCACCCCGGGCAGCACAGGAACAATACATCCTATGCAACCCACCACACCAAATACAATGGCGAGTATGGATAAGGTTATCTCCATTTTTTTACTTTACAAGTTTGTTGGTTGCGGTGTCGGGGAAAATTACGCTTGGGTTGAACGACTTTGCCTCCTCGAAATCCATCGAAGCGTACGATATGATGATAACCACATCGCCCACGTTCGCTTTGTGTGCTGCTGCTCCGTTTAGGCAGATTACACCCGAACCGGCCTCGCCCGGTATGGCGTAGGTTTCGAGTCGCTCGCCATTGGTAACATTTACCACCTGCACCTTCTCGCCACGAATCAAGTTCGCAGCCTCCATTAACGCCGAGTCAATAGTGATACTGCCAACATAATCGACATTGGCCTGTGTAACGTGTACTCGGTGAATCTTTGATTTCAATACCTCGATTGTCATCGTATTATTAACGTCTTATTTGAGTTTAATATTGTCTATCAATCTGATTTCTCCGGCCTGAACAGCGATGCAGCCCTGCACTCGCTCCGAGTCGCTCCACTCCGCTACGCTCTGCATAGTAAGTGCATCCACCGCAGCGAAATATATAACCTTCAACAGTTCATTCTTCTCCACTTCGGTGGTAACCCACTCCGTAAGTTCCGCAGGCGACATCTCGCCCACCTTCTTCTGCGCTGCGCTCAACACCTCGTAGATGTGGGGTGCTGCGGCACGATGCTCGGCAGTAAGCAGAAGGTTGCGCGACGAACGAGCCAAGCCGTCTGTGTCGCGGATGATGGGGCAGTCGATAATCTCGACCGAGAGTCCGAGTTGCGCCACCATAGCACGAATTACGGCAATCTGCTGAAAATCCTTCTCGCCAAAGTATGCACAAGTAGGCTCTACGATGGCAAAGAGGCGCGAAACAACCTGCGCCACGCCATTGAAGTGTCCGGGACGGGTTGCACCCTCCATAACTTTGTCTATCTGGCCGAAGTCGAATTGACGGGTGTCAGGCTCGGGGTAAATCTCCTCTACCGAGGGGAATAACACAAAATCTACGCCTGCTGCCTCGAGCATTGCAGCATCTGCCTCGGGGGTGCGAGGGTAGTTGCGGAGATCGTTCTTGTCGTTGAATTGTGTAGGGTTTACAAAAACACTCGCCACCACAACGTCGCACTCCTTGCGGGCGCGTTCTACGAGCGAGATGTGTCCCTCGTGCAGTGCGCCCATAGTTGGCACGAAACCTATTTTTTTACCTTGGCACGCCGAGAGTTCCTCGCGCAATGCCTTAACTGTCGAAACTGCTTTCATCCTCTTTGGGTATATAATTACGGGCGCAAAAATACAAAAACAAATTAAGAATTAAAAATTAAAAATTAAGAATTTTTATATGAAAGAAGACCGCCGAAATGCGACGATCTTCTTTTGTGGTTTTTAGCAGTACCTCTCTATGTCCTCTCGGGTGATGGTTGTTCCACTCAAAACAATCAACCTCTCGATGATGTTGCGCAACTCGCGGATGTTGCCGCTCCAACGCTTCTCGGACAACTGCGCAACAGCCTCTGCATCAATCTCTTTTGTCGGGATGTGGTACTCTCGGCAGATGCTCTCCAAAAAGTGATTTACGAGTATCGCTACATCCCCTTTTCGCTCTCGCAAAGGGGGTACTTTTATCAGAATTACACCGATGCGATGATACAAATCTTCACGGAAATTTCCCTCCCTGATTTCGCGCTCCAAATTCTTGTTTGTGGCGGCAATAACACGCACATCCACCTCGATATCTCTGTCGCTGCCCACGCGCGAAATTTTGCGCTCCTGCAACGCTCGCAAAACCTTCGCTTGAGCCGAGAGCGACATATCGCCAATCTCGTCCATAAAGAGAGTGCCACCATCCGCCTGTTCAAACTTTCCTTTACGCTGCTTTATGGCGGAGGTGAAGGCTCCACGCTCGTGTCCAAACAGTTCGCTCTCAATGAGTTCCGACGGTATGGCTGCGCAGTTTACTTCGACAAAAGGAGCATCCGCACGATTGCTCTTGCAGTGTAGCCACTTCGCCACCAACTCCTTGCCTGTGCCATTTTCGCCCGTGATGAGAACGCGTGCCTCGCTGCGTGCCACCTTCTCGATAAGTTCCCGCACGTGAACTATCGCCTCCGACTCGCCTACAATAGGCTCGATAGCGGAGCATTCGGCACTATTTTTAGCCCTCGTTTTTTGGCGTACGGGTGCTTCTGTGGCGGTTTCGGGTTGTCCCATAACAATTTTGCGAATCGCCTTCAACAGCCTATTCATATCTATCGGCTTGGTCAGAAAATCGACCGCTCCGTGTCGCACCGCCTCGACAGCAGAGTCTATGTCGTTCTCGCGCGATAGAATTATAAAGGGGAGGTTGGTGGCAGATAACCCCTCGGCACGATCCGCCAAGATAAGGTCGAAAGGTATCCTTTCGCACATCTTTCGGGCGAGTTCCAACGTCTCGGCACCCTCGGTCGTAAAACCCTCAAACTCCAATCTCTCGCGCAGATTGTTGCGCACGCTTTTTGATTGTTCTAAAATTAAAACTTTTGCCATTTTGCTATTCTATAAAAAAATACTATTTTTGCATTCAAATAGTGCATCAAAGGTAGAGTTTTTGAGCGATACCCCCTAATGTCGTACTCTCGGAGGGTGGGGTGGTTGCGGTGCCTGAATTTTGCACTTCGTGCGACCTCGCAGAGTATGTAAAAGTCGTTTTGGAGCGAGTGTAGCGCAGATTGAATATTCGTTGATATGTATAAAAATTACAACTACTTACGTCGCAGATTGTTGATTCCCGAGTATGGTCGCCATATTCAGGAGATGATTGATTCGTTGCTCGAAATCGAGGATAAGGAGGAGCGTACCCACCAAGCCAAAGCGGTGATTGCCGTTATGGGTAATCTGAATCCTCTGTTGCGCGACACTGCGGAATTTACCCACAAGTTGTGGGACCACCTCTTTATTATGTCCGATTTCCGTTTGGATGTCGATAGCCCTTATCCGCTCCCGACACGTGACGATTTGGAGGTTCAGCCCGAGCGATTGGAGTACCCTCAAAGTGTCATTTCGCACAAACACTACGGCAAAAATATTGTGCGTGTGATAAATCGTTTGAAGTTCCACAAGCCCGAGGAGGTGGAGTCGGAGTTGAGCGATGTTGTCAGATATATGCACGGCAAGAGTATGGAGTACAATCAGGAGCATCCCACTCCCGATATGATTGTAAACGACATAAAAATATTGTCCGAAAATGGCATAAATATCGATGAAGAGTGGCTGAAAAATGCCGATATAGAGCGCAAATCGGCCCCTTCGCACCAAAAGGGCAAACACCAGCGAACCACTCGCCAAACACAGCAGAAGGGTGGTCGCAAGACTACACAACGTCATACGCAAAAATAGAGGGCAATGCCCAACCCGAATATTATGAAGAATTGGTTTAGAGTATCATACATTGTTGCTACGCTGTTGTTGGTAGGGTGTCAAGGTCGTCACGAGGCTACGGTTGCCGGATATATCGAAGGAGCAGCGGCAGAGAAGGTCTACCTCGAGGAGGTGGCGGAGAGCGCACGCCTTATCGACTCGGTCGCACTCAACGATGGACGATACAACTTTGTCATTAAGAACGCCTCCGAAACACCTTCGCTCTATAATCTCGTTTGCGACACTCGTCGCATTCCGCTGTTCGCATCGTGCGGCGAGAGTATCACATTGAATGTTGCGGATGTGTGCGAGGTTGTCGGTTCCGAGGAGTCGAAAAGGTTGTACTCGTTCTACAACGACTTTGTTGTGGGTAAGTCGCAGATGGAATCTCTGTTGCAGAGTTACGCTACTGCCGACAACGCCACCCGCAAAGAGTTGGACGAGCAGTACAACTCCCTCTACAAGGCCGTTAAGCGTAAGCAGATAACCTTTATCATCGAAAACAAAGAGCATCTGTCGGCTGTGTATGCACTCTATCAGCGTCTGCCGGGCGAGCAGTATCTCTCCTCCGTAGAGAGCGATTTGGTCTACTACAACACCGTTCTCGAAGCGGTGCAGCAGAGCCACCCGAATGGCTCGCTGGTTGCCACGTTGGGTAAGAGCGTGGCGAGTATGAAGGCACGTGTCGAGGTGCTGAACTCCGTTGAGGTGCGCTCCTATCCGGAGTTGAAGGGCAAGGATATGTATGGCAACACGGTGCCACTCTCGTCGTTGGATGGCAATGTGGTGCTTATAGATTTCTGGTCGGCAGAGGCGGGCAATAGCAACCACCTAAATGCCGAGTTGAAGGATATTTACGCCGAGTATGAGCCACGCGGCTTAAAAGTATATCAAGTCTCTGCCGACACATCGAAGGCGTTGTGGATTACGGCGGTGCAGGAGCAGAAGTTGCCGTGGATTTCGGTCTGCGACTTTGGTGGTAGCAAATCGCCTATGTTGCTGACCTACAACGTGAAGCGGCTGCCTACAAACTTCCTCGTCGATGCCGATGGCAATATCGTTGCCAAGAATCTCTATGGCGAGGAGTTGGAGCGCAAACTATCCAAACTATTAAAATAAGAGGCTATGCACTATTTCGTATCGGACATACATCTGGGCGCAGGCGACCTTGCCGAGCAGCGAAGGGTGGAACGCGCCTTCCTCGACTTCCTCGCAAAGATTGAGGCGGATGCCGAAACGCTCGTTCTCGCAGGCGATATATTCGACTTCTGGTTTGAGTATAAGCGTGTTGTGCCGAAGGGCTTTACCCGAGTGCTGGGGCGTTTGGCGGAGTTGAGCGACCGAGGTGTTAAGATTATTATGCTTACGGGCAATCACGATATGTGGGTGGGCGACTACCTGACCGAGGAGTGCGGCATTGCGCTCTACACCAAGCCTCAAACCCTCGCCCTCGCCGGCAAGAACATTTTTGTGGCGCACGGCGACAATATGAATATTGACAATATGCCTGTTCTGCGCCTTATGAATGCAATGTTCCGCTCGAAGGCGTTGAGATGGTTGGCAACGTGGCTTGTCCATCCGAATTGTTTTGTGCGCTTCGGCAAGTGGTGGAGTGGCCGCTCTCGCAAATCGCACTGTGCGGTAACGGATGCAAAGGTTTTGGAGCCACTTATTCGCTACGCCTCGGAGTACGCCGGGTTGCACGATGTGGACTACTTCGTCTTTGGCCATATGCACTACGCTGCCGACATTGCCGAGCCACAGCGTATGCTCTTTTTGGGCGATTGGCACTCACGACCGACCTATATCTCGCTCGACAACAATGGAGAAATCAAGTTAAACTATATAAAATAAATGGCTAACGGCTAATTGCTAACGGCTAACAGCAAAAAAATATGAAACAATATCTCGACCTCCTATCCCGCATCAAGAGAGATGGCATTGTAAAGACCGACCGCACCGGTACAGGTACAAAGAGTGTGTTCGGACATCAGATGCGTTTCAATCTCGCCGATGGTTTCCCTCTGCTGACCACCAAGAAGGTCTTTTTGAAGGGTATTATTCACGAGTTACTGTGGTTTCTCAATGGCGATACCAACATCAAGTACCTCGTCGATAATGGCGTGCATATATGGGACAACGATGCCTATCGTTACTACAACGAGTTGTGCGTTAGGGAGGGCGTTTTGCCGGTTACGATGGAGGAGTTTCTGCGTGCAGCACAGGAGGGCATAGATTCGCCGATTGAGGGGTACAAGTTTGGCGATTTGAACCACGTCTATGGCTATCAGTGGCGTTCGTGGCCACGCCCAAATGGCGAGGCAATAGACCAGATACAGCAGGCTGTGGACCTTATCAAGAACAACCCCGACTCGCGCCGTATCATTGTCTCGGCGTGGAATGTTGCCGATGTTGAGAAGATGGCTCTGCCTCCGTGCCATACGCTGTTCCAATTCTATGTTGCGGATGGCAAACTCTCGTGTATGCTCTATCAGCGCAGTGCCGACACATTCCTTGGCGTGCCGTTCAACATCGCATCCTATGCGCTGCTTACGATGATGATGGCGCAGGTTTGCGGCTTGGAGGCGGGCGAGTTTGTCCACACTACGGGCGACACTCACCTATATCTCAACCATATGGAGCAGGTCGATGAGCAACTCTCTCGTACCCCACGAGCATTGCCGACAATGCGTCTTAATCCTGCAGTAAAGTCGATTTTCGACTTCAAGTACGAGGATTTTACATTGACCGACTACGAGCCTTACCCGACAATCAAAGCCCCTATGTCTTTTTAACATACAACAAAAAACGGACTGAAATTTTCAGTCCGTTTTTTGTTGTTGGCCATTAGCCGATAGCCGAGTTAAATAGTCATCAAAACTATTTTCTTTCTAAATCTATAAAGGTAAAGCCACCTTCGTACTCCTCGCCTTTTGAAAACTCTTGGCGTGCGACCTCTCGCCACTCGGAGTAGTCGATTTCGGGAAATGAGGTGTCGCCCTCGTAGTTGCGATGCACGATGGTGAGGTAGAGTTTATCTGCCAACGCCATTGCTTGGGCGTAGATTTGCGCTCCGCCGATAATAAATACCTCCTCGTCGGCAGGGAACATCGCAATCGCCTCCTCCAACGAGTGGGCAACCTCGCACCCCTCGAAGACGGTATCACTGCGCGTGATGACCACATTTGTGCGCTTTGGCAATGGGCGACCTATCGACTCGAAGGTCTTACGCCCCATAACTACGGGGTGTCCGGTGGTTGTGGTGCGGAAGCGTCGCATATCCTCCTTAATACTCCACAATAAGGCGTTCTTGTCGCCTATCACGCCATTCTCGGCAATCGCTACGATGATTGAAACCATAAGTTTGCTATTAGACGAGAGTTTTTTCTTTTTTACCTCTTTTTACCCTTCTTGGATGCGGCCTTACGCTCCTTTTCCTCCTATTTCAGCCACTCTGCAACCGAGGCATCCGACGGCATTCGCAAGTCGCCTCGTGGCGAGAGCGACACCGTAACGACCTTCGGGCCATCGGGTGCTGCCGAGCGTTTGAACTGCTGCGAGAAGAAACGGCGCAGGAACACCTGCAACCAATGTTTAACCTCCGCCTCCGAGAACTCGCCTTTGAAGGCACGACACGCCAAATACTCAATCTTTGCAGGCGAGAAGCCGTTGCGCAAGAAGTTGTAGATGAAGAAGTCGTGCATAATGTATGGGCCAACCAAATCCTCGGTCTTTTGCGCTATGTTGCCCTCGTTGTCCGCAGGCAGAAGTTCAGGACTTACCGGAGTATCGACGATGTCGGATAGGGTAGCACGCACACGCTCACTCCTGTCGTTTGCGGCGCACCACTCAACCAACTTACGCACCAACGTCTTTGGTATCGAGCAGTTCGGGTTATACATCGACATCGAGTCGCCATTGTAGGTAGCCCATCCAAGTGCCGCCTCGCTCAAATCGCCCGTACCGATAACTATGCCGTTCTCCTTATTTGCCAAGTCCATAAGTATCTGCGTGCGCTCGCGTGCTTGCGAGTTTTCGTATGCCGCACCTCGCTCGTTCTTATCCAAACCTATATCGGCAAAGTGCTGCTCGCACGCCTTGCGGATAGAAATTTCGCGAATTGTTACCCCCAACTCCTCCATAAGTGCGAGGGCGTTGTTGTATGTGCGGTCGGTAGTGCCAAACCCCGGCATCGTAACGCCGATTATGCCTTTGCGGTCGAGTCCGAGCATATCGAACGTTGATGCGGTAACCAACAACGCCAATGTCGAGTCCAAGCCGCCCGAAATGCCGATAACCACATTTTTGCAACCTATGTGCGAAAGACGTTGTGCCAAACCTGCGCACTGAATTGTGAACGCCTCGGCACACCCCTCGTTCAAGTCGGTTGGGATAAATGGTGTAGGGTTAATCTCGCGCTCCAACTCGCTGTCGGGTTGCGCTATATCGATCTTTACAACATCGAAACGATTGTCGAGGTTGATAAACGATGTGTGGCGACGACGCTCGTTGAATATATGCTCCACGTCGATATCTGCGACAGTAAGTTGTGCCTCGCGCACAAATCGCTCGCGTGCAGCGATGATTTTGCCATTCTCGGCAATTATGCCGTTGCCCGTAAATACAAGGTCGGTCGAAGACTCGCCCACACCCGCCGAGCAGTAGATATATCCGCACAATGCACGTGCCGACTGCTGCTTAATAAGCGAGCGCAGGTAGTTGTGCTTGCCCAAAATCTCGGGTGTAGCCGAGAGGTTGAATATGAGCGTAGCACCCGCCAATGCCATATCCGACGAAGGTGGTGCAGGTACCCACAAATCCTCGCAAATCTCCACTCCGAAGCGAGTACCGTGTACCTCGAACAGAAGGTCGGCACCGAAGCGCACTCGCTGTCCGCAGATGGTAATCTCGGCATTGCGGATATCACGCCCCTCCGAGAACCAACGGCTCTCGTAGAACTCCGAGTAGTTAGGTATGTAACTTTTCGGCACGATACCGCAAATTTTGCCGTTAGCGATAACTACGGCGCAGTTGTAGAGATTGTTTTTGTAGTATATCGGCATACCGATAATCGACACGATAGGTCGTGGCGTAGCGAGTAGTTGCGCCAACGCCTCATCTCCCGCCTCGATAATTCTCGATTGCAGAAACAGGTCGCCACAGGTGTAACCCGTGAGCGAGAGTTCGGGGAACACCACCACGCTCGCACCACGCTCCACCGCCTCGGCAGTCATCTTATCTATTGCCTCTGCATTTGCGTGGCAGTTGGCAATTTTCACCAGCGGTGTCGCCGCTGCAACCTTAACAAATCCATATCTGTTGTTCATAATTGTATGTTTTAATGGCACTCAATGGCATTCGGGCTTCGCCCTTAATGGCAAGCGCAATCAAGATTGCTGAATGGCATTGAATGGCAAAAATACTACTTTTTATTCTTTTCTTCAATACGCGCTTTTGTCAATGACTCCCTAAAACCTCCCTCACTGACAAAGCGTGAAATCTGTTTCTCTATATGTTTACGGAGCAAAACATCCTCTTGGTACAACAATACAATCGCCATATTTGCAATTACTTCGTCGTTTCTCGTTTCGGCTAACTCTAAAAAGAATTTCGAATCACTTTGTTTCAAACCAAGTTCTCGCATAGCCTCGACCTCTTTCGAATTGGTTTCCCATATTCGCAAATTGCGAGTTCGCAGATAGTCGATATAGTCTTCCAGTAACTCTTGAAAACTAGACCTCGCCACGCCTAACAACTTTAAGTGTGTTTCTGCAGAAGTGAGCGATGCTGCTTTACCTTCGACAATATTCTGCTTGCCTGAACGAGCCGCTTGTATCATTTGGTCTTTTGTACGGTCTCCTATGGCAATAAATCTATCGCAGAAATGGTAGGTTAAATCGTAGATAACCACCGCTTTGCGATAGAGAATAAGATTGCGATACAGATTGTTATTTTGCTTTGTTATATCCATACCAAAATCTGCCATTCAATGCCATTCAGTGAGCGTAAGCGAACGCATGCCATTCATTGCCATTCTATGCCACTGATTGTTGCTGCAATTCCTTTGCAAAATTAAAAAATTTTGCGCACAATACTGCAACTATAAAAAATTATTTCTAATTTTGTGGTGCAGTCTATGGATTGCAGACATAATTTGATGAAAGTGTATTAGCTTTTATCCCTTTTGGAAATCTGGTAAATTTCAAGGAACAAGGGAAGCAACACACTCGTCACTCCGTATTGACTCTTCAATAGGGGTGTTTAGCCCCATTCTTGTAGATAAATACGAGTGTGGGGTATTGTTTATTTGTTCCGGGCTTACCAGAGCCTCCAAAAGATAAACTAATCAACCTCACACTTTCCTTTTTATAGTAACCGCACATTCGGGGTTGGTGGGCAAAAAGAGAAAATAAAAATGGAAATATTGATAAGTAACACGATATATTCTTACATCTGTAAGGATATGGATTATTATTTTGCAGAAGATATCAAGGTCGGTAATTGGGAAATACATCGAACAGTTAAAAACGGATACAAAGTAAAAAGCAATTACAAATGGGAGGCTGATTCCAATTTGGTATTCTCAATCACCGACAAAAATGGCACAACTAAAAATAAGGTTTGGTTTTATTTTAGAAATGACTACGGGCTTCCTGTTGTTAAAAACGATGAAGATAATATCAATCGCATTAAAAGATTTATAGAAAATTCTATTCTTTTTAAATGTGAGACATGGGATGACTATGAGAGTACAGCCTTTGTTCTTGGTGTAAAGAACATTATTGATGAAGTAGGAGATAATCTATCTAAAAGAAATCGTATAGAATATTTCGTAAAACACCCAATATACTAGTAGATATGGTAGACAAAATTAAACAATGGTTAGAAAGTAACAATTTTGATGGTTTCGACAATCAATGGTACGGTTTTGTATCTCAGCTCATTCATAGCCGGCAAATCTTGTTTATGCGAAAAGTAGTAGAGGCGCATCGTTTGGGTTTTGCCTCTATCACCATACCTCAACTATCAACCATTGTTAGCAATTGCAATAACTTAGAGATAGATGTATATATATTAACCCAATGTCTGCTATCTGTTTTAGAAAACAAGCGCCTTCCTTATGTTTGGGAAATATATAATACCATTCGTAATATATACGAGGCGTACAAGGTTGATGAATTTGAGATCCTATTCAATAAATTTGCGAATAGCCCGCTATTTGATACATGCACTGGATTTACTCATATAAGAAAGAAGCCAGATGATATCAATGTCTATGGTAATGAGCCAATTGCCACACTTAAAATAAATGAAGATAAGTCAAGCGAATTGATCTATAACGAAAACATCGAATATATAAGATTTAATAATTCTGTTACTAGACTAAAATGTATCTCGGGAAGAAAATACAATCCAGATACAAAAATATGGTCAATACCCGCATCATCAATAGATGAAGTGGTTGATTTCTTGAGAAATTCTGTTATAGGGCGCAAATATAAAGAACAACATCTAATAGAGATAAAGTATTTATACCACAAATACGCTCAAACAGGAGAGGAGCAACCTTTTATTGCGTTAATGTGTTATAGCGAAAGTTTCAACGAAGGCAGAAAGGATGAGATTCATTTTTGTGAAGGTAAAAAATGGATGTATCCACATTTTGGTCACTGCTTTTGGTGTGGAGGTTCAAGTGTTTTCTGTAAAGGCTTGCACACTCATGACAACTACACCGAGTATACATTATATGATATGTTGAAAATTATCAACAATGGTGACGACTGTCTACTACAACAATCTTATAGTGGATACAATTGGCTTAAAAGATTAGTATTCCGCAAGCATTTACAATGTAAATCCTGCAATATGATGATAGAACCATTAAAAGATAAATCGGACAACGGTTACAACGCTCGTAGAGTTGTATATTTTCATTGCTCCAATATAGGTTGTACAAATAATGACAAGATATATTTAACTCATTGTTTTCAAGAATTCTGCGGAGGAATCATTGACAGTCGTGAAACTCAACGATGTTCTAACGGCTTCTATATATGCAAAAAATGCGGAGTATGCTGTGCTGAATCCCAATTTCAGCGCAAAATTGATTTAAATATACCATTAGGAGATTACATTTCGGGATTAATAAAGCAGCATAAGATGCATCTTGATAGTGGAGAGCCAAAGTTCTTCTGTCCTACATGTAGACACACTCTTGAGTATATCACATTGGATAATCCGCTTACAATAGTTAGTCGTGATGAAAGAATAGTTATTGATGGATATCATCGATGCCCTAATCATAAAGAGTACTTCGGTGTGTTCCCTAGGGATTGTTCAAATCAAAGCAAAAATGATTTTTTAGCAAAATTTATATGTCCGATATGTGGAGCATCACTTGAACAAAAAAATATTACAGATCCATCAAATAAGAAGGTTATAAAATATCAGCAATGTAAGGAGCATGTAGACCATTATGGCATTTTCCCGAAAAGTCCAATGAATAAAAATGATAACGAACGGTTAAAAGAATTGAAAAAACGCACGGTACACGAAGTCGAATATTGGTAATAATGTTCAACTTTAACAATGCTAATATCGCTATATTTTTTTTACAAAAACACAATAATTAAAAAAACTCAAACATTATGATTACTTTTCCAGTTGCAGTAAAGAATGGATTCAAAAAAGCCTTTGATTTCAAAGGGTGTGCTACGCGTGCAGAGTATTGGTGGTGGCAATTGTTTTGCTTCTTGATAGGTGCTTTGACTGCCATACCGTTGTATTATATTCAAGCCACCGAACATACTATTGCTATCATATTGTTGCTTATTAATGCGCTTTTGTTTATTCCATCTCTTTCAGTTCTAGTTAGGCGATTACACGATGTAGGTCAAAGTTGGGAGTTGTTACTCTATTGCTTGATACCTGTCATAGGACTGGTTTATGCTGTCGTTATATTAGTGGTAACCTTATGGGAGGGCGATTCGTACAATCAGCCTAGTACGGAGGAATAAAGAGATAAAATATTTACGACATTCAGCGAACAATATGAGCGATTGCCATTCAAAATAGCCAATGGCTAACGGCTAATAGCCGAAAAAGTAACTGCCGAGCAAAACGCTCGGCAGTTAACTATAAATTGTCAATTTAGTCGTAGTTTATTTCGCCCAGAGTTGGCAGAGGTTGATGATAACCTTTACAGCCTTCTCCATTGAGTCGAGCGAGCAGTACTCGAACTTGCCGTGAAAGTTCATACCGCCGGCAAAGATATTCGGGCAAGGCAAACCCATAAATGAGAGGCGTGCGCCATCTGTTCCGCCACGAATTGGGCGAACAATAGGCGTTACATCCGCCTCGACCATAGCCTCCTTCGCCAACTCGATAACCTGCGGATGCGGCTCGACCATCTTGCGCATATTGTAGTATTGGTCTTTGAGGGTAAGTTTCAGCACACCCTCGCCATACTTGTTGTTCAGAATGCCCACGATATTGTGCATCCACACCTTCTTTGCCTCGAACTTCTCGGCATCGTGGTCGCGAATGATGTACGATATTGTAGCCTCCTCCACCGAGCCGGAGATACCCACGCAGTGGTAGAAGCCCTCGTAACCCTCGGTATATTGTGGTCGCTCCACCGCAGGAACGAGCGAGTTCAACTCGCACGCCACATCGATGGCGTTAATCATCTTATTCTTGGCATATCCCGGGTGGACGTTGCGTCCCTGAATAGCAATCTTTGCCGATGCAGCGTTGAAGTTCTCATACTCCAACTCGCCCTCGTAGCCGCCATCCATAGTGTAGGCGAAGTCTGCGCCAAACGCCTTCACGTCGAAGAAGTCTACGCCACGACCAATCTCCTCGTCGGGGGTAAAGCCGATACGGATCTTGCCGTGCTCAACCTCGGGGTGCGACATCAGGTACTCCGCAGCGGTCATAATCTCCGCCACGCCTGCCTTATCGTCGGCTCCGAGCAATGTTGTGCCGTCGGTGTGAATCAGCGTATGTCCCACAAAGCGGCTTAACTCCGGAAAATCTGCCACACGCATTGTGAGCGATGGGTTAAGCACTATATCCTTGCCGTCGTACTCCTCGATAATGCGAGGGCGAACATCTTTGCCACTCATATCGGGCGATGTGTCGACGTGGGCGAGGAAACCGATTACCGGTGCATTCTCCTTACCTTTGCTTGCAGGGATAGTTCCCATAGCGTAGCCATACTTGTCGATGCTGACATCCTCCAAGCCGAGTGCCTTCATCTCCTCGACCAAGAGGTTTAATAAGTCCCACTCCTTCGCCGACGAAGGGAATGTTTCGCTATTCTCGTCGCTCTGTGTGTCGATAGCGACATACTTCAAAAATCTATCTTTCAGTTCCATATCTCCGATTTTGAATTAGTGTAAAGTTTTTTCTATTTGCTTTTAGCCATTAGCCATTAGCCATTGGCTTTTTTAGTTTTCCGTTTTCCGTTTTCCGCTTTAATCCTGCTTCGCAGGCTTTTCCTCCTTCTTGCAAGGCATAGTGTGCAAGCACCCTCTGCTCTTGCTTCGTGCGTCGGTTCCGTTTCTCTCTACTCCTCTCTCTTTGCCTTCAATGTGTGAACGGTGAAGTAGATCGCCAGAGCAACATACATAGCCAAAGCCAACCACTCTGCACTGCTCGATGCTGCCCACTCGGTGAGGTAGAGATCCACACCGGCGAACTTCAAAATTGCCGCCACAACGCCCATCAATGCGCCACCGGCAATAAAGCCCGATGCGAGGAGTGTACCTCTATCGAAGCGTGCTTTGTTCAACGCCTCATCCTTCGAGCGCGACGACACGAACCACGCAATAGCACCACCCACAACAAGCGGAGCATTCAGCGACATAGGGATAAACATACCGAGCGAGAATGCCAGTGCCGGAACGCCTATCCAATTCAATACGAGAGCCAACACTGCACCCGCAAAGTAGAGTACCCAAGGAGTCTCGCCACCCTCCATCAACGGCTTGATAACTGCCGCCATAGCGTTTGCCTGTGGTGCGGTCAGGGCGTTCTCGCCAACAAAGCCGTAGGTCTTATTCAGAATAATCATCACGCCGGCAACGGTTGCAGCCGAAACGAATGTGCCGAGGAACTTCCACTTCTCCTGTGTGCGAGGTGTGGTGCCGAGCCAATAGCCGATTTTCAGGTCGGTGATAAAGCCGCCCGCCATCGACAACGCTGTGCAGACAACACCGCCGATAATCAACGCTGCGGTCATTCCTTTCTCGCCCTCCAAGCCAATCGAAACCAATACGAGCGAACTCAAAATCAGCGTCATAAGAGTCATTCCCGAAACGGGGTTCGAGCCTACGATGGCGATAGCGTTTGCCGCTACGGTGGTGAAGAGGAATGCTATAATAAAGACTATAAGCAACGCTACGATGGTGTGGAACCAATTACCCAACACGCCAAATTGGAAGAAGGCGATGGTTGCCACCAGCACAGCGATAATAATCGAGAGGATAACCTTCATCGAGATGTCGCGTTGTGTGCGAGCCACCTCACCTTCGCCCTTCTTGCCACCCAACTCGTTGAAGGCAAGACCTACGGCCTGTTTGATAATGCCCGACTGCTTGATAATACCAATCAAACCTGCCATTGCGATACCGCCAATGCCGATAGGGCGACCATACGCTTGGAACAACTCCATTGCGCTCATCGATGCCGCCTCTGCCGAAGCGTAGCCAACCAATGGAACAATCACAAACCACACAAGGCACGAGCCTGCGGTGATGATTACGGCATACTTTAAGCCGATGATATATCCCAAACCGAGCAGCGTTGCACCCGTATTCATCGAGAACTCTACCTTGAACTTATCTGCCACAGCGCAACCCCACGCGGTCATCTTTGTGGAGATATTCTCTGCCCACGCACCGAACGACGATATGGCGAAGTCGTACAAACCGCCAAGCACACCCGCAATAGCGAGCAATATGGTCTGCTTGCCGCCCTTCTCGCCCGAAACGAGTACCTCGGTAGTTGCCGTAGCCTCGGGGAATGGGTACTTGCCGTGCATATCCTTAACGAAGTATTTGCGGAATGGAATAAGCAGAACTATGCCCAACACGCCGCCCAACAACGACGATAGGAATACTTGGTAGAATTGCGCCTCCAAACCGAGGATATAGAGTGCCGGTAGCGTGAAAATTGCACCCGCAACAATCACTCCCGACGATGCACCGATTGATTGAATGATAACGTTCTCGCCAAGCATACTGCGCTTCTTGCCACGCATCGAGCCTATTCCTGCTGCCAAAATTGCGATAGGAATTGCCGCCTCGAAAACCTGTCCCACCTTCAAACCGAGGAAGGCTGCTGCTGCCGAGAAAATAATAGCCATAATGATACCCATAGTTACCGAGTAGGGAGTAGCCTCGGCGGGCTTACTCTCTGCCGACATCACGGGTTGATACTCCTCGCCCTCCTTCAATTCACGATAGGCATTTTCGGGGAGTGAAATACTATTCTTATCTTCCATCTATTTATAAAAATTTAATGAGTTTTTCCAATGCTATTCCGCGCGAGCCTTTCAACAACACAAGGCTGTCGCTTATTGGGGAGTTGTCGAGTGCTACGGAAGCATCGTCGGTAGTAGGGTAGAGCGTGTAATCGCTCTGCAACCCCTCGCTCTCGTCGAAAGCCTTTGCAAACTCTTTGCCCACCAAGATTATGCGTTCTGCCACGCCATCGGCCTTACGCAGAATTGTGAGGTGTGCCTCGCCACTCCACTCACCGAGTTCGAGCATATCGCCCAAAATCAGCACCTTATGCGCCGACTCCATAGTTGCGATATTGTCCAATGCCGCCTCCATACTCGACGGGTTGGCGTTGTAGCAATCCACCACCAAACTGTTGCGCTCGGTCTTTACCGCCTGCGAGCGGTTGTTGTCGGGTTGGAACGATAGTATCGCCTCTCCGATACGCTCGTCTGCCACCCCGAAGTAGCGACCTATCTCCACCGCTGCCGCAATGTTGAAGCGGTTGTAGTCGCCCGTAAGGTTGCTGCGGAAGCCTTCGCCAACACCACGAGAGTAGTACTCTACCGCCAAATCCTCCCTTGCTCGGGCCATTTCGCACAACACCGCATCCTCCTCTGCAACAAAGGCACGACCTCCGTTTTTGTCGAGGTGGTCGAACAACTCGCCCTTGCCTTTGCGGATGCCCTCTACGCCACCGAAACCCTCCAAGTGCGAGAGTCCGATGTTGGTGAGTATGCCGTAGTTAGGCTCGGCAATCGAGCAGAGTAGTGCAATCTCGCCCTGTGCGCTGGCACCCATCTCCACCACGCCAAACTCCGTGTCGCTATTCATTGCGAGCAGCGTCAATGGCACACCGATGTGGTTGTTGAGGTTGCCCTTTGTGGTCGAAACCTCGAACTTCTCCGCCAGCACGCGCGACACCAACTCTTTTGTTGTGGTCTTGCCGTTGCTGCCTGCAATGGCAATTATAGGTATAGCCAAAGTGCGACGATGATACTGCGCCAACTCCTGCAACGCTTGCAGGGTGTCCTCCACCAGCAGCAACTGCTCGGCATAGCGGGGGTTGTTCTCGACGATATCTTTTCTATCCACAACTGCTGCGACGGCACCCTTCTCAATCGCTGATATGGCGTAGTCGTTGCCATCGAACGACGCTCCGTGTAGCGCAAAAAAGAGCACACCGACCTCGATTTTTCGAGAGTCGGTCGTTACGCCCGTAGAGTCTGCAAAAGCGGTGTATAGTCTTTCGATCTCCGTTCTCACTTTTTGTCCGATTAGATATGCTTGTTGCCTGTGTTGTATTTCACCTCATCGATATACTTTTTGATGTTCTGCTCCTCGCCACGTGGGCAGATAAGCAGCACATCCTCGGTATCGACCACAATGTAGTCGCGCAGACCATTTATGATTGCAACCTTGCCCTTTGGCAGTGAAACCATCGATGAGCGGGTGTTGTAGGTATAGCACCCCTCTGTCGGTTTGACATTGGCATACTTGTCCTTGCGCGAGAGTTGATAGAGCGAACCCCACGTGCCGACATCGCTCCATCCGAAGTCGCCACAACGAACATATACATTCTCTGCCTTCTCCATCACTCCGTAGTCGATGGATATGGCACGACACTCCGAGAACACCTGCGCAATGGCCTCCTTCTCCGATGCGGTGCCGAGTAGAGGGAACACCCCTTCGAATAGTGCGTGATGCTCGGGCAGATGCTCCGCCACAGCATCGATGATGTCGCTGACCTTCCAAACAAAGATGCCCGAATTCCAGAAGAACTCGCCCGACTGCACAAACACCTGCGCCAACTCCAGATTTGGCTTCTCGGTGAAGCACTTCACGCGCGAAATTTTCGAGTTGTCGCTCTTTTGGATATATCCGTAGCCCGTCTCGGGGCGATTAGGGGTGATGCCGATAGTCATCAACGCATTGTTCTTGTCGGCAAACTCTATTGTGTCATTAACGATGGAGCGGAACTCCTCCTCGTTCAGGATGAGGTGGTCCGATGGGGTAACAATCATCATCGCATCGGGAGCGATATGTTTGAGATGGTAGGCTGCATAGCAGATGCACGGCGCAGTATTGCGACCAATAGGCTCGCACAGTACCTGCTCCTCCTTCAACTCCGGAATATGCTCCAACACCAAATCTTTGTAGCGAGTGTTGGTTACTACCAAGAAGTTCTCGGTAGGCACAATGTGAGCAAATCGCTCGTAGGTTGTACGAAGAAACGACTTGCCGGTGTCGCAGATATCCAGAAACTGCTTCGGTTTGCTCTGACGGCTTTTCGGCCAAAAACGAGTGCCTACGCCACCCGCCATAATCACACAATACAACGCTCTTTTGTTACCCATAATTTTAGTTCTTTGCGTATGTTTTTACAAATATACGAAAAATGGGGGAGATTGCCAACTTTTCTCCCCCATTTTTTTCGGAATCATCTACTTCGATTGCAGAATCATCTCTTGGTGTAGTAGTTCTCCGTCGGAGGTTATACCCTCGATGACGACTCTATAGTTCGATTGTCGGTCTGCTGTCCAGAACGAAACCGATGCGTCGCCCAACGAGTTGCTTTGCAGAGAAGGTACCCAAGCGATAGTTGTTCGGTTGTCCTTCTTGCTCCTGTCGTTCTGCACCGAGTAGTCGGGAGCGTAGAACTCCACAGGTGCGGCGTAGCCCGGAACAACAACCTCTGCCATAGAGTTGATGAGGAACTTCTCGCGTGCGTTGATATCCTTAACGTGGAGGATTATGGCTCCTGTTTCGGAACCCATACCCGCAGCCATCGACTCGAACTTATCGAGGTACGACACGCTGATAATCTCTTCCATAGGATAAGCGTCTATCACACCCATATCCATTTGTGTGCCATTGACATATACCGCAGGCATCAAATCTACCTTGTCGTCCATATCAACCTCTACACCGCTGTAATTGTTATCCTCACTGTCGGTGTTGTTGCTCGATTCGTCTGATACAGGCGACTTTACACTCTTCGTCGAGCGAACATATACGTTGTTGCCCTCGACTTCGAGTTGGCGGAAACGCTGCAATGCGTCGAAAATCGAAACAAATCGTGTCATATCGCCACTTACGGTGTTGAAGTCGTTGAGCGACGACGAGTAGTCGTAAGTTACTGTTCGCTTGGCTACAATCTCTACCGCATCGATGTCGATTACAGGGGTACGGCCATCCTCGAAGTAAGACTGCTTCGAACGCACCATATACTCCTCTGTAAGCGAGGTCTTTTTCTCTTTGCGGAACACCTCTCGTGCAATAGCAGGTGCCATAGGGTAGATTTGCGGATCAACTTTTATGCGCACACGGTCGCTACTGCCATTGCGGTTGAGAGCCTGCAAAATATATAAAGTCGTATCGGGCGAATCTACGCCTGTGATGAAGAAGCGGTTGGTGCTGTTCAAATCGTGAACACCGAGATACTCCTTGCGGTTGCGGAAAATCATTACACTCGTGTTGCGAGTCTTGCCGATGGTCGATTTCACACCACCCGAAATGCTCTGCTCCTTCTCGAAAGGTTGCGTGATGCGAGGCTTCTTGCCCGCAAGAATGGAGTTTATGTTGTAGCGTCTCCAACCGTGCGTAAGCATTACCAAATCGAGGTGCTCGTTGTGCTTTGCATCGTCGGCCTCGAAGTAGTATTTCGGATTCTCGATATGTCCTTTCAAATCGGAGTTGAGCAACATATACGATAATATGTTGTCGGTGTTGTCATCCTCCTTCAGCAACTCGGCATCGGTTATTGCAACTACGAAGTCGCCCTTTACGGCATTGCCCTCGCTGCTCTTTATGGCGAAGTCGAGTTGTACTCGCTCGCGTGGCGAGAACTTCTTAACGTTCGGTGTTATGGTTGCCGTTGCCGACTTGCCACGCACAAAGAATAGACGTTGCGCCACAATGGTGCGGGTGGTCTTGTCCACAATCGACACCTGTGCCACGCCACTGCGCAACTTATCCAGCGAGATGCGCAATGCACGCGAGAGGTCCTCGACAACGTAGTTTACTATGCCTCGCGACTGCACGATCGCCACGAGTCGCTCACGGGGATACTCTTCGGTGGTGAGAATCTGCAAAATGATTTGGTTGTTACCCTCGGGTTTGATGCTTACAACACAACCCTCTGCCTTCGCTTCGGGCAGGGTAAACGAGCGGGTTACGCCATCTTTGTTCGAGAGGGTGGCTATGTAAGTTTCGCCAACTTCGGCGTTGAGTGTGAACTTGCCCATACCGCTATGCTCGGTGCGTATGGCGCACACCTCTACGCCCGACTTTGTACGGATAACACCCTCGACTTCTATGGCTCGACCATCTATGCCCACCGACTTGAAGGCGATGGTCTGCTCGATGCCGGCAACGAGATCGCCACCTTCGGGCAGGAACTTCGCCGAAAAGTCGTTCTCGAATGACGGCAACTGCATCTTTCTATCCAACTTACGACCATTGGCGTTGATATTCATACGGATGCAGTCGGTTGCGTTTGAACTTGGTCGGAACGAGAAACGGAAGAAACCATCCTTGTCGGTCTTGGTCATATGGCGTGTGGTGCGACCATTTATGCTCAACGAGTACTCCACAATATTCTCCGGTATAGGTACGAACAAATTGTTGGTTACCTCCACCGATGCCACAACTTTACCCGAGCCATCGAACTCATATTTAACATTGGTATGTACGGCATCGTCGATGTAGTTGCCAATCTCCACCTGACGAGTGAACAGCAACTCTTGGTCGCCGTTGGTTTGCCACTTCGAGTAGGCACGCAGAGTGTATTTACCCGATGTGGTGCGTGGCGAGAGTGGTATGGCGTTGTAGAAACGACCCTCTGCACCCATAACGCGCATACGGTGTGCCACATTTCCGGTTGCATCGATCAACTCCACATAGATGAATTTTGTTTCGGTGTGGCGGTTGAAGTAGATTGAGTTCACGAGGAAGGCACTGAAATATATCGTGTCGCCTGCGCTGTAGAACGGCTTGTCGGTAACGAGGTACAACTTCTCCTGTACGCCACCTGTGGCGAAATAGTTGATGAAGCAGTTGGTCACAAAACTCGTAAAATCCACCGGTGCAGGGTTTGCCTTATCGAGCGATTGTGCCGAAAGCGTCGATGGTGTCAATAGCACCAACAGCATCATCGCAATTCCGTAAATTTTCTTCATATAGTGTTAGTTTTTAGTTTTCCGTTTTAATCCTGCTTCGCAGGCTTTTCCTCCTTCGCACCTCGGCAAAGAGCAAACAAGTTTGCTCTCTGCTCTCGGTTTGTCGTCGGTTCAGTTTTCCGTTTTGCGAACTCCTACCCATATCACGGCGCAGTGATTCTGGGGTTTACTAGGGGCGCACCTTCGGTGCTTACTAGGGGTTCTGGGGTGCGCTGGAAATTACTTTTGTCTTTCAGTTTTCCGTTTTCCGCTTTCAGTTTTCCGTTTTTTCAACTCTCAACTATCTTGTTTGCGCACTCGATTGCCTCCTCCATGTCGTATCCTCGTGATGCCGCAAAGCGGATAAGTTTTGTCTTGGCATCGTATGGCGAACTATATTTGAGCGTGCGCATACGCCGATGCATAATCTCCTCCAAACGCTCCGTCATATCCGTTTCGGCAAGCATTGGCGCAACCACCTCGTCGATAATCTCCCTCGATACGCCTTTGGTGCGAAGAGTCATCTTTATTTTGTAAGCACCCCAACCGCTCAAATTGAGTTTGTCGCGCACAAACGCCTCGGCATATCGTGCATCGTCGATAAATCGCTCGGCACGCAGTCGTGCAAGCACCTTTTTAGCCTCATCGTCTGCCACACCCCAACGCCTCATCAGTCGCAGAGCATCGCCCGATGAACGCTCCGAACGAGCGCACATACGCATCAGCGATTGCAGAGCCTGCTCCGCCGTCTTTCTCTTTTTCGCTACGCCCTTCTGCTCCATATCATTCTCGGTTTCAGGTTGGCATCCTCGATCAACTCGTTATGTGCAAAACCCTTCTCACGGAGCATCGAGCATATCTCGTCGCCCGCCTTTTCGTATATCTCAAACCACAACGAGCCTCCCTCCTTCAATATCTTTTGCGCATTCTCTGCCGTAGCACGATAAAATCGCAACGCATCATCGTCGGGAACAAAAAGTGCTGTGTGTGGCTCGAAATCGACCACGTTCTTTCGCATATCCACGATGTCGCTCTGCTGGATATATGGCGGATTCGACACTATTATATCGAACTCTCCGAGGTGGCTCAAATCGCCCAAGGCATCCGCCTCCACAAACTCTATTTTAGCACCCAGACGCTCGGCATTGCGCGCGGCTATTGCCAACGCTTCGGGCGAGATATCCACCGCCGTAACCTCCGCCTCTTTCACCAATTTGGCGAGCGATATGGCGATAGCGCCACTGCCTGTGCCAATATCCAAAATCTTGGCTCCACGCTGCGCCATTTCTGCTATTCGGTAGACCAACTCCTCGGTCTCGGGGCGAGGAATCAACACCCCTTCGGCTACCTCGAACTCCATTTCGCAGAACTCCGCCTTACCCAGCACATACTGCACAGGGCGACCACTGCGTAACTCCTCGATGAGGGTGTCGAGGTTGGCAATGTCGCACTCGTCGTCGTAGTGCAGAACAAGTTGCGAAAGGTTGTAGTTCAACCGTTCGCTTACCACCATACGGGCTATGGACTCCGCCTCACGAATGCCGTAAATAGACTCTACGGCATCTCTTATTGTGTGTATAACAAGACGCAAAGTCATAGCAAAGGTTAAATTTTTACAAGTTTGATGAAAAATCGGAGGCGAGAGTTAATTCGGCAAGAGCAATAGCCACTACCGACTCCACCACCACCGCAGCACGCAGAGCGATGCAGGCATCGTGGCGACCTTTGATGCGTAGTGGGGCAACCTCGCCCAACTCTCTGTTGTAGGTCATCTGCTCGCACGAGATACTTGGTGTAGGTTTTATTGCCACACGCACCACCACCTCGTTGCCATTTGTGATGCCGCCATTTATGCCGCCCTCGTTGTTCGATGCGGTGTGTCCTTCGCCATCCGTGAAGCGGTCGTTGCGCTCCGAGCCACGCAGACGAACACCCTCGAAACCACTACCGAACTCTACGCCCTTAACTGCCGGAACGGAGAATAGAAGGTGGGCAATAATGCTCTCTGCCGAGTCGAAGAATGGTTCGCCCAAGCCGGCCTTAACGCCTTTGGCTACGCACTCCACCACACCACCTACCGAGTCGCCATCCGCCATTGCCGATGCGATAATTTGTGGAAATTCTGCCTCGTTGCGCGAGCCGCCAATCTCCACGATTGAGGTTATGTATTGCACCCCCTGAACCACCTTTTTGGCTACCACTCCCGCAGCAACAAGCAGTACGGTCATTCGCCCCGAAAACTGCCCACTGCCACGCAGATCGACCTCCTCGCCATACTTTTTGCGGGCGATGAAATCGACGTGCGAAGGGCGTGGATGCGCCTCGAATTGCGAATAGTCGGAGGAGCGAACATCGCCATTTCGGAAAACTATCTCTACCGCTTCGCCTGTGGTTTTACCGTCGGCAACGCCCGAGCGAATGGTGGGAATATCCGCCTCGTGTCGGGCAGTAGTACCCTTTGCCGAGGCACGGCGACGTGCGAGGTCTGCTTCGAAATCGGACTCTGTAAGGGGTATGCCCGATGGTACACCATCTATGCGCACGCCAACCTCGGGGGTGTGCGATGCTCCATAGATGGAGATGCAGAACTTCGCTCCAAACGAATTGTGCCACATACTACTTCACTCTTAACGACTCCAACGCCTCGAAGAAGTCGGGATAACTCTTTGCTACGCACTCGGCTCCGTGAATAAGAATCGCACCATCGGAACGGAGTGCCGACACCGCCAACGACATTGCGATGCGGTGGTCGTAGTGGCTTCCACACTCTGCCGAGTGAATCTCGCCGCCACGAATATACATTGCATCCTCCTCCAAGCGCACCTCGATACCGAGTTTGGCATACTCCTCGGCAATGCTCTCGGCACGATTCGACTCCTTATGTTCCAAGCGATGCACGCCATAAATAACGCTCTCGCCCTCGGCTGCGGCAGCCAACGCCGCTAATGCAGGGAAGAGGTCGGGACATTGCGTAGCATCGAAACTAAATTGCGACAACTCGCGATGTTCCACCGTTATGGAGTCAGGCTCGCTCGTTACCAACGCTCCGGCACGCACCAAAGCGTCGCAGATGGCTACATCTGCCTGTTTCGAGAGGAGCGAGATGTTGTTCAATGTAACCTTTCCGGCGATTGCGCCCGCCACCAGCAACATCGCTGCGGCACTCCAATCGCCCTCGATTGTTATGTCGGTGGCTTCGTACTTCTGACCGCCCTCGACATAGAACTCTTTGTAGTCGTTGTGGCTGATTTTTACGCCAAATTTCGATGCCATATCTATGGTCATATCGAGGTATGGCTTCGATACGGCATTTTCAACCAATATGGTGGTCTCCTCCTCTGCCAACGGCAACGACATCAATAACCCCGTAAGGAATTGCGATGAAACCGAACCATCAACCTCAATCTCGCCACCTCGGATAGGCCCGCACACCTCTACGGGCAGACGACCACCTCCATCACGCACATCTACACCGAGTTTGCGCAACGGCTCAATCATCATATCCATAGGGCGGTGGAGTAGGGTACCCTCGCCCTGTATGGTAATAGGGGTGTTGCAAAGCGATGCTATTGGGGTGAACATTCGTGTTGCCAAGCCCGACTCTCCCACATTCAGAGTGTCGCTCTGGGGGTTAAGACCGCCACTGACTCTTACGGTGCGCTCGTCAAGACGTTCAACCTTTGCACCGAGTGTTTCGATAACACGAATTGCCGACAGGGTGTCGTCGCAGAAGTCGAGATTGCGCAACGTGGTTTCGCCCTCGGCAAGCAGTGCCGAAGCCAATGCTCGTTGTGCGTAACTCTTTGAACAAGGAGGCGTTATCACGCCCGAAAGTTGCCCTCGCGGGAGAGATTTATCCATACTTTTTTACTTTTGTTCCAACTCAAATTTGTGGTTCTTTCTCAACTCGAAATTCTTGCCGAGATAGACCTTTCGTACCAACTCATCCTCCGCCAACTCCTCGGCAGTACCCGTTTTTAGAATCTTACCCTCGTAGAGGAGGTAGGTGCGGTCGGTGATTGCAAGCGTTTCGTCTACGTTGTGGTCGGTGATGATAACGCCGATATTTTTGTTTTTCAACGTCGCCACAATGCTCTGAATATCCTCCACAGCAATAGGGTCTACACCCGCAAACGGCTCGTCGAGCAACACGAAGGCGGGGTTTATGGCGATGGCACGTGCAATCTCGGTACGACGACGCTCTCCACCCGAAAGTTGGTTTCCATAACTCTTACGCACCTTCTGCAAACGGAACTCTTCGATGAGTGTCTCGACACGATCACGCTGATACTCCTTTGTGAAGTTGGTCATCTCGAGTACCGCGCGGATATTGTCCTCGACGCTCAAATTGCGGAATACCGAAGCCTCCTGTGCCAGATAACTTACGCCCATCTGCGCTCGTTTGTAGACCGGCAGTTTGGTCAATTCGTCGATATGTCCGTCGTCGTGTTCGAGGAATATACGTCCGCCATTTGGTTTGATCAGTCCTACAATCATATAGAACGACGTTGTCTTACCCGCTCCGTTGGGGCCGAGCAGACCAACAATCTCGCCCTGCTCTACCTCGATAGAGACGTTATTAACGACCGTTCTCGACTTATATTTTTTGACAAGGTCGGTGGTGAAAAGCCTCATACTTCTAAAAAATTTTCTAATAAATTTCACACAAAGTTATGTTTTTTTCCGAAATATTTGCTATCTTTGATTGGAAATTTGGATAAAAAAGAGAGTTTTAGAGCAAAATAGTATGTCGCAAACTTTGATAGACAGAAATTTACTGCGCGAGAAACTGAAAGAGTATTTCGGATTCACTTCGTTTAAGGGCAACCAAGAGGAGGTAATTATGAACCTTCTCTCGGGACGTGATACCTTTGTGTTGATGCCTACGGGTGGCGGAAAA
This sequence comes from Alistipes sp., assembly GCA_045543395.1. Classification (GTDB taxonomy): domain Bacteria; phylum Bacteroidota; class Bacteroidia; order Bacteroidales; family Rikenellaceae; genus Alistipes. The sequence goes on along the minus strand of JAZQML010000001.1, from coordinate 70,146 downwards.
TCGCTCTGCTATCAGTTGCCTGCGTTGATGATGGATGGAGTGGCAATTATCATCTCACCCCTTATTGCGCTGATGAAAAATCAGGTGGATGCGATGCGAACATTCTCCGACAATTCGGGTATTGCCCACTTCCTTAACTCATCGTTGAGCCGTGCTGCCGTACAGCAGGTGCGTGACGAGGTGTTGGCGGGCAAGACCAAACTGCTCTATTTCGCACCCGAATCTCTTACCAAGGAGGATAACATTGCCTTCCTCCGCAAAATAAAGATTTCGTTCTACGCCATCGACGAGGCGCACTGTATCTCGGAGTGGGGACACGACTTCCGCCCCGAGTATCGCCGTATTCGCCCTATCATCAACGATATAGGCCAAGCACCGCTTATAACCCTCACCGCAACCGCTACACCGAAGGTGCAGATGGATATCCAAAAGAACCTCGGTATGACCGATGCGGTGGTGTTCAAGTCGTCGTTCAACCGTCCGAACCTTTACTACGAGTTGCGACCAAAGAACGATCCCGACCGAGATATTATCCGCTACATCAAGCAAAACGAGGGCAAGAGCGGTATCATCTACTGTTTGAGCCGTAAGAAGGTCGAGGAGTTGGCGGAGTTGCTCGTGGCGAACAACATCAAGGCTCGCGCCTACCACGCAGGTATGGATGCGCAGACTCGTGCCGACAATCAGGATGCCTTTTTGAAGGAGGGTGTGGATGTGATTGTTGCAACAATCGCCTTCGGTATGGGCATCGATAAGCCCGATGTGCGTTTTGTTATCCACTACGACATTCCAAAGTCGCTCGAAGGCTACTATCAGGAGACAGGCCGTGCCGGTCGTGATGGTGGCGAGGGACACTGCATTACCTTCTATAATTATAAGGACATCCAGAAGTTGGAGAAGTTTATGCAGGGCAAGCCGGTTGCCGAGCAGGAGATTGGCAAACTGCTCCTTCTCGAGACGGAATCCTACGCCGAGAGTGCTATGTGTCGTCGTAAGACACTGCTCCACTACTTTGGCGAGGAGTATCCCGAGAACAACTGCGGTGCGTGCGACAACTGCTGCAACCCACGACCACAGGTCGATGCTACGCAAGATTTGGTTAAGGCGTTGCAGGCGTTGCGTGCCATTGGCGATAAGTTCAAAATGGAACACCTCGTCTCCATACTCGTAGGTAAGGTTACAGCCGCCATAAAGAGTTACGGCCACGCCAAGTTGGAGTGGTTCGGCATAGGCAAGAGCAAGGGCGAACGCCATTGGTCGGCAGTGGTGCGTCAGGGCCTTATTATGGGATTTATCGATAAGAATATCGAGAACTACGGACTCATCTCCATAAATGCTGCGGGCGAGGCGTTTATTGCCAAACCTACGAAGGTTATGGTGGCGCAAGACCGCGACTACGACGAGGAGGAGCGCGAGGCAGAGGCATCGGTGCCAAAGGGTGGCGGTGTTGCCGATGAGCAACTCTTTGCGATGCTCAAAGATTTGCGTCGTAAGGTGGCGCAGAAGCACGACCTTCCACCATTTGTCATATTCCAAGACCCTTCGTTGCAGGATATGGCTATTCAATACCCTATAACCATCGAGGAGATGCAGAATATCTCGGGTGTGGGCGTTGGTAAGGCCAACAAATTCGGTAAAGAGTTTATCGAACTCATCAAAGCCTATGTCGAGGAGAACGACATCATCCGTCCACAGGATATGGTGGTTAAGTCTGTGGCGAATAAGGCGGGCAACAAGATATTTATCATCCAATCTATCGACCGCCAGATGGACTTTGAGGATATCGCTCGTGCCAAAGACCTCACCTTCGATGAACTCCTCACCGAGATTGAGGCTATCGTAAATTCGGGTACCAAACTCAACATCCAATACTACCTCTCCGGCTATATGGACGAGGATAAAATCGACGACATCTACCTCTATTTCAAAGAGGATGCCGAAAGCGACTCTCTCGACGAGGCTATCGAAGAACTCGGTGGCGAGTACAGCGAAGAGGAGATACGGTTGGTGCGTATCAAGTTCCTTTGCGAAGTCGGCAATTAAAAAAACGTTCTGGCGGGTAAATTTTGCACTGCACTTCGGATAGCGAGTTCCTCACATAGGTTTACTATGCTGCGGACTCGCTACCTTGTTTAGCACAAAATTTCCTCCACCATTTACGATTTTTTTTTGTGGGAAGGAGTATGCTGCGCATCGGGCTTTTCGTTTGCCTCAAAAATAGCCTAATCATTTACGATTTTTCGCTTTTGCTCCGATGGGTATCGTTTTCGATACCCGTGTTTTTCGGTATTCACTGCTTCGCCTCGGCATAAACTGTCGGTTGCCTCTGCCCTCGGCTTAATCGCAGCGTTCCCACGCTCATTGCATTCGCTCGGAATGACGTTTTGATTTCATACCCCAAAGCATACAATTCCGAAAAAAAACTTAACCACCCTTAATCCCCAGTATTAAATTAAAAAAAAATCTCTTTTGACAAAAATTGTCAAAACGCTCCCATACCTTTGCACTATCGAAAACCTTAAAACAGTAGAGTTATGTTAGATTTTATCATTTCGGTAGGAGATATTTTGAAGGATGTGGCAGCGATGGTTTTTCTCATTGGCTCGTGCTTAACAATTTGTCTATCAGATATTAAGAAATAGCCGCTATGTTCGCAATATTGGTATTTGTAGGTATGCTTGCCAACGTTCTCGGCACGATTACTGGTGGCAGTGATAGTTGTAGCAGATAGTTATGTGGTCGCTTATAATGCTATTTGTATGCGTAATCATTGTCGTTGTTGTTGGGGCGAGCGGTGAATCATCCGACGCTTCATTTTGTCCGCACGGATACGATGATTTCGGTTGTCAGCCTGAATGCCCTCTCCACGAACATTGTTGGGGAAAAAAGTAGTTGAAAAAAGGTGTGTCCGAAAGAAACGGACACACCTTTTATCGTTTTAGCGGAGTCATTACTCCATAGGGAATACGCGCACCTCGCAAATGCCGTCGAGCGATTTTACGAGAGCCTCGATATCGGTTTTCTCCTCGACCTGACCATAGTGGTAAGGGTAGAATAGGGTAGGCTTAATACTCTTAACAACTCGTGCCGCCTGTTCGATTGTCATTGTATATGGTTGATTGACAGGCAAAAAGGCGATATCTATGCCGCTCAACGCCAACACATCGTTGTTATCCTCCGTATCGCCCGCAACATAGATTGTTGTGCCACCGAGCGTGAGGATATAGCCACAATCCTCGCGTGCCTGCGGGTGAAAATCGGTGTGTCCCTCGCTGATATTATATGCCGGAACAGCCTTTACCGAGAGTCCATCGAAAGGCTCTGCCACACTCCCCGGGAGCATTGTGGTGCAGTCGTGCTCAAATGCCTCGGCAGAGGTCTTGTCGCAGATGATGGCGCAACCATCGCCCGCAATCTTATCGATGGTAGCCATCTCGAAGTGGTCGTAGTGCGAGTGGGTGATGAGAACGGCATCTGCCTTTGGCAGTTTCTCCCACGCAAAGTTGCCTACGGGGTCTATGTAGATGTGTTTGCCGTTATGCTCAATAGCAAACGAGGCGTGTGCGAAGAAGGTGAATACTATCTCCGAGCCATCCTTTGCCACAACCCTATCTTGCGGATAGGTTGGGGCTTTCTTGCCACATCCGAAAAGCGATAAAAGTCCCATAATCAAAAGTAGTTTTTTCATTACTAAATAGTCATCAAAGAGGTAACCGGTGCAATCTTCTCCAAGCGAGCCTTGCCGTTAATCTCCTCAATCTCAACGAGGAACACGAACTCCTTAATCTTAACGCTGTAAGGTTTGTTGTCGCGGTAGATTGTGAGTTTCTCCAACGACTCGGCAATGCCGAGAGCCGTACCGCCCGTAGCGAGTACATCGTCGAGAATAGTTATGTAGAAGGTGTCGCCCTCGGGAACGCCCGCAGCGATGTCGCTCAAACGGTAGTACAACTTGTCGAAGCCGTACTCCTTCTCGATGCAGACCTCGATCAAATCGCCATCGTTGAATGGCAACTTACCGCTCTTACGCATCGGGATAATGTTCTCGACGATACCCTCCTCCGAGAGAAGCGGTGCGGTGAAGAGAAATGCGCGAGCCTCGGGAGCCGCCACATTTGGTGCGGTGGTAGCCGCCTTCAACGCCTCGATAACCTCGCGAAAAGCCTTTTTTGATTGTAAGAAGGGGATGATATCGATAAAGTTGATACCCTCCTTCGGAAAGTTCTTGTAAAATTTCAGTGTCTCTATCATAGTTTTATGCTACTAATTGCTCACAAAGATAATACAAAAGGATAAAAGTTGCTCTCTAAAACACCCTATTGTTTAGTCCAAACTCGTATCGCTGACAAATAATAAATCTTTGTTTGATGTAGTGTTGGGATCTTCAATAGAGTCATACCAACTACCATACCTATACTGATTATACGATGATGCCGGAATCTTAATCTTATAGAAGGTGTTTTCTACGCTCCACAACGGAAACGGCGAGTAACGATATTGTGAATATTCGAATTCAGGAGGTGTCTTTGCTTTGCAAATCACGCAAACCTTTCCTCTTTCTTTACCAAATGGACATTTGTAGAAGGCGTGTGCGCCTATGAAATTTACGCTCTTGCCAATGGTAGCCAATTTGAGCGAAGTGCATTCGTTAAATGCTTCCGTTTCAATGCGTTCTACGCTGTCTGGAATTGCGATTTCCAACAATGAAGTACAACTGTAAAAAGTCTTATTTCCAATGGTTCTTAATGTGGCGCCAACTGCCTTATCGTGTTCGTTCCCAAACACAACACTCTTCAACGCCTTACAGCCGTAAAATGCCTCATCGCCGATTTCGACAGCGTTGAGGGTTATTGCTCCGTTATAACCTTTCAACAACTCGCACCCTTTGAATGCCGAATTGCCGATTGCGGTGGCATATCCCAAATTATCTGCCGTCTCCAATTTTTTGCACCCTTCGAATGCCGAGTCGCCTATTATGTGTCGAGATTTAGGAAGTATAATCAACTCCAAATTCTCGCACTTTTTGAAGGCGTCGTTTCCGATTTCCTCTACACTTTTAGGTAACTGAATGGCTTTGAGGGTTGTGTTATTATTGAATTTCCCAATATAAATGGCTGTGATAGGTTTGTCGCAAATGATTGTGCCAATATTGTTTGCATAGACATTAGACACAATATTTGCGTCGCCAATTTTGCCGATAGTAGAAATTTTCTTTCCGTCGGTAGTTTCGTACAAAATTTTACACGAATCGCCCGCCCCCGAAGCGTTCAAATAATCCTCGTAATTCTCGTAGCCAATAACGCTCTCGCCGCATCCGGCAAATACCAATATGCACGATATTAAATATAGTATATACCTCTTCATACTCTGCTGTTCGATTAGAATGTTACACCAATATGGATGTCAATGCCATAACCAAATTTGTACTTGATGGTTGCGTTATACTCCGTAAACTTCACGCAATGAGGCGTTGAGAAGCCATTGAAACCTACGGCGCAATATATGCTGCTATTGGTTGTGGTGCGGAAATTGACACCCAACTGCGGGTTTACAAAGAGCGAACTTGTGTTGTACTTGACATCCAACAAATCGAGGTGCATAGTCTGCTTACCCGACACTCTGCCACCTGCCGCCAATGCAAAGAATGGCGAGCAACGACGATTGAGGAAGTTGGCTCGGAAGTAGGCGTAGATAGGCACCGAAACAACAAATGGTCGCAGTGCGCCATCGCCATATTTTGTGGTTACCGCCTGTGCGCCGATATTGTAGTCTACGCCTGCGCCACCACCGACATATAAAAGGTTGTTCAAACGATAACCTGCGGTGTAGGTAACGCCCAAATGTGGGTATTGCTTTCCAAGACCAATAAAGTAGGACAAATCGACCATCGACTCAAAGCCCTTCTGCTGCTCGGCATACGCCACTTTGCGCTCCTCGGCAGCAATCTTTGCCAAGCGAGCCTTCTCCGCACGCTCTGCCTCCTTCTGGGCAGCAAGACGACGCTCCTCCTCGGCTTTTGCTTCTGCAATTCTGCGCTCCTCCTCGGCTTTCGCTTCTGCAATTCTGCGCTCCTCCTCCGCTTTCGCTTTGGCGGCAGCCTCCTTCTCGGCGGCTATGCGGGCGCGCTCCTCTGCTTCGGCTTTGGCTGCTGCCTCCCTCTCGGCGGCAACACGCAGAGCATCCTCGGCAGCCTTACGCTCCGCCTCTGCCTTCGCTTTATTGTCGGCATACTTCTTATCTACCTTCAAACGGATGATAAGCGACGAACCATCAATCTCTGCCTGCGCTTTGAAATAGCCCTCGTATGATACCTCGATAACCTTTGCATAGGGCGAAACTGCCATCTCGAAGGCACCACCCGTAGTGGATGTGGCGGAAGCAGACTCGTGCAGGGCAGTGATCTTTGCTCCAACAATAGGCTCTCCTTCACTACCAAAGATGTAGCCTCGTACGATGCGACTATTCTGTGCGATTGCGGTACAAGACAGCAATACGAATAGTGCTGTGATAAATAGTTTGCGCATATAGTTCTCTATAATTTTCATCTTCGCAATAGCGAAAAACCAAGCACAAAGATAGAAAATTTATGCTAAAAACGAAACAGTTTCGCCAAAATGCACAAAAAATCAGCAAAATTTAACCCTTAATTTTTAATTCTTAATAATTCTTCTTACCTTTGCGGGCTATGTTTAACTAAATTAAATTTTTACGATTATGCCAAAGATGAAAACAAATGCCGCTGCAAAGAAGCGTTTTTCTTTCACCGGCACAGGTAAGATCAAGCGTAAGCACGCTTATCACAGTCACATCCTGACCAAAAAGACTACAAAACAAAAGCGTAACCTCTGCCACTCGGGAATCGTTTCGAGCGTGGACGAGCCAAAGCTTTTGAAATTGTTGGTTAAATAATCTTTAATCACAGTTTCGCTAATTAACAATTTTTTATTAACCGAGGTGAAACAGCCCTAAAGAGTACGAGAGAATCGTGCCGCTGTTAATCTCATCAAAAACTTTTAACTATGCCACGTTCAGTAAATGCTGTCGCATCACGCGCAAGAAGAAAAAAGGTTTTGAAACTTGCCAAGGGTAACTTTGGTTCAAGGGGAAATGTTTGGACAGTAGCAAAAAACACTGTCGAGAAGGGTTTGCAGTATGCTTATGCACACCGCCGACTCAAGAAGCGTACATTCCGTTCGTTGTGGATCACTCGTATCAACGCAGCAGTTCGCGCTTACGGTATGACCTATTCAGAATTTATCGGTAAGGTTAATGCCAAGGGTATCGCTCTCAACCGTAAGGTTATGGCAGACTTGGCAATGAACGAGCCAAAAGCATTCGAAGCAATCGTAAAAGCAGTTAAATAGCCTCTTGATTCGATTCAAGAGTGTGAGCCGTTACCAATGTGTAGCGGCTTTTTTTATGCAATGTGGTTGCAGGGCTATTTAACTGCTTTCACGATTGCTAAATATGTTACCCACCCCCTAAATTCCCCATTGGCAAAGGGGGACTTGTTGCGTTCGCTCCAATAATACATTCCTCATTGCGAGGAGCGCAGCGACGTGGCAATCTCCATTTAGGATGGGATAATATAGGATATATGGGAGACCCCTATCTAATACTATCTATACATCATCATTGTACTTCGAGCAAAGAGTTGCAGAGGAGTGGTAATACATCCATCTGCCCCAACACAGTGGTAAAACATAGCGGAGAGGGCCTATAATCTCACGCACTTAGAATGGCTCCATTGCTAAACGAAAACCATAACTATTGCCTATGCAATCTGGTGGGAGACCGTCGCGCAACGAAACTCTGCTCTGCCAGGCATTTTGAGTCCACCCTCCCCCGCGAAGTATGCGACACATACCTCGCTCTGCCAAAGGAGAAACTGTTAGGTCGGAGTCACTATATGGTTCATACCAATCTTGACACCACTCCCACACATTGCCACACATATCGTATAGCATCAATTCATTATTGCGCTTTAAGCCTACCGGATGAGGTTGACCGCCGGCGTTTTCGCAATACCACGCTACATCCGAGATATCGTCGCTGCCACTATATTTATAGTTGCGACTATAGATGCCACCGCGAGCAGCAAACTCCCACTCTGCCTCGGTCGGTAGTCGATACTTTTTGCCTGTTTGCTGATTCAAACGCAATAGAAATTCCTGAATATCATTCCAAGAAACATTGTCTACAGGGAGGTTATCACCCTTAAATCTACTCGGATTATTGCCCATAACGGCAACCCATTCGGCTTGAGTAACCTCGTATCGCCCAATATAGAAATCAGATATTGTGACTTTGTGAGCGGGGTGCTCATCTGGGTGTCCATCTCCAACGCTATCGCCCATAACAAACTCTCCGCCCTTAACAAATACCATATCGGGTTGTATGGTGTTATTTGGAAGTATAAACCATACCACTATGCCGATACATATTGCAAAAACCACTGCGATAGCCATCCAATAAATGTGACGTCTTGGATGTCGATTTTCGCTATTTATGTGGGGCAATGAGGGGGTACCACCACCTTTATTAGTGCTGTGCGGCATGCTCAACAAAGCCTCAACGGCATTCAGAGCCAAACCAAAAGTTTGGGCTGGGTTGGGGAATGCGTCTATCCAATTTATATTCTTAAGGTAATATTTCTTGCAACCTTCGAAATGTGTATTGGTTATACGGAAAGTGAGTATTGGTTTTTGATCCTCACTCGCAATCTCTATTTCGCGATCTACTTGTGTGGAGCGATTGAAATTCTCCGAAAATACCACCAACATCATACGGCTTTGGTCGAGAGCCTCAACTACAGCGTTAGCCCAGGGCTTCCCAATAGGTATGTCGCGGTAGGCAACAAAGCAACGAATTTTATGTTGTTCAAGATAGGCACATAGACCTTCGACGACCTTTTTGTCATCGGAGGAGTAACTTATGAATACGTCGTACAGCATATCTATTCTCTTTATATCACAAATATAAAGATTTTTTGCCATTATCCCAAAAATATAAAAACTTTGGTATATAGCCCACCTCTTTTCATTTCGGAATTATATACTTTAGTGTTGTAAATAAATATTGATTCTTTTAATAAAAGGGTATATATTTGTAAAAACAGGTACTAACTACCTTGTAGTGTTCCCTGTTCCGATACTAACTAAGTTAAGAAGTCTTTGCTATGATTTCGTGAATTCTTTGTATCCATTTATCATAGTCATTGAATCTTCTTACTAAGCATTCTCTGCTGTTAAAAATATTCTGCATTTATCTATATGATATACTTTGAGTACATCTACTCAATGATAATTGAGAATAAACAGCAGAACAAATTTAACTAAAATCTCCCAACTACAAAAAAGTTGAGAGATTTTTTATAGATTTTTATTGGCAAAAGTATTGCATTATATTATTCAATATCATCCTTTTGTAGTATTGCATCAATACTTTCTATCATGGATAGATATTTTGACAACAATGGATTATTTTTATTAATTAACACACCTGCTCGTTGTTGAATAGTCTTCAATATATACTTTTGGGACAAAGCAGGATCGGAAGCGTGATACCAGCTCTCAAATAATCTACTTCGAGCTGCCCCTCTTTTATCTGTATCATCTGTTATATGTATTATCGCAGTTGTATTTAATGTGAGAAAATTATCAATTATATGCCATATTGTAGCACTAATGTCTTTATCATATGACACCTTTTGCGAATGTGGATAGAATGACAATTGATATGCGGACAATCCATTCAACAATCCATTATCTCTAACAAAGGAAACAACATAATAGTCTCCACTCTTAATATGGAAAAGGATGGCATTCTCGTCACCATCCCTCCATTCAACTCTATATGGTGCTACTCTATTGATAGCATTTAAGTCAAGCATTGTTTGGGTCTATGATACTAAATTAATTCAATTTACTTACGATAATTCCTTTTGATATCAGTTCAGAAAATGGCACACCCTCCTTTATACATCTATGAATTTGAATTTGTGCATCATTCATTTTAGATAGATGTTTAAGAATATCCTGTTTATTTAACACTTTCTTTTTCATACTTATCTCCACTGCAAAGTTATTAACAATTTTTTAATCTACAAAATATGTAGTAATAAATGTAGTATTATCTTTTTTACTATAAATACGAAAAACACTACCATTTTGTTGCGTAAAAGTAGCAATTTCTGCACCTTTTTTATCTTTATTACTAAATAATTCTGGACTTTTATCTCATTTTCTGTATCGTTTGTTTAAATACACTACAAAAACATTGAAAAAACTAGTAACTATCTAGCACCTAGATAGTTATGTGACAAAAGTTGTCAAATTCACACTCTATCTTTGTAGTGTAAACAATAAAACAAACAAAGATAATGACACTTTTTGAGTTTAATAGACGATTTCCAACTGAGCAAGATGCTATCGACTTTATTATTTCTTCCAAATATAAAGATGGATTCTATGTTTGCCCTAAATGCGGTTGTATCCATAATATATATCGTTCCAATATCAGAACTCGTAACCTATACTGCAATAATTGCAATAATCATTTCTCGGCATTGTCAGGAACCATATTTGAAAACACCCATCTTGACCTTCGTATGTGGTTATACGCTATTAATCTTGTGCTTGTTGCGAGAAAAGGAATCTCTGCTTGTCAGTTGCAGAGAGAATTAGGTATGAAATCATATGTATCTGCATGGAAAATGCTACACAAAATACGTGAGGCAATATCCAAAGAGCAGTTTAATGAGGTATTTGAAGCTGTTGTAGAGATAGATGAGACCTATGTAGGAGGTAATCCTCGTAAGGAAAATAAACACGATGAACGAGAGACAAATGAGAAACATAATAAGCGTGGCCGTGGTACATCTAAAACCCCTATTGTGGGTATTAAGGAGCGTAATACAGGTAAAGTCTGTGCTGTTGTAGCAAGTAGGAATGAAGATGGCAAGCAAATTAGTGGTAAGCAGTTATTCAATATCTTGAAGAAGGTTTGTAAGGATAATACTACTGTGATGACAGACCAATTATCAAGTTATAATATCCTTGACAAGGAGAATGATAAACAGTTTATTCGATTGAAGGTGGACCACAATGTGATGTATTCATTGGGTAATGGAATACATACCAACGGTATTGAGAGTTTTTGGGCGATTGTTAAGCGTGGTGTATATGGCATATACCATCATATCTCGATTAGGTACATGCAAGCATATATGAATGAGTTTTGTTTTCGTATGAATTACAGAGATGTGGATGTTGCATTTAACAGATTAGTAGGGTTAATGGTTGCATAAGTTAGAAATTGTTTGTAATTTTGAGGTGATGTTAACCCACTTAATGGCTAAGATATGATAGACCTAAAAGATTTTCTAAAAAAAGATTCCCATATAATAGAGGACACAGGTAGGACATATACTTTCTGTGATAAATATACTTTTCATATATGTAGTATTAAAAACTTTGATTTAGATGAAGCATTTAAGGGTTTAAAGCAAGGAGGCTTGTATTGTTTTACAACAGAGCAAAATTTCGATATACAACTGCAAACAGGAATATACAGAAAACAACATATACTTCACTCACTATTTTACATTGGAAAGACTGACGATTTTAGCATTCGACATTTCAATAACCACGAACATGTTGATAATTTCAGAAAGTTGAATATATCTAACAGCAAAATGTTTATCGGACTATATATATGCTCAACAGAACAAGATCCCAAAGAAATCGAATCCGAGATATTAGATGCATATAACTTTGTAGATAACAAGCAGGAAAATAAGGATAAAAAAGACTTTCCATGTACTATACAGGAGAATTAGGTAATTTTTTGAGCTCTTGGATAATAAAAGATTCCAAATGATTTAATGGTTCTTCACTCATTCTACCATCAGGAGACTCATTGTCTTTATGGTATACAACATAGCATCCGTCATCAGAGGCTATATGAAATGTAGATATACCATTACTTATACCAACATAACTTTTAGTTTTTCTTCCATTATGTAGTGTTATTTCTGTATTATAAGATACAGGGGTGAAATTTTGATATTCACCAATATTCTCAACAGAAAGATACTCAGTATTATCTCCCATCCTCTCCATCAATGAGAGGATTTTCTTTTTTGTTTCTTCTACCTCTTTGATTACTATATTTGAATTACTCGGTTTATGAGTGTATTTAGTATTCTCTTTCCTAATCCTAAACTTATTTTTGCATTTAGGGCATGACATCTGCATCCCCCATTCTGACGAATGATGCACATAGGCCATATCATTAAATATCCATTTCCATCCACATTTTGGACATATTATATTACTCTCAATACTAGGTTCAAACATACTTTTGTTATCTTTACTATAAATACTATAACCTTCTTAAAAAAGGACTCTAATTCGGTATGCAGTATAGAACAAACTTATTTTTTAGAACAATGCTTCACCGTGGGTGTTGTTCGTTTTGAAAATTATTTCTACTTTTGCACTATCAAGTAGCAGGTAACTTGGTGAACATATAGAAAGTGTTTTCGCTATCCTTCTAAGAAAATGTGGAAGTTTTCAGAGTTAAAGGATAATCGAACAGCACTCATTTCTTGTATATGTAATAGATATATGGCATATTCCGTGCTGTAATGTTCTATGCTATACGAGTGTGGGGCATTGTGTCGTTTATTTTAGTTCGGGTCATTCCACAACCTTCTTAGAGATAAACGAAAGTCATCTCCACACTTTCTGTTTATATACTAATGCCCATATAGGAGGTGATATGGTTGCAACATTGTAGAAGACAATGATGAACAAAACCTATTTTCGCCCTGAATGGACTTGTGGCAGATATAATCCGACTGCACAAGTTGCACTGATGTACAACCTTATCGAAGGAAAATCATTTTTCTTTGAATCCCATTCCGCCAATGTTATTTCCGAAGTACTTGCCATAGGTCGCAATGGCGTGTTAGATATAGAACTTATATCTCAAAAAACAGGTGCCCCCACCGAAAGCATAATTGAGTTTTTCGATAAAGTCTTAATAGATGTCGGACTTGTTACCACAAAGATATTCTCCAAAGATGAGATTCACGCAATGCGTAAAAAATGGAGCAGAGTCAATAAGAAAGAGTCTCCGCACTATCACCTTGCTAATCTCAAAAATGAGGGAATAATCGACTCCCAAACAGCAGAGATTGAATATAACAAATATCTCAACCCCGATACAAACATCTACTCGGTAATGCTTGAACTCACATATAATTGCAGCGAAAAGTGTATTCATTGCTACAATATGGGAGCAACACGCAATGATGACGAGAAGAGTGGCAGATGTTGCCTTGCAGAGATGGATATCAACGATTATAAAAAGTTGATTGACGAATTAGATTCACTTGGTTGCTATAAGGTTTGTCTGTCGGGTGGCGATCCATTCGCAAAACCTATCGCTTGGGAAATAATAGACTACCTGTATCAAAAGGAGATTGCGTTTGACATCTTCACAAATGGATTGGCAATTACTACCAAAGTAGATAGACTCATTGATTACTATCCTCGTTTGGTAGGCATATCCATATATAGTGGTATCCCCGAAATTCACGACAAGATAACTCGCATTAAAGGTTCATTTGAAAAGTCTATATCTGTGGCAGAAAAGCTCTCAGAATATGGAGTGTCGATGACCTTCAAATGTGTGGTAATGAAACCTAATTTAAAGAGTTATCATTTTGTTAAGGGATTGGCGAAAAAATATGGTGCAGTATTTCAGATAGAGGCCAACTTGTGTATGGGTGTTGATGGCGATATGTCAATGATTAACCATCTAAGACTATCCAAAGAGGAGTTTGAGATATTACTATGTGATAAGGATATTCCTCTGTATGTTGGGCTTGATATGCCAAACGAGGGAAGAGTGCCAAAACCCGCAGATGCTAATCCATGTAGCGGAGGTTGGGGAGCATACGATATTACCCCTGATGGTAATATGGTGATATGTTCAAGTATGCATTGGATATTGGGAAATGTTACCACTCAACCCGTAGCAGAGATATTAAAAAGTGAACGCTTGCAAGAGTGGAGAAACACTAATATAGGCAAGATTGAGGGTTGTGGAACAAAACCTGAATGTGATTATTGCAACTTATGTAGTGGAAACAATTATAATGAACATGGTGTATTAACAAAACCTTCATCTGTAAATTGTTGGTTAGCAAAGGTTAGATATGACCTAATGCAAAAACTCAAAGAGGGATATGATCCTCTATGTGGACTGCCTGTTGAGACACGATTGGCAATAATGGGAGATTACGAAGTAGAGAGATTTAGCAAAGAGATAATAGAGCATTGAGATAGATGCAGGGAGAAATGGATTGACATCCCGAACTGATCCTATAACTTAAAAATACGAAGAAATTATGAAACTTGGTATTTCAAAGCACTCAAGCGTTAAGGTTGTTCCTGGTTGCTCACACTTTCAGGAGGTTAGCTGCGGTATTATGTATCGTGCATCACACTAATGCTTAGTTGGTGGTTAGCAACCGAAGAATAGTAAGTTGCTAACCTGTTTTTAGAAAAATTAGTACATTTGTAATATGTTTAACTAATAAAATAACTTGAAAAGTATGGTAAACCAAAATTTAGAAGATGAAGTTTTTGTTGCATTGCTTAATTCGATGAGGGCTGCAAAAGAGATGGAAAAGCGTCAGCAATTGTCCAAGTCATTACAGCACTCAATTGAAATAATAGCAAATGAGAAGGAATTACACCCAACAGCTGATACTGTGAAAATTGTACATGGGGAACATCCTTGTTATAATATTGTGCAAGATAGGAATGATGGTATTTATTACCTCCAATGCAAATGCAGTCTCGACAAAATATTCTTTCCAAGCAGGAAACGACAAACATTAGAGGATGAATTATCCTATTTGGATAGTAATGTTTAGGTAAATGAATATGCAAATAGTTTATCGAAATTCATTTTACCATCTATAAGTATTTTACACATTGCATCATAGTATGCTGCGTGGTAATGCATAAAATCAGGACGAGTATCTGTTACACCCTCCATTTCTAAATATGCATAGCATTTAGCATACCATCGTGAAGAATTAGGTTTCTTTATTAATCTATCTGTAATGGTGTTATAGATAAAATTAGACCATTCGTTAACTAAGTCTAAATCAATTTCTCTTTTATTATCTGTATTCATACCGTTTTTTCTTTAAAAATACAGATTGTATAATTAAGAATCAATAGATATTTAAAAATCCGACTATCTATTTTTATTAGATAATCGGATTTTTCTTTTATTATTTATTTTCCTGAAATGATTCGTAAATTTAATTTACAACACTAAACTATATAATTCCGTTTCATTTTGGAAATTTTCTGTTTCGTTGAAAAAATCGACATAAATATTTGCATTTAGGGAGAAATTAGTTAAATTTGCATTGCAAAAGATATGAGCAAACGTATACTTTATATCTAATTTATTAACATTCAAAAATTAAGACGTATGAAAAAGATTTTACTCGCAGTTGTTGCGTTGTTGTGTGTAGCAACTGTTTCGGCGCAGAACAAATTTGAGTCGACTGTTAAGCAGGCAGCGCAGACTATCGCTTCGCAGAAGTGGTCGGTCGGTCTTCGTTTGGGTAGTGGCGCACAGGTAGATGCAGAGTGCTTCTATGCTGGCGACAAGTATGTTGAGGCTCGCCTCGGTTTGGGCTGGATTGGCGGTTTTGGTGCAGACTGCTCGGTTCTCCACAACTGGAACTGCTGCAACTGGGATTGGACTCCACAGGCAGGTAAGTGGTTCCTCGATGCCGGTGTTGGTGCTACTATCGGTGGTGCAAAGCACGTTATGTGGGTAGGCGTTGCAGGTCAGGTTAAGTTCGGTATCAAGTTCAACAAGGTACCTATCCGTCTTGCAGTTGATGTAACCCCAGGTTTCGGTCCTGTATTAGGTTTGCCTTATCGTGAGACTGTTGAGACTCCTGAACTCGATGCAAGTGGTGTACCAACAGGAAACACTGTTAAGACTACCGTTAAGTATGGTGGCAGCGTAGGCTTCTACACCAACGGTCTTCTCAACCTTGGTCTTTCGGCTACTTACTGCTTCTAATAGCGTAAGCGCATAAATAGATAAGGCTCGGAATTTCCGAGCCTTATCTATTTATGTTGCGTCGTGAGTTGCTACTTCTCTGCCTCCAACTTCGTGGCTACTGCTTTGAGCATATCGTCGGTCATCGACGAGATATCCCACTGCGGTTTCCAACCCCACTCCTCGCGAGCGCACGAGTCGTCCAACTGGTTTGGCCAACTATTGGCAATAGCCTCCTTCACAGGGTCTATGTCGTATTCCATCTCGAAGTTCGGCATACGCTTGCGTATCTCGGCAGCCAAAATGTCGGGTGTGAAACTCATAGAAGCGACATTGAACGAGTTGCGATGCTTCAACTTCGATGGGTCGGCCTCCATCAACTCCACGATAGAGCGCAACGCATCGGGCATATAGATCATATCCATATATACATTGTGCGGTACGGCGCAAGTGTAGTGACCATTGCGGATAGCCTCGTAGTATATCTCTACGGCGTAGTCGGTAGTGCCACCGCCCGGCAAAGTCTTGTTCGAGATGATGCCCGGGAAGCGGATAGAACGGGTGTCGATACCATACTTCTGGTGGTAGTAGTTCGAGAGTAACTCGCCCGTAACCTTGCAGATGCCGTAGATTGTGGTCGGCTGCATAATGGTGTCTTGCGGAGTCATATCCTTTGGCGAGGTTGGGCCGAAAGCACCAATCGACGAAGGAGTAAAGACGGCGCAGTGGTGCTGACGTGCCACCTCCAACGAGTTGAACAACGCATTCATATTGATGTTCCACGCCATTTGAGGGTTGCGCTCGCCCACCGCCGAGAGCAACGCCACGAGGTTGAATATGGTGTCGATATTGTGGCGAGCCACAGCCGAAGCCATACTTGTGGGATTCAGGGCATCGAGAACCTCGAAAGGTCCCTCTTCTGCCAAACCTTTGCACTCGCGCACATCGGTTGCCACAACGTTGTTGATGCCATAGATAGAGCGCAAGTACGGCACGAGTTCCGAGCCTATCTGACCACCTGCACCCACGATAAGAATCTTTTTCATTTCGCTTATTGGTTGAATTGACTACACGAAAGTAGTAAAAATTTGTGGAATCGGTGCAAACGAGGGCGATAAAAATTGTAATATTTCCGTTCTTTTTTTATTTTTGCAAAAAATATAATAAAAATAGGTATAGCAATGTTTTTGGAAAATTCTACACAGAAGGGATGGATAGAGGTTGTATGTGGTTCGATGTTCTCGGGAAAGACCGAGGAGTTGATTCGCCGACTTCGCCGTGCAGAGTTCGCGCATCAGCGCGTTGAGATTTTCAAGCCACAGATTGATGTGCGCTATTCGGAGGATGAGGTTGTGTCGCACAACCATTCGTCGATTCGCTCCACACCCGTAGAGACACCACAGCAGATTTTGCTGATGTCGTCGGAGGTGGATGTTGTGGGCGTTGACGAGGCGCAGTTCTTCGACGATAGTATAATCGACGTGTGTCGAGAGTTGGCAAATCGTGGCGTGCGAGTTATCGTGGCGGGCTTGGATATGGACTTCCTCGGCAAGCCGTTTGGGCCAATGCCGGCATTGATGGCTATTGCGGAGTATGTCGATAAGGTGCACGCTATTTGCGTACACTGCGGTAACCCTGCACAGCACTCGCACCGCTTGGCAAAGAGCGAGAAGTTGGTGATGCTCGGCGAGAAGGATACCTATGAGCCTGTGTGCCGTCACTGCTTCCTCCGTCTGCGTAAGGAGCAAGAGGGCGAACAATAAAACGAAAAACATTGCGTTAATAGGAGTAGAAATTAACCGAAAAGTATATGAGTAATACAATCAACATCAAAGAGTTGAATGAGCGCATAGAGCGTGAGAGCCTCTTTGTGGATACGCTCCGCACGGAGATGGGTAAGGTTATCGTAGGTCAGCAGCACCTCGTCGATACTCTTCTGATTGGACTTTTGTCCAATGGTCATATCTTGTTGGAGGGTGTGCCGGGTTTGGCAAAGACGTTGGCAATCACTACGTTGGCAAAGGCTGTGGATGCCGACTTCTCGCGTATTCAGTTTACGCCCGATTTGTTGCCGGCCGATATTGTGGGTACTTTGATCTACTCGCAGAAGGCAGAGGACTTTACCGTAAAGAAGGGCCCTGTATTTGCCAACTTCGTGTTGGCGGATGAGATTAACCGCTCGCCGGCAAAGGTGCAGTCGGCACTCTTGGAGGCGATGCAGGAGCGACAGGTTACCATTGGCGACAACACTTATAAATTGCCCGAGCCATTCCTCGTGTTGGCAACCCAAAACCCATTGGAGCAGGAGGGTACCTATCCGCTTCCGGAGGCGCAGGTGGACCGTTTTATGTTGAAGGTCAAGATTACCTACCCTCGCAAAGAGGAGGAGCGCGACATCGTGCGTATGAACCTTTCGGGTGCAGGAATGCCCGAGCCGAATAAGGTTATCTCGCCCGAGGATATAGTTAAGGCACGCAAGGTGGTTGAGGATGTGTATATGGACGAGAAGATCGAGAAGTATATCGTCGATATTATCTTTGCTACGCGCGAGCCTGCGGCATACAACCTCGAGAAGTTGCAGTCGTTGATCGCTTACGGAGGTTCGCCTCGTGCAAGTATCTCGTTGGCGAAGGCAGCCCGAGCATACGCCTTTATCCGTCGTCGCGGATATGTTATTCCGGAGGATGTGCGTGCCGTATGCCACGACGTTTTGCGCCATCGTATAGGTCTTACCTACGAGGCAGAGGCGGAGAATATCACTTCGGAGGATATCATCACCGAGATTCTCAATAATGTAATAGTTCCTTAATGGAGCAGACCGAGAACGATATCTTAAAGCGCGTTCGCAAGATCGAGATTAAGACGCGAGGTTTGTCGAATGAGATTTTCGCAGGAAAGTATCATACGGCATTCAAGGGGCGTGGTATGTCGTTTGCCGAGGTGCGTGAGTATCGCATAGGCGACGATGTGCGAGATATCGATTGGAATGTTACGGCTCGTCAGAGCAAACCCCACATAAAGGTCTACGAAGAGGAGCGAGAACTGACTATGATGCTTATGGTCGATGTCAGTGGCTCACGAATGTTCGGTACGACCGACTTCCTGAAAAAGAATATCATTACCGAGTTGGCAGCAGTGCTGGCGTTCTCGGCATCGCAGACAGGCGATAAGGTGGGTTGCATATTTTTCTCGGACAAGGTCGAGAAGTTTATCCCTCCGAAGAAGGGGCGCAGCCACATCCTGATGATTATTCGTGAGTTGGTGGGCTTTGTGCCGCAGTCGAATGGTACGGCTCTGTCGGAGGCGGTGCGCTACCTTACGGGCGTAAACAAAAAGCAATGCACAGCATTTTTGTTGTCCGACTTTATGAACTCGAAACGTGATGACGAGGCGTTGGAAGAGTCGTTTAAGATAGCCTCGGCACGCCACGATATCATAGCGTTGAAGGTGTCGGACCCTCGTGATAGGGAGATGCCCGATGTGGGTATTGTGGAGTTGCAAGATGCCGAGACAGGGCGTAAAGTGTGGGTGGATACCGCATCGCAAGAGGTACGCAACCACTACGCGCAACAGTGGGCAGAGCGAGAGCAGCGAATGCACGAGTTGCTGCTTCGCAACCGCATAGATGTGGCGGAGATATCCACCGACTCGGACTATGTTGCCGAGTTGATAAAATTGTTCAAACAGCGATGAGATTCCTACGATATATAGTGGCGGTTGTTGCACTTTGTGCGGTGCAGATGGCGGTGGCGCAGTCGGAGCCTCCGACTATCACGTCGCACATATCTGCCGACAGCATCCGCATTGGCGATAGGGTAATGCTCACAATCGAGGTTGAGAAAGATGTGATGCAACAGGTTGTGTTCCCTACGTTCAACTTCTCGAAGGAGGGCGAAGACGCAGGGTTGGAGAGTGTTGAGGTTGTAAACGATTTCGAGGTCGATACACTTGCTACGGAGGGGCGACGTGAGCGACTACGCAAACGCTACGAAATGGCGATATTCGACGAGGGAATCTACAATATGGGCAAGGCGCAGGTGTTGTACCTCGACAAGAATATTGTCGATACGCTTTTTGGTGCGAAGGAGGAGCAGGTTGTGGTATTGACTATGCCGATAGACACCACGATGACTACGGTGCGGGAACTGAAACCGCAAAAGAGGTTGAAGTGGCACCCTGCCGAGCATATCGGATACATAGGTATTGGTTTGGGCGTGTTGTTGCTTTTGGCATTGGCGGTATATCTGCTCGCACGTTATCTCGGCAAGCGAGGCAAGAGCATTGCCGACCTATTCAAGCCTGCACCATTGCCACCGGCACATATCGTGGCGCTGGATGCACTCGAAAGGTTACACAACGAGAAGTTGTGGCAGAACAACAAGCACAAGCAGTACTACTCGGCATTGAGCGACATTCTGCGTACCTATCTCGATGGACGATTCGAGGTGGGTGCTATGGAGATGACCACCGACGAGATTGTCGCTGCGTTGCGTGAGGTGGAGATAGAGCAGAAGCAGAAAATGGAGTTGCTCTCGGTGTTGCGTGATGCCGATTTGGTGAAGTTTGCCAAGATGATTCCCGAGGCGGAGGAGAATGAGTTGGCATACCATCGAGCATTCTACTTTGTGGAGAACACCAAGCCTGTCGAACCTACTGTGGATGAGGAGGACGAGCCAACAACAAACGATAAGGAGGAGCAGCAATGAGAACGATAGCGAGATATTTGGCGATTGTTGCACTGCTTATAGCAGGTTGTGGCGAGGCTTCGGCGCAGTGGATGAAGGAGCGTGGCGAGGTGCGAAAGGGTAACCGCCGCTACGAGAAAAAGGAGTACGACGAGAGTATCGAGCGATACAAGAAGGCTCTGCAATACGACTCAACCTGCTTCGAGGCGAAATTCGACCTCGCATCTGCCCTCTATCGTGCCGAGCGTTACGAGAAGGCAGAGCAGACATTGACATCTCTGCTCAACGATGAGAAACGAAGCGAGGTGGAGCGTGGCGAGGTGGCGTACAACCTCGGCAATGTGCAGTTTGCGCAGAAGAAGTTGAAGGAGGCGTTGGCGTCGTATCGTTTGGCTATGCGCTACAACCCGAACGACGAGGATGCGAAGTACAACTACGCCTTCGTGAAGCGAATGCTCCAACAGCAAGAGCAGCAACAAAATCAAAATAAGAACGAGCAGAATAATCAGCAAGATAATCAACAAGATAATCAGCAGAACAACAATAACGAAAACAACGACAAGCAGGACGATCAGCAAGGGCAGAATCAACCTCAAAAAGGCGAGAACAACAATCAGGAGGGCGAACGTTCGGAGAGTGCGATGAGTCCCGAGCAGCAGAAGGCTCTTTTGCAAGCGATTCAGGCAGAGGAGGATAAGACACAGGATAAACTGAAAGAGAAGGCTGCGGTGATTGTTCGTGGCGGTAAAAATTGGTAGCGATGGAGTTTGCAAACCCTAAAATATTGTGGTTGTTGGTGGCGGTTGCGCTATGGGTGGCATACTATGTATGGCGTTCATTGCAGGGCGGTGCCTCCATCCTTATCTCCTCGGTGGATGCGGTGCGTAGTGCGCCTCGCACACTCCGCTACTATTTGCGCCATCTGCCCGCTATGCTGCGCACAGTGGCATTAGTGCTTATTGTTGTGGCGTTGGCACGCCCTCAAACTGTGGACAAAGAGTCGAAAACCATAACCGAGGGTATTGATATAGTGTTGGCAGTCGATGTTTCGACATCGATGTTGGCACGCGATTTTAAGCCCGACCGCCTAACCGCCTCGAAGGAGGTGGCAGCGCAGTTTGTTGCCAACCGTCAGGGCGATAGAATAGGTCTGGTGGTCTTTGCGGGCGAGTCGTATACCCAATCGCCACTCACTACCGACCAATCGTCGTTGCAGACTCTGCTCGGTCGTCTGCGCAGTGGCGTGATAGAGGATGGCACGGCAATAGGCAATGGCTTGGCAACGGCAATAAACCGACTGCGTGAGAGCGACTCAAAGAGTAAGGTGGTGATTTTGCTGACCGATGGTGTGAACAACCGAGGACAGATTACCCCGATGACCGCAGCCGAGATAGCCAACGAACAGGGGATTAAGGTCTACACTATCGGCGTAGGCCGCAACGGCACAGCACCATATCCGATTCTCGACGAGATGGGACGTGTGGTGGATGTTGTGGAGGCGAAGGTCGAAATCGACGAGAATATGCTGCGCGATATAGCCGAAAAGACAGGTGGCGAGTACTTCCGTGCAACCGATAAAACCTCGTTGGAGCGCATCTACGCCCGGATCGACAAGATGGAGAAGTCGGACGTAGAGAGGTTCGACCTGACGATAATCCACGAGGAGTATCTGCGCTTTGTGTTGGTGGCATTGGCACTCCTTCTCGCCGAGTTTGTAGTTAAGTATATAGTATTAAAACGCATACCGTAATGTTCAGATTTGCAAACCCTCATCTGCTGTGGTTGCTCGCTGTGGTGCCTGTGATGATTATCGCATTTGCGATACTCCTCCGCTTGCGTCGTCGCTCTCTGCAACGTTTCGGTAATATAGCCACCGTATCGTCGTTGTTGCGCGATGTGTCGTCGTGGCGAGTACACGCAAAGTTTATTCTATTCACACTCGCCTACATAGCATTGGTTTTTGCCTCGGCACGCCCACAGTTTGGTGCGAAGTTGCGCGAGGATAGAGGCGAAGGCGTGGAGATGATGTTTGTGGTGGATGTGTCGAACTCGATGTTGGCGGAGGACTTCACGCCAAACCGCTTGGATAGAACTCGCTACGCCATCGATAAACTATTCTCGCAGATGCAGCAGGATAGGGTAGGTCTGGTGGTCTTTGCGGGCGAGGCGAAGGTGCAGTTGCCTATCACGACCGACTATCGTATGGCACGCAACTTCACAAAACGCCTCTCTCCATCGTTGGTTGAGGTGCAGGGAACCGATGTGTCGGATGCGATAGACCTCGCATCGCTCTCCTTCTCGCAGCGAGAGGGTGTCAGCCGTGTGATGATTCTCATTACCGATGGCGAGGCGCACGATAGGGACGCATTGGTGGCAGCGGAGCGTGCAGCGGAGCGAGGTATAACGATATTCACGATTGGCATCGGCTCGCCAAAGGGTGCGCCAATAGAGATAGGTGGCGAGTTCATCAAAGACGATAAGGGCGAGATGGTGGTGTCGCGCCTGAACGAGGAACTCCTACAACAGATTGCCGAGAAGGGTAACGGAGCCTATGTTCGCGCTTCGAATGCCGAATTTGGACTCGCCGAGATTGTTGATGCGATAGAGAATATGGAGCAGGGCGAACTTGTGACACTCCACTTCGATGAGCATAACGAGCAGTTCGTGTGGATATTGTGGGTGGCGTTGGTGCTGCTTCTGCTCGAGGGGTTGTTGCTCGATCGTCGAAATCCACATCTGCGACAATTCAACATATTCGAGAAGTAGACACCTAATAGCAAAATAAAAGCAACCCTCGTGGGGTTGCTTTTATTTTTTGCATTATTACCTAAAACGATAACTTTGCTCCGACAAATATTGAGCGTGGTAGCGATGGGCCGTAGATGTAGCCCGAGTCGCGATTCTCGCCACGATCGAAGTCGTTTTGGTAGGAGTTGCAAATGTTGCGTACACCCGCATTTACCTGCATACCTATGCTTTTCCAAATCTTGAAATCGTACGACAACTTAATGCCGAGGTCGAAGAATGGCTTGGTATGTTCGAGGCGGTCCGTTGTGAGTGTTGTGCCATCAGGAAGCATACCGCCTGCGTAGTGGTCCACATACATTCTGCCCATATAGTTGCCCGAGATATCAATCTTGAAGTTCTTGAGAGGCTGTGTCGTTACCGTAAAGTAGCCGTAGACGTTTGGCGAGCGGAACATATTTGTTGCGGGTTCAACCGTATCGTCATCGCTCCAATACTCGGGTGCGGTGTATTTGCTGCGCTGCAAGGTTACACCTGCCGAAGCCTCAACCCAAGGGGCGTAGGCAACTTTGCCCTCTACGTTCAAGCCCATAACATTTGCGCCCGAGCCGTTGTATCGCTCGTAGATTGTTGCGCCATCCTCGCCAATCTCGCCCGTTTCGCGCAGTGTAAATACACCGTTGAGCATCGTGTAGAAACCCTCGACGAGGAGATTCATCTGTACACGGCCTACGGTCTTATACATATCTGCCGAGAGGGTGAACGAGTGCGAACGCTCCTCACGCAAATCGTCCGCCAAGCGGATACGGGTGCGCTCGCCACCCACGATAAGGATATGTAAATCCTCGTCGAAAGCCTGTGGCGCACGGAATCCCGAGCCGTATGTTGCACGCAGGTTGATGTTGTGTGTAGGGTTGTAACGCAGCGTTACTCGTGGCGAAGGTATGCAGAGGAAACGCTTTGCAGTGGCGTTGTACCAGTTGTCCAAACGACCTCCCACGAGGAAACCCCACTTGTTGAACTTGAACTCGCCCTGCGCATAAACGCTTGCGTTGTGGATATGCTGCTTGGTAATCATCGAGGTGTAACCCTGTGCCACATATCCGATAGGGTTGTCGTAGAGGTAGTCGTAGTTGTACTCCAAACCGGTGGTCAACTCAAACCATTTCAGGCGGAAAAGATATTGACCTCCTGCGACCGCTGTTACGCCATTGGTCTTGCCATAGGCGTTAGGGTCTTTACCTGCGCCGTAGTAACTCTCGCGGTTTGTGGCTTGCGCCGATGCAAAGACACTGTAACGGTGGCGAGAGTTCTTCGATGTGCCGTCGAACGAAAGACCTCCGCTGTGAATAAGGTGGTCGGTGGTCTCGGCAATCAGAGCCTCGTGTGGAGGGAGGTCGAGCCTGTCGCCACCACGACGATACTCGTTTGTAGCGTGGTAGTCGAGAGTCAGTTTGCTGTATGCGCTGGTCTTGATATACGCTTGAGTACCAATGGTCTGCGACTTGATAACAGGAATCTCGACAAAGCCGTCGCCATCGTGGTCGTAAGCATCACGAACACGATTTTGTCCGTAAATCGTAAGTCCCGCTTTGCGGTCGTCGGTTACCAACGATGCGTTCAACGTGGTGTTGTTGTCGAGTGCGCCGGTAACGCCTATCGAAGTGAGCGTGTGCGCCAATTCGCCCGAGTTGCGCAGTGGCTCTTTGGTGATGATGTTGATTGTTCCACCGATGGCTGACGAGCCGAATAGCGCCGAGCCTCCACCACGCACAACCTCGATGCGCTCCACCATATTTGAAGGGATATGTTCCAAACCATATACGCCTGCCAAAGCCGAAAATACGGGGCGTGAGTTTATCAATATCTGCGAGTATTGTCCCGACAAGCCGTTTATACGCACCTGCGCAAAACCGCAGTTCTGACACGAGTTCTCGACACGCACACCCGGTTGAAACGAGAGTCCCTCCGCCAAAGTTGGTGCCGACACCTTATTCAAAAGGTCGGAATCGACAATATTTACGAGCGTCGGAGCCTCGCTACGCTTTGTGGCGTTGCGGTTTGCCGATACAACAATCGCATCCACCGAAATCTGCTCCTCGGTAGTTTCGAAGTTGAGCGTTATGTCCGAGCCACACTCTACGCTTATCTCTTTGGTTTGGCTGGCGTAGCCGATAGCCGATACGGTTACCTTTAAGTTGCCTACAGGCGCGTGGTAGAGTGTGTAATGTCCTGTAGCATCGGTAGTTGTGCCTACGGTTGTGCCGTCGATGGTTACCGTGAGGTAGGGGATATGCTCCTTGGTGTGGGTGTCGGTTACGTGTCCGTGTATTGTTGCTTCACACTGCTCGCCTTTGGCGTGTTCGTGCTTGTGGCCATTTTGATGATGTGCGTGCGCACTCTGTGCTGTTGCCGATACACACGCCAACAACACAACTATGATAGTTGCTAAAAATTTTCTCATTTTGGGTTGTTATTTATCGTTAATCAATAAGTTTATCGCACACGTTACGGAGTGTGCAAAGAGTGTAAAATGTTTATTGTATTACGATAAAAACGGGGGTCCTCGTTGCGAGGAGAGAGCCACGAAGTCGTTTGCTTTTGCAGTTGGGCAAACGGCAAATTCAAAGGCGAGAGTTGTTATAAATGGGTTATACTCAAACGATTCTGCTTGGGTTGCCACAACATCCTCGGCGTGGCAAATCGGACAGTTACAACTCACCCACTCGTTGTTGCACGATGTGGAGTGTTCGGTCTTGTCGCAGAATTTGTTGAAGTCGTGGTCGTGAGTGAGATACAGCCTACTTGAGTATGCCGTAATCATCAGCACCGCAAGCAGATAGGAGATAAATCTATTATGTTTTATCAACTGTTTCACGGCGCAAAAATACAAAAAAAATGTTAAAACGCGAAAAATACAACATAATTTTCTCCCCCAAAAAAGAGCGAATTTAGAACTATTTTAGGCAATTATTTGCTATGAAATAGCATTATACCGAAAAAATCGTTACCTTTGCGTGTTTTAAGTAACGATAGCAAAGAAAATAATTAAAACTATACAGATATGAGAATTGCTCAATTATTGAAGTCTACCGACTACGGAACAAAGGTTACCGTAAAGGGTTGGGTGCGCACCAAGCGTGGAAACAAGAATGTCGCTTTCCTTGCGTTGAACGACGGTTCGTGCGTTGCCAACATCCAGATTGTTGCCGACCTCTCGAAAATCTCGGAGGAGGAGTTGAAGCCTGTAACCACAGGTGCGTGTGTGGCTGTCGAGGGTACTCTCGTTGAGTCGCTCGGCGCAGGTCAGGGCGTAGAGGTGCAGGCGGACACAATCGAAGTCTATGGCACTGCCGACCCTGCAACCTACCCATTGCAGAAGAAGGGCCACTCGTTGGAGTTCCTTCGCGAGATTGCTTATCTCCGTCCTCGTACCAACACCTTTGGTGCAATTTTGCGTATCCGCCACGCTATGGCATACGCCATCCACAAGTACTTCAACGATAAGGGCTTCTACTATCTCCACACTCCGCTTATCACCGCATCGGACTGCGAGGGTGCAGGCGAGATGTTCCAAGTTACAACCCTCGATTTGAACAATATGCCTCGCACCGAGGAGGGCGCAATCGACTTCGCACAGGACTTCTTTGGCAAGCCTTGCAGCCTCACCGTATCGGGACAGTTGGAGGGCGAGTTGGGTGCTTTGTCTATGGGACAAATCTACACCTTCGGCCCTACTTTCCGTGCCGAGCACTCGAACACTCCACGCCACTTGGCAGAGTTCTGGATGATTGAGCCGGAGGTTGCCTTCTTCGACCTTCAGGACAATATGGATATGGCAGAGGAGTTTTTGAAATACCTTATCCGCTACGCCCTCGACAACTGCAAGGAGGATCTCGAATTTATGAATAAAATGTGGGACAACGAGTTGCTCAACCGCCTCAACTTCGTATTGGAGAACGACTTTGTGCGCCTCGACTACACCGAGGGTATCAACATCCTGAAGTCATCGGGCAAGAAGTTCGAGTTCCCGTGCGAGTGGGGTAGCGACCTTCAGAGCGAGCACGAGCGTTACCTCGTTGAGGAGCATTTCAAGAAGCCTGTAATTCTTATCAACTATCCGAAGGATATCAAGGCTTTCTATATGAAGCAGAACGAGGATGGCAAGACTGTTCGTGCTATGGATGTTCTCTTCCCAAAAATCGGCGAGATTATAGGCGGTTCGGAGCGTGAGGCAGACTATGGCAAACTATCTGCACGTATCAAGGAGTTGAATATTCCGGAGAAGGATATGTGGTGGTACCTTGACACACGCCGCTGGGGCTCTGCACCTCACTCGGGCTTCGGACTCGGTTTCGAGCGTCTTTTGCTCTTCGTAACGGGTATGAGCAATATTCGCGATGTGATTCCGTTCCCTCGTACCTTAAAGAATGCCGAATTCTAGGAAAATCGTTCTGATGAGTTCTTTTTGCACCGCACTTCGGATAACGAAATGCTCACATACGTTTGAGTATGCTGCGCTTTCGTTCCCTCGCTTGGCACAAAAATAATCTCATCATAAGCAATTTTCGGAATAGGGAAAAGTTTTCCGTTTTCCGCTCTCCGTTTTCCGTTTGTAAATGAAGAGGCGATAAAAAGGTTGCAGTTGAACTTTTTGACCGCTATGAAATTAGGAAATGCACAACTGCTCTTGCAGCAGCAGAAACTATCGCCACAGCAGATTCAGATGATTAAACTTCTGGAACTGCCAACCGTTATGCTCGAACAGCGCATAAAGGAGGAGATAGAGGAGAATGTGGTTCTCGAAGAGGAGCACTCTGCCGAGAGCGAGGAGGAGCCGCAGCAGATATCCGTTGAGGAGTATCTGCGAGAGGACGACACACCCGCCTACAAGAGTCGCCTGAACCACTACTCCAAAGATGACCAGCCCCGAAATATCCAAATCTCGGGTGGTCGCTCGTTGCAGGAGTCGCTCATCGAGCAGTTGGGCTACAAAAATCTATCCGACTACGAAAGGCAACTCGCCGTATTCCTTATTGGCAGTATCGATGGCGACGGCTACCTTCGTCGTGACCTCGCATCGCTCTCCGACGATATAGCCTTCTCGCTCGGTGTGGAGGCATCGGTCGAGGAGTTGGAGGCGTTACTCTCGGTTATTCACCACTTGGAGCCTGTGGGTGTAGGCGCACGCGATTTGCGTGAGTCGTTGCTGTTGCAAATCGAGGCTCAACCCCTCGACACCCCCGAGCGCATCTTGGCGCATAGGATATTAGAAAATCACTTCGAGGAGTTTGTGAAAAAGCACTACGAGCGACTAATGACACGACTCTCGGTTACGGAGGAGGAGTTTCGTGGTGCGGTACAGGAGATTCAGCACCTCTCGCCCAAGCCGGGCAACCTCTTTTCGGAGGAGGGGGCGGATACTGCTCCATATATCATCCCCGACTTTCTGCTCGAATATCACGATGGGCAGTTCGACCTATCGCTCAACTCCTATAACATCCCCGAGTTGCGCATAAATCGCCACTATGCCGATATGATTCGTGAGATGGCGGCATCGAAGGGTGAAAAGAGCGAGAGCGATAAGGAGGCGATACAATTTATAAAGAGCAAGATCGATTCGGCCAAGTGGTTTATGTCGGCCATAAAACAGCGACACGACACACTTATGCGCACTATGCAGACCATTCTCGACTATCAGCGTGAGTACTTCCGCGATGGCGACAGGAGCAAACTGCGCCCGATGATATTGAAAGATATTGCCGACCGTACGGGGTTGGATGTTTCGACCATTTCGCGCGTGGTGAACAGCAAATATGTCCAGACACAATTCGGCATAATTCTGTTGAAATCGCTATTCTCGGAGGCTATGCAGACGCAGAGTGGTGAGGAGGTGTCGAGTTATGAGGTCAAGAATATTTTGCAGGAGGCCATCGCCACGGAGAATAAGCGTAAACCACTCACCGACGAGCAGTTGATGAACATACTCAACGATAAGGGGTATTGCATCGCACGTCGTACGGTGGCAAAGTACCGCGAAATGCTGGATATTCCCGTTGCACGCCTCCGCAAGCAGATATAATCGTATGATAAAGATATGTCCTCGATGTGGCACGGAGTTCGAGTGTTGTAGCGATGGCGATGTCGGTCGCTGCCACTGCACACGCATCGCCCTCTCGGATAGTCAGCGTATGGCAATACGAGCGCAGTATAGCGATTGTCTATGCCACGACTGCTTGCTGCAATTTTCAGTCTTGCAAATCGAATAATTCGCAGACGAGAGTATAGATGACAAATAAGGGTGCGGCTTTTTGCCGCACCCTCTCTTTTACAAGCAATGTTGCGATTATTTAGCAACGCCGCTGTGATACTGATTACCAAACTTCATCGGCCACGACGATGTGCCTGCACCGGTGCAAGTGTAGTATGTCATACAGAGTACATACGCATTGTCATTCTTATCGCCTGCGTTTGTTGCGAGGTAAACCTTACCATCTTTGCCAATCATTACCGACGACCAAGACTTTGCATTGCTGCCCTCTACCTCGTAACCATTATTCTTCAAGAGGTCGGCAATTCTAACCTTCATAACCACCTTTGCCGTCTTGTTGGTGTAGTCAGGAGTGATGATATAGTAGTTGCCTGCCTCGTCAGCAAAGTGAACATTACCTGCGTTGTCCAATGCCGCTGCACCACTGACGTGAGTGCCACTCTCGAAGCGCCAAGCCAACTCGCCCGTTGTAGATACGGCATACAAACCGCCCGGTACAGTGCTGTTGTGCTTCAACGACATAATAGCCTCGCCCTGTGCGCCGATAATCAAACCGCCCTGATCCTGCTTCTGTGTTCCGGCAGGGAGGAGATGTACAATAGTTGGCTGATTGGTCGTGCCATCCGCCTGAATCGCTGCAACGAATGTTGTCGAAGATTTCTTCTCCTGTGCTGCATAGAAGTAGTGCTCTACACCGTCGATTGTACCGCAAGCAACACCTGTCTGTCCACCGCAAGTCCAGTTTTCACTGTTGTTGTGGAAAATCTTATAGATAAAGTGAGCATACTTACCAAATCCCGCTGTGGTATTCTCTTTTGTAGGGTTGTCGAACTCATCCTTATCCACGAGGAACAAGCCGTAACTTCCACTGTGGAACGCCACTGTTCCCGACTTGCTGATTGCGATATTCGAGTTACAACCGCCGGCAGGGCTACCTGTACCATCGGCATTACCCGATACATAGGCGATACGAGAGAGGTCCGCCTTGTTAATCGAAATTGCAGTACCGGCACTCTTACCGTTGCCGATGTAGAGGTGCGTAGCGTCGTACGAAGGGCAAGTGTGGGCGTTGATACCTACATTAGGGGCTGCACCCTTGTTGTAGAACTTCTCGTTGAGGAACGAACCATTCACGCTACCATCGCTATTGAGTACATAAAGGCCTGTATTAGCGGTCTGTATTCCGCCCATAGTGTATACTGCGCTACCATCAGCCTCTACCGATACAGTCGAGGATGTGCCACCCTCATATCCCGGAGCCACCTTCCAGCCCAACGAGCCGTCGGCAAGAATCTTGTAAACGTTGTTGTCCAAACTGTTATTGATATAGACATTGCCATTGTCGTCGATAGCAGGAACATTACCCTTGATCGAATATCCACCGATATTATAAGCCCAGAGCAAGTCCATAGTCGGAGCGAGTGTTTGGGCATCGAGTACGAGGTTATAATCCTCGTTGAATGCCATACTTGCAGGCGAAACAACCTTGGTATTTACGGTGATGTCGCTGAAACGAACCGAGATTGCGAGATTCCAGCCCTGCTTGATTACAGGTGCAACACCTGCCTTCAATACGAGGTCGTTCGAAAGGGTAGTACCCTCGGCAAACTCGAATGTGAGTACCTTCTCGCTACCGGCATCTGCTGCGAGCAACTCGGAAGACATATCGGTAATATCGTTGTTGAATGCACCTACAAATGGGAGGTCGGCAGTAATCGAGAGCGAGAGAATCTCTCTGCCCTCGGCAAACGAGCCGGCAATGTTAGCAAACGATACATTCAAACGAGCGAGTTTCTCGTAAAAGGCGAGTTTGCCACTCTCGTCGGCAATACCTGCTGCAAATTCGTGAACAGGGGTTTCGCCGTGCTTAACGGTGGCAGGGATGGCGATTTTTATAGCCGAGAGGTTGCCACCCGCAGCCTCCGAGTATGGAGCATACGCACCGAGCACAAGAGCATCTTTGCTCATCTTGCCGTCGAATACTCCCTCTTCGGTGCCTGCACCCTCAACTAGCGTATATTCGATATTGAAATCGCTATCGGTGAAGAGACCGATCTTGTCGCCCTCCTCCCAAGTCGTGCCGGCAACGGCAATAGCGTTTACTTTTGTGTTGTAACCCGCAGTTGCGCCACCATCATCTGGTCCGTCGGGAGTACAACCAACCATCAAAGCGGCTGCTACCAACAGTGTTGAAAATAACTTTTTCATAGTGTAGTTTTTAGGTTTTATTTTAGGTTATAATAGGCATAAAACCCTCCACCCTTTGTGGGGGCGGAGGGTTAAATGTTATTACTTGTTCAATCCGAGTTTCTGCAACAACTCCGGATGCGAGGTACAAGTGTGATATGGGTTACCATAGTGCATTGGCCAAGAAGATGTCTCGCTAATGCCTGTTGTGCCACCGTACTCGATACAGAGCAGCATACCACAGTTGCCACCAGCATTAACATTAAACTGACAGCCAAGGTAATACTTACCATCAAGTCCCATAGTACCCGAAGTCCAAGCACGAGTCCAACCATATTCGCCAGCCTTTGCATAGCCGAAATCGGCAGCCAAATAGCGATAGTTAGCCTTTGCAAGTTTGGTTACACTACCACTGGTATAGTTAGGCTTAACGATATAGTAGTAAGTATCATCAGAGTGAATGTGGATATTGCCCTCTTTATCCGCAACAACACCACCTACACAGTCGCAATCGGTATCAGGTGTAAACGACCACAACAATTTATTAGATGAGCCGAGTTGAATACCATAAACGCCACCGCCACTGGTGCCGCCACCCTTCTTATTAGTAATGATAAGTTCGTTCTGCGGTCCGACAGTTAAAGCGGCTTCGGCATTGCTGCTATTTACTCCTTTGAGAGTATATTGATAGTCATAAGCGTGAACAGCAGTGCTCATATCAGGGAATGATGCATCGTATGGGTCGATTGCATTTGCGGCAACGCGCCAGTTGTAAACACCGCTACTGGTCTTCTCCAAGCCCATGAATGCTATGCACTTTTTGCCATCAATTTCAACTCCGACACAACCGCCATTGTCGTTATTCATATTCCAACTATAATCGGCCTCATAGGTCATAGGAACATACGGTCCATAAACATCACTATTATGTTGAGGGCTATCGAACAAAGACTGATGCGCTCCGTGAGCACAGCAATACTTATTGAATGCAGTTACTACTCCACCATAGAGAGCCATACCTGATTTTGTACCTCCCGTAGGACCATTAAGATTGCTTACACTTTGTGAAAGATACGAAACTCTCTTACCTGTCTCCTTGTTGATGGCAAGAATAGTACCGGTTGTACCTCCATTACCCAAGTAAACATTGGTATCGCCAACAGCAGTAGCGGTCTCGCTTGTGCTTGCGCTTGGCGTACCAACTGCAGTAGCAGATCCGTATGCGAAGAAATCTGTAAATGTCCACTTTGTAGAGCCATCGTTAGCGTTAATAGCCTTAAAGGAGTTGGTTCCGTGGTTGATATAAATAACATTGCCAGATGGGTCAATAGTAGCACTTGAATTTACAGTGGTTGAAGATGTCAACTCTACCTTCCAAACAAGTTTACCGGTTTTATCAATCTTGTAGAGATGCTTATCGCCATTAACGGTAGTATATACATTACCATCCTTATCAACGGCAGGGACTGCTCCTGTGAAACGAGGAATAACGCCTGTACCACCATAAGCCCAAACAAGAGCGGGAACATAAACACACTGCGCTGCATCAATAGCAAAGTTGTAACGCTTGCCTGCAACCAAATCGGCCTTCGCCTTTGTAGTATAACCATACCATACATCGTCAGCCTTAACATATACACGAATCTCGTCATCGGTAGCGACATTAGGATTCAATGCCAAATAACCTTTGAGTTCCGACGAGAGTTCAGGTGCATCGGTATAGACGAGGTCCACATACTGATAACCTGCTGTATGAGTGAGTGCTGCCGAAGTATTTGCCAAATCGAGCGTAAATGCACCACTGATAGCCTTATCGTTAGTTGCAACCTTCACGGTCTGAATCTTCTTGCCGGCAATCATTGAGCCCTCGATATTCTTGAACGATACGGCAAACAACGCAACCTTCGATGTGAAGTTGAGTTTGCCTTCCACGAGGGTTGCAACGGCCACCTCGCCCTTGCTAATGTCGGTAGAGGTCGATGCCACGCTCTGCTCGCAGGCGATAGTTACGCCCGAAGCCGAATATGGATAGATAGCCGACGTAATCTCGGCACCATCCGGCAAAACACCCTCGAAATAACCGCACGACTTGCCTGCGTACTCCTCTTGGAGTGTGAAAGGAACAATGCTCTCATCGGTGAGGACTACGCCAATCTGGTCGCCCTTCGACCAAAGAACTTTGAAGCCATCCTCTGCAATATGGGTACGAACACCCGCCAATTCAGCCTCGATAGTGGTCTTATCGCCTACGGACTGATTTATATCTGCTGTCTCATCAACAGTACAGCCCAATGCAAGAGCCACTACTGCCAAACTTAAAATAAACTTTTTCATCAATTCAAACTATTTAAGGTTACACATTAAATGAAATCGCCTCCATCTTCGTACTCACGTCCGTATGGGTCGCTGATAGAGAAGCCAGCCTCGACTGCAATGTCGATGTGTTCAATTTCGGGAGTAGTATACTCCCCTTTGTTAATTCTTTTCATATTCTGAAATTTTTTAGGTTGTTTTAGTAGTTTCCTATCTTAATCCCTTCTGTTTGAGATATGCATCTACAAGTTCGCAATAGTCCGTCTGGATAAAGTCGGTATCGCTCTCGAGGAATTTGTCGAGTTTCGAGTAGTCGCCCTTGTAGACCTGTGCATCGTAGTTAAGTATATTCGAGTAGGTCAACAGGTTCTGTTGGTGCATATCGCGCGAGATGCTTGTGCCACCTATCCACAAATCGTAAGAGTATTGGAACAACTTGGCACTCGGCAACTGCTTGTATGCCAAAGCCTCGCTCGCCTTGCTGATGTGCGGATGAACGCAGAGGTTATCTACGCCCTCTGCCATAGCGTACTCGATATAGTCGCGACACGCGCCATATCCCGATTGATAGAGCATAACCTGATTGCCCATACCCACCTCCAAGATAGCCTTGATGAGTTTGCGCTCGTTGCCTACCGCCTTCAAATCAAGATTTACATAGATTTTGTCCTTACAAGCGGTCAATGCCTCCTGCAATGTCGGGGTATAGACGAAATTGCCATCTGCATCTTTGTAGTACTTGCCATTAGGGGTCTTCATAGGGTAAGACTTTACCTCCTCCAAAGTCAATTCGGCAACATACTTCTTCTGTCCGGTTGTTGCAGTGAGAGTCTCATCGTGCACCATTACAAAGTATCCGTCCTTGGTGGTGCGAACGTCCAACTCGACCATATCGGCACCCGCCTTAATGGCATATCCGATAGCTGCTACCGAGTTGTCGGGCGCTCCGGCAACCTTTCCCTCCTTGGAGTTGGCACGGTGCGCTACGATATAGACCCTCTTTATCTCGTCGCCATTTGCGCGAGCCTCCTTGTTATCCTCGATGATATTGAGGAGGTAGGAGTAGAGATTTCGCACCTCGACAGGTACCTCGGGGTCGCCACCGCCTTGATTGTTGTTACCACCGTCGTCAGTGCCGCCGTCAATTGGCGAACAAGCCACCGCCAGCGATGCCGCAGCAATGAGCAGATATGTGAAAAATTTACGAATCATAACATCTTGGTTTTAGGGGAGGGACAAGGTTTGCCCCTCCCGAAATAGTTACTATTTCAACTGAACACCGTGATGACGGTGGTTTGCACCGTGCATTGGCCACGAAGAGTCGGCAGGACCTGTGCAACCCTCGTACGAGAAGCAGAGAACACCCGAAAGTGCGCCACCGCTAACTGCATCACGACGCTCGTCGTCGCAGAAGTTGATATATATCTTGCCATCAGGAGCGATAACAGGCGAACTCCAAATCTTTGGATAGTCCAAGCCTTCGTAGTGCGATGCGTAGCGGCTATCCGCTGCGAGCAAAGTTGCGATATTGCGCTTAACGAGCAACTTGCAAGTCTCGCCCTCAACCTTTACGATGTAGTAGTGTCCCGACTCTGTACCGAAGTGGATATTGCCCGCAGCATCAATAGCCGGCGAACCCGAAACCTTCTCCATAGTCGAGAAACGAGCCACAACCTGCTCTCTTGCAAGGTCTACAACTACGATACCGCCGTTTGCCTTACCGAGAGTATTGTTCAACGATGCCACAGCATAACCCTCGGCAGTGATTGCTACACCACCCTGATCCTGTGTATCGGTGTTTTGAATGTAGGTCTGCGATACTACGGTGTTAGAACCATCAACAGCATATACATTTGTGCCAATGCCGTCGGTCATTACGCTACATACGCAGTTGATACCTCCGATATTTGTACAAGCGAGGTTGGCATCCGCCTTTGCAGGCTTGTATGGCTCTGCGCTGAATACACGGCTGTATGCGTTGCTGCTGATAGCCGCATTCGACAAATCGGTAGCAAGCATATTGAATACTCCATACTGACCTGCACTCCAATAGATGTAGCCACTCTTATCCATTGCAAGACCCGAAGCAACACCTCCGGTAGGACCACCACCGCCATTGCTGTCGCTTGCGGCGTAAGCCTTGCGAGTTCCGGTAGCCTTCTCGATAGCCAAAACCGAACCTGTATTACCGTTGTTACCTGCGTAGAGGTACTGGTCGGTGATAGCCACGTGCTGACCATTTACCGCCGGTGCCAAAGTGCCGTGAGCAGTACATACATAGAAGTCGGTGAATGTCCACTTGATGGTTCCGTCAGGGTTTACGGCAACAAATCGGCCCTCGCCCTTTGCTCCACCTACACCGAGATATATGGTGCCGTCGGTGTCGATAGCAGGGGTACAAGTTACCGAAGCCTCATTTTGTGCATTGAACTTCTCGAACTGGATAGCCCAAGCCTCGTTACCCTGTGCATCGAACTTGCGGAGTTTGTAGTCGTTGCAGATAGCGTAAACATTGCCCGAATCGTCAACAGCAGGAACTGTTCTTGCGCTATAACCCTCCATCTTACCGCACCAGTTGAGTACGAGATTACCTGTATCCTCCAACTTGGCAGGGTTTACAACGAGAATCTTAACCTTCTCAACTGTCGAGTTGCCATCCGATACGGTCATCTTGATACGATAGGTACCGTTCGAGATAAAACTGTATGTGGCTTGCAGTTTGCCACCTACCAACTCACCTGCCAACTCGTCGATTGTGCTGTTTGTGTCGATGTCGATAATCGCCCACGAGCAACTCTTTGCACCCTTGGTAGTGTTGGTGAATGTTACAACCTCACTTGCATAGCAAGGGTTTGGATTGATTGTGAAGTCTGCGTACAATGCGCCGCCTTCTCCACTGTCAGGAGTACAGCCGCAGAGTAGTGCTGCAATGGCTGTAATCGTTGCAAAAAATAACTTTTTCATTGCTAGATTAGTTTAATGGTTTTTAATATATTATGTATAAGTATATTTATCATTACTCGGTGTAACCCTCGTTTTGTGGGTAGTTGCTGTGACCTGCCAAGTCGCGCTCATCCTGCGGAATAGGCCAATTCAACAGATAGTCGCCCGCCCAATTCTTGTAGAGGTCGGTGCGGCCCAAACGCTTGATGTCGAACCAACGATGTCCCTCGGCGAAGAACTCGCGCTGATTCTCATCGAGGATGAGGTTTTCAAACTCCGAGTCGGTCATCGTTGCAGGCAAGGTTACACTGCTGTAACGACGCTCCATAAAGGCCTTCATCGTAGCCAAGCCCTCGACACTGCCCTGCATCTCCGCCTTTGCCAGATATACATCAGCCAATCGCAGCACCATCAATGGCGAAGCCGAAGCGTTCTCGTTCTTGATGAACTGACCAAGCGCATCGTTTCCGTTAGGGAATTTGATGATTGGAAGTGAGTCGTCGGCCTTGAAAGTCGGAGCATAACGGTAGTCGCCTCCGGCATACGACGAATCGTTGAAGAGCGACGAGTGGAGTTTCGCTGCGGGCGAGTAGTTCCACGAACCATCAACATCGTTGATAGCCTCCCACAATGTGAGGAAACCCGACGAACGCTTGTTAGCCCACGCAAGGATAACCTCCTTGCTGGTGTTGTTCGCAATAAACATCGAGGCGTACTCAACCGATGAGTCGCTCAACTCGAACGACTTATGGCCGATGAGTTTGTCGGCATATTCAATCGTCTTTGCCTTATTGCCCATCCACATATGGACCTTCGAGAGCATAGCCCAGCAAGCCTCCTTCGAAGGGTAGTATGGCGAGTGGAAGGTACTCAACTCCTTCTCGGCATCCTCCAAGTCTTTGATGATGAGCGCCCACACCTTTGCCTGATGTGCATCGCTAATCTCGAAAGGCACAATATCGTTTGTGGTGGTTGTGAGCAATGGTACGCAACCATAGCGGATGGTGAGATTGAAGTAGATGTATGCTCGGCAGAAGAGAGCCGTGCCCTTTGCCTCCTTTGCGGCAGCATTCGAAGATGCGTTTGCCGAAATAAGCAATGAATTTACATCGTAGAGTGTAGTGAAGGCTTTTTGCCAACGGCTCTTGGCTGTGCTCGACGACGGAGTCGCAGTCAAGTCGTGTGGCATAACCTCCAAACCACCGGGACCTGCAATGTAGTTCTCGGCGAGAAGATCTCCATCGGTCCAGAAACTCTGGGTGAAACTCTCCATATTGTAGAGTACTCCATTGGTCAAACGACCGAGGTCATCCTCCGAGAGTTTGTCGGTAGGAATAGCGTGCTTTGGCGACACATCGTCGAGCATCGACGAACAGCCCGACACTGCAAGTGCCGCAACGCATATAATGGATAAAATTAGACTCTTTTTCATATCTGAATATCTCTAAAAAAGTTAGAACTTGATGTTTGCACCAAAGAGGAATGAACACATTGTAGGCGAATAACCGAAATCGGTACCATAGTTGGCATTCGCAGGGTTGCTGTTCATCGAAACCTCCGGATCGTAGCCCGAGTATTTGGTTATACAGAAGGCGTTATCCACGGTGAAATATACCTTTATACCACGCATCTTTGCCTTATCCATCCACTTTTTAGGGAGGTTGTAAGCCAAAGTAATAGACTTAACCTTAAAGTACGAGGCATCTTCGAGGAAACGAGATGATGTCAGAAGGTTGTAATCTACATCGTAGCCTGTGTGCGCTCCCGAGATGATAGGACGAGGCATAGTGTCGGAGGTACCCGGACCACGCCAATATTCGAGTGCCGCCTGACGGCTTACATTGAAGTACGATGTCTCCTTCGACTTACCCTCTTCAGGAATAGCCACAGAGCCGGACGAGAGTCCCATATTCTCGGTACCCTCACGACCGCAACCTCGCCAAGCAGAGAAAATCTTACCTCCGATAGAGTATTGGAAGAAGATGTTTAACTCGATGCCCTTCCACGACATATTCGATGTGATACCACCAAATACATCAGGAGTAGCCTTGCCGCAAATTACACGGTCTTCGTCGCTGATGTCGCCATCGCCATTCTTATCGTAGTACTTCACGTCGCCTGCACGAACACCCTTTGCGTAGAGTTTCTCCGGCACCTCGTGGTCGTACTGATAGATACCCTCCATACGGAGCATATACCAAGTAGAGATTGGCTGACCTGTGATGATAGCGTGCTTGTTACCTCCGTAGAGTGAGTTTGCCGTCTGAACGATAATATCGGTATCGTCAAGGAGTTTTATGAGTCGGTTTTTGCCCCACGAGAGGTTGCCACTCAAATCCCACTTGAATGCACGGTCAATTACGCGACCGCCAATGTTGAACTCAACTCCGACATTGTCCATCGAACCGATATTCGAGGTGAGCGATGTGAAACCTGTTGTCGAAACCACCGGCTTTGCGTAGAGCAAATCGTCTGTACGCGAGTAGAAGGCATCGGCAGTACCATAAAGGCGACCATCGAACAATTCAAAATCAACACCGAGGTTGAATTTGGTAGATTTCTCCCACTTGATATTCTGTGCAACGCTCGAAATCTGCATACCTGCCGAGCCGTTGTACGATGCACCGGCCGAAACCAACGACATTGCTGCCCAGTTGCCGATACCTGCCATCGAACCTGTCTGACCGGCACTCAATCGAATCTTCAACTCATTGAGAGCCGAATCCTTTGGCATAAAATCCTCGTTCGAGAGAATCCAAGCGATGGAGCCGGCAGGGAAGAAACCATAACGATTATTCTTCGGGAAACGTGACGAACCATCGGCACGGAACGAGAAGTTGAGAATGTACTTGTTGTCCCAATTCAATGCGCCACGGAAGAAGTACGATTCGAGAGCATACTCGTTGAAGCCAATCGAGCCGGCGTAAATCTGCGTACCCGAAGTGATGAGGTCGAAACTCGACGAAGGGAATGCACCATTGGCGTAGTTGTCCGATTTCGCACCAAAGGTATCGTATTGATAGTGCTCGAACGAGTGTCCTGCCATTACCGAGTACAACAAACGATCCCAATCGTTGTTATAGGAGATGATGTTGTCGATAACGTAGCGGAACGAGTTGTTCTTCTGCTGCGAGAGCGCACTCCAATCGGCGTGATAGCGACGGTCGGTGTGATTCTCGGTAATCTTTTTGTTTACTCTGTCGAATATGCTGTAACCACTGATGGATGGCTGCCACTTCAAACCCTTTATCGGTTGCACCTCGAAACTGATAGTTCCCTGCAACTGATACTTCTTGGTGTAGTACTCCTCCTCGTTAATCATCATCACAGGGTTGTGGCGAGTCAAACCGTGCTCACTCATAACACGATACGAGCCGTCAGCGTTGTATGGACCAAACCAAGGTGGCTCCTCTCGGGCTGCTCGTAAGATTTTGAGCGAACCATCGGTCTCCTCGACTTGATCGTAGCGAGCGTATGCACCCGACAAATTGAGATTCATTTTAAGCCACTTCGCAATCTGGTGCGAGAACTTTGCACGACCCGTATATTTGTGGAACGAGGTTGTGTTGAGATAACCATCCTGCTGCTCCAAACCCGCCGAGACGTAGAATAGCGTCTTGTCGTTACCACCCGAAAGGTTGGCAGTAGCACCACTGCGAAGAGCAAATCTGCGAGAGATGGCTCCAACCCAATCGAAGTCGGTGGTATTATTCGGAATATAGAGTTGCTTAAATTGGTTCATCTGGGCGTTGTAGTTGTCTACGGCAGTCTGCATCACATTTATGTACTGCTCACGATTTGCCATTGGAATATCGTGCGCCACCTGCGCAAATCCACAGTAACCCTCGACATTCACATTTGTCTTGCCCTTTGCGCCCGACTTGGTTGTGATGATGATAACACCCGAGTTGGCACGCGAACCGTAGATTGCGGTTGCCGAAGCATCCTTCAACACCTCCATACTCTCGATATCGTTGGCGTTGATGTTAGGATAGGACTCCGCAGGAATACCATCCACGACATAG
Source organism: Alistipes sp. (assembly GCA_045543395.1). Classification (GTDB taxonomy): domain Bacteria; phylum Bacteroidota; class Bacteroidia; order Bacteroidales; family Rikenellaceae; genus Alistipes. Next base: position 28,870 of record JAZQML010000001.1, on the reverse strand, counting down.
AGCGGAGCCGAACTACCGGAGATGGAACTAACTCCACGAACAATAACATTAGGCGATGAGCCCGGAATACCCGAAGAGTTCGATACGCTCACACCGGTAACACGACCTTGGAGCGACTTCATTGGGTCCACCTCCGCACCTCGTGTGATGTCGTCCATCTTCATACTTGCGATAGACGAACTGACGAGTTTTTTGGATTGAGTACCGTAACCGACTACAACCACAGCATCGATATCCTCTGCACCCTGTTGGAGGGTAACATTGATAGATGTACGATTGTTTACAGCCAATGTCTGTGTTTCGTATCCGAGGAATGAAACAACGATGGCTCCATCGGCTGCTACGGATAGTGAGTACTTACCATCGAGATCGGTGCTGGTACCATTGAGTTCATTGCTCTTGTCGACGATGGTGGCTCCGATGACCGGAAGTCCCGTCGCATCAACAACAGCACCCGATACAGTAACACGCTTGGCAGTTGCTGCACTTGATCCTTGGGCGTATGCGTTGCCGCTCACCTGCGCACATAGTGCAACAAGAATTACAGCAGTCATAACCCTAAACTTTTGAAGTAAGTTTTGAATCATAAGTTTTGGTTTTAGGTTGATATTATAGTTGTAATGTATTGATACTCAATATATTAAACCTCAAAATCCCCCCCCCCCCGAAAAAATCGGGGGAGGGATTTTGCCTTTTAAGTCCTGTTTGTCTTATACAAAGATATAAAAAATTTGATAATTACATCATTTTTTCAAGAAAAAAATTTAGATAATATTTTGTGTAAAGATGAGGGGTATGAGAGTTGGTCATAAATATCATCTTACATAACATTTCGCTTGTTAGACAGGCTTTTTTTGACCAATCCCCTCCGCTCGACACGGGGCATATTCTCATATTGGGATTTGAACGGCGACAGAAGCCGAGAGCAGACCAAGAGCGGTTGTCGCAATCAGAGATTGTCGGGGTTGATGGGCGATGGGGCGAAAATTCATTTTCAGCCACAATCGCACAACAAGCACGAAGATTTGCGCAAGCAAACGACAACTGACCGCAGACAAGTCAGCCGAGGCGCCACACGCTGACCGAATTCCCTATCCACGAAAAAGAAAAAAGCGGTTGAAAATCAACCGCTTTGCTTTTGTAGTGGATAGGGGATTCGAACCCCTATGTCCTGCGTGAGAGGCAGGTATCCTAGCCCTTAGATGAATCCACCATTGCTGTATTGCGAGTGCAAAGGTAGCGCAAAAATTTTAATCTGCAAATTTTTCCGCAAAAAAACTGCAAAAAATCTAAAATTCCTCGTCGGATATGCTCCTCGATAGTGCAAAAATCGCTCCGTCAGAACAATTTTAGTGCCTTCTCCACCACTTGGTGCATATCGTAGTAGCGGTAGTCTGCCAAGCGACCGCCGAACAAATACTTCGTCTCGGCATCGGCAAGTACGCGATATTCGGCATAGAGCGAGGTGTTGCGCTCGTCGTTGATAGGGTAGTATGGCTCTGCACCCTCGTGCCACTCCATAGGGTACTCGCGCGTAATAATGGTATGCTCGGCACCTCTATCCTCGAAATATTTATGCTCTATGATGCGTGTGAACGGGGTTTCGACATCGGTGTAGTTCTCCACCGCCACGCCCTGAAAGTCGCTCTGCTCGAGGCGTTGCTCCTCAAACCGTAGAGAGCGATACTCCAACCGCCCGAAGCGGTAGCCGTAGAAGCGGTCCAACTCGCCCGTATAGACAACCCTCTCCGCCTGCGCATCCAACTCCTCGCGCAAAGCGATATAATCTACTCCAAGTCGTACCTCAATGCCCTCCAAAAGCCCCTCAATCAGTGGGTTATAGCCGCCTACGGGTATGCCCTGATAGGTGTCGTTGAAGTAGTTGTTGTTGCGCTCGAAGCGTAGTGGCAGTCGGCGAATTATCCACGCCGGCAACTCCCTGCAACTGCGCCCCCACTGCTTCTCGGTGTAGCCCTTAATCAACTTCTCGAAAATATCTCTGCCGACGAGCGAGAGTGCCTGCTCCTCCAAATTCCGAGGCTCACTCTCGAGATGCAGTCGCTGCTCCTCGATTTTCGCCTTTGCCTCCTCTGCCGTCTGCACGCCCCACAACGCCTCGAAGGTGTTTAGGTTGAACGGCAGCGGATAAATCTCGCCCTTGTAGTTTGCTCGTGGCGTGTGGGTAAATGGCTTGAACTCAACAAATTGATTTACGAAATCCCACACCTCTTTGTTGGATGTATGGAATATGTGCGCCCCATATTTGTGCACAAATATGCCATCTTGCTTCTCGCAGTAGACGTTGCCACCAATGTGGTTGCGACGGTCCACGACAAGCACCCGCTTACCCGCCTTATGGGCGCGATATGCCACTACTGCACCGAATAGACCGGCACCGACAACGAGATAGTCATATTTTGGAGTTCCCGCCATTGACGAATAGTTTTGTTTAGCAAAGTTAGTAAAAAATCGCAACCGACGATGCCGAGGTGGCAAAAATGTTTGTTTTCTTTGTTCTCTTTAATAAATTTTCTACCTTTGCGTTGCACTAATTATATAATATGGCAACACCAAACCCAAACGAAATTGTAGTTAAAGAGGTGGCGTCAAAGCGTGATTTGCGCCGTTTTGTGCAGTTCGGAATAGACCTATTTAGAGGCAATCCCAACTACTGTCCACCGATATTCATCGACGAGATAAACACCTTTGACCCAAAGAGTAACCCCGCACTCGAGGTGTGCGACTACGTTATCTATATGGCGTATCGCAAGGGCGAAATCGTGGGGCGTATTGTCGGCATCGTAAATCATCGTGCCAACGAGGCGTGGAACGTGCAAAAGTGCCGCTTTGGCTGGTTCGATTTCGTGGACGACTACGACGTGTTCAAAGCGTTGTTGGACCGTGTGGCCGAGTGGGGTAGAGATAGGGGAATGACTCACCTCAATGGTCCTGTCGGCTTTACCGATTTCGACCATCAGGGTTTGCTGATAGAGGGTTTCGACTACAACGCACCTATGGCGAGCCTCTATACCCACCCCTACTATGTTGCCCACTACGAGCGTTATGGTTTGAAGAAGGAGGCAGATTGGATCGAGTATCAGATTACTCCGCCGACGGAGGCCCCCGAGAAGATGAGGCGTGTAGCACAGATTGTCGAGAAGCGATATAACCTCCGCACCGTGAAAGTTAAGAGTGCCAAGGAGTTGAAAAAACGATACGGCTACACCTACTTCGATGTGTTGGATGCCGCCTACCAGAAACTATACAACTACCAGCCGATGACCGAGCGTCAGAAGAAATACTACTGCCAGATGTACTTCCCGATTCTCAACTTCGACTTTGTAACAATGGTGGCAAACGAAGATGACGAGATTGTGGCTGTGGGCTTGGGTATGCCGTCGCTCTCGGCTGCGTTGCGAAAGTGTGGCGGACACCTCTTTCCGTTGGGATGGTATCACCTTATCAAAGCATTGAAGGCGAAGCGGATGACAGACTTCGATTTGCTCCTTATTGCCGTGCGCCCCGACTATCAGGACAAAGGACTCACTGCCCTTATTTTCAACGAGATGACACCATATTTCGTGAAGTATGGCATCCAGCGAGTTGAGACCACCTCCATCCTCGAAACCAACCATAAAAGTCTAGCCAACTTTGCCGATTTCGATCATATTCAGCATAAGCGTCGTCGAGCGTATGTGAAGTCGTTGTAGTGAGGTTTTGGCAGGTCAATTTTACACAAATAAGATGGGTGTCGTTTTGCGAGCACCCATCTTATTGCTATAAGTTACGGATTATCTACTTTAGGTGTGTCTGTCATTGCAAGGCTTGACACAGGCCGAGGAAATCTCCTTATGGAGTTGCCCGATCTACATATCAATACCTTTTATACTTTGTGAAAGAATAGTCCTGCCTTTGTGCTTCACAATAACACCTGTTTTCGTGCTGACAATATATTCGTAGTTGTTATTTCTGAAACGATACACATTACTATCCTCCTCATAAACTCCATTATAAAGAATTGTATCGGGTGTATCCTCCATAGTTCGATTATTGCTCCACGAGGCGTATCGGTATGTGTCATCGAACATACAGTCTATTCTAATTCTATAATCTTTTGTATCAAAGAGTATTTCCAGATTCTTGAAACTACGAATTGTCGGATGAAGCCAAAAGCCTCCATCCGTACCTATGTATTGCAAACATCCATCGTAATTGCGATATAGAGAATAGCGGTCGGTTAGGTCTGCTATATCGGGCATTGTTTGCGGAATATACAGGATATCAGTTCTTTCGTCGTATTGGAACAGCCAGTCCCAACCTTCGCCATAGTTGGTTATGAAATACCAATCTGCGATAAAATACTCTGTGCCACGATGACATTGTTGAGGTATGGGATCCGCTGCGGCATCAAAATTCTCCGAATCAATTCCACCTCGAAAGATTGGGGCGGCAACCAATTTGCCATCTTTGATTTGTACGGCCTCAATGCTTCTATACCCCCAATTACTGGACAACCTCTCGTAGGTGTAAACCAAGTATATCGGAGCGTTAGACTTGTCGTAGATTGTCTTAATGCCGAGTATTGCACAATTACTATCACATTCGCTTTTTTCGAGTTGATTGCCATATTTTACGTTGCTGATAGAGCCTTCATACGCATAAACTTTGTCGCCACAACGATATTGGCAGATGTTGCTCCAAAATATCCAAGTGCCACCGGTCTCATTGTTCCAGTAGTATAAACGAAGGTTTCCATCTTCGGATGTGACTATATTGGCATATCCTTCACTCTGTAACTTGTCAAATGGGTAGTCAATCGTTAGCGGCTCTTTTATGACGAAATCTATCAACTCGTCATAACACCTATTTTCTAACACCGTAGGATAATCGTCGGGGCCTCCATACTTTGATTTAAGCACATCTATGAGTTTGGACTCGGCCTCATCCAACGTTTTATAAGTTGCTGTAAACTTATCACGTTCGTATATATCGTTGTTTTTTGTGTTTTTGCCCGAGCATCCACACAAAAGAGCAACTGCAAATGTAAATATTAAAGTTTTGGTTAGCATAACATTGTATGTGATAAAGTCCTTTTACTTACCGATGCAGAAAGTAAAACCCTCTGATAATCAGACAGTTGCAGACTTGTGGGTAAAATAAGGGAATCAATTGAGCCTTGCAATTGTGACTAATGGCGACTTCTCGTTTTTGCCACTTGGCGCCCTGATTCTGACACAAAGATAGTAATTTTTCATAGAAAATACGAGTTAAATTATAGATAAATAATAACATAGCCCCCAAGACCATTTCACTTATGTTCGATATGGTTTATGGGGGTTGTGAATGTCCACTTTCTATTGTAGAATGTTAAGTTGTATACAGATTGAATACAACTGATTTTGGGAATGCAGTTTACTACAATTTGTAGTCAACTTGATAAAATTAGTAGTCGGTTAGCGAGACTAACCAACTGACTTTTTACCGAAGTGGTTAGTGTGGCTAACCACTTCGAAGGAGGTTATAAAAGAACAACTCGTGAGGATACTCACGAACTGCCTAACATTATTTAGTGCCATTTCAAAGAGCCATTTTGGCACTTTGAAATTTCGAATTTGGCACTTTGAAATCTTTATAAATCTATAAAATCTCTTAATGGCTTGATCTTAGCGACAGTTGTATATGCTCCCTGTTTGAGATTTATAGTTTTATTATACGGTATCTTAGTGCTTGCATCAAATCTTATCACAGCATAATAGGGGGCATTTTCTGCTGTAAAACCAATGGCTTGTAGGTTTTCTGCAGTCCATATTTGAAAGCCCTTTTTAGTCAAAGGAAAGAGTTGTGCGTTTTGTCCATTACTATGTAACAACACATATCCTAATCGTTCAAATCCTTTTTGTACTAGCAACGACCCCTTGCTATCTCCAGCTCGAAGATAACACAAACCATTTTGTAGCATTAACTCATAATCCTTTGGGCGAGCATGATTAACTAATACCGTTGTTTCATCTGGCATTTCGCGCATTTTATAAAGAAGCTTTTCAGCTTCTTCCACATTTTCTAGTAATGTACGACGACGCTTACTTAATTCTATGAAACTATCATTCTGTTCAATGCCAATAAATTTTCGACCTAATAGATTTGCTGCAATACCCGTTGTAGAACTTCCAGCGAATGGGTCAAGAATCGTATCTCCCTTATTTGTTGATGCCAAGATTATGCGATAAAGTAAACGAAGTGTTTTCTGCGTAGGATGCTTACCGCAAGTTTTTTCCCACATTCCCACTGAAGGAATACGCCAAACATCAGTCATTTGTGTTCCTCCATTAAGTTGCTTCATAACTTCATAATTGAATTTATGAGGCTTCTTTTCATGTTTCCTTGCCCATATAACCAATTCTGTTGAAAAATTGAAATATCGACATGATAAATTTGGTGGAGGATCTGATTTTTGCCAAGTAATTACATTAAGAATTTTATAGCCAAGTTCTTGCAAACACCGCTGAACTATAAAAATGTTATGATGAGTGCCGGAAACCCATATTGTGCCATCATCTTTAAGTTTATTTCTGCATATTGACAACCATTGTTGATTGAATTGATAAATGCTTTCAGGCGTTCCTCCCTTATCCCACTCTCCTTTGTCCACACACACTTGTTTACCACTTTGCACACTAATACCACCATTACTCAAGAAGTATGGAGGATCTGCAAAAATGGCATCAATGGAGTTGTCTGGAAGTTGTGCAAGAAATTCTAGACAATCACCATGAAGAAGGGTAAAATCTTTATTATTCGATTCAAATGAGTATTGCATTTATCTATGAGTAGCAGTTGAGACAATCTTGAATATATTATTGTGGTTTTTGAGAGCTTCTAATAATCGACGAAACATATATGCCTGATTATTATTAGTTTTCTCCTGTGCCATTAGTAGCTTAGCTAAAAGAATTAAAAACTTAACACTATATTCACCTTTTTGCGCCAAAGCCACATATTGCACAGCCTCTCTGTTTACGTCGTTTAATAATGTCGTAGGATCTATAAAAGCCATTCGCTCCGCATTGGTATGCCAAGGCGAAATGTTATTATCCCATAAATCGATAAAGAAATCTAACAACTGATTTGTAGTTTGATTGTCTTGATATTGTTTTATTAATATATCTACAGCCCAATGTATGTGCTTAGGTGTGCGGGGTTTACTCCACAAACCGTTCTCCTTCTGTCTATACCTAATTATTATATCCTGAGCAGAAATAGTACCCTGGTAGATACCAATATAGAAGGATCCATTAACAGGGAATTCTTTTAATAAAGGTTGTCCCTTTGTTGTGCGGGGCATTGCTGGATTCTGGGGCATAACTACTGTAACTTATCGTTAATAAATGACTGAATTGATGTCAGATTGTAAATGCATGGAATAATATTAATGCCTCTTGAAGCTTATTTATAGCGGAGCTCCATCCAATGCCATCGGTTATCCACACAAATTCAAATCCATCTACAGCATTAATCTTATGTGCTATATCTGAATAAGAACGAGCAACCTCATTTAACTTTGAACCATCTTCAGAGAGAAACTGCTGTGGATCAGCAAATACCATATCAAAACCGAAATTAAACTTTGATAAGGTATCAACGCAATCTCCTTGTATGAGAGTGAAGTCTTTGTTAGTAGATTTATAATATGATGGAATCATGTGTTAAAAATAGATTTTCTAAATACTTGATATAACTCATTTTCCCCACTTCCACCAGATGGGAAGTTCTGTCTGGTAAAACCACCATCCTCTATTGATACGTTTTCAAACATTGAGTAGAAATCGCTTATTGAAGGAATTTCCTTGTTAATGGACAAATATATATCCTTAAATAGTTTCATTAGAGCGATAAAACCTGTAGTCTTATTTAATATATTATTAGATTTAACTTCATTCCAGGAATTTGGCCATTTTTTTCTTACTGCAATAAAATAATTAAGTATAACTTGTGCAATTTTTACATCAGATTCATCTTCCACGAACAAAGCTCTAAGGCAATATTTATTTAACTCTTTATTTGTATAAATGAGTTTTTGTCTATTTCCCCAAAAATCTGTTCTCTTTAATATATCTCTATCTTCCAAAGGAGAACTTGTAATATGTTTCAATAATTCTTTAACAAATTGATATTGAGTAATTGATTCTCCCTTTTCCTTTTTAGCAGAACCAAGAATACTTATTTTTCCATAAAATGGACTATTCTCATTGGCACGTAAAGCTCTAGCAATATTATGACAAGTTCGTTGCGGACTACGTGAATTATAAAATTCAGCAAGATCAGCAGCTAATGATTTGTTAATTTTCTTTTGCTCTGTATTTATTGTAGCAAAAATAATAGCCTGATCTTCAAGTTCTATATCAATAAAAACAGTAACAATACAATCAAATATACATCCTTCATTTAAGTGCTTTAAACCAGCGATGCGATGTTGGCCATCTAATACAGATGCAACACTCTTCTCATCTTTTATAAATAACGTACTGCTTTCTGCATCATATATTGCATCCTTCGAAGACAAACAAACAATTATACTATTAGGAAAAGTAGCATCTGCAAAATTTACATACTTTCCTATTTCTTTTTCTCTTTTAGGGTCTAACACTCTTTGTACTCCAACATATTTTTCCACATCCCGACATTCTGGCTCATTCCTTCTTACGTCGGCGTATGTTATTTTTTGTAGGAATTTGGAATCTATTACGCATACATACATTTCACCTATTGGTTGTATCGCAGGAATGCATGGAATATTTATATATCCGTCCATATTATTATTCTCCATAATTTAGTTCATCTTGAATCTCTTCAGAAGCAATTTTATCTCGTTCAGGGAATGATTTTGGGTTAATATTTTTTAAGCCCATTGCATGCCAAGTGAAATAAAGACTAAAAGCAGAAGCTATTATCGAAATCCACAATAGAGCATCATCTCTAATTTCTTCTGTTTTTATTGTTATCGCATACGAGATAGAAAGTACTATTATTAAAATGATAGTAAACGATGTATTTTGATTTCTATATACTTTCATTGTTGTATATGCAGAACTTAACAATGCTATAGAATATAACAAAAATTCGCCATGAATATAACACTCTTTTCCAATCGTACTTTTAATATCCATATTTTTATCAATTATTGAAAAAAGAATAAGGATAATTGTTGGTAAAGTTGTATAAAACACAACTTCGAGGACGGCAAAAAGTTTTCGAATAAGGGGAGAAATATGCTTATTATAAATACATTTCACATCTTCAAGCCATTTTAAATTCTTTGTACACATTATACTTATTTATTATTGTTATCATCAATAGTTCTTTGACACACTCCGTGATAATATCCTAAAGCATAAGCTGCATGGGGACTTTTATGTCTTTGCGCACCTGCTTGACTTTCTTCAAGATTCATTAGTACATTATCTATACTTAATGCTCCATGAAGATTGTACCCCGCCTGATAACCCGCTTCATAAGCACATGCTGCACACTTGTGTCGCCCAACCCCACCTTGATCTGTCGGTAAGGACAACATTATTGTCTCTAAATTTGAATGATTTTTATTACATGCCATAGTGATAAGATTTTATTTTGAAGTTTTAATGCGATACCTCCCAGATTTGACAAGTTGGATACTATTATAGTCCTCTACATCTGTAAATTCAAATTGCCACATGTAGAAAATATTTTCATTATTTAGTACTCTCTTTTCAAAGAATACTGGATAAACTTTTTTTGTAGTATTCTCACTCCATTGTCTAAAAGGATAATACAATTGTCTTATAATTATATTTGTAGCCGAAAAGTTTTTTGCTTCAATTAGAACGATTGATTCTTTTCCCTCATAACCTGCATCAACCTCAGTTTGGACACTTTCTGTATCCAAAGAGTTCGATCCCACATTAAAAGAAAATGGAGGAGTATATTTTCTACCTCTAATTGTTAAAACAAGAGAGGGATCATTCATAAATGTTCTAATTAAAGAATTTGCATATGCGAAATCCAAGAACTGCATTTCTGAATCACCAATCATCGAACTCTCTAACTCAAAGTCAAGTTTGCTTTCGTAATCTTCGATTGGTGTCGTTATATCAGGAACATCAACATAACCTTCTCCTTTTAGAATATAATATGTTCCATTTTTCTTGGGCAAAATAAACAATCCTTTCTTGACAAAAACATCAGGTCTATCAAAACGAGTATCTTGTTTACATAAGATTCGTGGTTCCTTATCTGTAGTTTCAGTAAAAGTTTGACAAGATCTCTTTATTTGATTAGCAGTTAGTTCAAATGGACCTTTATCAAAATCATGATTATTAATTCCATAATCACGAAATATTTTATTCCATGCTTTATTTGATGCCATTTATAAATTCATTTATGTTTGTTAAGTTATATATACTCGGGATAATATTAAATGCCTCTTGAAGTTTGTTTTTAGCGGAGTTCCATCCAATGCCATCTGTTATCCACACAAATTCAAATCCATCTACAGCATTAATCTTAGGTGCTATATCTGAATAGGAACGAGCAACCTCATTTAACTTTGAACCACCTTCAGAGTAGAAATTGACCTCAATCAAATATGTTTTATCTTCAGTTTCGATAACAAAATCAAAACGCTTCTCATCATCACCTAATGCATCAGTTATTTCAGACCATTCGCTAGAATACACTTCTGTACGATATGTTATGGCATTCTCATTAAAAATTTCAGCAACCATATTTTCCATTACATGACCACTGCGATTTTTGCGAGCATTAGAGTCTAAACCAGTTTCTACTCCAAACACATAGTCGACTAGGTTTGTGATTTTCCTAGTTTGAAGGACATATGCTAGCCCTGTATTCTCTAAAAACTCCATAACACCATCAATGGATTCGAATAGAGTGTCAAGTGTTATACATTCTCCAATAGAATTGAGCACTTTCTTTTTACCCTCACTACGCACAGCGATCAAAATATTCATTACATTAAAAACTGTTCTATCCCTTCTCCAGATTGTTTCAACTGCGCTGCGCATATCTGCCACACCTATTAAACTATTTAGCATGCAAAGGCTCAATCTTATATCATCTACATTGCTATGAATCTTATCAAAATCACAAAAGAAATCCAATGACCGGTTAGTTTCTTTGAGTTGCGACATAAATGTCGTAAATTCTGCAGGGGTATGTGCTGCCATAACTTTACATGTAGTTTCTGATTAGTAGTTCAGTTAATTTGCCACGTTTATTAGGGTTGGCATTTATACTTCGAGATGCCCAAACTCTCTCTATTTGATATTGCATATAGAGGTCATCAAAGAATTTGTCCTGACAGTCAGAATTACTCAACATAAAATGATGACCAGCGGCTTGCACGTCATCGCAAAAATCTTTCAGTCGCTTTTGGGCTAAGTCATTAAAAGTCTCTTTCGTATAATCATTAAAACTACTTGTAGCATTTAATGGACGGTACGGTGGGTCAAAATAAAAGAATGAATTACCTCGAGCGTATTCGAGCGTTTGAGTATAATCTCCAGTCAAAATCTCAGCCTTCTGCAATAACTCACTATCGGCAAAAATTGTGTTAGCATCACAGATTGTTGGTGTTTCATAACGACCAAAAGGCACATTAAACAGACCCGATTTATTTACTCTGTACAATCCATTAAAACAAGTTCGATTCAAGAAGAAAAATAAAGTTGTATTGCGTATCGGATCGAGTGCTTTTGTATTAAACTCAGCACGCATAATCATATAATACTGCTTTCTGCTATCTTCTGAACGCAATGAATAATACTCCTTTTGAATCTCGCTGAGAGAGTCTACTAAGAGTTGTGGAGATTGTTTGACCACCTTATAACAAGTAGTCAAATCCTCATTGATGTCATTAATAATGGCTGACTGAATATTGGAGTGTGTCTGCAACATATAGAAGAGCATAGCTCCTCCGCCTACGAAAGGCTCAATGTAAGTGACATTCTCCCATTGGTCAAAGTCAGCTGGAAGCATTGCTTCTAGTTGGTCAATGAGTTGCGTTTTTCCGCCAACCCACTTGACAAATGGTTTCGCTTTCATTGAAATTTCTATCTATAAAATATAATGTCTTGTTGTCTTATATATTTATTTCTGTACAAAGTTATAAAATTATTGGTATTTTGAATAGAGAGAATAAAATTTTTTTCGAATCAAGCTAATACAAGTGTCGCCCCAATTTGACTTCATTATATTTTCATTTGATATTTTAACATATAAAAATGTGTAAACATAAATAATAAGTTCCTCCGAAGTTTTATATCTATATAAAATAATGGGTATAAATTACATAATTGGTTTAAATGTTTTTATATTAGACAAATAATTTGTATCTTTGAGATAAGATTATTTTAATATAAATTGATTGTCGTGGAATAATTTTAATGAATTCCCAAGATTATGAAGAAAGATGGTATCTTAGAGGTGTATGACACAGAGTGTTTCAACCTTATTTTAGAAGTTAAGGAACATTCTATCTCAACAACAGAACTAATAAAATATCTATCGGGAACGTCTGATTTATTTAAGACTCTTAATCATTCACTGAATAGGTATTATTCATGTGGTTATGATCAAATATTAATAGATATTGAAGCTCTCGAAAAAGGTAGCTTTAAGATTAACGCACGAATAAAGAAGTTGGCTAAGCATCCATTATTTGTTGCAGGCGTTACGGTGGTGGCTACACATTTATTGTCAGGAAACCAAGGCGAAATAACTGTGTACAATATAAATAATGGAACAGTTATAAATATCCAATGTAGTGAACTAATGCAAAACAAAGACTTAGTTAAAGCCATTAGTTCTATTGCCGAGACTACGGTAAACTCCAAAGAGGTTGCTGCACTTACATTGGAATATACAGATGAACGCAAACAGCTTCAAAGGAAAACTCTAGAAAACAATGTCTTGCGCACACTGGTTGTAGATGACGTAGATGAGAATGATCGTGAGAATCATATGTTGTCCAATGCTAGACTTATTGTAGTCTCGCCTGTGTTAGATAGTACGCCCGCATATTGGAAGGTAAAATTAAATGATAGAACCATTAGTGCAAGAATGACTGATGAAGAATTCTTGAATAGAATGGATAAGGAGAAGATTGCATTTGCAAAGAATGATATTCTTATTGCGGATATTGAAACTATTATCATGGAAAAGGCGAATGGTGTTCCAGATGTAAAGCATTATATTAGAAAAGTACACCAATACCCTAAATATACAGTAAGTCAGAAAGTTCAACAGAAAGATTTATTTTAGTCTTATTAAACAATATTCACATTTCAAAGATTTACAAGGCGGACTAAATCCGCCTTGTAAATCTTTGCCTAATTCATCGACCCACTCTACTATCGTCGATTTCGGTAGCGCCATGGGTCGGGAGTCATAAACTTTTCGAACTCCTCCATATTGGTGATGCACTCTATATTTTGTTTCTTCTCGAGCCATTTCTTGATGGTCGGTCGATCGAAATACAATCTGTTACCTTGGCGGATAAACGGAATGTCATGACACCTCACCGTTCGGTACACCGCAGATTTCGATTTGCCAAGCATCTTGCAAACATCATCGACGCTCATCAGCTCTCCTTCAAGCGGCTGTGGTTGCTGTTTCTCGCGAACGGTCTTTTCGAGCGCTTCGATTCTCTCTACCAGATTTTGAATGAGCTCCGGTAGTTGCTCAAATGATAAAGTTTTTTCTTGCATTGTCATAGGTTTAAAATTTTAAGTTAAACAATCTGGTAACCTTTTCATATTAAGAGTAGAGGGGCGTTTGTGATAAGGTTTGAGAATTGGTGATTTTTTTGCAAAAAAAAGTTGTGAACGACTTTCGCCACCGACAATCAATGCCTTTTTAGTAGAAAGTACAATTCTCTTCGCCATTTTATTGCAGCTCGTTGCACTCCATTGCACCTCATTTCACACCATTGCACACTTGGCGAGATATTTTTGTTAAAGAGATTAAAGCATAAAAAATCCCGAAAGTCGAGTCTAACTTTCGGGATTTATTCGTCTATTTTTGTAGGAATTTCTGTCGCTATTTGTAGGCGTTAGCGTTTGTTAGTGTGTATTAGTGGGCGTTAGTTACTTGCCGATGCAGAAGCGGCTGAAGACGTTGGATAAGATGTCGTCGGAGGTTATGCGGCCGGTGATTTCGCCGAGGGCGTTGATTGCGCCTCGCAAATGCTCCGCCAGAAGTTCCGCCGAGAGTCGCTCCTTAATTGCCACCTTGGCACGATTGAGATGCATATGAGCATCGTTCAACGCATAAGCGTGGCGCATATTCGACACAACAACCTCGCCCTGATATACGCTATCAAGATTGACCAACTCACTCAACTCATCGCGCAACGTGTCCGTTCCCTCGTCGTAGCGTGCCGAAACATATATTGCCCCCTCGATATTACGTTCATCCGTCGTATCCATCTTATTCACCACAACGAGCAATTTCTGTCGCTCGTCCACCTTCGGCAATTCGAGGTTCGTCTGCGAAGGGTCCGTTACATATATTATAATATCCGCCTCCTTAATAGCCATCTCGGTGCGTTCGATACCCATCTTTTCGAGTCTATCATCAGTCTCGCGCAAGCCTGCCGTATCTATAAAACGGAAGCGAATATCGTCTATTACAATGCTCTCCTCGACCGTATCGCGTGTGGTACCCGGAATATCCGACACCATAGCCCTATTGTCCTGCAAAAGGGCGTTCAGCAGCGTACTCTTGCCCACATTCGGTCTACCAACAATAGCCACTCTCACACCTTCGCGAATGGCATTTCCCATACGGAACGACTGCATAAGTCGCCACACAACAGCCTCCACCTCGTCCAACATATTATCGAGTTGGGTGCGGTCGGCAAACTCCACATCCTCCTCCGAGAAGTCGAGTTCGAGTTCCACCAACGAGCATATATCGAGAAGTTCATTGCGCAACTCATCAAGCATCCTCGAGTAGCCGCCACGCATCTGTGTCGATGCGATAGCGTGTTCGGCACGTGTCTCCGCCGCAATCAAATCTGCCACTGCCTCCGCCTGCGAGAGGTCGATGCGCCCCGCCAACAACGCTCGTCGCGAGAACTCGCCCGCACTTGCCATACGTGCGCCCTCCTCGCACAATAGGCGGATAACCTCGCTCGCAATGTAGCGTGAGCCGTGAATCGAAATTTCGACCGACTCCTCGCCCGTATAGGAGTGTGGCGCACGGAACACCGCCACCACAACGTCATCTATGACGCGCTCATAATCTCGAATCTCGCCGTAGTGTATGGTGTGTGATTTCGCCTCGGTAAGGGGTTGCCTACCGAGGAAAATACGATCCACCATATCCACCGAGCCTGTGCCACTCACCCTAATCACAGCGATAGCACCGCCCATCGCCGTTGCCGGCGCAACAATAATATCGTTATTCATAAGACTCAAATATGAAGGGCAGCATTTTTACTACCACCCTTCATTTTTATACTCTTTGCACCCCAAACGTCGGGATGTTCAAGATTGTTTAGAATTCAAGTTTTGCTCTGCGAACATAACCATCGTAACGCCACTTTGCGTTCTCCTCGGCTGCCTTATACAACTCCTCTGCCTCCTGTGGGAAGGTCTTTTGCAACGAGGTGTAACGCACCTCCTTCAAGAGGAAGTCGCGGAACTTCGACCAATCAGGCTCCTTCGAGTCGAGAACAAACGGATTCTTACCCTCATCCTCGAGAAGTGGGTTGTAGTGCCACAAGTGCCAGTAACCGCACTCTACCGCCTGCTTGCCGATAGTCTGTGTGCGAGTCATACCGCCCTTAATACCGTGGTTGATACAAGGAGCATAAGCGATGATGAGCGATGGTCCTGGGTATGCCTCTGCCTCCTTCAAAACATTGAAGAGTTGAGCCTGCGATGCACCAATCGAAACCTGTGCAACATATACATAGCCGTAGGTCATTGCAATAGCACCCAAATCCTTCTTGCGGATGCGCTTACCCATCGAAGCGAACTTGGCAACAGCACCTACCGGAGTAGCCTTCGACGACTGACCGCCGGTGTTCGAGTATACCTCGGTATCGATTACCAGAATGTTCACATCCTCGCCCGTAGCCAAAACGTGGTCTACGCCACCGAAGCCGATATCGTAACCCCAGCCGTCGCCACCGATAATCCACTGCGACTTCTTAACGAGGAAGTCCTTATGTTCGAGGATAGCCTTGCACTTATCGCAACCGCAAGCCTCGCACAACTCAACTACGCGAGGAGCAACCTCTGCCGACTTGGCTGCGAGGTGACGAACCTCCAACCACTCCTTCAACACAGCCTTCAACTCGTCGGAACACTTCTCGCAATCGAGAGCCGACTCAACTATCGAAGCCAAATTCTCGCGAATCTTCTCGTTACCGATGTGCATACCAAGACCGAACTCTGCGTTGTCCTCGAACAACGAGTTAGCCCACGCCGGGCCCTGTCCCTTCGAGTTGGTGCAGTATGGAGTTGAAGGTGCCGATGCCGAGTAGATTGAAGTACAACCCGTAGCATTTGCCACCATCATACGCTCGCCAAACAACTGCGTGATTGTCTTGATATATGGAGTCTCGCCACAACCTGCGCACGCACCCGAGAACTCGAACAAAGGCTGCATAAACTGCGAATTTTTGACGGTCTTCTCGCGGTCGATATTCTTGTAGCCAACAGTGTGGTGCATATAGTTCCACTTCTCCATCTCGCCCAACTGCGATGCCAGAGGCTGCATCTTGAGAGCCTTCTCCTTTGGCGAAGGACATACATCGACGCAGTTGCCACAACCCGTACAGTCGAGTGGCGAAACCTGAATGCGGAACTTATACTCCTTGGTGTTGCCCAAGCCCTGCTTGAAGGTTGTTCCCTCCGGTGCAGCGGCCGCCTGCTCCTCGGTTGCGAGGAATGGACGAATTGCTGCGTGAGGGCAGACATAAGCACACTGGTTACACTGTATACACTTATCTACATCCCACTGCGGAACATTCACTGCGATACCGCGCTTCTCCCAAGCGGCAGTACCATTGTCCCAAGTACCATCCTCACGACCATTGAATGCCGAAACAGGGAGTTGATCGCCCTTCAATGCGTTGATCGGATCAACTACATTGCGTATAAACTCCGGACGCGACAAATCTACCGTTGTAGCCTCCTCTGCAACGAGCGAAGCCCACTCTGCCGGAATCTCTACCTTCTCTACGGCGGTAGCACCTGCATCCACAGCGGCGTAGTTCATACTTACTATATCCTCGCCCTTCTTGCCGTAAGACTTGTAGATGGCCTTCTTCATCTCCTCGACAGCCTTCTCGAATGGGATAACATTCGCAATCTTGAAGAATGCCGACTGCATAATGGTGTTAGTGCGGCTACCCAAGCCCAACTCGGCTGCAATCTTGGTGGCGTTGATGATGTAGAAGTTGATATTGTTCTTTGCGAGGAACACTTTCATATGGGTTGGCAACGATGCGCAAGTAGCCTCGGCATCGAGTACCGAGTTGAGGAGGAACGAGCCACCCGGCTTCAAACCCTTCAACACGTCGTACTTGTCCACATACGATGGTACGTGGCAAGCGATAAAGTCAGGTGTGGTAACCAAATATGGCGAAGTGATTGGCTTATCGCCGAAACGAAGGTGCGATGAGGTGTAACCACCCGACTTCTTCGAGTCGTACGAGAAGTAAGCCTGACAATACTTATCGGTCGAGCCACCGATGATTTTGATAGAGTTCTTGTTGGCACCCACAGTACCATCGGCACCCAAACCAAAGAACAACGCCTCGAAAGTACCCTCCTTTGCCATCGAAATCTCCTCGCCAACAGGCAACGAGAGGTTGGTTACATCGTCTACGATGCCGACAGTAAAGTGGTTCTTTGGAGTAGAAAGTGCCATATTGACATATACAGCCAACATCTGTGCCGGTGTAGTATCCTTCGACGAGAGACCATAACGACCACCGATAATATGTGGCTGCAACTCGTGACCATAGAACGCATCTACAATATCGAGGTATAGAGGCTCGCCATTTGCGCCCGGCTCCTTCGTGCGGTCCAAAACGCAGAGAGTCTTAACCGTCTTTGGCAATACGTTGAAGAGGTATTTTGCCGAGAATGGACGATAGAGGTGTACGGTTACAACACCCACCTTCTCGCCACGCTCGTTCAAGAAATCTACACACTCGCGCAGAGTCTCGGTTACCGAACCCATAGCCACAACTACGCGGTCGGCATCCTCGGCTCCGTAATATACGAATGGCTTGTACTCACGACCTGTGATAGCCGAAATCTGCTCCATAGTCTCTGCCACCATATCAGGCACTGCATCGTAGAACTTGTTGGCAGCCTCACGAGTCTGGAAGTAGATGTCGGGGTTCTGCGCTGTACCACGAGTTACAGGCTTCTCCGGATTGAGCGCACGCTCGCGGAACTGCTTCAACGCCTCACGGTCGAACAACTTTGTGAGCGAAGCCTCGTCCATCAACTCCACCTTCTGAATCTCGTGCGAAGTACGGAAACCATCGAAGAAGTGAAGGAAAGGAACACGCGAACGGAGTGCCACGATATGAGCCACTCCTGCCAAGTCCATAACCTCCTGCACCGACGAAGTCGCCAACTGTGCGAAACCGGTCTGGCGAGCAGCCATAACGTCCTGATGATCGCCGAAAATCGAGAGCGACTGCGCAGCCAAAGCACGTGCCGAAACGTGGAAAACGCCCGGAAGCAACTCACCGGCAATCTTGTACATATTCGGAATCATCAGCAACAAACCCTGCGACGCTGTGAAGGTCGATGTCAAAGCACCGCCCTGCAACGAGCCGTGTACTGCACCCGCAGCACCAGCCTCCGACTGCATCTCCACAACCTTTACAATCTCGCCGAAGATGTTCTTGCGGCCCTGTGCTGCCCACTCATCGACATACTCTGCCATAGTCGACGATGGGGTGATAGGATAGATGGCAGCAACCTCCGAGAACATATACGCGATATGCGCTGCGGCGTAGTTACCATCACAAGTGATAAATTTCTTTTCTGCCATAGTTTTATCTTTTTGTATTGTGTTTTTTTGAAATATCTCTCTGCAAATTGTACGCAAAAATGGAGATTTCCGCCCACAAATCAGAGCCAAAACCATTTTGCGCATACAAATTTACACATTCCAACCGAACAAAACAAAAAAATGCCCTGTTAGTTTACTAACAGAGCACGTTTTTTACATCCTGCGCAGTTACCTATTCGAGCCTTTGCAAGCCTTCCACGCCTCTTTGCGCGCTTGCTTGGCGAGGAACGGCGTATTCTCTACGGTAATAATATCGGTTTGACCTCTATCGCCCGTAAGTTGCACATCCTTCGAGTATTTCGGATAGAACTTTACATTCTCACGCTCAATATCGAGGATAGTATAGGCGTAGACAAGACTTGCGATATACATTGCTAAGCCCTCCGAGAGGTGAGTGTTGCTCTGCGATCGCTGCAACTTATAGCCCGACTTTACGAGGTGCTTATTATGGCGACTATTGTAGATAGCCTGACCGACATTCACATAGAACTCACAGTTCTTACCCATAGCAGCACCAAGTTCTTTGATTTCGCTCTGAATATAGTGGTGAATACGCTCGTAGAGTTCATTCCACCCCTCCTGATTCGTTGGGCGCACACCATTGTTGTACCAATCGCAGACACTCTGGCGATAGTCAGTGTTTCCCGCAGGATAGGAGAATGGCACCATCAAGCCACAACGCACCTTGGTTGCAACCTCTGCTTTCATCATCTTCTTGATACGCTCGACAAGCAGATTCAAATCGAATGTGCCGCCTCGCTCCTTAATATAACGGCGCAAAGTAATCTCCGGCTGAAAAACAATCACCTCCCACGGCTTGTCCGTAACGACACTTTCAAGTGTTACGCCGATACCTGCAAGACCATTCTTATAGCCCTTTGCAGGGGTCTTTCGAGGATTCTCCGTGCAGTCGTAGAGCCAATATTGATAGGTACTATGTACCACTTGGTGCTTTCTGCCGTGTTTGTAGGCATAAGTTTCGTCATCAACACCTTTGTACTGCTGTTCGAGGGTTGAGCCACCGAGGTAGGCGTGACCTACAACCACGGGGCGATCTGCGCTCTCGGCAATAGCACTCAACCAACGCATAGAGTCGCGTGTCCAACTATTTCCCACACCAAGAATATAGAGCGTATCGCACTTTGCCTTTGGCTCGGCAGCCTGCAAATATGCCCCACCAAACATCAGACATACTGCTAATAGAACAAGTTTCCTCCACCGCATATCTATATGTGTTTACTACCTGTTTGCTGCCACCCACTTTGTCAGTTCCACAAAATCGGCAACCGACAACTGCTCGGCACGCTTGGTAAAGAATGGGTGTTCGGCACCGCCGAAGTCGCCAAAGGCGGAGCGTAGCGAGTTGCGCAACATCTTTCTGCGCTGACCGAACGACGCTTTCACTACCTTTACGAACAACTGCTCGTCGCAGTCGAGCGAGGCGGTGGCGTTGCGTTTGAGGCGGATTACGGCACTCTTAACCTTTGGTGGCGGGTTAAAAACCTTCTCCGAAACGGTAAAGAGATACTCTATATCGTACCACGCTTGGAGTAATACGCTCAATATGCCGTAAGTCTTCGACCCCTCCTTCTCGGCGATGCGTTCGGCAACCTCCTTCTGAATCATTCCCACGCACTCGGGAACGAGGTTGCGATGCTCGATGATTTTGAAAAATATCTGCGAGGAGATGTTGTAGGGGAAGTTTCCGATAACCTTCACTCCATTTGGGAAGTAGTCGGCAAGCGGCATTTTCAGAAAGTCGTCTTCACGCAATCGAGGAGCAAAGTCGGGGTAGTGAACGTGCAGATATTCAATACTTTCGGTGTCGATATCAACGCCATAGGTTACGATATCGTCGCGGCGAAGCAGATACTGTGTGAGTACACCCATACCACAACCCACCTCCAACACTTGGTCGGGCTTCTCGGCTGTGCCACCCGATAGTGAATTGCATATTTTCTGCGCTATATTCAGGTCGGTCAGGAAGTGCTGCCCCAACGCCTTTTTTGCTCTAACTTGTTCCATACCGCAAAGGTAGTCTTATTTGTTCCTATTCGTATAAAGCACTACCACGTTAGTGCGTTGCCTTGTACCACTCGGTCTGTTGCCAATCGTACTGGTAATGCTCGACCATTGCCGAGGTGGTGATGCCCGTGTAGTAGTTTATGTCGTGGTAGTAGATGTTGTTGCTGCCGTATGCCGAGTAGAAGCGGTCGGTGTGGTAGCGCGAAGTGACAGTTCTATCCAACTGCGTCTTAAACTGCGCAGCCACTGCACTCTCCGCACACGACAACTCGACAATATGCCCCAAGTCGTAGAACGAGTGTGGCGACTGCCCCTCGTAGTACTGCACCTTACCGAGCGAGAAGTCGCTCTTTACACCCGCCGCATTCACTGCCTTCATCGCCTGTGCCAAAGCCTCCAACTCGGCAGTTGCGGTCAGTGCAACGCAGCCCGAATGGGTTGTAGCCTCGGTCTTATAGTAATCGACATACTCGCTGCAAATCTTATCGAGGTTGTACGATGTGCCGTTATCGACAAGCATATACTTCATAATGCGGGCATAAGGGAAGCCGTAACCCATAACCTCGCACGGCGAGCCGATAATGTAGTCGGCGGTGTTGCGGAGTAAGTAGAGGCTCTCGATATTGCTCATAAAGCAGGCATCGAAGAGTATATAGTCGAACTTCACGTTGTTTGCCTCGATAGCATCGGCAATCTCGTCGATGTCGTAGCGGGTGGTGTCGGGGCTATCTCCGAGGTGACGAGTCATCTCGGCATTCTTATTTCGCTTCCAGAGGTCTACGCCCATTGTCGAGAGGCGCATTCCCATAAGTTGCGACGGAATTTTAGGCACCCACGCAAGTCCGTGCGAGCCAACCACCAAGGCGTACTTCTCTGCCGGAGCAAAGTTTAATGCTTCGCGCAAATTCGCCTCAAAGAGGGCAGAGTTGTAGGGTGTAGGCAACTCCAAACTCTTAACCTTCTCCTGTACCGCTCTGCCCAAATTATGGTCGTAGCGAGCCTCGTAGAGGGTTGCTTTGTTCGACGAATCGGTGCTTATGATTACCACTTGCGAGTTACCCTGAATATCGCCATCCAACGCCTCTATAATCTTCTTTACGTTGTGGTCGAAGTAGTGTTTGAGCGATGTGCCTATAAAATGCACGATGATGGTCTGCGGAGCCTTGCCATTGCGCTGCTTCACCTCGATTGTGCGCTTGCACTCGGGGTTCTCCTTCAACGCTACCTCAATCGCGCCTAACGACGAAATAGTGGCGCCATTGTTGTCCCGCATTGCAGTAACCGTAAAGGTGTTGCCGTTGCGCGAGAGTGTAAACGCCTCGGAGGAGAGGTACGAAACCTCTACCTCGAAATCGCTCTCTACCGTGAATATATTTTGTCCGCCTCCCTTGCTCGGAAGCATAACTTCACTTCGGTCCAAAACGATGGCCGAAATCTGCACAACCTCGATTATGCTCTCCTGTCTTATGCCATTAACATCGAAACCGACAATTCCGATTGTCTGGTCGGTGGCGGAGTTGTTGTCAGTGGTGGCATTTATGGTGATGGTGTATTTGTTGCCATCCCTCTTTTCGCCCAACTTTGCCGTAATGTTGCCCTCGGTAACGAGCGTTATATCCTCGCCACTCGATACTATTTCTATTGTCCCCTTCGACTCGTTCAGCGCATCGACATAGACCTTATTGCCCTTCGGCAGACGTATCTGTGGCAACTGATATGCCGAGATGCCGACAAAGCGTGTTGTGAGCAACTTGAAGTTCAAATCGCTCAAAAATATGGTGTCGGCACTATTGTTCGATTGCAGAGGTGTTGCAGTAACAACCACGTTCTCGCCCTCGGCGCACTTGCTGCCCCTCGAAGGGTTGCAATCGAAGCCCTTATAGTCTATGATTGCCCAATCGTGCTTGGCGTGGAACGAGAAGGTTGTTTCGCAACCTTCGCTACCCTCCAATACGAGTTGGCGGTCGCGAATGCCCGAAACCAACTGCAAATCGTTTACGCTCGCCTTTGGCCCATCGGGCTTACAACTCGTAATGAGAGCGATAAGTGCTACTGCTAATATGGTAAATCTCTTCATAAATTCTACTTGTACTCTCGTGGTTTGAGATTGTTAAATTGCCAAGTTCTTTCACGCTTGAAGGTGTAGTTGTCGGGCTTATTCCAATAGATGCGGCTATAATCGAAATAGTAGCCCTTGACCTTATTGCGAGGAAAATCGAATGGCACAAACTCGACCGTACGGCTCATAATCTGCCCCTTCAAAAACTTTATGTTCTTGGAGGCTATGTAGTCCGTTCCGTGCGAGAACATTATAATGTGCATCGGGCTCTTCTCCTTCAATCCGTCGCCCGACTGCTCAATACAGCGTAAAATGCCGTTCAGGTGGTTGGCATACGCCTCCTCACGCACCTTATCGCCGGCAGTGCCGTAGGCGTAGACCAATATGTTGAGCAGTGTAGGCGAAAATGGGTCGTGCTCCATTGCCGCAATACCTGCTGCTATCAACTCGTCAATATCGCTAACCGAAGGGGTGTCGATGGATATGCGTGCCATAATCTCCTGCACACGACTCATCGAAGGGTTTACCTCCAACGGCTTGTACGATGGTTGAAAGGCGTAGCCGTAGTAGAGGTGGTGATACTCCTCGTCGGTCATCGTCTTGCCCTCCTTGTATCGCAACATAATGTTAGGGTAGTAGAGTGGCGAATCAACATCGTTTATGGCGGCGAAAATACGGTCGTTGTTCGGAGTCTTGGCACTTGCCAAAACCGCCAAACATAGCGCAAACAGTGTGACTAAAAACTTTCTCATAACGCTTTTTGACCTATAACGCCTATCGCACTACTTTTCGTACTCGGCAATCAACATTTTCATCTTTGCGAGCAACGCCTCGCTACCCGAAACCAGCGGCAGACGCATAGTGTTCGAACATAAGCCCTTAATGTGGAGTGCCGTCTTTATGCCCACAGGGTTGCCCTCCTCGAATAGTGCCGAAACTATGTCGTTCAGTGCGTTCAACTTCTGCTCCGCCTCACCGATATTGCCGTTGAGAGCGAGATTTACAACCTCTGCCGTCTCGGCAGGGTAGCCATTTGCCAACACCGAGATAACACCTACGCCACCTCGCTTTATAACCTCGACGGTCAAACCGTCATCGCCCGAGATGAGGAGGAAGTCGCTCGGTGCGAGAGCCTTAACCTGCTCCATCTGCTCCAAGTTGCCCGAAGCCTCCTTCACGCCGATGATATTTGGAAAATCTTTTGCCAAACGAGCGATTGTCTCGGGAGCCATATTCACACCCGTTCTGCCCGGAATGTTGTAGAGCAGAATTGGCAGTGGCGAAGCCTCGGCTATCGCTTTGAAGTGTTGATACAACCCCTCCTGATTAGGCTTGTTGTAGTATGGGTTTACGCTTAAAACCGCATCGTAACCACTCAAATCCCAACCTTTCAGACAAGCCACAACCTCGCGGGTGCAGTTGCCTCCGATGCCCACAATCAACTTTGTACGTTCCGCTACACGATCACGCACAAAGCGAATCAACGCCTTGCGCTCGTCTGTCGTGAGCGTTGGTGTTTCGCCGGTGGTGCCAAGCACAAGAATATAGTCCACGCCACCTGCAATCAGATTGTCCACAATCTTTGCAACGGCAGCAAAATCAATGGCCCCATTCGCTGTAAATGGCGTTACCAACGCTACGCCCAATCCGTGAAAATTTGCTCTATCCATCTCGTTATATCTTAAAACAGGCTTCCCTGTATTGCATTACTCTCCTTTTTCTCCTCTACCTCCGAAACGATATTTTCGGTCGCTTTATTTTCCGACGCACTCTGTTCCCCTCCTATGAGTGCAATGAAATCGCTCTCCGAGAGAATCTTTACGCCCAACTTCTCCGCCTTTTGCAACTTCGCAGGGCCCATATTCTCGCCCGCAACGATAAAGTCGGTGTTGGCGGATACGCCCGACTGATTCTTGCCTCCGTGCAACTCTATCAACTCCTTCAACTCGTCGCGAGTGTGGTCGAGGAACTTGCCCGAGATGACGATGTTCTTGCCCTCCAAACAGTTGGAGTGCAACTCCTTTGCCTCCTCCTCGAACTGCAACCCCGCCTCACGCAGACGCTCAACAATCTTGCGATTCTGCTCGTCGGCAAAGTATTCGATTATGGCATCGGCAATCTTGTCGCCCACCTCCTCCGCCTCGAGCAACTGCTCCTTTGTGGCGTTCACAACCGCATCCAAACTCTTGAAGTGCGCTGCGAGATATTTGGCAGTGGTTTCGCCCACAAAGCGGATGCCCAAGCCGAATAGCACACGCGCAAACGGCACACTCTTCGAGGTGTTTATGCTGCGAATGATGTTATCTGCCGACTTCTCGCCCAAGCGAGGAAGTGCTGCCAAATCCACCGCTTTCAGGTCGTAGATGTCGGCGATGTTGTTCAGCAGTCCGCTCTCGTGCAACAACTCTACGGTCTCGGTACCCAAGCCGTCGATGTCGAGTGCCTTACGACGTATGAAGTGGACTATGCGACCGAGAATTTGAGGTCGGCAACCGCCCTGATTCGGGCAGTAGTGCTTCGCCTCGCCCTCGTATCGCACCAGCGGAGTGCCACACTCCGGACACTTGCTGATATATTCAAAAGGCTTGCTGTCGGCACTGCGCTCCGACAACTCCACCTCGGTAATCTTCGGGATAATCTCGCCGCCCTTCTCCACATAGACCATATCGCCCAAACGGATATCCAAAGCATCTATCTGCTCTGCATTGTGGAGGGTTGCTCGCTTTACGACGGTACCTGCCAACAATACAGGCTCGAGATTTGCCACAGGGGTTATCGCGCCTGTTCTGCCCACCTGAAAATCGACACTCGTAAGTCGGGTGAGTGCCTGCTCCGCCTTGAACTTATACGCCACTGCCCAACGAGGCGACTTGCTTGTAAAGCCCAAACGACGACGCTTTGCGAAGTCATTGACCTTGATAACTACGCCATCGGTAGGGAATGGCAACTCCTTTCGTGCGGTGTCCCAATATTCGATGTAGGCACGAATCTCCTCGGCAGAGTGACAAATTCGGGCGTGCTCCGACACCTTAAAGCCCCAACGACGAGCCGACTCCAACGCCTCCCAATGGGTTGAGAACGGCAACTCGCGCGATGCAATCTGATAGAGCGTGCAGTCCAAACCTCGCTTTGCCACAATCGCCGATTGCTGCTGTTTGAGCGTTCCTGCCGCAGCGTTTCGTGGGTTGGCAAAGAGTTGCTCGCCGGCAGCCTCACGCTCGGCATTCAACCGCTCGAACGAGGCGTATGGCATAAATATCTCGCCACGAATCTCGAACTCGGCAGGGTAGTCGGCAGTAAGAGTCAAAGGTATGGAGCCGATGGTGCGAACATTGGCGGTTACATCGTCGCCACTCTCGCCATCGCCACGTGTTACGGCACGCACCAAACGCCCCTCCTCGTAGGTGAGCGATATGGCTGTTCCGTCGAATTTCAACTCGCAGACAAACTCCGTTTCGCCCTCCTCCTTCTCGATGCGCTCGATAAACTCGTTCAAACTCTCTATCGAGTAGGTGTTCGACAACGAGAGCATAGGGTAACGGTGCTTTACATTTTGGAACTCGGATGTCTTATCGCTACCGACGCGCATCGAAGGCGAGTTCTCGTCGGCATACTCGGGGTGTGCCTCCTCCAACTCTATAAGACGATGCATCATTTGGTCAAATTCGTAATCGGAAATCTCGGGAGCATTATCCACGTAGTATTTGCGATTGTGATGGTGCAGAGCCTCACGCAGTCCAACTATTTCGTCGTAAATCGATAAAACCATACCTTTATTTATATATCACCGCATAAAGATACAGCGAAATTTTGAATTGTTGAAAAAAAAGATGAATAAAATTTGTTGCACTCGTTTCCTTACCATATATTTGTGCCGTAATTGAGCGCAGAGAGTGGTCTACGCTATGTTCTCGCTCCCATTACAAACCCATATAACAAAAATATAAAATATAGATAGATGGCACCAAGCACAAAAAAACGATTAGTTGTAAGCCTTAATAATTTGGCTCCCGAGTTGCAGGAGGAGGTTAAGGCTGCTTATCCGGCTGGTTTCGCTGACTATATGATGCGTATTCCAAAGCCAAACGGAGAGTTTTTCTTTGCAGTTCCTTTCGAAACCGAGGAGATTAGTTACCTCGTAAAGATTGATGTGAAGATTGATGACGCTTCGCACGAGGATGAGGATAAGGATTACTACGACGACGATTTGAAGGGCGCAGACGAGTTGGCTAACGACGACTCGGACGACGAGCCTGCCGACGACAATTCCGATTTCGACATCTAAAATCTGTTGCAGTAGAGCAACAAAAATGGGCGTGTTCCACAACGGACACGCCCTGTTTTTTTTGAGGTTATGGAGTGTAGCGGCAAGCCCCCTTTGCAGAAAGGGGGCTTGGGGGATAGGTAACACACAAGGTGGCATAGCCACTAATTAAAAGCAACACAGGCTCCATTAGGGAGCCTGTGTGTTATATGAAGAATTAAATTCTTCATATGGCTTTTGATTAGTGGCAGTGGCACTCGTGTCCTTCGCCGCACTCGTGGTCCTCGCCGCAACCCTCGCAGCCATCGCCGCAGTGGTCGTGGTCGCAACCGCACGAGCAACCGCCCTTCGGTGCAAGATCCTCCGGAGTTACATCGCGAACCTCTACAACCTCAACGTCGAAGTTCAAGGTCTTACCCGCCATTGGGTGGTTGAAGTCCATAATGATAGTCTCCTCCTTAACATCCTTAATCATACCGTTCATACGGTGCCCCTCGGCGTCGCTCATAGGTACGATATTGCCCACGAAGAGCATCTCCTCAACTACTTTACCATCAATCATAAAGATTGTCTTTGGCAACTCAACGATAGCCTCCGGAATCAACTCGCCGTAGCCATCTGCCGGCTCCAATGTGAACGAAACCTTATCGCCCGGCTCCTTGCCGATAAGCGCACCCTCGAATTTAGGGAGCAACATACCCGCACCGCAAACAAACTCGAGAGGCTGTCCCTCCGGGTTCTTGTCGGCTACCTGACCATCAACGGTAAGCGTATAGTTTACCGCAACAAATTTTGTGTTTTCTACCTTCATAATTTACCTATAATTTAAGTTGTTTCTATCTTTTTAACTTTGTTTCTCTATCTTTACTCGTATAACTGGAGGAATTATGAAGGTAAATTATTCAGTATTTACATTCCCTCCAAACCTCCCTTTGAAAAAGGGCGGCATGTCGCTTCGCTCCAATAAATGTTTACTATAATTTAAGTTGTTACTATCTTTTTAACTTTGTTTTTTTACCTTATGTTGTGCAGAATGGAGGAATTATGAAGGTGAATTATTCAGTATTTACATTCCCTCCAAACCTCCCTTTGGAAAAGGGCGGCTTGTCGCTTCGCTCCATTAAATAGTTACCTATAATTTAAGTTGTTACTATATTTCAAACTCCTTTTATCTGCCTTATGTTGTGTCAACCGACAAAGATAGTGATTTTTTTCGAATATTACGATTCGGGACAAAAAAAGAGAACGGACCCAAAAAGTCCGTTCTGCATTTTCTATCGGAATTATCTACTTTAGGCGAGTAAAACCAGAAAGTCATCCCGAGCGAAAGGAGTGAGCGTGGGGATC
Source organism: Alistipes sp. (assembly GCA_045543395.1). Lineage (GTDB taxonomy): Bacteria > Bacteroidota > Bacteroidia > Bacteroidales > Rikenellaceae > Alistipes. The sequence goes on along the minus strand of JAZQML010000001.1, from coordinate 71 downwards.
TCCTACCTACATTTAAGCGAGGAGATTGCCACGTCTTGTACCAAGACTCGCAATGACGCGTACACGCCTAA